>CANPXF010000010.1 GCA_947585745.1 uncultured Clostridia bacterium | reverse complement strand
CTTTTGCTAAAGCTTTTTTTATCGTCCCCCGGTTGAACCGGGGGATTTTTCCACGCCCTAAAGGACACCATAAAAAAGGAAGAAAGTCTGATTTAAACTTTCTTCCTTGAATATTTTTAATCTAAATAATCTTTAAGTTTTTTGCTCCTTGAAGGGTGGCGGAGCTTTCTTAAAGCCTTTGCTTCAATCTGACGTATACGCTCACGGGTTACCTTAAACTCGCTTCCGACTTCCTCAAGAGTACGGCTCTTTCCGTCCTCTAAACCGAAACGAAGGCGTAAAACTTTTGCCTCGCGGGGGGTCAGAGTTGAAAGAACCTCCTCAAGCTGTTCTTTCAGCAAAGCGTGTGACGCTTCATCAACGGGAGCGGGAGTATCGCTGTCGGGGATAAAATCACCGAGATGACTGTCCTCTTCCTCACCGATTGGTGTTTCAAGAGATACGGGCTCCTGTGCAACCCGAACAATTTCACGCACCTTTTCTACAGAAATATCAAGCTTTTCGGCGATTTCTTCCGATGAGGGCTCGTGGCCCTTTTCGTGAAGAATTTGAGTGCTGACCTTCTTAACCTTATTTATAGTTTCTACCATATGTACGGGAATACGAATCGTTCTCGCCTGGTCGGCAATCGCTCGTGTTATCGCCTGACGAATCCACCATGTAGCATATGTTGAAAATTTAAAGCCCTTTGTGTAGTCAAACTTTTCAACCGCCTTAATAAGGCCGAGATTTCCCTCTTGAATTAAATCCAAAAACTGCATACCGCGTCCCAAATAACGCTTAGCTATGCTTACAACAAGGCGGAGATTGGCTTCGGAAAGGCGTTTTTTTGCTTGTATATCACCTTCGGCAATTTTAATGGCAAGCTCAATTTCCTCCTCGGGAGTTAACAGAGGAACGCGTCCTATCTCTTTAAGGTAAATCTTTACGGGGTCGTCAATAGAAATGGCTTCGCCCGACTCGGATTTTAAATCATCTTTTTTTGATTCATCCTCAGCAATTTCATCAAAATCAATATTCTCAATATCCTCTATTATTTCAATTCCCTGCTGTTCAAGAGAATCATAGAGTTTTTCAAGTTCCTCAGGCTTAAATTCAACCTCGCCCAAAGCCTCGATTATTTCATCGTTGGTGAGATTGCCCTTTGATTTTCCGATTTCGGTAAGCTCCTTAATAATCGTTTTTTTGTCGTTCTGTGCCATAAATTTAATTCCTTTCCTCAAAACATCTGTGTAATGGGGTTATTGATGGTGTTTCCTTAGTCTTTTTAATTGCTCCTGAATATCCTCCATTGAAGCGTCGGACATATCGGAGGTCTTTAACTTTAAATACTCATCATTAATGACATCTATATTTTCACGCAGAGTATTATCATTAACTATTCTTGTAAAATCGGAGTTTACAATTTCAAAAATCTTTGAAATTTCATCTTGCGTAAAATCCGCGGATATTGATGAAAAAATATCCTGGCCGTTTTTTATTCTTTCAGAGAAATATGTAAAAAGCTTTTTGTTAAATTCGGTTTGAAACTTATTTTCATCTAAATTTGATATTACATAGGAAAGCTTGTCGGGATTTTTTATAAGATAAGCGATTACGCCCTCCTCGGCAGTCGCAATACGCTGTTTTTTGTATCTGTCGGTATTTATTTTATCATTTCTGCCGTTTAAATTAGTTTGCAGATTTCTGAAATTCTCTCGGTTTTCCTCACGGCTTTTTCTTCTTGTTACCTTTAAAAGCTGTTGTTTTACCGAATCGGGAGATACTCCGACCTCCTTTGCCAGCTTTGAAACATATACGTCACGCTCAATAGCATTATCAAGCGAGGATAAAATCTTAACGGCGCCGTTAAGATACCCGACCTTTCCCTCCGTGAGTTCAAGATTATATGAATTTCTAAGCTTGCTAAGGCGGTATTCCACATCGTTTCCGCTTGATTCGATTACATTTTTAAATGCGTCATGTCCTTTATCGCCTTTGTTTCTTAAAAATTCATCAGGGTCCTTGCCCTCCGGAATATTTATTACCCTAATTAAAAGGCCTGCGTTTCTCAAAAATCCGATTGCTCTTGCCGTAGCCTTCTGCCCCGCCTCATCGGAGTCATAGCAGATTATGACCTCATCGGCGTAGCGTTTCATAAGCAACGCCTGTTCCTGCGTAAGCGCCGTTCCCAAGGTTGCGACGGCATTTGTAAATCCTGCCTGATTAAGGGCTATTACGTCCATATATCCCTCGCAGAGTATAAGCGTTCTGCCGTCTGAATTCTTCGCGTTATTAAGGGAAAACAAGTTTGAACTTTTTTTAAAAACAGGGGTATCCGAAGTATTCAGATATTTCGGCTTTGCGTCAGTCATAATACGTCCGCCGAAAGCGATTACATTACCTCTTAAATCAATAATCGGAAACATAACCCTGTCAAAAAATCTGTCGGAAATATTTCCGTTTTTATTTTGATACGCTAAGTTTGCCTGGACTATTTCATTATTTTTAAAGCCGAGCGACTTTAAATGGTTGACAAGAGAATATCGGTTCGCGTCGGCATATCCGAGTCCGAAACATCTTATTGTACGCTCGGACAAGGCTCGTCCTCTTAAATAAGCAAGACCGTTTCTGCCGTTTTCGCTGTAGAGGGTACTGTGGAAAAATCGGGCGGCAACACGGTTTGCCTCGAAAATCCTCTTTCTCAACGCAGACATAGAATCGTCATAGCCGTCCTCTGGCATATTCATTCCCGCGCGTTGGGCTAAAAACTTAACGGCGTCAATGTAATCTAAATTTTCAATCTTCATTATAAAGGTTATTACATCTCCGCCGACTCCGCAACCAAAACAGTAGAATGAGCCGTTTTCGGTATAAATGTTAAAAGAAGGGGTTTTTTCGCCGTGAAAAGGACAAAGTCCGACCATATTACGACCTCGGCGGTTAAGGTTAACATACGATGAAGCGACCTCGGTCATATCGTTGCGTAATTTAAGTTCCTGTAAAAATCCGTCAGGTAACGGCATAAATTCACCCCCCGCTTATCTGTTACGATTATATATACGATTAAAAATTAAAAAATCCTAAATTTTTTAAATTTTTTTATTTATTCATCAGTTTCATAGTATTTTTTGTCGATAATTTCTATCTTTACCTCACCTGATGTGGCGTCGGCAAACTCTTTTTCAAGTGAAAAAATTTTTTCCGCAGGAATGTGGAAATTTAGTGTTACATTATCTGAATATTCTATATTATCAATAACACCGTTTTTATTGATTATTATAGTATTCAATTTTCCGTACCGATTATATGTGCAGTGAGCGACGCACTCACAGCAAACGCTCATAGTAATTATACCTGACGCATTAAGCGCAATTTTTGCTCCCTGAGAATATGCCCGAACCAAACCGCCCGTACCGAGTAATACCCCGCCGAAATAGCGTGTTACAACGACAACGGCGTCGACAACCCCGTTTTTATTCAGCACATCGAGCATAGGAACACCCGCCGTGCCCTGAGGTTCCCCGTCGTCGCTGTAGCGTTTTACACCGCTTTCTCTTAGAGAATAAGCGTAACAATTATGTTTGGCGTCCCAATGCTCTTTTTTTATTTTATTAATAAACTCTATCGCCTGCGCCTCGGTTTTTACGGGCTTTGCGTATCCGATAAACCGTGAATGTTTTTCTACAAATTCATCAAAGGCCTCAAGCTTTATGGTTTTATAGCTATTATTCATATCATTCATAAATATACAATTCGGAATATACAAAAAATATTTTCTATAAAGCAAAAAGACGGCAGAGTATGCCGTCTTTAAAGTCAAATTAAAATCAGTCGATGTTGAAACGCTTTTTAAATCTATCAACACGTCCGCCTGTGTCAACTAATTTCTGCTTACCTGTAAAGAAAGGGTGGCACTTAGAACAAACTTCAACTCTAATATCCTTTTTAGTTGAGCCTGTTTCGATTACGTTACCGCAGGCGCATTTGATTGTTGTCTGCTCATAATTCGGATGTATTCCGCTTTTCATTTTATTCACCTCATTCGGGATATATTTCAATGTAACAGTAGAATTATACTATAGTTTTTTACAAAATGCAAGTATTTTTTTAAAATTTTAAAATTTAATTATCTCGTGAACTGACATAGTAGCTGTACTCGTTCAGACACATATTAAGGCTGCGCATAATCCGCGCGTTTTCCCTGCCCACATACCTGTAAGATTTCGGGTTCCAGCTCATAGAAGTCTGGGATGTTTTATCGGGAGTATAACGCAGTACAAATCCATAGTTTTCAGCGTTTTTGTCAAGCCAGTCGGAGGCTGTCGAGTCCTTAAATTTACCTTTCTGCTCACTTCTGAAGCTTACCATAAGACCTGTTTGAAACTCGCATCTTCCAGCCTGCGGGATTACGACATTTGTTCTCGCCTGCGCCTTAACCTCGGAAAGCCCGTATTTTTTAATATTCATTTTATACTGCGCGTCATACAGCTTTTTCTGCTCGTCATAGGAAACATAAGCGTATTTTACATATATGCTTATACCTTGCTTCTTAGCGTCTGCAAGCAATTTATCAAGACTTTTTTCCGCAAGAACGCTTAAACTGTAGCCGTCTTTTTCAACAAGCTCGGGTACATAATTTTTGTCTATAGGATTACTTTTATTGACAACACGCAGTAAATCGGCATTATTGTTTTCGGTTGAGGTTTTATAGTAAACCGACTTTACTCTTTTACTTTCGGGTTTGGAAAAATTAACTCCGATAACAATTGACGCAAAAACAACGGCAAATATGAGAACAAGAACCGCGATTTTTGCCAGGCGCAATTTGTAAACGGGCGTTTTCGGCTTTTTGTTAACAGAAGAGGTTTTCAGACTTTTAAATCTTCTGCGTCTCGGCGGTTTAAATTTAAAGGTCATTCCCCTTCTGCCCCTATTATATGAACGGTTATACATTGAGTTATTTTATCTCCTTGGTGTCAATTTCTTTTCTTGCAACGGCAATAAAATCGTCAAGCTTCATCGAGCCGAGGTCGCCCTCTTTTCTATGGCGGACAGAAACGGCGTTATTTTCTATATCCTTATCGCCTACTACGAACATATAAGGTACTTTCTGGAGCTGTGCCTCTCGGATTTTATAACCGATTTTTTCACTTCTGTCATCAATTTCAACACGCATACCCTCTGATTCAAGCGCATTTTTAATATCGTAAGCATAATCAATATGGCGGTCGGCAATAGGAAGAATTTTAACCTGAACAGGCGCAAGCCACATCGGAAAAGCTCCCGCGTACTTTTCAATAAGCAACGCGAGGGTACGCTCATAACAGCCGATTGAGGTCCTGTGAATAATATATGGATTCTTTTTTCTGCCGTCCTTATCAACATATTCCATACCGAATTTTTCGGCAATCATACCGTCAATCTGAATTGTAATGAGAGTATCTTCCTTACCGTAAACATTCTTAATCTGAATGTCGAGCTTAGGTCCGTAGAAAGCCGCCTCGCCTATTCCTATTTCATAAGGAACGTCCAAATGGTCGAGAATTCTGCCCATCATTCCCTGAATTTCATTCCATTCTTCTTCTGTTCCGATATATTTATCTTTGTCGTTCGGGTCCCACTGTGAAAAGCGGTAGCTTACGTCCTCGTAAAGTCCGACCGTTTTAAGCATAAATATCGCAAGTTCCAAACAGCCCTTAAATTCACCTTCGAGCTGTTCGGGAGTACACATAAGGTGTCCCTCTGAAATTGTAAACTGGCGGACTCTTATAAGCCCGTGCATTTCACCCGACGCCTCGTTACGGAAAAGCGTTGATGTTTCGTTGTATCTGAGCGGTAAATCACGGTAGGAACGCTGGCGGTTTAAATATGCCTGATACTGGAACGGACAGGTCATAGGACGCAGTGCGTAAACCTCGTCGTCCTTTTCCTCATCTCCCAACACAAACATTCCGTCTTTATAGTGTCCCCAATGACCGCTGATTTTATAAAGGTCAGATTTAGCCATAAACGGAGTTTTTGTTAAAAGCCAGCCTCTCTTTTGCTCCTCGTCCTCCACAAAACGCTGAAGAAGCTGAATAACCCTCGCTCCTTTTGGGAGCAAAACGGGAAGTCCCTGTCCGATAACCTCGCTCGTTGTGAATAACTCTAACTCTCTGCCGAGCTTATTGTGGTCACGGCTTTTTGCCTCCTCCATCATTTTTAAATGCTCTTCAAGCATAGAAGCCTTTGGAAACGCCACACCGTACACACGGCAAAGCTGTGCGTTTTCAGCATTACCTCTCCAATAGGCGCCCGTTGTATTTGTCAGCGCAATCGCCTTTATAGAGCTTACGTCCATAAGATGAGGTCCCGCGCAGAGGTCCGTGAAATCGTCCTGCTTATAAAAGCTTATTTTTTCGCCCTTGTCGCTGTGTTCTCTGCAAAGCTCAACCTTATAAGGCTCGTTCATATCCTCCAACAGCTTTACGGCCTCGTCAGGGTCAAGCTCAAATTTTTCAACAGAAATTTTTGATTTAACAATCTTTTTCATTTCCTCGGTAATCTTTTGCAAATCCTCTGTTGTAAACGGCTTTTCAACGTCAAAGTCATAGTAAAAGCCGTTATCTATAGCGGGTCCGATAGCGCACTTCGCGCTCGGATAAAGACGTTTTACTGCCTGCGCAAGAACGTGGGAGGCCGTATGCCAAAAAGCTTTTTTACCGTTTACGTCATCAAAGGTCAAGAGTTCAACCTTACAATCCTCGGTTATCGGAGTTCTTAAATCAAAGACCTCTCCGTTTATTTTTGCCGCGCATACGGACTTATAAAGTCCCATACCAATTCCTTTGGCAATCTCCGCGGGAGTAATGTTTTTTTCATATTGATTAACAACTCCGCCTTTTAATTCTACATTAATCATAATTGACTACTCCTTATCATTATAATAAAAAATCCCCAATATTCTATAAAAGAATATTGGGGCGACATAATTTACAAATCGCGGTTCCACCCAACTTCGGTTAAAACCCTCATTACCTTTAACGGAGCGACCCGTCGCGCCATTTCCTGCGCAAAGCTTAAAGGCGGTAATAAATCGGAGGTTTTACACGCTTTCACCAACCGCGCGCTCTCTTAAAAACTTATCCGAAATATCATATCCTTATCATAGCGTTAAACTATTTTAATATATAGTATCACCGAAAAATAAAAAAGTCAACAAATAAATTATGGATTTTATCGGTTAATATCCTCAATAAGCTTGTTAATTTTCTCTAAATGCTCTTCATCATAATCGGTTTCTTCATATTTTTCCTGTGAATTTTGAGAAACTACACCTCTCTCAAAATTTACAGCCTTATCTTTTTCTATATAAATCGCGTCGTCTTCCTTAACATCGGGAGCAATGACAAAATCGTCGGCATCTGCATTAGAAGTGTAGTCAGGCAAATTATCATCAATATTATTACTATCAGAGTCCGCAATATAAATCTCGTTGTCAGCTACTGTCTTAGAATAATCATAATCGTAGTCGTTTGTTCCCGTTTCTGACATAACAACGGTGTTATCCTGATTTGCGCCATAGGCGCGTTGTTCCTCGTCAAAATCTTCAAGGTCAAACTGCAATATCTGTTTATCTTTTGTTAAACAATTTCTTGTTATCTCGATATTAAAGAAAATTATATAAAGCGCGAGAGCAAAAAATGCAAATGAAATAACATTTTCGGAATAATCAAGACCGTTATTAATAATTGAAATAATAGTGTTAACCCCTGACGCAAGTCCTAAGCCCGCAAGCGGAAAGCCGTAGAGAAACATAGATTTTACAGGATTTTTTCCGTCAACGGTCGCGATAATCATAGCAAGCTTAAACAGATAAATCATCGCAAAAGCATAGCAGAAGAGATTTACGGGATTAACCGAATAAACGGAAACGGTACGGTTGCTTAAAAACTCCGAAATAAGCATCAATCCGCCCCATACGGGCATTGATAGGAATAACACTCCCATTCTCGGAAAAAAGTTTCTTCCCTGAATATGGGCAAAAGCAATTGTTACAAGACAAATTGAGGTTAACATTCCGAAAACAGTAAGAGCCAATGTAAACAATGTGTATGTATGATTTTGCAAATCAAGTATAATTGTCAACGCTGATTTTGACGCTATTAAAGCAGCCGCTAAAACGGCAAAAACTGCTACGGGTATATTACTTGACAACAGATAGGCGGGTGAGGTTTTCCTGTCGACAGCAACAAAAACAATATTTATTAAAAACATTACAAGTACCGCGCAAACTACAGCATAGGACGCTAAGTTTGCGTTATTATTAAACGCAATGGAATAATTTTGACAAACCTTTATTACAACAGCCAAAACAGCAAAAGGAATAAAAGATATCCAACATAATTTAGATTTCATAGTGGTTTCCTTTCATATATCAAACTAAACGAACATAATATATTTTAAGACAAACTATCTGTGATGTCAAGAAATAAAAATAAAAATAACAGAATACGAGTGAGAATATGAGAAGAAAATTAGTAGGACTTTTGTTAATACTTGCCATAATGGCTTCGGTTCCGATTATAAATTCGGGATATAAAATCAAAAAAGATACAAAAACTCTTTTAAGTAGTCATAAAATGACAAAAGAAGAAATTATAACGGGGATTGCCGCCAATAATTTTTGCAAGCATTACGAGAATGAAACAATCAAAGCGTTAATTTTAATTTTAAACACAAATTACAAAGCAAATAAAATTGACAAAAAGGATATTTTAAGTAAGGATGATTTCATAAAAAAATATAAAAAGGGTCAGGAATATTATTCTAATATAGAAAATACCGTTAAAGAAATGTCGGACCAATATATTACATATAAAAATAAGGCGGTGTATATCCCTTATTTTAAAATTTCAAAAGGCTGTACCGAAAAAGACAAAAAATATCCTTATCTTAAATCCTCCGCTTGTCCGTGGGACTGTTTAAAGAAAGACTTTAAACCCGAGAGAAAAAGCGTCGGAGTAAGCATTAACAGTCTTAATGAAATCTGCAAAAGGAAAGCTGACTATAAAAAAGCATTGGCGTATTTTGTAAACAGTGAATAAGTAATTTATCCTCACACTTAGAACGCAACCGCGCCGAATTTTATTCTTATTAACAGCAAAAGTATTTTATAAAAAACAGGTCAAGTAAATTTACCCGACCTGTTTTATTCTGTTTTATTAATATCAGAAATTGCGATAATGTTTTATATTTCTTCTGTTTCTGCGGTTACGCCGTTTGATAATCGAGCTTATAATAATATAAATAACAAGGAGAATTACTATTGCCGCAATAGCAACTATAAACCAATTTGAAAAAACTATACTCTGAATTACAGACAACACATAAAGTATTCCGCTTCTTTCAACGGTTTCACTTGAAACTAAGTTTACCTCTGCTATCTTTGTTTTTTCTTTTACCTGCTTACCGTTATAGTAAACAATTGCTTTTCCGACAACATCTCCTTCTTCAATCGGAGCGTCTATACTGTCGGGAATTTCGGTTTCAACCTTAATATCGGACTCCTCAAACGTCTTTGGAACTATGGCGTTTATATTTTTTTCCGGGACAATCTGAACGCTGTTTTTGCCCCACGCGTGGTTTATTTTCTCTTCACAAATAGGAGTTTCGGAAGAAGCAACCTGATTAAGCTCAAGCTTTGTAAGCGACCAGCGGAAAAGCTCCTTAGCGTCAATCATTGTACCGTAAACATCATTTTCGGGATTTATCGGAGAATTAAGAAATACACCGAGATAGGAATACCCGTCGGCGCTTCCGATAGTAACGAGGCAATGTCCCGCCTCATCGGTTGTGCCTGTTTTTATTCCCTGAGCGTATTGGTAGTAATACGAACCGCCTCGGTTAGCGTCTATGAGGGAGTTGGTAGTTACAAGGGGAGAGTTCTCTCCCTTTACATAATATGTGGTAGTATTTGTGATTTTTGAAAACTCGGGCAAGGTGAGCGCGTATTGCGTCATTATCGCGAGGTCTTTCGCGGTTGTATAATGGTTTTTGTTATGTAATCCGTCGGGATTCTGGAAATGGGTATTCTTACAGCCGAGCTTTTTAGCCTTGTCATTCATCATAGAAACGAATTTCTCAACGCTTCCCCCGCCGACATAATCGGCGAGTACGACAGCGGCATCGTTACCTGAAGGAACCATCATAGAGTAAAGAAGGTCTAAAACCGTCATTTTTTCACCCACATGGGACGCCACATTAGCGACAGAACTGCCTGTACCGTTTAAAACATCCAGCACGCTCTGTTTAATTTCAATTTCCGTTTTCTTGAAGTTATCAACGTGCTCCGCAACAATAATGTAGGTCATAATTTTAGTTGTAGACGCGGGATAACGCTTTTTATCGGCATTCTTCTCGAAAACGGTCTGTCCCGTATCGAGGTTTATAAGTAACGCTGTCTTGGAAGCTAACTTAACATTGTTTTTATAGCTTACAGCGTTCGCAGGAACAAATGTTGATAAAAATACTGTGGATAAAACAAGTATCGCAGAAATCATTATCGAAATTTTCTTTTTCATAAGAATACCTCCAATTTACACCTAAACATTATACTATACAGAAAATATTTTTTCAATATTTATTTTAGTTTAGCGATTCCTCGCCGATTGTGTTAAACAGTCGTTTAACCTCGCTTTTTAACCCTCTGTATCTGTCGTCAAGCAGATTTTGTGAATCCAGAATTACATAATCCGCTATTTTTTGAGATAATTCGAGATTTCTTGTATCGGCAAGACTGCTTATGGAAAGTTTTGGAAGTCCGTGCTGGCGTGAGCCGAAAAAATCTCCCGGTCCGCGCAGTTTTAAATCCGCATCCGCTATTTTAAAACCGTCGTTTGTCGTGCACATCGTTCTCAAACGTTCCTTTGTGTTTTCAGTATTACTGTCGGAAACAAGTATGCACCAGCTTTTTTCTCCTCCTCGACCTACTCTTCCTCTAAGCTGATGAAGCTGTGAAAGCCCGAAACACTCCGCGTTTTCTATCATCATTACGGTTGCATTAGCGACGTCAATTCCTACCTCGATAACTGTTGTCGATACTAAAAGCTTCAGCTTGTTATCGCAAAAATCACGCATAACCGCCTCTTTATCTGCTGACTTCAATTTACCGTGAAGTGTTCCAACAGGTATGTCGCTGAAATGATTGAGCATCAATTCCGCCGAGTATTCCTCCGCAGACGCTAAATCAGTTTCGCCCTCCTCGACAAGAGGACAAACAATGTAAGCCTGACGTCCCTTTGCGATTTCCTTTTTTATAAACTCCAACGCCCTGACACGCTTATCCGAGCCGATAAGCAAGGTATTTATTTCTTTACGTTCCGGAGGGAGCTCGTTAATAGTCGAAATATCCAAATCTCCGAAAATGATTAATCCCAATGTTCTCGGAATAGGCGTTGCGCTCATTACGAGCAAATGAGGGCTGTTCCCCTTTGAGATGAGCTTTGCTCTCTGCGCTACGCCGAAGCGGTGCTGTTCGTCCGTTACAACAAGCGCAAGGTTTTTAAATTCGGTATCATTTGTAAGTAAAGCGTGGGTTCCTATTATAAGGTCTGTTTCTCCAAGCGCGAGTTTTTTCCTCACGTCATTTTTTTCAGATGCTTTCATCGAACCTGTAAGCAAGGCAATTTTTATATCAGTATTTTTAAATATTTCTTTAAAGTAATTATAATGCTGTTCGGCAAGAATTTCAGTCGGAGCCATAAACGCGGTTTGTTTACCGTTTTTGATAAGAGTATAGCAAACCGAACCTGCTACAACTGTTTTTCCCGAGCCGACATCTCCCTGAATAAGCCTGTTAAGGGAAATTTCAGGGTTTTTTAAATCATTTACACATTCAGAAATGACGCGCCTTTGCGCGTTTGTCAGCTTAAAGGGTAAAAAGCTCTCAAATTCAGCGGAATAATCCCTGCTTATTAAATTTTTATTTTTAGAACGCTTACGGTTTTTCAAATTTCTAAGACCGAGATTAAGTACCAAAAGCTCCTCAACTACAAGCCGTTTTTTTGCTGTTTCAAGAGCCTTAATACTTTCGGGAAAATGTATATTTTTAATCGCGTATTCTAAACCGCAAAGTCCGAAACGTTCTCTTAAACTCTGAGGCAAAGGGTCGTTGATTTTTTCGGGAAGCAGGTTAATTGCCTCTTTAACGGCTCTTATTACAGTATTATTATTTAGTCCCGCGGTCAAATTATAAATCGGACGCATCTCGGCTACAGCTTTGTCGGAAGAAAAGGTCGGGGAAGTCATACTTACCTTTCCGAAAACATTGGACACTTTTCCGAAGAAACGGTATGTAACACCTTGTTTCAACATTTTGTCTATATAACGGTTGTTATAAAACACAAGCTCGCAGACGCCGCTGTCATCACAAACAGCAGTTTTGGTTATAAACTTTCCCGTCTTCGTATAGCCCGAGTGAAAGGCGTCATATACTGTGGCTTTTATACATACGGAGGCGCCGTTTTCAACTTCAGAGATACTCGTAATCTCCGACCAATCCTCATAATCTCTCGGATAAAAATTAAGAAGTCCGCCAACGGAAAACACTCCGAGTTTATTAAAAAGCTCAGCGCGTTTTGTTCCGATACCCGAAAGCTTTTCTATTTTTATATTATATAACGACATAAAATCTTCCCGTTCAAAAAAAGACGGCTTTTGCCGTCTTTTTTATTCTACACTTAAAATAAAGTAATATATCGGCTGTCCGCCGTTTACAAGCGAAACGTCAACCTTATTACCAAATTTATCGTTTATCGCCTCGTACACTTCCTGCGCGTCTTTTTCCGAGGTATCCGCGCCGTAAATAACAGTCACAAACGAAGTATCGTGCTTAATCATATTTTTAGCAAGTCTGACAGCCGCTTTTGCCGGAGTTTTTTCGGTTATTGTAAGCTTTCCGTTTTCAAGAGCAATAATTTCGCCCTCTTTGATTTTCTGATGTCCGAACTCGCTGTTTCGAGCCGCGAAAGTTACCTGACCTGTCGCAACCTGCTTAGCCGCGTCGGTCATCATATCCTTATTGCTCTCAGGCGAAAGCTCGGAATCATAATTCAAAATGGCCGTCATTCCCTGCGGTATGGTACGGGTGGGAACAATAATTACGTTTCTGTCCTCAATCATAGGAACCGTCTGCTCTGCCGCCATAATAATATTTTTATTATTAGGAAGAACAAATACATTCTTTGCGGGGGTCGCCATAACAGCCTCGTAAATATCGTCGGTACTCGGGTTCATAGACTGACCGCCAGATACAACATTATCGCACCCTAAGTCCTTAAAGAGGTTTGTAATTCCCTCTCCTGCCGCAACCGCGACAAAACCGATTTCTTCAGTAGGCTCTGCAGGTTCAAGCTTAACCTTTTCTTCCTTTTTAGCCTCGTTATCCTCAACACGCTGACGGTGCTGTTCCTTCATATTCTCAACCTTGACGGTGAGAAGCTGACCGTAGTTAAGTCCCTTTTGAAGAGCGTTTCCGGGGTTATCGGTATGGACATGGACTTTGATTATTTCATCATCATTTACAACAACTACGCAATCGCCGATAGTTTCAAGATACAAGCGAAGCTCGTTGGGGTCGGTTTTAACCTTTTCATCTCTGCCGACTATAAATTCAGTACAATAAGTAAAATTAATTACCTCGTCAAATTCGGCAACGGTACTTGAAAAGTTTTCAAGCTCCTCGCTTGCGTGAGTTTCCTCATACTCTAAAACTTTACCGTCTATAAAGTAAGAAAGCATTCCCTCGAATATCGAATAAAGTCCCATACCGCCGGCGTCTACAACGCCTGCTTTTTTCAAAACGGGGAGATATTCGGGAGTTTTAGCGAGCGCCTCTTCCGCGCTATTGCATACCGCGCTCCAGACTTCTAAAACGTCCTCGCTTTTTTTACAGGCTTCAAGTCCGCCCTCATAGCCCACTCTCGCTACTGTAAGAATTGTACCCTCGGTAGGCTTCATAACAGCCTTATAAGCCGCGTCAACCCCTAATCCGAGAGCATCGACAAGGTCCTTTCCGTTCGCTGTCGACTTGTCTTTTAACCCTTCGGAAAATCCGCGGAATAAAAGAGAAAGAATTACACCCGAATTTCCCCTTGCGCCTCTAAGCATCGCGGAAGCTACAGCTTTTGCGACAACGCCGATTTCATCGGAGTCAATTTCCTTTAACGCCTTTACCGCAGAGGTAGTTGTCATCGACATATTTGTTCCTGTATCTCCGTCGGGAACAGGAAAAATATTCAGGTCGTTAATATAGGATTTTTTAATACAAATATTATTTGAACCCGATAAAACCGCCTGTTTCAAGTCCAGTCCATTCATTTTCTTAAAACACTTCCTCACCAAAAACAGTTAAAATCAAACTGTTAAGTTGCTTATAATATTATAAATCATACAAGGTCATTATACTATAAATATATATTTTTGCAATAGTTATTTTAAACAATTCTAAGTCTTTCGGTCGACAGAGTTTTGCCCGTTTTATCATCAATATCAAAAATCACACATTCCATTTTACAGTCGCCTTTTTTAAGGTCAAAGCGAACAGGCATACGGGTTTTAAATTTTGCTATTGATATTTCGGGTTTAACTCCTAAAACCGAATTGAGCGGTCCCGTCATTCCCAAATCGGTAATATATCCGGTTCCGTTTTCCAGAACTCTGTCGTCGGAGGTCTGAACGTGGGTGTGAGTTCCGAATACCGCTGAAACCTTTCCGTCAAGATAATAGCCCATAGCCAATTTTTCAGACGTTGTTTCCGCGTGAAAATCAACCATAATTATACGGCTGTCAATCTTTTTTAAAAGCTCGTCAATCTTATCAAACGGGCTTAAAACACCGCTTTCCATATACATATTTCCTATGAGATTGATTACCGTAAGCTGTAGTCTTCCCAAGTCGAGAGTACAAAATTCCGCTCCGGGGGTTGAAGCTTCGGGAAAATTGGCAGGGCGGATAATATAGGGGGTATTATCAAGATAATCGAAAACTTCCCTCCTGCGGCAAAAGTGATTGCCGAGGGTGATTACATCAACACCGCTTTGAAATATAAAATCTGCAGAAGACGGAGTTATACCGTTTCCGTCGGCGGAATTCTCTCCGTTACATATTACTATATCTACACCCTTTACTTTCTTTAAGCTTGAAAGCTTTGAGCGCAGAAACTCGCATCCTACCTTTCCTACCACATCGCCTATACATAAAATTCTCATACAATCAACTTTCTATACGTTAAGATAATTTATCTTAACATATTTTTCTTAGTTACTCAACCTTTTTGTTGATTTTTACACGCTGTTCTACAGCTATATTTTTATTGACGACGTATTCAGCATTAAGTTTAAGCTTGCCGTTTAATTCTTTTAACGAATATTTTTTCGATTTAATTTTGTAATTTCCGTAATTAAACGCCTCTTTTAAGCAGGCTTTTTTCTTAATAAGAATTTTAGCTTTTTTTACCGACAATTTTTTTTGAGATTTTTCAAAATCGTAGGTTCTGACAGTATTCACACCGAGTGGCAGAGTAATTTCGTTGGCGACAAGCTTGCAGTTTGAAAATACATTTGACTTTAATTCAGACGGTGAAGAATCAAGCTTCCACGGAATATTAAACCACAATATATCTAAAGTTGACTTCTCAATATAATTCTTGCTCGGAATTAAGATATTATTCTCAAGCGGAATACTTATACTTTTATTTTCTATTACATCGGCAAAAATTTTACCGTTTGAATGAACATACCTCAAATTCCCCTCAGCTTCTGATGTTCCCTCGACCACACAGCTTACAAGGAGCTGATTTTCACTCACGGCGCTCCCCCTTTTTACAGCGCAGGTTCCGCTGTAAACGAGGGTTTTTGTAATTACTCCGTCGCACGACGCCTTTAAATTGCAGGGGTATTTTTCAGTTTTCACTTTAGGTTTTACGGATTTTTCTTTAATTTCTATTTCAGCTATGCTGTTTAAAGCGTTTATTGAAATCCAGCGTATCTGGGGTACTTTTAATACAAGCTCTCGTTCAACCGACTCAAAATCAACCGAGGATTTTAAAACTCCCGCTTTCAGTCCGCATTCATCAAGCGCCGAGTTAAGCTTTGAGATACTTAACCTTTCCGCTCCTTTTATCTGAACGTCCCAAACAAACTGGCTTAAAACCGCCATAACAATTACGGCTAATATACATCCCACGGCTATTCCCTTTCGGTTTCTGTATTTTCTTATATAAAACGGAAAGCCTACACGTTTTTTACACCTAAGCCTGACGGAAGATTTTTTTGCTGTTTTTCTTATTTTCATATAATCGGAAAGCAACATTCTTCCCGAATAGAGCTTACCGTCGGGGAGTAAATCCCAATAGGTTATTCCGCTTCGGTTTAAAAGATTGATAAAACGCTCGGGAAAGCTTCCGCTTACCGAAAAAATTATATATCCTCTAAGCCAGCGTATCAATTTTATAAGCATAAATTCACCTAACTAATAAATTCAACATTAACGATAAAGCCCTCAATTATTACGCAGGTCGGGGAAATACATTTCAGGGTTAATCCCCTGCCCTCAAAGGCTATTACAGACATTCGGGTGTTTATCCTGACAGCCTCTTCGCTGTAATGCAGAACTCCTGTAGAGCCTTCTACCATTGCCTGCCTGTTTCCCGTGAATTCAATTACGGGAAGATTATAGCGAAAATCTATAGGGAGCTCGGATTTTACTTTATTTTGGTGCTTTTTTCTCATTATCTATCACCCTTTTACATATATATTAACGGTGAAGAAAAATGATGTATAAAATTGAGAGCAAACTCTCGGCAGTGTTCAAGCTTACGTTTATCCTGTTGGCAGGAACGTCGGTTATTTTTTTCGGAAAGCAGTCATCCGACGGACTTTACAAGGGCATATGCTTTTGCGCGCAGGTACTTGTTCCGTCGCTTTTTCCTTTTATGGTAATATCATCAATTGTCGCTAAAAGCGGAATTTCGTTTTCGGGAAGAATTTTAAATAAAATTTCAAACGCTTTGTTTGGAATTTCGGGAAAAACGGCTGTTGCCGTATTAATAGGAGTTTTAGGCGGTTATCCTGTCGGCGCGAGAGGAATTAAAACGCTTTATGAAAACGGAGAAATTTCCGAAAGCGAAGCGGTAAAAGCGTCTTATACCGCGGTGGGAGCGGGTCCGGGATTTTTAATTACTTTTGTCGGAACAAAGCTTTTAAACAATTTTCAAATCGGCGTAATACTGCTTTGCTCGCAGATTGTATCCGTCATAATTATAGGAATTGTGAATAAATATTTATTTAAAGATACGGTGTTATATAATTCGGATAAAGAAAAAAGTGCAAAAACAAAAAATTCATCTGACCTTTTCGTAAGCTCTGTTTCGGGGGCGGTTTACGGAATAATTGAAATGTGCGGTATTGTCGTTATATTTTCGGCTTTCATAAGTATTATAGAAGGCTTAATCGGGGAAAATGTTTTTGTCGAAACCTTCCTGGAGGTAACAACCGCCTGCAACACGCTTTCAAAAAGCGGAAATATTACTTTAACCGCCTTTGCGGTGGGATTCGGAGGAATTTGCGTACATTTTCAGATTTTTCAGGCGCTTAACGGTATTGGTATTAAAAAACTTTTATTCATATTTTACAGAATAGTACAGGGAATTATAACAGCTCTGATTACATATTTTGCGGTAAAGGCTTTTAATATAAGCCAGCCTGTTTTTTCAAGCGTAACGGGTGAAATTACGCTGGGGCTAAGCACTTCGGTTATCGGTAGTTTTTTACTTATCTTTATGGGAATTGCTTTCCTATACAGTATAAAAAATAAATAAATTTGGAGGATAATATGTGTGGAATAGCAGGTTTATTGAGTAAACACGAGGATTTGTCGGAGAATATCAAGGTTCTCTCCGAAATGTCTAAAACGCTCACGAAGAGAGGTCCTGACGAAAACGGAATTTTTATTGACCATAATATTGCCCTTATACACCGCAGGCTGGTCGTTATTGACAAGGAAAACGGAAAACAGCCTATGATTTGCGGTATTCACGGAGAGAAGTACGTTATCGTATATAACGGGGAATTATATAATACAGAGGAGCTGAGAGATGAATTAAAAGCGAAGGGTTATCAGTTTAAAGGCCACAGCGACACAGAAGTTGTTTTGAAAATGTATATAGAATACGGAGCTGAATGCGCGAAAAAGCTGAACGGAATTTTTGCGTTTGCGGTTTATGAAATGTATAACAAAAAAGTATTTTTATGCAGAGATAAGGTCGGAGTTAAACCGCTTTTTTACAGCGAATTTAAAAACGGACTGGTTTTCGGCTCGGAAATAAAAGCGATTTTAAAAAGCGGAAAGGTTAAACCCGTCATAGACGAAAAAGGACTTTATGAAATATTCTTTTTGGGACCTGCGAGAACTCCGGGCAACGGAATTTTTAAAAATATCAATGAGCTTTTGCCTGGCGAGTATGCAACATATAGCGACGGAAAATTAAAAAAGACAAGATACTTTAAATTGGAGGCAAAGGAACACACGGACTCTCCCGAGCAAACAGTTGAAAAGGTGCGTTTTTTGCTTACCGACGCGATTGAAAAACAGCTTAGGAGTGATGTTCCGCTATGCTTTTTCCTGTCGGGCGGACTTGACAGCAGTATTATCGTTCAGACCGCAAGTAATTTTTACAAGAAAAACGGTATGGATAACGCCGTCACCTATTCCGTTGAGTACAGGGACAATATGAAATATTTTGAAAAAAGTCTTTTTCAGCCGAGCTCGGACGTTGAATATATTAAAATGATGATTGAAAGCGCAAACACTCTTCACAACGAAGTTATACTTGATAACGCGGATTTGGCCGAGGCGCTTTATCCGAGCGTTGAGGCGAGAGATTTGCCCGGTTATGTTGACGTCGACTCGTCTTTATTGCTTTTTTGCAGGGAAATAAAGAAGAACTACACGGTGGCGCTTTCGGGAGAATGCGCGGATGAGCTTTTCGGCGGTTATCCCTGGTATCACAATCACGATATTCTTTTTGAGGATAATTTTCCGTGGTCAAGGTCGCAGGATATAAGGCGGAGTATTCTAAAAGACGGAGTACTGCCCAAGGGAGAGGAATATGTCAGGGAAAAATACCTTGAAACCGTAAACGGTACCGACAAGCTTAATACAGACTCTAAAGTCACGGGCAGAATGAGAGAAATGTTTATGCTTAACTACTACTGGTTTATGCAATGCCTGCTCGAAAGAAAAGACAGGTGCAGTATGTATAACGGACTTGAGGTGAGGGTTCCTTTCTGCGACTACAGAATAGTTGAGTACGCTTACAATATGCCGTGGGAAATCAAAGCTTATAACGGGCGTGAAAAGGGTATTGTACGAAAGGCTTTTGAAGGTATTTTACCCGATGATATAGTATGGAGGAAAAAAAGCCCCTATCCTAAAACACACAACCCCGTATATATGAAAATCTGTTCGGATAAGGTTGAGGAAATTTTAAAAAAGAAAACAGCCCTTACAGAGCTTTTAAGCGCTGAGGGAATCAATAATATTATCCAAAATCCCGAGGGCATAAGCTCGCCGTGGTACGGTCAGCTTATGAAAGCTCCGCAAATTTTAGCGTATATAATTGAGCTTGATTACTGGTTTGATAAATATAAAGTTGATATTGAATAATTAAAATAAGTGTGATAAAATTACCACGGTGATTTTATGACAGAAGAAAAATACAGAAAAATTGAGATATTTTTTAGAAAACACAAAAGATTATATTTCCTTTTAAGAATTATATATAAATATCTCCCCTATCCCGTTTATGTAATTTATCCGATTATGCTTATTCTGACATTCACGGATATGATAAACAACTCAAAACCCGAAGCGTTTATAAGAACACTCACAGTACCCGCGACAGCTTTTTTAAGCGTTACAATTTTAAGACGCATAATCAACAGACCTCGTCCGTACGAAGCGCTTAAAATTAATCCGCTTATTAAAAAAAACACAGTCGGAAAAAGCTTTCCCAGCCGTCATTCGGCAAGCGTTTTTATAATAGCGACAGTTTGCTTTCCGTTAAATACAGCGCTCGGAATTACGTTAACTGTTTTGGGAACGCTTATTTGCGTATCAAGGGTTCTTGCGGGCGTTCATTACATAAGCGATGTTGTTTTCGGGGCATTATTCTCGATTATTCTCGGAGTTTTCAGTATTTTTCTTATTTAGAATAAAAAATCGCTCGTTTAACGGGCGGTTTTTTGCTTGGAGTTTTATTTTTTATTTAAAATTATTCTAGAATATTTCATATTCCATATACAGCATATTATCTGTATTCTGATTTATATAATATTCCTTTATACAATTATAAAACAACGTATTTTCTATATAATAAACATTAAATAAATACGGTTTAAATGTTGTTAATTATTTAACAAAAAAGATTGACAAACTTTTAACAATGTGCTACCATATACTATGGAAGGATGTAAAAAATGAAAAAATTAACTTTTACCCTGATTTTAATCGCTTTAATCGCAGTCTGCCCTTTGGCGGGTTGTTCGGGTGAAACAAAAACAGCTTCACTTCCCACAGCCACGCAGGCGCAGTACACGGATAAAAACGGAATAGGATACAACGAGCAAGGCGATAAAACACTTGTCATTTCCGATTTTAAAGACGGTAAGAAAAATATTGAAATCCCCTCTGAATACAAGGGCAAAAAAGTAAAGGAAGTCGGCAGAAGCTCGTTTAAGATGTCAAAAGTCAAAAGTGTAACAATCCCCGATGGAGTTGAAAAAATTGACGATTACGCTTTTGCTTTCAGCACAACGCTTGAAAAAATAACAATTCCCGACAGCGTTACAATCATCGGAACGAATGCTTTTTCGGGATGCTCGAATCTTAAAGAAATAAAGCTTCCTAAAAATCTTAAAACAATCGGAATGTACAGCTTTGACGCAAGCGGTTTGAAAAAAATTGAAATACCAAAGTCAACGAAAAAAATTGACGAATACGCATTTGCCGAATGTCGCTTTCTTGAAGAGGTAATTATAAACGGTAAAAATACCGAAATTGCGAATACCGCGTTTAACACAAGCACGGAAGTAAAAATTACCGCGCCGAAAAATTCCAAGGCGCAAGCTTTCGCAAAATCAAAGGGAATCGAATTTTCAAATAAGTAAGCATTATTCAAAATATGAATTGTAATATTTAATTTTATGGAGGTCAAATCTATGAGTACCAAAAAGTACGCTGTTGTTGACAGCGTTCCCTCGCTTGAAAAGGCTCTCAAAAGAGTGAAGAAGGCACAGGCGGAGTATGCATCCTACACACAGGAACAGGTTGACAAAATTTTTCTCGCGGCGGCTACTGCCGCTAACAAGCAGAGAATACCGCTTGCAAAATTGGCTGTTGAAGAAACAGGAATGGGAATTGTAGAAGATAAGGTTATAAAAAACCACTACGCTTCCGAATACATTTACAACAAATATAAAGACGCTAAAACCTGCGGAGTTATTGAAGAAAACGCTTCTATGGGCACAAAAAGAATTGCGGAGCCTATCGGCGTTATAGCCGCTGTTATCCCTACTACCAATCCCACATCTACCGCTATCTTTAAATGTTTAATAGCGCTTAAAACAAGAAACGGCATCATCATCTCCCCTCACCCGCGCGCTAAAAAAAGTACGATTGAAGCGGCAAAAATAGTATTGGAGGCGGCCGTAAAAGCAGGCGCCCCCGAGGATATTATATCCTGGATTGACGTTCCCTCGCTCGAAATGACAAATCTTGTTATGGCTGAGGCTGATACAATTCTTGCAACCGGCGGTCCCGGAATGGTTAAGGCGGCTTATTCATCAGGTAAACCCGCTTTAGGAGTAGGAGCGGGAAATACTCCCGCAATTATTGACTCGTCAGCCGACGTACTCGTGGCGGTCAACTCCGTTATTCATTCCAAAACCTTTGACAACGGTATGATTTGCGCGTCTGAACAGAGCGTTATTGTTGACAAAAGCATTTACTCAAAGGTTAAAAAGGAATTTAAGGAAAGAGGCTGTCACATTCTTTCTGAAGATGAAATCGACAAGGTCAGAAAAACAATCATCATTAACGGCGCGCTCAACGCTAAAATTGTCGGTCAGTCCGCTTATACTATAGCAAAGCTTGCGGGAGTTGATGTTCCCAAGAATACAAAAATTCTAATCGGAGAAGTGAGCAGTGTCAACATCAGCGAAGAATTCGCGCACGAAAAGCTCTCGCCCGTACTCGCTATGTATAAATCGGAAAACTTCGAGGACGCTTTGAAAAAAGCAGAACAGCTTATTGCCGACGGCGGTTTCGGACACACGTCATCAATTTATTTGAATTCGATTACGGAAAAAGAAAAACTCGATGAGTTTTCTAAGAGAATGAAAACCTGCCGTATTCTTGTAAATACCCCGTCTTCACACGGCGGTATCGGCGACCTTTACAACTTTGACCTCAATCCGTCGCTTACTCTCGGATGCGGTTCGTGGGGCGGAAATTCCGTCAGCGAAAACGTGGGTTGTAAACATCTGCTTAACATTAAAACAGTTGCCGAGAGGAGAGAAAATATGCTTTGGTTCAGGGCTCCCGAAAAGGTTTATATTAAAAAAGGCTGTCTTCCCGTCGCTCTTAAAGAGCTTAAAGATGATTTAGGAAAGAAAAAGGCGTTTATCGTTACAGATGAATTTTTATACAACAACGGTTACACCAAGTGTATCAAGGATGAGCTTGATAAGATGGGTATTACCCACACGACTTTCTTTGACGTTCAGCCTGACCCGACTCTCGCTTCCGCTAAGGAAGGCGCGGCGGCTATGACTGCATTTCAGCCCGATGTAATAATCGCTCTCGGAGGCGGTTCGGCTATGGATGCGGGTAAAATAATGTGGGTTCTTTATGAACATCCCGAGGCTGACTTTGCTGATATGGCAATGAGATTCAGCGATATAAGAAAGAGAGTTTACAAGTTCCCGAAAATGGGCGAAAAGGCGATGTTTATTGCCGTTCCCACATCTTCGGGTACAGGCTCGGAGGTTACTCCGTTCGCTGTTATCACGGACGAAAACGACGGTACGAAATATCCTCTCGCAGACTATGAGCTTATGCCTGATATGGCAATTGTTGACGCAGACCTTATGATGAGCGGTCCTAAGGGACTTACCGCCGCTTCGGGTATTGACGCTGTATCACACGCGTTAGAGGCATATGCAGCTATGCTGGCGACAGATTTTACTGACGGTCTTGCGTTAAAGGCGCTTAAAATAATTTTTGAATATTTACCCGCTTGCTATGATAACGGTCAAAACGAGCCGTATGCCCGCGAAAAGGTTGCCCACGCCGCGACAATGGCAGGTATGGCATTTGCGAATGCGTTTCTCGGTGTGTGCCATTCTATGGCGCATAAGTTAGGCGCTTTCCACCATATTCCCCACGGTGTCGCGAACGCTCTTATGCTCGAGTATGTAATTCGCTTTAACTCATCTGAAACACCTTCAAAAATGGGAACATTTCCGCAATACTCATATCCTCATACAAAGGCTCGTTATGCTGAAATTTCAAAATATCTCGGAATTGAGGGAAAGAACGACGACGAAAGCGTAGAAAACTTAATTAAAGCGATTAATGATTTAAAATCGAGAATCGGAATTAAAGAAACTATACGCGATTACGGCGTCGATGAGAAATACTTCCTTGATACTCTTGATAATATGACAGAGCAGGCGTTTGACGACCAGTGCACAGGCGCTAACCCGAGATACCCGCTTATGAGCGAGATAAAAGAGATGTATCTCAAAGCTTACTACGGTAAGGATTATAAGGAAAATTAAACCAATAAAATTAGATTAAATTATAATCATAAAACACTTTTTACGCGCTCCTTATCTGCCCACGATAAGGCTGTGGGTATTATAACTCTATTTGTGGGCGGAAAGGCTTTGGAATTCACAATGAAACTTGATAACATTATTTACGAAACAAAAGGCAAAAAAATCTACCGCGACGGCGACAAATCCATCAAGGTTTTTGACGAAAACTTTTCAAAAGCCTCCGTTTTAAACGAGGCTCTTAATCAGGCAAGAGTTGAGGAAATAGGTCTTAATATTCCTAAAATTCACGAGGTTACCAAAATAGACGGAAAATGGGCGATTGTCAGCGATTTTATTGAGGGTAAAACTCTCGGAGAGCTTATAGACGAAAACCCTGACAAGGTTGATGAGTTTATCGAGAAATTCGTTGATATTCAGATTGAGATTCTTTCAAAGCGCTCTCCCCTTTTGACCGATTTACGCGACAAAATGCAGAGGAAAATCAGCGATACAGAGCTTGACGCTACTACCCGCTACGAACTCCATACCAGAGTAAACAGTATGAAAAAGCATAACAAGGTTTGCCACGGCGATTTTGTTCCGAGCAACGTTATTATCACCCCTGTAGGTGACGCTTATATCATCGACTGGGCGCACGTCACACAGGGTAACGGAGCGGCTGACGCGGCAAGAACATACCTTATGCTTACTCTTAAAGGCAAGGAAGATTTGGCGGAAAAGTATCTTAACACATATTGCAGAAAAACAGATACCGCAAAACAGCTTGTGCAAAACTGGATGCCGATAGTTGCGGCTTCACAATCTGTAAAGAAAATTCCCGAGGAACAGGAACTGCTTATGAGATGGGCTAACGTAGCCGATTATCAATAAATTTTATAAAAATGATAAACAGTCTATCATTTCATTTAATTGTATTCATTATCAATCTTTTATAACTAAAACAAACCGTATCAGATTTTCGTCAATTAATCTGATACGGTTTTAATTATATACTAATTAAATGAAGGCGGTTTTACATCTGTATTAGTGAATGGACTGTCGGCAGGCGACGGTTCGGACATACTGAAATACATCTTCGCGGCTTTTGTAGTGCCGAAATCCTGATTTGAACCGCTGTTCTGCACCTTGTTAAATGCGTCTCTGAACATCTGGTTGTGCGCTTCTTCTCTGTTTAACAGAAAATCTATTGTTTCTTTAACCTTCTTGTCATCAATCTGTCTGTAAAGATATTCGTAAACTACCTTTGCTCTCTGTTCTGACGCAATATTTGAAAGTAAATCCGCGCACAAATCGCCCGTTACGCTTACATAGTCGCCTGTCCACGAATATCCCGACGCATTAATAAGCCCCGGATTTAAACCTAATAGGACGTGGGATTGTATTTCGCCAGCGGGGACGGCTACAGCGTCAACATCGTGGCCGTTAAGCATATTTATTGTTGTCGCAACCATCTCCATATGACCTAACTCCTCTGCCGCAATGTCAAGAAACAGGTCTTTAATTTCCTGGTCTTTAATTCTAAAGCTTTGCGACATATACTGGAGTGCGGCTTTTAACTCACCGTTAGCGCCGCCGAGCTGTTCCTGAAGAAGCGCCGCGTACTGAGGATTTGGGCGTTCAACTGATACGGGATGAAAAAGTTGTTTTTCGTGTTTAAACATAATACTGCCTCGCTTTCTTGTAGTATTATGCTCAAATAATTTTTCTCTTATTCCTAAATCATATTATAAATACTAAAAAACATCGGCAAGACACATTCTTACCGACGTTGATTTAAAGTTTTAAGCTTTTCCTATTTTTATATAGTAAATATCAAGGAACATTTCAAAAAATTTATTTTCATCCACATAAAACTCCGCGTATTTTTCGCCCTGTTTTACCTTGCCCGGGACATTTTCAATTTCAAACGCCTTGTAGTTGCCCTGAATTGCATTGATTGATAAAAACGCTACCTTTGACGCGTCTATATTCGTGCAGACATAGGGCGACGCAGTATTGAAAATCGTTATCGGAGCCGTCAAGTCATATTTGGTTTTGGAAACAAGCGAGGATGCAAAACCCTCAAGATACACTTTCTGTCTTTGCATACGAAGGCTGTTGCCCTCAACGGTCGCGTGACTTCTTTTTCTCACAAAGGATTGCGCTAAATCCCCCATAAGAGTATATGACTTTCCCTGCTTAAAATCCCCGATTGTTTCGGGGGAAACAACAGTAACTCCGCCTATGGCATCATTTATTGCGACAATTCCATTCATATCAAGCGAAAGATAGGAATTAATCGGAACATTGTATAAAAGTTCTCTGACGGATACAAGCTCATTGTGACAGCTTGTATCACGACCGTCGCCATAAGCGTACGCAAGAGCTATCTGCGCGTTTTTCTGCCCGACATATTTTCCGCTCGGCGAATAAATGCCTATATCGGTCATTGTATCACGGGATATATTAATAAGCTTTGTTGTGCCGTCGTGAAGGTCTAAAGTTATAACAAAAATCGAATCGGCGTTTCCGCCCGTTCCTATTTCTCCGTCGACGTCGCTGAACTCATCCTTATCAATACCCATACAAAGAATACTTGTAATATTTTCGTTGTATCTGTACTTTTCTCCCTTATATATAATTGTATTGCCATTGTCACCTGTTACAGCATTATCGGGAACATTTATGTTCAATCCGCTGTTATCGAGCATAGCGGATTTTCCCATAATTATCAATATAATCAGAGTAACAATCGAGGCGATTATTAGCGCCAAAATAGAAGAAATTATTATGATACATACTTTTTGCCAGCGTTTAAAACGTTTTCTTCTGTGACGCTTGCGTTTTTTCTTTTTTACTAAAGTTCCGTGTTCTGAAGAATGACTCGAATGACTTCTATGTCTGTGGCGATGCTTTTTTGAATAATGACGTCTTCTGACCTGTCTGTAAACGAAATCGTCAAGCTCATCATATGCTCTTGAATTTTCCTTTTCCTTTGCCTCTTTCAGCTTTGCGGCTCTTTCTTCTTCGGAATCAAAGCATGCTGTGTTTGAAACCGAAGGCTTTTGTCCCGTTATTCTCTCATACTCGTCGCCGTCCTGAAAATTCATAAAAATTGAATCATCGTCGTTCAGCTTTGGTTTTCGATTATGATTACTCCCACTACCTTGTAAATTCATCCTTTACCAATACCCCCTGTAAAAGATACCTTCCGTCACCTATATTTAAGCAGGTGCTTAATGTTAATATTCTATCGTCAACAGTTAACTTATGATTTAGCTTTTTCCTAACATTTTTAACAACAGAATGAGGATTTTGTATAAAATCAAGGTAATTTTTAAACACCTTGTCCTCCGCGAAATTATATGAATTCATAATATGCTTATTATCGTAATTATGCGCAGATACAACCTCGTACGTCAATTTTCTGTCAGGAGTATACACATAGAAATATCTGTGCTTTTTAAAAAATGATAAATCCTCAAATTTATGAAGATTAGCAAACATCGAGCCGTTTTGCATATTATGACCGTAAACTACGGTAACTCTGTCAGTCATCTCACTGCTGTTGCAATATTCAATATACAGCGCCCCCGAGTATTTATATTCGCCGTAGATATCTCTGTGAAGATAAAAGTCATCAGACTTTTGGCTTTGTAAAATCGGGTAATCAACATTCGTGCCGGGAATATTAATCCACGCGAAAATTTCGGAGTTAATTTTCTTTAACGCTTTAAAATCAATCGGATTTTTAGGAATTTTATTCTCTTCAGTTTCTGTAGTTGAAACTACCGATGAGCTGAGATTTTTATAATTATTCTCCGCGATATTATCAATATAAATTGTATATATAAAATAGCCTAAAATACCGAGAATAATAAGAAGTATAAGTATTATCAGCACTGCAATAAGCTTTATTCGTTTTTCTTTTTTCATATTTTCTTTTCCTAAGCATATTAATACTTATATATTATAATATTATTACAGTAAGGTGTCAACAGATAAAATAACATAGAATTTTAAAAAATTTTATTTAATAAAAGGAAGATACAAAAACGCTGTTTTAAGACTTGCTTAAAACAGCGTAATTATCAGAATTTTAAATTAATCACTTCTTGGACACAGCGAGTTTAACTCCGACTGCTCCGAACGCAACAACTATTACAGCTAAAAGAGCTGATACAAAATAAATTGTATTGTCGCCCGTTTGCGGTGAAGTCGGGGAAGTATTCTGACTGATACTTGTTCCCGAGCCTGTAGATGTACTTTTTGAACCGATTTTCTTAAACACGGGATAAACATCTATATCGCTTTTAAGTAAAAGTGTAAGCACATCGCTCTTTAAGCTTCCCTTTTCAATAACATATTTACCTTTAATTATCCACTTATAAAACTTATATCCGTTTTTAGGATGCGCGGTTAAAGTAACGTGCTCGCCGTCTTTATCGGTTTTTGTTGTATAAGTAGATGAGCCTCCGTTAGGATTATGTACCCTTACATTGTACTCTTTGCTTGCCGAAGGGCTTGGAGCCGCAAAAACAGGCATAGCAGAAAAAACTAAAATAAGCGCCGCAACTAATACAGATATAGTCCTTTTCATAAAACATTCCTCCACTAATCATATATTTTATCAAAATTATACATAATTATATAAATACAAATGAATTATAACATATAAAATTTAAAAAGTAAATAGTAAAAACAGTTAAAATTTATAAAATATTTAAAACTCTTGAAAAACCTATCAATTAACTGTATAATAAAATATATTTAGGATTCGGGGTGAGTTTATGACAATTTCAGAAATTCAAAATGAAATTATCAGACTTAAAAAAGAGAAGGATATTTGCATACTTGCGCACAGCTATCAGGCAAGAGAAATTCTTGAGGTGGCTGACTTTACGGGCGATTCATACAAGCTTTCTGTGGACGCGGGCAAAGCCCCCAACAAGAACATTATTATGAGCGGAGTTCGGTTTATGGCTGAAACCTGCAAAATTCTTTCTCCGCAAAAGCGTGTTTTTCTTCCCAATCCCCATGCGGGATGTTCAATGGCTGAGCAGATGGACAAGCAACTCATCTCTCAAATTAAAAAAATGTACCCCGACTATACGGTAGTTGCATACATAAATACAACTGCAGATTTAAAAACCATATGCGATGTTTGCGTTACTTCTTCGTCAGCTGTTGATATTTGCAGAAAAATTGATAACGATAATATACTTTTTATCCCCGACTGCAACCTCGGAGATTATGTCGCAAAGCAGATACCCGAGAAAAATTTTAAGCTTCTCTCGGGCGGTTGCCCTATTCACGCCTGCGTTAATACTGACGACGTGCTGAAAGCCAAAAAGCTTTACCCAAACGCTGAAGTTCTCGTTCATCCCGAATGTACGCCTGACGTTGTAGCGCTTGCCGATTATGTCGGCTCGACCTCGGGTATTATGAATTACGCCGTAAAATCTGACAAGAAAGAATTTATTATCGGTACGGAAATCAGTATCGCAGAGCATTTGCAGTATATGTGCCCCGATAAAAAATTCCACTACCTTACATTAAAGCTGATTTGCCCTAATATGAAATCAACAACGCTTGTTGACCTTTACAACTGCGTCAAGGGTACCTCGGGCGAGGAGATTTTACTTGACGATAAAACTATAAAAGGCGCTAAAAAATGTATTGATGAAATGATAAGACTGGGATAAAATGAAAAAAACATTAGTAGCTATGAGTGGCGGCGTGGACAGTTCGGTCGCCTCTCTTTTAATTAAAGAGGCCGGATACAAATCGGCAGGTATAACTATGAAGTTATACGACAACGAGGATATTGGAATAAAAAAATCGAATACCTGCTGTTCGCTCGACGATATTGAGGACGCGAGGGCGGTTTGCAACAAGCTCGGTATTCCCTACTATGTTTTTAATTTTCGCGACAGCTTTAATGAAAAGGTTATCTCCCGTTTTATTAAAGCTTATGAAAACGGCTCAACGCCTAATCCTTGCATTGACTGCAACAGATTTATTAAATTCGACCGTCTTATGCAAAGAATGAAAGAGCTTGAAATGGATTATGTTGTAACAGGACATTACGCAAGGATAGAGTACGATGAAAAAAGAGAGCGTTTTATACTTAAAAAGGCTGTTGACGACACCAAGGACCAGAGCTACGTATTGTATTCGCTGACGCAGGAACAGTTGGCGCACACTCTGTTTCCGCTGGGAAATATGACAAAATCAGAGGTCAGAAAAATCGCGGAGAAAAACGGTTTCATAAACGCGCATAAACACGACAGCCAGGATATTTGCTTTGTTCCCGATGGAAAATACGCTGAATTTATAGAAAATTATACAGGCAAAAAATACGAAAAAGGCAATTTTGTCGACAAAAACGGAAATATTTTAGGCGAGCATCAGGGAATTATCCGCTATACTATAGGGCAGAGAAAGGGTTTGGGACTTTCGCTTCCCGCTCCGATGTATGTATGTGAAAAAAATTTAGAAGAAAATAAGGTCGTACTCGGAAGTAATGACGAGTTGTTTTCAAACGAGCTTTATGCCGATGAGCTGAATCTGATAACCTGCGATGAAATAACAGAACCTATGAGAATAAAAGCCAAGGTCAGATATAACCAAAAAGAGCAGAATGCAACGGTTACACAAATCTCAAAGGACAAAATCCATATTGTTTTTGATGAACCGCAGAGAGCTATTTGCAAAGGGCAGGCGGTCGTAATGTATGACGGCGATATTGTTGTCGGCGGAGGAACAATAACAGAATAAAATTTTATTTTAAAAATCCCCATTACAAAATACTATAAAATAAGCTTATGCAAAAATTGCATAAGCTTATTTGTTTTTACTTGCTTTTGCATTGACAGAAATATTGTAAAAATAAAGCTAAAAACTTATAATAAATACATTAGCAGACAACAACATTTCGGAGGTGAAATTATGTTTGCCTACAGACGTCGTGTCAGATATTACGAAACCGACCGAATGGGAGTAGTTCACCACTCAAACTATCTGAAAATTATTGAGGAGGCTCGTCTTCAGTGGTGTAACGAAAATATTATGAATTACCGTGAAATGGAAAAGAGAGGCTGTATAATCCCCGCGACAAGCGCAAGCGAGAATTTCTTAAAATATCTAAGATTTGACGACCCGTTCAGGGTTGAAGTAGTTTTAAAAAGCTACAAAGGGATTAAAATGACGTTCTCCTATAAAATTTATAACGAGAATGACGAAAGTCTTTGCTATACGGGTGAAAGCTCCCACTTTTTCGCAAAGGAAAACGGCAAAGAAGAATATATCCCCTACCTTTCATTCAGAAAGGATTTTAAAAAGGAGCATTTAAAGCTTAAAGCTTTAGCGCAAACCTAAAGCACATATTCTTCATCATCTACAAAGCCTCCACGGTTAACTGTGTTTAAAAACAAATGAGCCGCAGGATTTGAGTTATTCTTTCTCCAGGCAAGCACATATGTTAAATCCGCCTCAATTCCGTTAAAGTCAAGCGCTTTAACATCAGGACGGGCGCAATTTTCAATAACGCTTTTCGGTAATACAGAAACACCCATTCCTGCCGCTACGGCCATAAACACGGAGCTTACACTGTCATACCCGACAATTGAATCGGGCGAAAAATGAAACGTTCGGAAAATATCCATAATTTCCATATAAAGAATGGGACTTTCCGCCTCGGAGAGAAGAACGAATTTTTGATTTTTAAGGTTGATACCGTCTAATGATTTACCGCTTTTTTTAAAGCCTTTGGGTACTAACAGATTGAGCGCGTCTTTATGAGTTACCACCGATTCAATATTATCGTTATCGGGTAACATATCCCTTGGCATAAAGAAAAAATCAAATTCGGCGGAATTTACGGCGGACGCGCTTTCGCTTCCCGAAAGCTTTATCATTTCCACGGCAATATCAGGATACTTACCGCTAAACGCTTTAAGGCATTTCATCGGATAATCTATAGAGGTAGAGTCATAAGCAAGTCTAAGCCTCCCGCCCCTGCCGTTATTGAGCTGGCTTACCACTGAGGTCGCCTTATTGAGAGTGTCTATTACCTCCTGGGCATAAGGTAAAATCAGCTTTCCTTCATTTGTTAAGGATACCTCGCGGCGTGTGCGCTCAAAAAGTTTAACGCCGAATTCCTTTTCCAAATCTCTGATATAACGGCTTACGGTAGACTGGCTTACATAATTACGACGCGCCGCCTCCGAAAAACTAAGCGTTCTCGCTACGGAGATAAAGCATTTTAGCTGAATATTGTCCATTTATATACCTCCTATATATTTTAGTATGCAGGAAATGAATTTATCAAGAAATATCGAGAGCTTATTTGCATTAATAAAGCGTTGAAATATTGGAAATAATTTGATATAATTCGATTATAGCATAAGAATATGCAATTTTCAAATAATAGGTTTTCGGAGGTAAATTATGGGAAAGATAGTTATTACAGGTATGGGAGCCGTTACCCCTGTCGGAATCGGCACGGAAAACTATTTTAACAGTCTTATTGAGGGAAAATCGGGTATTGATAAAATCAAGAGCTTCGATACAAGCGAGCTTGCCGTTCAGATTGCGGGAGAGATTAAAAACTTCAATCCTGCCGATTATCTTCCTAAAGACGTTGTAAGAAAAACCGACGCATTTATGCAATACGCTTACATTGCGGCTGAAGAGGCTCTTAACCAATCAAAGCTTGAGATTGAACCCGAAAGAACGGGAATAGTTATGGGTACGGCTATGAGCGGTATTTCTACTATCGCGTTTACGCAGGAGGCCCTGACAGGCGCGTCTCACAAAAAGGTAGGTCCGCGCTTTATACCTAAAATTCTCGGAAATATCGCGGCGGCAAACATAGCTATCTCTCATAATATTCAGGGTCCGAGCTTTACGGTTTCAACAGCCTGCTCATCGGGCGGTGACGCTATTTATCAGGCGGCTATGCTTATAAACGCGGGAAAAGCTGACGTTATGTTAGCCGTCGGCGCCGAATCGGCGCACTGCCCCATATTTATCTACAGCCTTGCAAACGCTAAGGCGTTATCACGGAACAACGAAAATCCGAAAGAGGCTTCACGTCCTTTTGACGAAGCAAGAGACGGCTTCGTTATAGGCGAAGGCGGCGGAGCGATAGTTCTTGAAACAGAGGAACACGCTAAAGCGAGAGGCGCTAAAATTTACGGTGAGCTTTTAGCCTGCGGAAACACCTGCGACGCATATCACGTTACAGCTCCGCACCCCGAAGGAAAGGGCGCAATCGCCTGTATGAAACAGGCTTTAAGGGAAGCCGGATTAAAGCCCGAGGACATTGGATATATTAACGCTCACGGAACCTCTACGCCAAAGGGAGATGAGGTTGAAACACACGCGGTTATGGAGGTTTTCGGCGAGAATACACCTCTCGTAAGTTCCACCAAGGGAGCGACGGGCCATATGATGGGCGCGGGCGGTATTACCGAGGTAATATCCTGTATTAAAGCAATTGAAACGGGAATTTTACCTCCCACAATAAATTTAGATAACCCTATCCCCGACTGCAACATTGACTTTATCGCAAATAAGGCGAGAAAAGCCGATATTAAATACGCTATGTCAAACGCCTTTGGATTCGGCGGACAAAACTCCAGCGTTATTGTAGGAAAATACGAAGGATAAATTTTAATTATGTTTCACTCATAACGGAAACAAAAAGGAGTAACTATGGACTTTACATACGACATAACAATGTTTAAGGAAACATTTGAATCCGAATACACGTGGCTCAACGGCTTTTTAAGAAACGTAATGAGATTTTCTGACAAGCCTGCGTTGTTTGACCCGCCAAGCGGAAAAAGATGGACTTACAGCGAATTAAACGCCGAGTGTAATAAATTCGCAAACGCTATGAAAAAAGACGGTATTAAAAAGAACGATATTGTTTTTCATCAGCTTTATAATTCAGAGTATTTTGTTTTTTCATATATAAGCCCTCAAAAAATCGGCGCTATCTCTAACCCTGCGAATTTTAATCTTTCCCCGGGCGAAACAGCTGAAATTATTGACCACAACAAGCCTGCCGTATATGTTTACGACAGTTCGATTGTTGAAACGGCTGTCAAGGCTCTTGAAATCGCAACTCACAAGCCTAAGATAGTTATTATGGCTGACTGCATCGGAAAATACGAGAGCGCTCCCGACGGACACATTAAATATGAGGACTATGTTGAAAATCAAAGTGAATCCAATCCCCCGATTGACTTTAATCCCCACATTTATGATGAGGTTTTACGTCTGCAGACCTCGGGTACTACAGGTACTCCGAAGGGAGTTCCGCTTAATAACATAAACGAGGTTCTATCGGCGCACGATGTTATGATGCACTTTCCGCTTTCTCCGTATGACAAAACTATGAATATGACGCCGTGGTTCCACAGAGGAGGTATCCACTCGGGCGGACTGACTCCGAGCCTCTATGCCGGAGCGGAAATTATAATTATGAGAGATTTCCACCCCAAAACAACCCTCGATTATGTAGAAAAATATTCGATAACATTTTTAATCGGCGTTCCGTCAGTACTCGGACTTTTGGCTACACGACAGGAAAAGCACCCCAAGAATATTAGCTCGCTTAAAGGTATTGTAACTATGGGAAGTCCGCTCGAAAAGCAGGAGTGCATACGTTTTCAGAATATACTCACTCCGAATATTTTTAACGGTTACGGTACGACAGAGTCTTTTTGGAATACATTTTTAAGACCGCAGGATTTACCCGAAATGTCGGGAAGCGCGGGAAAAAGCTGTACTGACGATGAAGTCAGAATTGTAAAAATCTATGATGATAAAAAAGGAGAACCCGACGAATTAGTTCCTACAGACGGCAAAACGGACGGAGAGATTATTATAAAATCCCCCGCGAAAACAACCTACTGCTACGTTAACAACGAAAAGGTAACCAAGGAAAAGTTCTATAAGGGCTGGATGTACACAGGGGACATCGGTACGTGGGACGAAAATCAGTTCATAACAGTTGCGGGACGTAAGGACGATATGATAATAAGCAAGGGAGAAAATATTTATCCTACCCGTATTGAGGAGGCTATTAATATTTTTGACAAAGTCAAGGAATGTATCGTTACATCTGTTCCCGATAAAACGCGCGGTGAAGCGGTTGTTGCCTACGTTATACCTGAGGATGAAAGCGTTACGGTATCCGAAATTTTAGAATTTTGCAAAAACTCTCCTAATCTTTCAAAATATCAAATTCCGAGATATTTCCGCTTAGTTGATGATTTTCCGAGGACTGCCACGGGTAAAAAACAGCACTTTAAGGTTAAGGCGCAAGCCAAGGAAGATTTAGAAAACGGATTATTGCTTAGGAAATAATCCTATACCAATAACAGCATAAATAAATTTAAGGTCGGGCTTATTCTTGTTGCCCGACCTTAATTATTACAACCTGACTGTTAATCTATATCCTCATATATAAAGTGCTGAACATCGGATTTAAGCTTATTAAAATCATTAAGCTGAATTATCCACGCTCCGCCTGAGGAATAACCCGACTGCCACTCGCCGTCCTCGGGAACACAACGCTCCTTAAACTTAAAGCCGAAGAATTTGGGCGAATGTTGCGCGTACCATTTAAAATCTTCCTTTGTCAAATCGGTTTTAACGCTTTTTTTAAGAATATTAATTGTTGAGAGAACCTTTTCGGGAGTGTAGTTTTTATATGTTTTTACCAAACTGCGTATTACTCTTCTCTGACGGCCCGTGCGGGTAAAGTCGTTTCCGCTGTATCCGTTTCCGCCTCTGTCCCGACAAAGCCAGAGCGCCTGTTGACCGTTCAAATGCGTTACTCCGCCCGATGAGTTTACTAAACCTATTGATGACGCTTGTCCGTTCTTTTGCAGTTGCCAGTTAATATATCCCGCCTCATCAGCCGTAATTTCAACATCTGCTCCGCCAAGATTATTTATAACGTCCTTAAAAGTCTGAAAGCTTACGGAAACATAGTTATCAATTTTAATGCCGAATGTATTTCCTATAGTTTTCATTGTTAGCTTCGGTCCGCCGAAAGCGTAAGCTGAATTGAGCTTGTTTGTTCCGTAACCGGGAATTTCAAACCAGTTATCACGTGCAAACGAAGTCTGTTTAATTTTACCCGTGTTTGCGTCAACCGAAACAAGCATCATACAATCGGAACGTCCTGCTCCGGAATCGCTGTCAACTCCGAGGAATAGAATATTCTTTACATTTGAGTTAGTTAAAAGACCGTTTTCCTTATGAGTTACACCCTGTTTGAAGTTGAGCTGTTTATCGCTGAATTTCTTGTATTCCCAGCCGTTCTTTTTTGAAAAGTCGTAGCGGACTACCACAACTCCGTCGTATTCATCATTTTCTACTGTAAAATACAGACGGTCAACGCCTTTTTCGGTATCTGTAACCTGCTCCTTAAATTTGGCGTCTTTATAAAACTTATGAACCTTTTTCTCCGCTATTTCAGGTTCAACACCCTTTATAGCGTAAAATTCAATATTATTATCTTTTGCTGTCGCCTGTGAATAGCTGAACGTCGTACCGGAACGAACAAAAGTAACCTCGTATTCCCTTGACGCCACACCGTATATTTCGGATTCACGTACAATATTAATATTACACTCATATTTTGATTTGTCAAAATATTCTCCGAATATATCAGCCTTAGTCACCTTAAAATCGTACTCGTTTTTTCCGACCTTTAAATGAGAAACCGACGAATCCGAATTAAGCGCTGAGATAACTTGGTCTTGAGTCGGTCTGTCAGGTATCCAGATACAAGAGAAGTAACCCATAACCAAAGACGCGATAACTAATACCGCCCCTACACAAATCAATGTGATAATTAAAGGTTTTTTGCTCTTCTTTTTCTTAACCTCATTTTTATCTTCAATTACGAAATTATGATTATCTTCAATTTTTTCGGGTTCAACAGCGGAATTTTCATTAGAGCTTATTTCAGAGTCATCAACGAAATATTCTTTTCTCATAAGATTTTCTCCGCAATTAGTGCAAAATATTTCATCGGGATTGTTTTCTGTTCCGCATTTTTTGCATATTTTCACCTTTGGATTCCTCCTAACAATAATATATTTTAAGTATATCACAAAATTCGACGTAAAACGAAAAATTACGACATTGTAAATTTTACTGAAAATCAATAAATAAACCAAATTCGATTTTTAGTATTCCCTCTGCTCTGCTCATACATTACTGTAATAATTCAGAAATGATTTTTATTGAAATAATTACAACTAATTTTCACAAAGAAAAAAGGCTGTACCTTTGGGTACAGCCAAATTTTAAACTGTGCAATATTATGCGATTTCCTCAAGGGAGCAAGAGCAAGCGTTAAGTCCGTGTTTTACTCTGTCCTCAACCTCAGCGCGTTTTGCGTTATTAAAACGGTCAAGCGTTCCGACAAGGTAGCCTGTAATTCTTCTGATTCTCTCAAAGGGAACCATATCATATGTGTAATTAACATCAACATATTCTCCGTCTACAGTAAACTCAAAGGATTTAAACTCCTTATCGGGATTAGCCTCCTTAATCTGCATAACGTAAGCGTCAATTTCTTTCTTGGATAACTCTCCGCCAATAACTTTAATTTCCATTTTGTACCTTCCTTTCCGAATTTTAAAATTTTTATAAACACAATTTCATCGAATTTTTCATATCCTCCAACTGTATTTTGTGGATTACTAATATCTTAGCACAATATATTGCGATTTTCAAGTTACATTTTATTGTTTTTATATACAAAATTTTTTCATATTTATTGTTTAATATTACTAAAAGTTAATTTTAAATTACAAACAAGAAATTTTTTGGTTTGACAAAACATAGTATATCATATATAATGACACTTGTGTTTAAATGCGGGTGTGGCGGAATTGGCAGACGCGCAAGATTTAGGTTCTTGTGGCAACACCGTGCAGGTTCAAGTCCTGTCACCCGCACCATATAAAAGCTCATAACGGATTTATCCGTTGTGGGCTTTTATACATTTACATAGGTGACAGGACTTGAAGCCGAGCGTTAAAAAAATGTCCCTGCGGGACATTTTTAGCGAGGAGCGTTTATGAATTTTTTAGCTATGCTACACGCCCCAACAGGCGAAGAATAAGTTTTATTAATATGAACATATGTCACCCGCACCACGTCGGAGCAAGTGTCGCTTGCTCCGATTTTTTGTACTTTACAAAAAATCAGTCGCCCGCTTGACTGCTCCTCCTTTTTCGCAAAAGGTCACGTTCGGCTCGCCTGCTCGGTTGTAAACGCCCTCCCAACGGCTCGCTGTCGCTAACAACCTTTTGCGATTGCGCCTTCGGCGCTTTGAAAATACTATATACGAAAAATTATAAAAGTAATATACCAATGAATTAGGGAGTATCTTTTGATACTCCCTGATTTATTATCAAAAAACTAATAGGTGACAGGACTTTAAGCCGAGCGTTAAGAAAACTTCAAAATACATTCTGTGCCGTGTTTTATTATTAACCCCTCAATACAAAATGAATAATTCCGTATATTACTAAAATAATTATCGCTGACAGGCTCAATACCTTTACCGTTTCAAATCCTAATTTTTTAAACATAATGTTGACACCTCTATAAATTCGTTGTACTATAATAATAACTCCTTTACGGGAGGGCGGTTGTTACACCGCCCCTGTCGGTTTAATAACCGAAAACTTCGATTAAACTTTTGATTGCTAAGATTAACAAGGTTAGTGTTCCAAGTAATTCAATAGCTTTCAAAAGAAGCTTGTTAAGTTGCTCCAACAACTTAATGAGCTTTTTATTTGGTCAAGCAATTTACATTTCTCCTTTCTCTGACCTTGATTGTTTTGTTTTTCCCTTTCTTTATCTTATATATATATTATACTACTGACGTCAGTATATTTCGATAGGCAAAATTAACAAAGATAAATCTTGATATTTGTACATTATGTATATTGCCGTCAGTATATAATTTTGATATAATATTAATCGTAAGGAAACGGTGGCGGCTGTTTCTGCTCCCTTGATGAAAGGGGGGTGTTTATATGGATATGACGGATATTATGTACTTATTATATTTTGTGCTTATAGCTCTGTGCGAAGTCATCAGAAATATAAAAAGAAGTAACCGCCCTGTAGTGGAACACAGACGGTTACTTCCAAATAATTTGTTTTCGCGAAACGGTCAAAACCGTTTCCTTTCACCTGTATATTAGCACAACAAAAATGAATTGTCAATAAAAGGTGGTGTTTAAAATGCCAATTTCGGAAGCACAGCGCAGAGCTGTAGCAAAATATAACGCTAAGTCTTATGACCGAATAGAATTAAAAGTAAAAAAAGGTGAAAAAGACAAACTAAAGCTCTATGCTAAAGAACACGGTGAAAGTCTAAACGCATTTATAAACCGCGCAATTTACGAAACAATAGAAAAAAGCCCGTAACTTTTCTGATTGAAAGTTACGGGTTTTTCCTGCCTTTATACACAATAGATTGTATATATTCTTCAAACTTTTTTGCTTCATTCTTATCAGAGATAAAATCAGGCACAAACTCAATTTTTGCGTCGTCAACATCAAAGAAATTCAGTTTACCTTTAACAGCGAACGGCATTATAGTTCTGTTGTCTGTGAGTTGCCACGCGTACAATTTGCCCTCGGGCTTTTCGTCAAGATTAAAATCTTTGTAGTTCTTCGTCGTAACCTCTATTACATCATTGAGGCGTACAACACAAAGAGCGTAGCCACATATCGTGCCAATAATCTTCGGGTTAGCTGTACTACAGATTAACAGGTCACCCCTGTAGTTTGTAGACCACGTTCTAAACTCATATTTTTTGTAGTCGCAAAAAATGTCATTGGCATATGGGTTTCTTACTGATAATGCTTTCACATTCTCACCACCTTTCAATTAGCTTTTCTATTAGCTAAACAACAATTTTAACCAAAAGCTATCCGTATATTGCTATCATAAACAATCGCCGTTCCTTTTTCGACGGTTTTCTTTTGTTAAAGTTTAAGCCTGTTGGGGTATTTCCACGCACTAAAGGACACCAAAAAAGGTGTCATTATAAGGGAAATTTCATATTACCGTTATTCAGATACCAATCAATTCTTTTTATTGTATCTTCCCACATTTGTTTTTTAGGATTTTCGGGTTCTTCTTTTAGTAATTCCATCAATGCTTTTCGTGTAAGCTTTATATCCTCAGTATATTTCCCCTCATATTCAGGGCGCATAAAATCAATTATCATATACGCTTTATTTTTTGCGTCATTTTTGATTGTATCATAAGTGACAGTTTTCCCTAAAAAAGTTATAGTGTTCATTTTCCCTCCTGAATTGGTAAACCTGAGCTTTAATAATCAATACCACATTATTGTTTTTTCTTTGGGAATTTCTCCCATACCAACAAGCGAAAGTAAAAACATCTTTGCCTTACTAATATGTGCCGTACACCATTCGTAATTATCGGGAAAACTAAATTTTTCAAATTCTTTTTTATTCACATCTAAAGAAAGGTGAATAGGCTTGTCGCAATCTTCAACAAAGGCGTCACAAACTATTAAATTGTTATTTTTGTTTATCTTTTCTAATTTTATCATAGTATGTTTTAGCCTCCTTTGAATAATTATATACGTTTTTTTAAATTACTAATCAATACCAATTTACTGTAATTTCTTTTGGAAGTGGATTATTGGTTTTAAGCAATTCAGATAATTTTGAACGAACGTGAGCGACGTACATTTTTTTACCATATTCATAATCAGAATATTTTACATTCTTCACTTCGTGGGTTGTCACATCAATTTCGACATAACCTTTCAATGTACTCGTTTCAGGTGTATAGCTACACGAAACAATATTATCGTTCTTTTTTATATCGTTGCGATAGGTAAGTCTTTGATATTATCTCCGACTTTTCCCCCGCTTAACACCGTGCGTGCGACTTTCATCGCACACGGCGCCCCATCAATTTAATATTCCTTATCTGAAATATATGTTACAAGATATAATCATTTGTTATTGTTTGATTTCTTCCAATTCTGCCATAACTCGCAGTTTGTTCAATTTTGATATTTGTTCCTTGTCAAGTTTTAATTTTGACAGGTATTCGGATACGGTTTCAAACTTAGTGCTATGAATAAGCCTATGTACTTCGTCACTAACGAGTATCAAATTTTTATATTTGTCAGTACCACCCATATTTTTGGGTAGTTTATGATGACAGTGTATACAGCCTATTTCGAGCTTTTTGCCCGTTATAGCACATTTGCCATGTTGAGCACAATATAACGAAATTCTGTTATCGTTGTACTCAATCGACCTGTTTTGAATAGGATTTTGCATTAAATAATACATAACCCCAAAATCAACATCAGGTGGCTTGAATAGTTCTTTTCTGCCCTCTGGAGTGTATTGATTAACAATTGCCTTTTTGCTCATAGGATTTCTGCTTTTGCAATATCCTATGGGTACAATGGGTATGCCGTTAACCCACCTCATTTGGGCTGAATTACCATATCTCTCTCTTAATATCACATTTTGAACCTCACCTTTTTTAGCGACTGTCAATCGGTTTTTTATTACTCGACTGACCGCGAATTGTATTTTATTAAAATCTCTACAAACATTATTTGCAATTTGGTAGTAATTCTGAATTCCCATTACCATTGAGTTATATACATTTATCCTTTGATAAAGTTTAGCTTTATCTTCAGGATGTTGTATCAACTTAATTTGGTTAATAAGTTTATCAGTTGTTCGTTGTACGGCTTTGTCGCACATACGAGCATTAACTACACTTTTATTGCATTTCGTTTGCAGTTTGATTTTAAAACCGAGAAATTCACTATATCTTCTTTTGAGATTTGTTATGCCTGTTTTATCTTTTGATACTTCAAGCTTTAGTCTGTAAGATAGCCAATCTATGACTGCGGTTTTAATTTTTATCGCGTCACTTTTGGTTTTACAGAAGATTTTGAAATCATCTGCATATCTTACTATATACATCTCTTTGAGATTAGTTTTTCTCATAATTCTGTATTCGTGTCCCATATTTCTATAGCCTTTTTGATTGTATTGGGCTTTTGGCGGATTTTTAAGCTCATTTGGGAATAATACCCATTGGCTTGCAACCCACCAATCAAGCTCATTTAAAACAACATTGGCAAGTAGGGGGGATAGTATGCCTCCTTGCGGAGTACCCTTTTTAGGGTATTGCATATCTCCATTTGGGAGTTTAACAGGTGCTTTAAGCATTTGCTTAATAATTTGCAACAATTTGGTATCTTGTATTCCAAGTGTCCAAATTTGCCTTATTAGCTTTCTGTGGTTGACATTATCAAAGAAACCTTTGATGTCTACATCAACAACATAGTGCAGATGTGACCTTTGCATAAGTCTTTCAACTTCTGCTATGGCATTTTCTGTACTTCTGTTAGGTCTAAATCCATAACTTTTGTCATAGAATTTTGCCTCACAGATTGGCTCAAGTACCTGTAGAATACATTGTTGCACAATTCTATCACTAATACACGGTATTCCGAGCGGTCTTACCTTTCCATTCGGTTTTGGTATTTCTACCCTTCTTACCGCTTTAGGGTGATAATTAGAAAATTTTCTTCTAATTATTTCAACATAGTCATTTTCACTTAATTTAGCTAAATCATCTATGTTCTGTTTATCTACTCCACTTGTATGACTTCCTTTATTTTGCTTGATATTCCTATATGCTAATTCAATGTTTTCACGGCTTGATATTATATCCATTAAATGTTTAAATATCTTACCGTTTAAACTATCAGAATATAGTTTATCCTGCACTTTTTGAAAATCATAATAATTAGCGGTAGTAGATTTATGATTATTCCGTTTCATATATATATCAACTCCTTTCGTTGTTGACAATTCTTTTGTCTTACTCGATTCTATGAATTGACATATATTTCTCCCTAAATATTAAATTGACTAACGGCTATCCCTTTGTTGTGTTATCCACAACTTCATTGGTACTGTGCCGTCACCTTCAGTCAGATAAAATTGAGTTCCCTCGACTTCCTTTATTCAATTAGAGCCGTTTCCTCAATAACGCCCCCGTGCAATCGGTTTAATTAGACGTTCTGACCTTACCACGTTCCGATAATCCTATCATTAGTTAAACTTAGGTGTTTCCTGTAAGCCTGATTGCTTGATTATGCCTTTAACATAATAAGGTATTTCATAATATTCATTTTTACTCTACCCCACAATCCCTCGTTTCCGAGTATATACATTTCTATATATCTAAATTTTAGACCTGTACATTCAGAAATTCGTCAGGTATTTTAATACCATACTCACCATATTTAACTGACGCCCGACCTATCATACACTCGACCACCTCTGGTTCGCTTTTCCACAGCTTTACCTGTTTGGGTGTACTCTCAGCCGTCTTCACCGAGCTTTGTACCTCTATGTGATTGCACACATAAACGCACATCGGAGTATCAGCGTAGGCGTTTCAGGGCGTTACCCCTTCATTCCACCTATCAGACTATCAGTTCTCCTAAATAGAAATTTTTACTCAAAATAGAGTTTCGATTTAGTGCATAGTTTTTTCAACTATGAACGTGTCGCGCAAATATTTTTACCATAACCTTACTTCCTTAATAACAGTATTGGGCATAATTATATCTATTGAAGCTATCGTGTTCCTGAACAAATAAATGATTTTTAATTTTACCTTTTATTTTCTCTTTGCTGACATAACTCTAATGATAGTAAAATTATACTTTCATAATTTACATTCTCTCCGTTGTCAATAAAATCAATTACTTGTTGCCTTTCATAATCTGACTCTAAGTCTACTAAAACGCCGACAATAAATTCTTCGTCATTTTCCCAAAATAACTTTAATTTTTCTATCAGCAAAAGAGTTATTGGCGATAAAGTTTTACCTTTTAGATATTTGTTTAATGTCATTTTTCCTCTTTCCAATAATTCGGTAATTACCCGAATCATTATTTTCTTCGCTATAATAATCGTCTATCGTTATTTTAAACTACCAAATCTAATGTCTTATCATTTCTTGCATATATAAAAGCATCGGTGCATTGTTGTTCCTGCCCTTATTTTTAATAATTTTTATACCGTTAGCAGTTTGAGCTACAACTTAATAATCTTGCCCGCCAAAGCTGCCTTCAAAGTTATATTTCTTAATTCTGCCCATATTATAATCGCTTTTTCATTCCTTTGCAATAGTTTTCAATTCTTATCATTCCAAAAAGCTGATAGCATCTCAGTTTATTGTATACCGTGTTGACAATCTCCACCGTCAGACTTCGAGTAATATCCATTCTTCCGATTTTGAGTAAATTTCTGAAAACAGTCACAAAATACCTTCACATAGAAAGTGCGAATTAGGTTGAAAATTCAAGGATTTTACGATATAATGAAAATGGATTAAATTAGCATTTTCCAGTATCACTAAAGGTTGGAAAGCGAACGTTCATTTTATACAACAGATTGTAGAAGCTTATGATTGATAAAAGCATAAACAAAGCTCCGCGCACAAGCTAACATTTCATCTAACGCTATAGTAAAGCTCGGCAAAAACGAATTGTACAAGTTGAAGTACCGGCAAAAATATTCTCAACTGACTTGGTTTCGCAACGGACGAGGAGTTGTCTATAGACGAAAACCTTGCGCTCCACGAAAAACAGGCAAAACTCCAAAAGGAAATAGAGCGGCTTGAGAAGCTCGCGCGGACCGAGAAACAGCCGAAGAAGAAATTTGAAATTGTATCTCAAGTTAAGGAGTTAAGTAAAAAACTCGAAGAATTGTGAAAAAGGAGTGTTCTTAATGTCCAAAAAAGGAAGCTTTTGGGATAATCCATTTGGCGGGTTATTCGACTTTAACGGAGACGGTAAAGAAGATATTGGCGAACAATGGTTCGCCTTTAAAATGTTTGATGAGATCACAAAAACAGAAGATGATGGAGTCGGCTCTATTTTTGGCGATAGTAACGTCAACTATAATTGGCGGAATAATGTTGAGGAAGACTATGAATTTGGTTTAGACACTTATGATTACGATACCGAAGAAGAATACAACGAAGCTTTAGAAGAAGCCAAATACGGCTGGCGTAAAACTGCCGAGGAAGGCTATGAATTTGGTTTAAATCCTTATAATTTTGAGACTGAAGAAGAATACAACGAAGCTTTAGATGAAGCAAAACATGCGTGGCGTGAAAAATATGAGGAAGACTATGAATTCGATTTAGACCCTTATGATTACGATACTGAAGAAGAATACAACGAAGCTTTAGATGAAGCAAAACATGCGTGGCGTGAAAAATATGAGGAAGACTATGAATTCGATTTAGACCCTTATGATTACGATACTGAAGAAGAATACAAAGAGGATTTAGAAGACACCAAATACGGCTGGCGTAAAACTGCCGAGTATATATATGAGCTTGATATTAACCCTGAAGATTATGAAACAGAGGAAGAATACAGAGAAGCATTAGTACAAGCCTGTTCAGATTACGGTTATGATTTTTCAGATACAGGCGAATTAGTCAAAAACGATGATGCCGAAGAAGAAATCAAGGAGTCCGATTATCCTAATAAGCGCCAGTATAATGCGGCCGTTGCGCTTTCAGAGCACTATTTTGCCAATACAAGTGAAGAATACGAGGAAAAAGAAAAAAGCCGTTATCGCTTTATTTTAGAGCAAAACGACAAGATTATTGCAGCAAACTACTTGACTGCTTACGGCTATTTTTTGTTTTCACAGGCAATTAAAGATAATTTTGACGTTCCTGTTACCCTTCCTGATGAGGACGAATCGAAAGAGTTTCCGCTGGAAGAAATACTGAAAAAGATACATAAGAAGGATGTGCCATTGACTTTAAAAATATGGGACTGGTGCATAGAGCAGTTTCTGCCCTATGCCGACTATTCCCTGATGGGCAGAGAGGAAATGACAAATTGCCTGTTGGATAGCCTTTATATTTTTTCGGATAAGTTCCACAAGTCTTTCAGAGAGTATCTTAACGACCACGCTGATTTCAGAACGAAGCTTGTCCGTCAATCCAAGGAAATGCCAAACAATCTTTCAGAGATAATTGTTAATATGATTATTGATGGTTTCACCAAGACTGCAAAGGCTATGTTTGACGACGGGCTCTTTCGTTCAGAGGGAAAATGGAAGCAGGTCAATTCATTTATGGACGGATTAATTTTCTACTCAAAAAACTATGAGGAGCTTGAAACAATCGAATTTGTGGAGCAAAACTTTCTGCCAAAAATAAAACAATTCTCCGATGGAATGATACTTGACGAAGTCGAAGGATGGCAACAGGAAATCACTGAATACAAGCAGGAGGTTGAGCGACGGTCAGAAAAGTATGCCTTTTCAAGAAGTAACGCTTGGAGAAAAACAGTCCCGGATGGTAGCAAATACGGACTGGAGCCTCGCTATTATGATACAGAGCAGGAGTATTTAGACGCTCTGCAAAAGAAAAAGTATGCTTGGCGTGATTGGGCAGTTCAACGAGACACTCTCGGCCTTGACTTAACGCAATTTGAAACTGAGGAAGAATATACCGAGGCGTGGCAATCTCGTTATGATGAGCAGCAAGCTAAGAAACGAAAAGAGCAGGCAAAGCAACGGGAGACAGAACTTTTAACGGACAAGACTATCTATACATATTGTGGAGTTATGCTTCCGTTTTCCGAACAACCATACTTTTTTAGAACTGACGACACGACACTAAAAATCGGAGATAGAGTAATTGTACCGATTGGCGAGGAAAACAAAGAAATGCAGGGTACGATTGTTTCAATCGGACAGTATGCACGGATTGGGACACCGTATCCGCCGAAAAAGACCAAATTTATATTGAGAAAGAAATCAGAAAATAATGCGTAGGAAAATGACAATGGACAAGCTTAAAATGCAGACTGCAAATAAGGCGGAAGAGAATTTCAAGAAGCTCTCGGAGATGTTCCCGAATGCCGTAACTGAAACGATAGACGAAAACGGAGAAGTCGTCCGAGCTATAAATGAATAAATTTAAAATTTATTTAATTATTTTTGCTTCTACCGTAATATCATCTACGCTTTTATAATTGCAATTAAGCTGTAAATTCTGCGACTGAGTTTTACCGTCTTTGAAAACAGCGGTTACAGTTATAACAGTATTCTTAAAAATCGAGTTGTAATAATTTGACCACTTCTTATTATCTTGAGAATTTTTGCTCGTTTTGGGCTCATTTTTGTATTTAACTGCGCCTATAATCTGAATCGGGGATTTAATCGAATCGGTTGATTCGTTTGTGTACTTACTTAAATCGGGCTGATTGTCGTAGTCAACAGTATAGCAACCCCAGCAGTCGTACTCTCCCTCATCACCGACAGTTAATCCTAAATCTTTATCGAACGTGCTTTTTTTATCTTTTGAAACAACAGGCTTATAGCCGTTTTTAATGCAAAAAGCAGAGTTTGAAATCTTGTAGGTTATTTTGTCAATATTATCCCCCTCACACCTGAGGTCATAGTTAAATAAGCCTGACATACTTTCTTTTTCTGTATCACTTAAAACAAATCCGACCGTAGGCACAAACTTACCTATTTTAACAAACTTTTCCGAGGTGATTTTCTCAGCCTTTGCCTCATCTCCCGTTGCCTCAACGGCATTTGCTTTAATAAAGAAACTTTTTTTCACAACCGCATCAGAAACGGCAGAGCTTGTTTTTGACTCATTAATCGCTTTGGGATAAAAGAACGCTCCGAGCGCAATTACAATTGCAAGGCTTGCCGCAATTGTTCCTATTGCCGTAAATTTATTATATTTTTTTGTTTTCTTCATTTCAAATTCCTTTCCCGATTGCTCAGCCTCAGTAATAACTTCTATCACTTTTTCAACAGATTCATCGCGGGGTACAAGGCTGTCAATCGCTTTAAAATATTTTTTATTCATTTTCGTATCCTCCTTCTATCAGTATTTTTTCAAGCTTTTTTCTCGCGCGTCTTAGTGACGAGCCGACCGTGTTTTGGCTTTTGCCGAGAATTTGCGCTATTTCAGCTATGGTAAAGGATTCATAATAGTACAGATAAATTATGTTTCTATAGTTTTCGGGCAGTTGCCATAGCTCCTCCATAACCTCACGAGTTTCGGGCGCCTGTAAGCTTAAATAGTCGTCTATTGGTTCCGTTCTTGTCCTCCAAGCCGATTTTTTCATATCTTTACATTTATGAATAGTTACGGTAATTATCCAATATTTAAGATGCTCGGGGTTATCAAGCGGTGGATTTCCTGTCAGCATATATAATCCGACCTCCTGCATAATGTCCTCAGCGTCGTGATAATTACGGAGATTTTGATATGCAATACGAAATATCAAGGTTGAATATTGCTCTACAGTATTTTTAACAAGCTGAAATCGTTTGTTGGAGTTATGTATTTTCTTTTCGGTACCGAGTGATATGTCCAACTCATAACCTCCTTTCACTTATTAAAGCGATTAGGGATATGCTTTTTTGTGCATTGATTTAAAAATTTTTTTCTTATTATAACGCGCATTAACAGTAAATTAAACCGGTAATTATTTAAATCCTGTTGTTTGCAATAACAACTGATGTTGGTTTTGTTTAAGTCATTAGATAGAATAAAAGCCCTTTGGAATAAATCCAAAAGGCTTTTTATTTGTAGTTATTGAAATAAATTACAATTAATATTTTGTAAAAGCTGAAGTATAGCTGTATATCGGAGAAGTATAGGTCTTTTTACCAACCTTTATCTTCGGTTTAACATAAACATAATAATAAGTACTCTTTGAAAGTCTTTTCTTACCTAACTTTGTGACTTTTATAGAAGTTTTTTTGTAATTCTTCTTAAACTTTTTAAGACCTTTACCGTGGGATTTTGAAACGTAAATATCGTAGCTTACCTTTCCTCCCTTAACCTTTGACCAAGAAACTTTAAGAGAATTTTTTGTTCTTGATTTTATTTTTAACTTATCTACTCCGGCAGCAAAATACTTATAAGACGACCATTTACCGTAAAATTTTGTATTTCCTACATTAGAGTACGAGCGCGTTTTAACCTTGTAAAACTGTCCCTTTTTAAGACCGCTTACATGTGTTCCGTTTGTCAGCGAGTAGGAAGGTTTGCTTTTATTTGCTTTATAAACTTTAAAATTATATCCGTCTTGAAATTCAAGTTCGGGCCTTTTCAGATAAATACTGGTGTTATAGTCATAATAACTGCTTATTGACGGGGTTTTGCCCTTTGTCGGAGTAAGATTCAAATTGTATTTTGTAATATAAGACGAATAGTCATGACAAGCGTCATAACCGTTTACAGTCCTGACAGCCTTAACATAAAGAGAATAGAATGGAAGCTCTTTTTTATTTGAAAGCTTGTTTAATGTAAAGGATGTGCTTTTTGAAGAGCCTGCATAAGTCAAAACATTGTTAGATTCCTTGTAAATTTTATATGAAGTCGCTCCGATACTTCCTGTCCAGCTTATAGTTAACGAACTCGTTGTGGCCTTAGTCTGTTTGATATTTGAAACAACGTTAGGAGCCGTGGTTACCGCTATAGGGTCGGAAGATGCGCTTGTAATATATTTATTATCTACACAAGGTGTAACTTTTACATAGTATGTTGTGCCTGCATAACGGCCGTAAACAGTATCTTTATATCCTGATATATAACTCGCGTCCACTTGATAGGTTCCGTTGGGAGTGTTACACCATTCCACCTTGTAATATGATGCTCCGTAATACTCGCTCCAGCTTATCTCAAAGGATGAGTGTGTCGCGCCGGTTTGTTTTACGCCCGTCACCTTTGAAACAGCTCCCGCGGATACAGGAATTGCAACAGATAAAAGAATTGTCAGTACAACTAAGATTGATAAAAATTTTTTCATTACTTTTCCGCCCTTTCGGTATTTTTTACATTCAAAATATTACCACTTGATTTTATATTTTTCAATTGATTTTTTGACTAAATGTTAAACAAAATTTTTCTTATGAAATATGCAAAAATTAAGACAAAAATATTATGAACAAAAAATTGCATAAAAAATTTATAACAATTTTAATTCTCTTGACACTATTTATATAACGAGATTATTTTTCACAAATTCAATTACCGATAATACTAAGCAAAGTATTATAGTATAATTATTGACAAAATAATACATCTGATATATAATTACATACAGAATTTAACAGACTTATCAAGAGTGACCGAGGGTCAGGCCCTGTGACGTCCGGCAACCTGCTGTTGCAAGGTGCTAATTCCTGCGGTATTACCGAAAGATGAGTATTTTTATCACCGTTCGGCTGAACGGTGATTTTTTTGAAAGGAAGTTTATATGGCTAAGTTTTTATTTACCTCCGAGTCGGTTACGGAGGGTCATCCCGATAAATTGTGCGACCAGATTTCCGACGCTGTACTCGATGCGATTTTAAAACAGGATAAAAATGCTCACGTCGCTTGTGAAACTACGGCTACTACGGGTATGGTTCACGTTATGGGAGAAATTTCTACCGAGTGCTACGTTGATATTCCCTCAATAGCGAGAGAAGTTATCAATAATATAGGATACGATAATCCCGAATGCGGATTTGACGGAAACACCTGCGCCGTTCTTACGTCAATTGACTCACAAAGCGCGGATATAGCTATGGGTGTAAATGAAAGCTTTGAGGTTAAAGACGGTGAAAAAGACTTCGATAATCAAATCGGCGCCGGCGACCAGGGAATGATGTTCGGATATGCCTGCGATGAAACTAAGGAACTTATGCCTCTGCCGATTTCACTTGCTCATAAGCTTGCAAAACAGCTTGCTAAAGTACGAAAAGACGGAACCCTCCCCTATCTCCGCCCTGACGGAAAAACACAGGTTACAATCGAGTATGATGACGATATTCCCATCAGAGTTGATACAGTCGTTGTTTCCTCACAGCACGACGAGGATATTACGCTAAAACAAATAAGAGATGATATTGTTAAGTATGTAATAGAACCGATTATACCGAAAAACCTTTTTGTAAATACCAAAATATTTGTCAACCCGACGGGAAGGTTCGTAATCGGAGGTCCTGTCGGCGACGCGGGACTTACGGGAAGAAAAATTATTGTTGATACATACGGCGGATTTTCACGTCACGGCGGCGGAGCCTTCAGCGGTAAAGACCCGACAAAGGTTGACAGAAGCGCGGCATACTACGCGAGGTATATCGCTAAAAATATCGTTGCCGCCAAGCTTGCAAAAAAATGCGAGGTTCAGCTTGCGTACGCAATAGGCGTTGCTAAACCCGTTTCAATTATGGTGGATACCTTCGGTACGGGAAAGTACAGCAACGAAAAGCTTTCAAAAGCGGTGAAAAAGGTTTTCGACTGCCGTCCGCAGTCAATTATCCGAGAGCTTGATTTAAGGAATACTTCATATCTTCCCGTTGCCGCCTACGGTCATATGGGAAGAGAAGACGCTGATGTTAAATGGGAAAACACCGACAAAACAGAACAGCTTTTAAGACAAATCGCTGACGTTTAAAATTATATAAATATGCCGTTCAGATTTTAATTTCTGAACGGCTTAATTTTTTACTTATTCCATCACAAATACAGCTGAGTCCGTCTACGGACAGAATTATAAACAACGGCGTCAAATTATAAAGGTAACGCGAGCGTGTTTCCCACATCAGAAAAAACAGAAACGCTCCGAATACTATCAGTCTTAGAAGCGTCATAAAATCGGGTTTTGGGTTTCTAATCGCTTTAAAAGACGATATAATCATCATTAATATTAAAAACAACTGAAACGCACAGCTGTACGCATAGAAAATGAAATGATTAGGGCCGTTTTTAAGCACAAAGTCGTGCAGAAGATTTTTATGAAGCGGTTTTTCTATATGATGTGAGATATAATACGTTCCGTCCTGCCAAGTCCACACAGCCTTTTTTCCGAGGTGTTTTATCATTCCGTTCAATCCGAATTTTTCTATGCGGTGCTTTATTTTCTTTATGTTGGCGCTTGTTTTTAATTCTTTATTAGAAAATGAATGGGTGTATTGACTGTCGCTCTTTGTGTATTGTCCGTAACCTTTAAGACCTATCATCAGCCAATGAGTATAAGGGTACTGGTATCTTTCGGACATCTCGTTTGAAACAATTCCCGCCCTTGCGAAAGCTGTACTGTATATGCCTGAAATCATAATAAATCCGAATAAAACTGTCAGCGCGAGTATAGCGGCGCGTCTTAAACTAAGCTTCAATACAATATAAATAAGAACGGCTACAAGAATAATAATGATACTTCCCTTTAGTTCAAAACCTAAAAATATCAGGCCCCCGCACAAAGCGGTCAGAATATATTTTTTACGCTTTTCCTCACATTTGAAAGCATATACGAAAAGATAAATTGAACCGACTGCAAAAGGCATAGAAAGAGAATCTGTATAATAAAAAGCGGTGTAGGTATAAAACGGCGCGAAAATTACACAAAGAAAAAGCGTAAAAAATGCTTTGCGGTCGCCGAAAAGCTTTCTTGACAAAAATACAGTTAAAATTACCGAAAGATTAATAGCGAGTGTATTTACTATTACAGGGAGATATGCGGAAATTGAGCCTGTCAGAAGATAGCTTATACGATATATGAATGACAGGATGAAAAGAATGGCAAAATTGTTCTGATACTTAATCATATAATGGTCCATATAACCTGAACGAATTAAGTCGAAATTTCCGTTTTGAGCGAAATCAGCCGAAAAACCGTTTAAAATCTGCAAATCGGTTACAGGTTGATTCGCGAGAAGATAACCAAACGCAAGCTGGAAAATGAACATTAAAGCGCATACAGTTATAATTATAAGATGTGTATAATAATTTTTACTGATAATTTTATCTGCTTGCAAACGGTTATATACGCGGTTATACGTCAGATATATCACGATAAAGACTGTCGTTATGAGAATAAACGATAAAATTATATTAATATGCTGTGAAAATGTGCAGTTTATAAGATTTTTGTCGCGTTGATTTTCGTAACCATTATTTATAATCAGATATAAAAGTCCCGCAAATAACAAAAAGAATATTACTGAAAATATTTTATTAATAATATTTGGTATCTTTTTTTTAGTCATAATAATCCTCAAAAATTTTTACTTCATATATTTAGTGTCAAAAACAAACAAAAAAGTTTCAAATTTTTTGAATTTTAAAATATTTCTTTAATTGCTTTTAATAATCTTTTATTATATTAAAAATACCCGAGAAAACTCGGGTATGTAAACTATTGAAGTCCGAATGAGATTGAAATTGCGTCGTTAACCCGATTCATCGAGTTTTCGTCAACAGAACCCATACGCTCTTTCAGACGTTGTTTATCTATAGTTCTTATCTGTTCAAGCAAAACGACGCTGTCCTTTGAAAGTCCGCAGTTATCGGCTACAATCGGAATATGAGTCGGAAGATTTGCTTTTGACTGCTGGCTTGTTATAGCGGCGGCGATTACTGTCGGGCTGTAGCGGTTTCCGATATTATTCTGTACTATCAAAACAGGTCTTATTCCGCCCTGTTCCGAACCGACTACGGGTGAAAGATCCGCGTAAAAAATATCTCCACGTTTTATACTCACGGTTTTACCTCCAAAATTTATTCTATCAGTATTTTTACCGTTTTGGAAATTTTTATACTTAGTACCGCTAATATATTATTTTTTTACGCGAGTATGGTGAAATTAATTTATCGGTTTTGTATTTGTGAATTTTGCATCAAATTTATTTTCTTTTATGGAAATTTCTTTTATAAGTCCCGTTGAAAAATCGGTTGTGAGAGTATATTTTCCGCTGTCACATCTTCCCCTGAATTTTGCGAGGGAATTGTATTCGCCCTGATAAACGCAGTTATCCTCTATTTTCATACTTCGGATTACGTTGTAAATTATCTGCGGAAATGAAGTATTCGGAATATAATTTCCGTTGGCTTTTATCCTGAAATTTTTATAGGAAATTTTAAAATTACCGTCCTTATATGAATAAGTATAGCCGTTAAGGCACTCGGGGGATTTTAATTTTACAGTTATAAAGTCGCTTGAATTTGAAGTTATATCAGCTTTAATTTTTATGCCGTTTAACGACGCAGAAATTTTACTTGAAAAGCTTTTTTCAGGCGGTTTAGGCTCCCTTGAACACCCGCAAAAAAGAAAAATTACGCAAAAAAACAGCAGGGGTATTTTTTTCATAAAATCACCTCTGCTGAATTATATGTTATATTTCTAATAATTATCAATCATTTTAAAAGCATTCGGAAGGCAGTCGATAATATCGGTCGGAAGCATCGAAATTTCGCCGAATTTTTCTTTTGCAATATCGCCTGCCAAAGCGTGAATATACACACCGCTGCAGGCTGATTTGAAGCAGTCAAAGCCCTGCGCAATAAGGGACGCGATAATTCCTGCCAAAACATCTCCGCTGCCTCCCGTTGCCATTCCCGCGTTTCCGAGCTGTTCGTTATACAAAACATCTCCGTCGGGATTCGCGACAACGGTTTTATGACCTTTCAAAACGACAATAACTCCGTAACGTTCGGCAAATTTGAGCGAAAGCTCCTCCCTTTTCCCGTTTAGCATTTCGGGATAGCATCCGAGCATTCTCGCAAATTCCCTGTCGTGCGGTGTAATTATAATCGGAACATTTGCTTTTGGCAAAATCGAAGTGTTTTCAGAAACTATATTAAGTGCGTCGGCATCTAATACAAGCGGAATTTCACTTTTAAGTATTACATTTTCGACCAATTCTCTCGTCGCGTTATTTACCGAAAGACCGCATCCGATAAGTATTGCGCGGCAATATTTCGATTTTTCAATAAAGTCAAAATCTGAAAGAAAATTATCCTCAACAGGATAAAAAACCGCCTCCGGAACAACAGGCGCAACTATCGGATAAACAGACTTAGGAACAGCAAGCTTTAAAAGTCCGATTCCGCTTCTAAGCGCGGATTTTGCAGACATTATCGCCGCGCCCGCCATAGAATAACTGCCGCAAATCGAGAGCAGACTTCCGATAGTTGTTTTATCAGAGTCGGGCCTGCGTTTTTTTATTGCGGAGCGTACAAGGTTTTTATCAATCTGGCAATACATAAATCAGCCTCTGTTATAAAAAACTTTCAGTACAATATCCTTTTTCAGATAAGGTTTCATAGAATTTAAAACTTTCTCGTTAGGGGTGAACATCAGCGCGCACCGTCCGTGAACAGCGTGCTGATAAACGGCGTAGGTTGTGTCGGAGTCTTTAAACGATTGTTTAGCCGCGTCATAAACCTTAACAAAATTCAGTTTTTTAAGCTCGGGGTCATCTCCCTTTAAAAGACGGTCAATTGTACGAACATCAAGTTTCATTATTTCCTTGCGCTTGCGCTTTGCGATAATTTTACTTACTACCAATGTGTCTTGGACAACCTGATATTCAAACTCAATGTTCTGGTGAGAGCGAACGTACCATATAAACCAAATTCCGAAAAATAAAAGAAAGACTGCGATATAGACAAAATAAGCTAAAATCAGCTTTTGCGTCGCTAAAATAATAAAAGTAAGCGGAATAAGAATTACCGCCAATATTACCGCAATAAATACTACGCGGTCCTTGACTGTTCTCTTTTTCTTAACAAGCTGTTCTATAAATATATCGTTCATTTTAAACTCCTTAACAGTAAACTACTGAATATAATATCATAACAGCCAAATTTTTTCAATAAACTCTTGCATATTTGAAATTAAAATGGTAAAATACACAAAGATAACACGATGACAAAGAAAGTAGTATTTTCAAACGCTACGCAAAGAGAATGTGCGTCTTGGCTGAAAACGCGCATCTTAGCTGAAAGTATGAAGTTCCCTTTTGAGTGGTGAGGCTGAATTTTACAGTAGGCTTCAACGGCTGACACCGTTACAGGTCAACGGAGTGTTTGCTCTTTACGGCGCAAAAAACAGGGTGGTACCGCGGATTTTATTCGTCCCTTTGAGATTTTCAAAGGGACTTTTATTTTTATAATTATGGAGGTAATTATGGACGATAAGATTATTAGCCTGAAACAAAATCTTGAAACAGAGCTTTCAAAAATTCAGAACCTGATTGACCTTGATAAGATCAGAGTTTCTTATCTCGGAAAAAAAGGCAGTGTTACGGGTCTTTTAAAGGGTATGAAGGACCTTTCAAACGAGGAAAAAAAGGAATTTGGTAAAAAGGTAAACGAGCTTAAGGGCTCGGTCGCTCAAGCGATTGAGGCAAAAACAAAGGAGCTTAAAGAAAAAGAAATTCAAGCTGAAATTGACGCTATGCCTCAATTTGACATTACTACCCCGCCGGACCTTGCAAGAGGCTCGTATCATCCGATTACTTTAGTTCAAAGACAATGCGAAACAATATTCAAGTCAATGGGCTTTACAGTTGAGGATTATTCCGAGGTTGTAACCGACTACGAATGTTTTGAATCGCTGAATATTCCAAAGCATCATCCCGCAAGAGATATGCAGGATACCTACTACCTTGAAAACGGTCAGCTTTTAAAATCCCAAACCTCTGCCGCTCAAAACGCTATCATAAAAAAATACGGAAAAAGGCTTATTGAAAACGGCACCCCGATTAAGGCAATTTTCCCCGGACGCTGTTTCAGAAACGAGGCGACCGACGCTACTCACGAAAACACCTTCTTCCAGATGGAGGGTGTTATGGTCGATAAGGACATAAGCATCTCAAACCTCATCTACTTTATGAAAACTATGCTTTCCGAGGTGTTCAGAAAGGATATAAAGGTAAGACTTCGTCCCGGCTTTTTCCCCTTTGTCGAGCCCGGATTTGAGCTTGACATTAACTGTCTTATCTGCGGAGGTTCGGGCTGTCCGAGCTGTAACAGGAGCGGTTGGCTGGAGCTTTGCCCCTGCGGTATGATTCACCCCGAGGTATTAAAAGAAGGCGGAGTTGACCCCGAGAAATATACGGGCTTTGCGTTCGGACTCGGCCTTACAAGACTTGTTATGATGAAGTACGGCGTTAAAGACATAAGGGATTTAAACAGCGGAAACCTGAAAGCTTTATCGCAGTTTACAGATGATGAATAAGGAGGAAAAGCTATGTTTTTATCAATGAATTGGATTTCGGATTTTGTTGACTTAGACGGTCTTGACAAGGTAGAGCTTATTCAAAAATTCTCCTTATCCACCGCCGAGGTTGAAAATGAAATCTTTTATAAAGGAAGTAATTTAAGCGGAGTTGTTGTGGCGGAAATTAAGTCTGTACTTGACCACCCCGAAAGCAAAAAGCTTCACCTTTTAAAAGTCGACACAGGCGAAGACGATTTGGTTGACGTTGTATGCGGAGCGCCGAACGTTAAGGTCGGTTTAAAAACAGCTTTTGCCAAAGTCGGAGCCAAAATCGGCGATATTACAATTTCTCCGAGAAAGCTTGCGGGATACGACTCAAACGGTATGTGCTGTTCCGAGGCGGAAATAGGAATAAGCGACGACAACTCGGGCATTATGGAAATTGACGACGACGTTAAAAACGGCACAGATTTAAAGGATATTTACGAGATTGACGATATTGTATTTGAGGTTGACAACAAATCTCTCACAAACCGTCCCGACCTTTGGGGGCATTACGGAATCGCGCGCGAGTTCGCCTCTCTCGCGGGAAGACCTTTGAGGGCGCTTGATACAGTTGATTTGAAGGAGTATGACGGGCTTAAAAAGATTGATATGAAAATCGAGGACCCGCTTTGCTACAGATACTCCTGCTTGCAGGTTGAGAACATCACCCGAAACGTAAGCCCCGTTAATATGAGGATAAGGCTTTACTACTGCGGTATGAGAGCAATTAACTTCCTTGCCGATTTGACAAACTATCTTATGCTTGAAATGGGTCAGCCGATGCACGCATTTGACTCAAGAAAAGTCGGAAAAATCAGAATTAAACGCTTTGAAAAGCCTTTCACATTTAAAACACTTGACGGAGTTGAAAGAAATATTGACGAGAATACGCTTATGATTTGCAACGATAATACCCCTGTCGCAATCGCGGGTATTATGGGCGGACTTGACTCGGAAATCGTTGACGATACTACAACCCTTACGCTGGAGTCGGCAACCTTTGACGCGGCTTCAATCCGCAAATCGACAGTCAGACTTGCCCACAGGACAGACGCTTCTATGCGTTATGAGAAATCCCTCGACCCCGAGATGACCGACGTTGCAATCGCGCGTTTTGTTAAGCTTTTAAAAGAGTATGACGGCGGTATTAAGGTTGTCAGCTCTTTGACTGACGAATACGCATACAAGTATGACGACGTTACGCTTTCGTTTGACAAGGCTTTTGTCGACAAGTATACGGGTATTGAAATTTCCGACGATGAGATTATAAAAACCCTGACTTCTTTAGGCTTTAAGGCAAAACTTGACGGCGCACAGTTTACAGTTGACGTTCCGAGCTGGAGAGCAACAAAGGACGTTACAATTAAAGCGGATATTATCGAGGAAATCACGAGAATTTACGGCTACGATAATTTTGAAATCAATACTACACGTTCACCCCTGTATCCTGTCAGAATGGACAGAGTAAAGAGCGACGAGGAGAAAATTAAAGATATTTTAGTTAAAAAATACAATCTCCACGAGTTGCACTCGTATGTATGGGCTTATAATGACGAGCAGAAAGCGCTTGGAATACCGGTAGAGGAAAATATAAAACTTGCAAACGCGACTAATCCGAATATCGAAACTCTGAGGCGTTCAATTATTCCGACACAGCTTTGCCAGGTTAAAACAAATATCGGCTATGCTCAAAGCTTCGGCATATTTGAAATCGGCAGGGTTGTAGAGGGCGTAGATGAAAATAATCTTTGTATAGAAAAGAAAAAGCTCGGTGTTACGCTCTATAGCAAAAACGAAAATATAAAAACGCTCTACTTTAAGCTGAGAGATATTTTGGCATCTGTAACAGACGATATTAAACACAAGATGCTTACATTTAATACGGCTAAAGCAGAGCACAGCTATGAACACCCTGTTAACTTAAACGAAATTATCCTTGACGGTGAGGTTATCGGTAAAATCGGTATAGTTCACCCCGTCGTTTCTAAAAAGATTGACAAGAAGGGAAATGTCGTTTTTGCCGAAATTGATATTCAAAAATTCGCAAAATCCGAGAACGCTGGCATAAGCTACAGCGAGCCTTCAAAATTCCCGCCGATGACCTATGATTTAAGTCTTGAGTTAAAATCGGGTACGTTCTTCAGCAAGCTTGCGAAATGCTGGGAGGGCTTAGGCGAAAATATTCTTAAAGATACAAAAATCGTAGATACCTACGACACGGACACTATCCACAGTATTACAATAAGATTTGAATTTTCCTCAAATGAGAGAACTCTTTCATCTGATGAGGTTCAGAATATTATGGATAAGGTTATTGATAATCTTAAAAATATCGGAGTTAATTTAAGAACATAAACTAATGTCGGACAAATGTTATTTAACATCTGTCCGGCATTGCTTTTACCTGTATATATAAAATTCTTGACTAAAATAAACAAGTGTGTTAGAATGATAATGAATTAGAGTTTTGAAATGGAGGTGTTTCCATATGTTGGATAAGACGATGGTTTTCTCGTTAGACGACAATAAGGACGACCAGATTAAGCTTACGCTTAATACGGTTTACCGCGCGCTTGAGGAAAAAGGCTATAACCCTATCAATCAAATTGTCGGATATATTCTCTCCGAGGACCCCACTTATATCACAACTTACAACAATGCGAGAAATCTTATAAGCCGAATTGACAGAGATGATTTGTTGGAAGCACTTGTGAAATCATACTTAAATTTAGAATAACGAAAGGATTGACGCTTGTGTCTGAAAAGCAGAAATTCCCGACATATAAGGGAAAACCGCTCGTGCGTTGCGGAGATGAATTATACTACGGAAATATGGACGATGAGTATGTAATACACCTCGTAATCAAAAGCAAACGCGAGGTTAACGGAGTTGAGGTTGCCGATAAGGTCGCCGTTCAGCTTATGGCGACTGACCCTGGTCTTTCTCCAAGACGCCAGCTTGTAAAATCAAGCGAAAAGCAGGGATTATTCGTTGCGATGGACGTAGGCGACGCGTGGCTTTCGAGAGCGTTAGCGCATAAAATCTAAAAGATTGTCATAATTTAAGCGAGCGCATTAAAAGCGCCCGCTTTATTTTTTACTCAAAATATATTTAATCGGATTTAATATGTTTTTTGGGAATATCAATCTGCGCAATTATTACAGCCGTAAACACTAAAACGCAACCGAAAAATTCTTTAAGCGCAAGCTGTTCTCCGAGAATCAGCCAGCCTGATATTGCGGCAAATACCGACTCTAAGCTCATAATCAGGGTTGCGACTGTCGGGGCAGTATAACGCTGGCCGACAATTTGCAGGGTGTACGCAACACCGCAGGATAAAACGCCCGTATATAAAATTGTATATCTCGCTCTAAAAATATCGTTTATATTCGGAGTTTCAAACATAAACATACACACGAGCATAATAATTCCCGTCACCCAAAATTGAATACACGACATTATCATTGCGTCCGCGCCCTTTTCAAGAAAGCGGTCGATTATAATAATGTGGAGCGCAAATATGAACGCGCAGGCAAGAGTTAACAGGTCGCCGATTGACACTGTAAAATCTCCGTTTATACATAAAAGATAGAAACCGATTATTGCAAAAATTACACATATCCAAATTTTTTTCGGCTGATTTTTCCCGAGTATAAGCTGTAATATCGGAACAATAATAACGTATAAAGCGGTAACAAATCCCGATTTTCCCGCGGTTGTGGAAACAAGACCGACCTGTTGAAGGGCGCTTGCGGCGCAAAGGGCGAGTCCGCATAAAGCTCCCCCGATTAGGGTTGTTTTAATATTAACCGATTTTTTGGGTTCTGATTTTCTTGAAAAAAATTTAAAGCATAAAATTACAGGTACAAGCGTCATACCGCCGATAATCATTCTTATTGCGTTATATGTAAACGGCTGTACATAATCCATACCCTCGCTTTGAGCGACAAAACTGCTTCCCCAAATTACAGCCGTAAAAAGAAGTATCAAATTTCCCTTAAAATTCTTTAACATAATTACCCCTGAAAATATAATATGTTATAAATTTTACCATATTATTAGATTTTAGACAATATATTTTAAAAAATAACCGCACGGTAAAAATAATTACGTCATAATATACATTGGGTGGTATTATGATATTTACTTATAAGGAAAACGAGCTTGCAAAAATACAGATGTATCACGAAGAAAGCGCAAAAGCGTATATAAGAGGCGGAGAGAAAAATCCAAGCCTTTTCGCCGAGGCGCTTTTCTATCAGCTCCCAAACGGCGTACTTGTAGTGATAAGCGCTGAAAATCTGCCTCAAACCGAAACAGGTTTTTTTGCGTTTCATCTTCACAACGGAAAAAGCTGTACGGGAAACAGCGAGGACGAATTCTTAAATGCAGGAGAGCATTATAACCCGAAAAATTCTCCGCATCCCGAACACTCGGGAGATTTTCCGCCGTTGATTTCAGCGGAAGGAAACGCGTATTTGGCTTTTGTGACTGACAGATTTAAGATAAGCGATATAATCGGAAACGCGCTTATTATTCACGACAATCCCGATGATTTTAAAACTCAGCCGTCGGGCGACGCGGGAGAAAAAATCGCCTGCGGAATAATAGTTAAAGCCTAAAACAACGCATTTTTTTAATTTTAAAGGAAACGTATGATAGAATTAATAGTTTTCTATCATACGTTTCCTTTTTCAATAGCATATAGCAGAACCTATCCTATCCAAAGTAAAATAGAGGCACGAACTTATGAGGAATATTAAACTTCAGAGAGGGACCGCATTGTCTGACGCGGATATATGTGATTACTCAAAAACAAACTTTCCGTCTTTATAATCGCAGGTGATTTTTGTATTTTTATTAACCGTACCGTCTAAAATACGCTCGGAGAGTTCGTCCTCAATTTTACTTGTAATAGCCCTTCTTAACGGACGCGCTCCGTAGCTTTCATCATAGCCCGCGTTTGCTATTTCGGTTATCGCGTTGTCGGTGAAGTCAACGTCAACCTCTATGGCTTTAAGACGCTTTTTAAGATTTTCAAGCATTTTTCCCGCAATTTCTTTAATCTCGCTTTGAGAAAGCTTATTAAACACAATTATGTCGTCGATTCGATTTAAAAACTCGGGACGGAATGTTTTTTTCAGCTCTCCCATTACAATTTCCTTAATATTCTCGTTTTCCTCGTCCTTGTTATCAGCAAAACCGAGGCTGTTCTGTTTTTCGGTAATCAGACGCGCGCCGACATTACTCGTCATAATTATTACGGTATTTTTAAAGTCAACCGTTCTTCCCTGCGAATCCGTTAATCTGCCGTCGTCAAGAATCTGGAGCAGAGTGTTGAAAACGTCGGGGTGCGCCTTTTCAATTTCATCAAAGAGAATTACGGAATACGGTTTTCTTCTTACCTTTTCGGTAAAATGGCTTCCCTCGTCAAAGCCTACATATCCAGGAGGCGAGCCGATAAGCTTTGAAACCGTATGCTTTTCCATAAACTCCGACATATCAAGACGAATCATAGCGTTTTCATCGCCGAACATAGCCTGGGCGAGAGCCTTGCACAGCTCGGTTTTTCCTACGCCCGTAGGTCCCAAGAAGATAAACGAGCCTATCGGACGGTTGGGGTCTTTAAGCCCCACTCTGCCTCGGCGGATAGCCCTTGCAACGGCTTTAACAGCCTCGTCCTGGCCTACTACTCTGTCGTGGAGAACGTCTTCCATTTTCAGAAGTCTGTCGCTCTCCTCCTCGGTCAGTCTTACAACGGGTATTCCAGTCCATTGGGAAACTACCTGCGCGATATTCTCGGCGGTCACCTCGCCTGTCGCGCTGTTCTGATTTTCCTGCCACTTTTGTTTTTCTTCTTCAAGCTGTTTGCTGACTGATTTCTGCTCGTCACGGATTTTTGCGGCGCGTTCAAATTCCTGTTCATTTACAGCGCTCGCCTTTTCAGCCTCAAGATTTTTAACCTTTTCTTCAAGCTCTTTTAAGCTTTCGGGAGTTGTAAGACTTTTAAGCCTTACCTTTGAGGCGCTCTCGTCAATAAGGTCAATTGCCTTATCAGGGAGAAATCTGTCGGAAATATATCTTGCCGAAAGACTTACCGCCGCTTTAATAGCCTCATCGGTAATTTTCACCTTGTGGTGCGCCTCATAACGGTCGCGCAGTCCCTCTAAAATCTGAACTGTTTCTTCCTCGCTCGGCTCTCCGACATTAACAGGCTGAAAACGTCTTTCCAGAGCCGCGTCCTTTTCGATATATTTTCTGTACTCTGAAATTGTCGTCGCACCTATTACCTGAAAATCTCCCCTTGCGAGCGAAGGCTTTAAAATATTTGCCGCATCGGTACTGCCCTCGGCGGAGCCCGCGCCCACAATTGTATGGAGCTCGTCTATAAAGAGAATAACGTTCTTTGATTTTTTAACCTCGTCAATGGCCTCTTTAATTCTTTCCTCAAAATCTCCGCGGTACTTGGCTCCCGCTACCATTCCCGTGAGGTCAAGGCTTACTATCCGCTTATCACGGAGGATTTCGGGAACCTGCCCCTCGACAATTTTAAGCGCCAGTCCCTCGGCAACGGCGGTTTTACCTACGCCCGGCTCGCCGATAAGAACGGGATTGTTTTTTGTACGGCGTGAAAGAATCTGAATTACTCTTTCAATTTCTTTTTCACGTCCGATTACGGGGTCAATTTCACCTTTCTTCGCGGCGGAGGTTAAATCTCTTCCAAATTTATCAAGACCCTTTGTATTGCTTTTCGGGTTACCCTCGGAGCGGTTTTCATCACCGACATAATCCTCCGCGGTATCCATAACAGCATTGAGATTTACCCCAAGTTCTGTCAGGAAATTGTACGCGTAGCTGTCGGTTTCCTGCATAATGCTGAAAAGCAGATGCTCCGTTCCCACATAATTACTGCCGAGACGCGACGCTATTATAACTGCATTTTGCATAACGCGCTTGCTTCGGGGCGTAAAATCGTTCGGTGAAAGAGTTATCGGCGCGCCCGTACCCGTGGTTTCTTTTATTCTGTTTTCAAGCTCGTCGGCATCCAAACCCGCTTGAGAAAGAGTGGTAGCGGCAACTCCGCTCCCCTCTTTAATAAGACCGAGAAGGAGATGCTCGGTACCGATATAGGTATGTCCCATTTCGCCCGCGCAAGTCATAGCGAGGTTTAAAGCTTTGTTAGCCTTTTGGGTAAAGTTTTTAAATTCATACATACGAATTCCTCCTTTGTCATTTTATGCTCAACAGTCAGTTGAGTCTGCTGTTTAAAATTTCTGCTCTTAATATATCACGCTCGTGCGGTGGTATTTTTTCTTTTTTATTTACAATCATAGTCGCAGGCTGAACATCGTTTATAAGCGTGTCTACGGTTTCAATATCCACGTCTTTGATTACGCCGCCGGTTATACCGAAGCGCACGTTTGAAAGAAGCTCCAGGCTTTCCTTACAGGTTATAAGCTTTGCTGTTTTTAGTATGCCGAGACTTCTTAAAATGCTGTCCTGAGTTTCTAAGCTTTCGCACATACGCTTTTGAGCCTGAAGCTCCTGATTTACAAGCTGTTCGGCAATATTTTTCAGATTTTCTATCGCGGACTTTTCGGAAATTCCGAGAGTTACCTGATTTGAAAGCTGATACATTGCTCCCTGCGGTTCGCTTCCCTCACCGTAGGCTCCTCTTATTGTAAGTCCTAATTTTGAGAGATTGCCCGCGATACGTCCTATAGCCTTACTGCTTTTCAAAGCAGGAAGATGGAGCATTACAGACGCCCTCATTCCCGTGCCGAGATTAGTCGGGCACTGAGTAAGGTAACCCAACTTTTCGTCAAAAGCAAAGTCGAGGTTTTCGTCAAGAAGAGTATCGAGTTTATCCGCTATATCATAGGCGTTATCAAGGTCGAATCCCTTTTTTAAAATCTGAAGTCTTATATGGTCCTCCTCGTTTATCATAATGCTCATTGTTCGGTCTTTTGAGATAATCAACGCTCTGCCCGCGGAATCGCTGACAAATTCAGGACTTGCAAGATGTTGTTCAACGAGTGAAATGCGCTGAGGCTCCGTTAAATCCTTTACATAAAGCACATCAAGTTCATTTGCCAATGGGGAATTGCTGTTTTTCACAGCCTTGATAATTTCCTCTGCCACCTCATTTTTTAAAGCTGTATTCAGTCTGCAAGGGAAAGGGTATTTTTTCAGATTTCGGGCAAGTCTTATTCTTGTCTGCATTATTACGTTACTCATTGTTATCCTCCTTTTCCTTTATCTTATCACGAAGCACCGCGGCTTTTTCAAACTCCTGATTTTTAATGGCTTTATCAAGCTCTGCTTTTAAATTTTCAAGCTCGGATGTTTTAACATCTTCCGACTTTTCTTCAACTTTTTTTGATTTATTGTTTGAGCTGTTCTTTCCGCAATGGGTTGTGTTACCGTGTACGCGTCTTATTGTCGGAAGTATTCTGTCAGCAAAAACATCGTAGCAATCGGCACAGCCCATCATACCTGTTCTTGCTATATCGTTATAGGTTGTACCGCAGGTTTCGCAACGCGTAGCCTGGGTTCTTGCGGGAAGCGCGTTTTCAAAGAAGCTTCCGAAAAGCGAATTAAAATCGCTTGCAAATCCTTCGGCAAGATTTGAGAATACATTTGTGTATCCCATTTCTTTTGCGCACTCACTGCAAAGATGATACTCCTCAAATTCACCGTTAATAACGCGCTTAATATGAGTATCTGCGGTATTCTTTTTACATTTTTGACATTTCATAATATCAGCTCCTTATAATACTAAGCAACATATTTTTAAAAATTCTCGCTCTGAGAATATCACGAATGTTTTGCGGTATTTCCTTAAATACACGCTCCGACAGCGCCGAGGCTAAAAGACGGGCAGTCTGTAAATCTATTATTGACTGATTATACATATTTTTAATCATTATTTCGGCAGTAGCTTTATCAAGCGTTTCCCCTATTGAATTAACTATATGCATAACAGCCGTGCTTTTATCCATTTTAACCCGGGTTATGCGTATATAACCTCCGCCTCCGCGCCGGCTTTCAACAATATAGCCCTGTTCGGGAGTAAACCGTGATGTTATTACATAGTTAATTTGGCTTGGCACACAGCCGAGAGCGTTAGCAAGCTCGTTTCTTCTGATTTCGGCATTTCCGTTTTGTTCTTCAAGCATAGCCAAAATATGCTGGGCGACTAAATCACTCATACGCATTTTTCTCATCTCCTTGGGGTCAAATATAATTTTGTTTGACTTTATTTGACCTTTGTTGATTTGATTATAGAGCTAAAGTCAGAAAAAGTCAAAGTCAAAAAAAGTCAAATTTAACTCTTTTTTATAACAAATACTCCCTCATTCTCAATAATACTTATTTTTTCTAATTAATTCTTATTTTTTACATTTATTTTAATTATTTACAACTTTTCTATTGACATTCATATAATATGATGATAAAATATGTTTAACATATGAACAATTATTCATATGTTCAATTATTTTAATTTTGGGAGGTTATTATGGAAAAAGAAAACAGTATTCCCGAATTAGAAATACTTTTTGAGTTAGCGGACTTATTTAAAGTATTCGGCGATTCCACAAGGCTTAGAATTATGTATACGCTTTTTGAAGACGAACATTCAGTCGGCGAAATTGCCCAACTGCTTAATATGGAGCACAGCACAATTTCCCACCAGCTCAGAGTGCTCCGCACAAATAAGCTCGTTAAAATCCGAAGAGAAGGCAAACAGATTTATTATAGTCTTGACGATGACCACGTTAAAAAGGTTATTGAAATGGGATTAGACCACGTATTGGAGTAGAATATGAAATATAAACTTATTTTAAACGGTCTTGACTGCGCCCACTGCGCAAGCAAAATTGAAAAGGCAATTTCCGAAACGGACGGATTCGAGAACGTAAGTCTGGTATTTGCGACTAAATCACTTTATTTCAGTCACCCGCAGAACGACAATTTAATCGAAAAAGTCCAAAAAATTGCCGACCGAATTGAAGACGGAGTCACCGTAAGCAAAGCGGAAGAAAAACATAAAAGTCATTATGAAGAAAAAAGCAGATGTCACGACTGCGCGCGCGATGATTGTAAAGCTAATCACGGACATTCTCACGAACATAATAATAAATCAAAACTGCAAAACACTTTTCTTTTTATTGCTGTTGCTTTTGCGATAACCGCGATTATTCTTGACGTTATAAAAATAAACGAAATTCTTGTCGCGGTATTCAGCGCCGCCGCGATTGTGCTTTCGGGTTATAATGTTTTTATTTCGGGAGTTAAGTCCTTGTTTAAGTTTCATATTGACGAAACTACTTTAATGACCGTCGCTGTAATATCGGCATTTTGTTTAGGGCAATTTGTTGAGGGAGCAATGGTTACTATTCTTTTCGGAATAGGAGAGCTTTTAGAAGACAAAGCGGTTGAAAACTCACGCAGAAGTATCGAAAAGCTCGCCAACATTCAATCGGACGAAGCTGTTATTATTGAAAACGGATTGTTAAAAACCGTTGACGCTGACGAAGTTGAAATCGGAACGGAAATTATAATTGAGCCTTATGCGAAAATTCCGCTCGACTGCGTTGTCACAGACGGAGAAAGCAATGTTGATACATCGGCTGTAACTGGCGAAAGTATGCCTGTTTTGGCAAAAAGAGAAACGGAGCTTTTGAGCGGAATGGTAAACGGCTCGAACCTGTTAAAGGCTAAAACAGTTAAAGCTTACGAGGACAGCACAGCGAGCAGAATTATAAAGCTTGTTGAGGAGGCCTCAATAACTAAGAGTAAAAATGAAAAGCTTATTACGAGGTTCGCTGGAGTTTATACCCCTATTGTTATTTTAATATCGCTTGCGATAGCTTTTATTCCTCCGATTTTCCTCGGAAATATAACCGAATGGATTTACAGAGGGCTTGTATGTCTTGTGGCGTCCTGCCCCTGCGCAATTGTAATTTCAGTACCTCTCTCCTACTACTCGGGTATCGGATGCGCGTCTAAGCACGGCGTGCTTTTTAAGGGCGGTCGTTATCTTGAGGCGCTTGCGCGGTCTGAAACAATGGTTTTTGACAAGACAGGAACACTTACAGAGGGTAAATTAACTATTGAAAAAATAATTCCCTTTAAGAATTATAGCGAGGACGATTTATTAAAAATCGCCGCAAGCGTTGAAAAACATTCAACGCATCCTATTGCCCGGGCAATAGCTGAAAGCTATAATGGGGAATTTCTCAATATGGAAAACTATAACGAACAGTCGGGCTTAGGAGTAAGCGCTGTTTATGACGGTAAATCGGTAAGGTGTGTAAGCAAGAGATTTTTTAACGGCAAGCCTAAAATTAAGGCGGACGCGTATTTGATTTATGACGGAGAATTAATCGGCGCGTTCAAGCTGAAAGATAAGGTGCGAAACGAAGTTAAATCAGTTTTGCACAGCTTAAAAAATCAGGGATTCAGAAAATTCGTCTTGCTTACAGGCGACAACAAGGAAAACGCGGATAAGATTTTAAGTGAAATAAAAGAAATAAACAAATGTTATTCTGACCTTGTTCCCGAGGATAAGCTTAATATAGTAAACGGGATAAAAGATGAAAAGAAAGGCGTTTGCTTTGTCGGCGACGGAATTAACGACGCGCCCGTTATAGCGGCGGCTGACTGCGGATTTGCTATGGGGCTGGGTTCTGACGCGGCGATTGCCTCGGCTGACGCCGTGCTAACCTCGGGCAACCTTTCATCTCTTCCAAAAGCGGTAAAAATAGCAAAGAAAACGATTACGACCGTAAAAACAAACATCGCTTTCGCGCTTTTAATAAAGGCAGTTGTTATTATACTCGCATTCTTCGGCTTAGCGGCAATATGGATGAGCGTTATAGCCGACACGGGAGTATGTATGCTTTGTGTTTTCTACGCAACAAGACTTTTGAAAACGAAATTATAAATCTGTATTAATCAGCCTTCTCCCCTTTCGGAGAAGGCTTTTGCTGTTTAAAAAACACTTTACATTCTTTGCAATTTGTACTATAATTAAATTTAATATTGGATTATTGTCCGAAAGTATGGTTTAAGGAGAAAGGTTTTATGATAAGCGGAGCAGATATAATGGTTAAGTGCTTGCAGGCAGAGGGCGTTGACACCGTCTTTGGCTATCCAGGCGCTACCATTTGTCCGTTTTACGATTCATTATACGATTCCGATATAAAAAATGTCCTTGTACGTCAGGAGCAAAACGCCGCGCACGCCGCAAGCGGTTACGCGCGCGCTAAAATGAAACCGGGCGTTTGCGTTGCAACCTCAGGTCCGGGAGCTACTAACCTTATTACGGGTATAGCTACCGCGTATATGGATTCAATTCCTATGATTGCGATTACGGGTCAGGTTCGTTCCGATTTGCTCGGACGTGACGTTTTTCAGGAGGCGGACATAACGGGAGCCTGCGAACCTTTTACAAAGCACAGCTACCTTGTTTCAAGAACCGAAGACCTTCCGAGAATTTTTAAGGAGGCGTTTCATATTGCCTCAACGGGTCGTCCGGGTCCCGTGCTTATTGATATTCCTATGGATATTCAGCAAAATACCGTTGAGAGCTTTGAATATCCCGAAACCGTTAATATTAAAAGCTATAAGCCTAACACAAAGGGACATGCTGTTCAGGTTAAAAGAGCAATTGAGCTGATAAAATCGTCTAAACGTCCTATTATTGTATCGGGAGGCGGAGTTTTAAGCTCGGGGGCTAAATTAAAATTACAGAAATTTGCGGAAATGACGCAAATCCCCGTACTTTCAACAATGATGGGTATCGGCGTTATGCCGAGCGACCACCCGCTTTATCTCGGAATGCTCGGAACTCACGGAAGAAGATGCGCCAATAAGGCGCTCCATATTACCGACCTCGCGATAGTTTGCGGAGCAAGGCTCGGCGACAGGGCGATTGCCTCACCCGACCAGATGAGCGAACGCACTAAAATTATACACATTGATATAGACCCTGCTGAAATCGGCAAAAACGTAAAGGTTGATATTCCGATTGTCGGCGATATGAATCACGTTATGAAAAAGCTTGTTGAGAATATCGGCGACTTTAAAATAAACGACGAGTGGGACGCGCAGGTTAAGGACCTCAAAGCCCACTATCAAAGCAAAATTTCAACCTTTGACGGTTACGTGGAGCCGAGAACCTTAATCGGAAAATTGAGCTCTATGCTTAAAAGCAAAGCCATTCTTTGCGCCGACGTCGGACAAAATCAAATCTGGTGCGCAAACAACTTCCGTATTCGCGAGGGCAGATTCTTTACAACGGGCGGTATGGGTACAATGGGTTACTCTATCCCCTGCGCTATAGGCGCTAAGCTCGGACTTAAAAAGCGCGACGTCGTTGTTGTATGCGGTGACGGAAGCTTTCAGATGAGTTTAAACGAGCTTTCCACAATCGTACAGAACAACCTTAATATTAAAATTATTGTAATGCGCAACTACCGTCTTGGTATGGTCAGGGAATTACAGGATAATCTTTACAACGGCAGACATTCGGCTACTATATTAAATGACTCTCCCGATATTGTAGCGTTGGCTAAGGCTTACGGAATAGACAGCGCGTGCGTCAGCTCAAACGAGGACGCCGAAAAATATATTCATAATATTGTTGAAAGCGAAAAGCCGTTTGTGCTTGTTTGCAACGTTCACCCCGATACACCGTCGATTTTGTGAGGTAAGCTATGAAATATACTTTATCAATTTTAGTTGAAAATCAGGCGGGTGTTCTGTCAAAAATTTCAGGTCTTTTTTCAAGACGCGGTTTTAACATAGACTCTCTCGCGGTCGGAGTTACAGCCGACCCTACCGTATCGAGAATTACGATTGTAGCGAACGGCGACGAATATGTCGTTGAACAGCTTGAAAAACAGCTTAACAAACTCATACCCGTTATAAAGGTTAAAAGACTTATCGAGGGAGAATTTATCAGCCGGGAGCTTAGTCTTATAAAAATCCACTGTCCCGCGGCGAAGAGATTTGAGGTTATCAAAATTTCCGAGCTTATGGGCGCAAAGATTGTAGATGTTGCGGTAAATACCGTTACGCTTGAATACTGCGAAACCGTAGAGAAATCCGCTACGCTTATCGACCTTTTAAAACCGTATGGTATCCGTGAAATAGTCAGAACAGGTACAGTTGCCATAGATAAAGGCAAAAGCTCTGTTCAGGGTTAGTTCACAGTTACATATATTGTATCAAATTAATTTTAAATACCGCGTACGCGGCAAGGAGGAAATCAAAATGTCAAACGCAAAAATTTACTATCAGTCAGACTGCAACCTCTCGCTTTTAGAGGGAAAAACAATCGCTGTTATCGGTTACGGCAGTCAGGGACACGCTCACGCTCTTAACCTTAAAGAGAGCGGCGCTAATGTAATTATCGGTCTTTACGAAGGTTCAAAATCCTGGAAAAAAGCCGAGGAACAGGGCTTTGAGGTATATACTACCGCTGAGGCCGCTAAAAAAGCCGACATTATTATGATACTTATCAATGATGAGAAACAGGCTTCTATGTACAAAAAAGACATTGCTCCTAACCTTGAGGCAGGAAATATGCTTATGTTTGCTCACGGCTTTAACATTCATTTCGGTCAGATTGTACCGCCCGCAGACGTTGACGTTACAATGATTGCGCCTAAGGCTCCGGGACACACGGTTCGCAGTGAATATCAGGCGGGCAAGGGTACTCCCTGTCTTGTTGCCGTTCATCAGGACGCTACAGGCAAGGCTCTTGATATGGCTCTCGCGTACGGCGCGGGTATCGGCGGAGCAAGAGCCGGTATACTCGAAACAACATTCCGCACGGAAACTGAAACAGACCTTTTCGGTGAGCAGGCTGTGCTTTGCGGAGGTGTTTGCGCTCTTATGCAGGCAGGCTTTGAAACATTAGTTGAGGCAGGCTATGACCCGAGAAACGCATACTTCGAGTGTATTCACGAGATGAAGCTTATTGTTGACCTTATTTATCAGTCGGGATTTGCAGGTATGAGATATTCAATTTCAAATACCGCTGAATACGGCGACTATGTTACAGGTCCTAAGATTATTACAGAGGATACAAAGAAAGCTATGAAGAAAGTTCTTTCCGACATTCAGGATGGTACCTTTGCTAAGGACTTCCTCCTCGATATGAGCGAGGCGGGCGGTCAGGTTCACTTCCGCGCTATGAGAAAGCTCGCAAGCGAGCACCCTGCTGAAGTTATCGGTAAAGAAATCAGAAAGCTTTACAGCTGGTCCGACGAAGATAAGCTTATAAATAACTGATTTATCATAAATAACTTTACACATTTAAAAAGGAGGTGCTGACTGAATTTGTCAGTATCTCCTTTTATTAACAGAGTACCCTGAATTTTTTATAAAAACATATTACCGCGTTGCTTTTAGCTATTGATTTTAAATAAAATATGTGTTAAAATGTTTTGTAGTTGCAAACCTGTGTACTATCGTTTAAATAAGCGAGCGACAGGCCCTGCACGATTGAGGTCTGTGAACCATGTCAGGCGGGGAACCGAGCAGCATTAAGCATGATTTAGATGCGATGCAGTAAGTCTGTCGTTCACTTATTTAAACGAATACCGTAAACGTAAACTTTACGGTTACGGTTTGCAATTTTTCTTATGAAAAGATGTGAGTATTTTGTATCAGGTTCTTTACCGAAAATGGCGTCCGCAAAAATTTAATGACGTATCGGGACAGCCACAGGTAACACAAACGCTTAAAAATGAAGTAAAAAACGGAAGAATTAACCACGCGTACCTTTTCACAGGCTCCAGAGGCACGGGTAAAACTACCTGCGCAAAAATACTCTCAAAGGCCGTAAACTGCCTTAATCCTCAAAACGGTGAACCCTGCTGTGAATGTGAAATTTGCAGAGGTATTGACGACGGAAGTATTCTTGATGTTGTTGAAATGGACGCGGCGTCAAACCGCGGAATTGACGATATCAGAGGCGTGATTGACGAGGCTCAATTCACACCCGCAAAAGCTAAATACCGCGTTTATATTATTGACGAGGTTCATATGCTGACCGACCAGGCGTTTAACGCACTTTTAAAAACTCTTGAAGAACCGCCCGAACACGTTATATTCATTCTCGCTACTACCGAGGTTCACAAGCTTCCGTCAACTATTTTATCACGCTGTCAGCGCTTTGACTTCAACAGAATTTCTCCTGAGTATATTTGCGAAAGGCTGAAATATGTTGCCAAAAATGAGAACGCCTCCATTGACGACGACGCGGCTATGATGATTTCAGCAATTTCTGACGGCGCAATGCGTGACGCTCTTTCACTTATGGACAGATGTCTTGGAATAAGCGCAAATATTACCACCGATGTTGTCAGAAACTGCGCGGGACTCGCTCAAAAAGATTATCTTTTTGAGCTTTCGACGGCTTGCATAAATAAAAACACATCAAAAGCGATTGAGGTTTTAAGCGAGCTTCACAAAGAAAGCAAGGATATGGCGAGATTATGCGATGAGCTTTTAGAACATTTCAGAAGTCTGATGATGATAAAATGCACAAGCAAGCCTAAAAATTATATAATTATGTCCGAAGACGAATTTGAGCAGGCGCAAACTCAGGCTGACTATTTGACGCTCGGAGAAATTGTCTACATTATGGACATACTTCAAAACACTTATCAGCGTATGGGCAAGGGCAACAGCAACAAAACAGAGCTTGAAATGGCGCTTGTAAAGCTTTCCTCTCCCGAGCTTGAGGGTACAAACGAGGCCCTCACGGCGAGAATTTCTGCGCTTGAAAAAGCGTTAAAATCCAAAAGCGCAATAAATACGGTTGAAATTAAAGAAAAAACTGTTGAACCCAAACAGGAAAAGTCTGATAAAAAAGCGATTGAACAAACGGAAACTAAATTGACAGAGGATAAAAAGGAAAGCGCTCCCCCGTCTGTACCGAAGATTCCTAAAATTGAGGAGCAATCTCCTCCTCAAAAGTCCGCTGTTGAGGAGGAAAAAACTGTTCAAACGGTTCAGAAAATTAATCTTGAAGAAATTTATAACAACGCAAAGCCGTTCAGACAATGGCCAGAGGTTGTTGACAATATTAAAAAATACTCAAAGGGAATCGCCGCGGCATTCAGCAATACAAACGCTTATGAAAGCGGAAATTATCTGCTGATTGACTCCGAAAGCGAGATACCTTTCAGGCTTTTAAAGGAAGGTTCTCAAAGAGCCAATATACGAACGGCTATTCAGGAAATTACAGGTAAAGTCTACAAATTGGGTCCCTATAAAAAGCCCGAAAAAGAGGAAGAAAAAAAAGACCCGCTTGATGATTTAATTAACAGTTTAAAAGAAAACTCCGTTAATTTTACCGAAGAATAAAAAACGAAAAGTGTTTACTTTTGTCATAACAAAAAACAGTTGATTTTAATTTTCACTGCGCCTTACTTGCCCGCGGTAAGGACGCAGAAAATTCAAACCTTTATTTTGCGGGCGGAAAGGCAAATGAAATTATGAAAGCAAGATTACCCAAAGGATACGGTGGCGGCGGCGCAGGCAATATGCAACAGCTTGCTCGTCAAGCTCAAAAAATGCAGGAGGCTATGGAAACAGCAACCGAAGAATTAGAGGCTAAAGAATACAGCGCAACCTCAGGCGGAAACGCTGTTAAGGTTGTCGTAACAGGAAAAATGGAGATAAAATCCATCGACATAGAACCCGAAGTTATTGACCCCGATGATTCGGAAATGCTGTCGGACCTTATTATCGCCGCTGTAAACGAGGCTTTGAGAGCCGCTAATCAGGACAAGGAAGATACTATGGGAGCGCTCTCAGGCGGTATAAATCTTCCGGGAATATTTTAAAGATGTCAAGCTATAATGTCGCTCCGCTTGATAAATTGGTGGAGCAGTTTGAAAGAATGCCAGGTATCGGTTATAAAACCGCGCAAAGACTTGCATATTATGTATTAAATATGTCAAAAACAGACGCAGAGGATTTTTCTGACGCTATACGCGAAGCGCACGAAAAAATTCATTACTGCAAAATTTGCTGTAATTTAACGGACCAGGAAATTTGCCCCGTTTGCAGGAATGAGCGACGCGACAAAAGCGTTATATGCGTTGTGGAAACCCCGCGCGACGCTATGGCTATGGAGTCCACCAACGAATACAAGGGAACATATCATATTCTTCACGGAGCTATCTCCCCTCTTAACGACATAGGTCCCGACGATTTAAAAATTAAGGAGCTTATTTCAAGGCTAAACAGCGGTGTTCAAGAGGTTATTATGGCAACTAATCCGACGGTTGAGGGCGACGCGACGGCGATGTATATTTCAAGGCTCTTAAAGCCGATGGGCATACGAGTTACACGCCTCGCCTACGGAATACCCGTGGGCGGAGACCTTGAATACGCGGACCAGGTAACGCTTGCGAGAGCATTGGAAGGCAGGAATGAGCTTTGAGTAACGAGTCTTTAAAAACTGTTGCTAAAAATAAAAAAGCCTACCACGATTATTTTATTATCGAAAGCTATGAGGCGGGAATTGAGCTTAAAGGCAGTGAGGTAAAATCAATAAGAGCAGGCAGGGTTAACCTTAAAGACAGTTGGTGTTCTATTGTCAATGGCGAAATATTTGTCAACGGACTTCACATTTCCGTTTACGAACAGGGCGCAATATGGTGTAAGGACCCGTTAAGAGTCAGAAAACTGCTTATGCACAAAAAAGAAATTATGAAGCTTTTCGGGCAGGAACAGCAACAGGGATACTCCATTATTCCGCTCAGTATGTATTTTAAGGGAAGCAATATTAAACTTCAGATAGGACTTTGCAAAGGTAAAAAGCTTTATGATAAGCGCGAGGATATGGCGAGAAAATCCGCCAAACGCGATATTGAAAGAGCGCTTAAAAACCGTCAGTACTAATACGGGGATGTAAAGGTTTCTACGGGGATTTTAAACCTTGGTAAGCGAGTAGCGGTGTGGAACCGCTATAAAATCCACAACCTTTAAAATAACTGACAACAATAAAGTTGCATTAGCGGCCTAAGGCTGCTTGTCCTGCTTTGGAGTACCACGGCCGAAGCGAGGGCATCGATTAGTGGTAAATGTGAATCGGGGAATGTTTCGGCCTCGGTCACACATAAGAAACTACCGAAGCGTGAAGCCTGTTATTGGGCGGTACGCTTAGGGAATAAAAATCAATAACTACACTCGTAGAAAGCCTTGGCAAGAGGTTCTCGGACGGGGGTTCAACTCCCCCCATCTCCACCAAAATAAAAGCACCCGAAAGGGTGCTTTTTCAATATGTTATTATTTTATTTTGTAAATCCAGCCATCGGGAGCCTCGATTCTTCCCATTTGAATACCTGTTAATGTGTCGTAAAGCTTCTTTGTAACCGGTCCCATATCGTCCATACCGCTCGGGAAGCAAATTTCCTTTCCGTGGTCGTTAATCTTTCCTACGGGCGATATAACAGCCGCCGTTCCGCAAAGTCCGCATTCCGCAAAGTCCTTTACCTCCTCAAAGGCTACGGGACGATGCTCAACCTCAAGTCCGAGGTACTTTTCCGCAACAATCATCAGACTTCTTCTTGTGATTGACGGGAGAATTGAAGGTGACTTGGGTGTTACAATTTTATTATCCTTTGTTACAAACAGGAAGTTCGCGCCGCCTGTTTCTTCAACATAAGTACGGGTTGCGGCGTCAAGATACATATTTTCGTCAAAACCTTTTTCGTGGGCATCAACAATCTGATAAAGGCTCATTGCGTAATTAAGTCCGGCTTTAATATGACCTGTTCCGTGGGGAGCGGCTCTGTCGTAATCACATACGCGGAGTGTTATCGGCTTTGCTCCTCCTTTAAAATACGGTCCGACAGGCGTTACAAACACTCTGAACTGATACTCATCGGCAGGTTTAACTCCTATAACAGGGTTTGTACCGAAAATATACGGGCGTATATATAAGGTAGCGCCCGAACCGTAAGGCGGTACATAATCAATATTGGCCTTAACGACTTCTTTTATCGCTTCTAAAAATCTTTCCTTTGGGAAAGCAGGTATTTGAAGTCTTTTACAAGATTCAATAAGTCTGTCGGCATTTAAATCGGGTCTGAAAGTTACTACGCTTCCGTCCTCGGTCGTATATGCCTTTAATCCCTCAAAAACGGTCTGAGCATACTGTAAAACTCCGGCACATTCGTTAATGCTTACTGTAGCGTCGTCAGTAATAGCGCCTTCGTCCCATTTCCCGTCTTTAAAATTTGAAACATATCTTTTCTCGGTTTGAATATAGCCAAAGCCGAGATTAGACCAATCAATGTTTTTTGTTGCCATTTTCTGACTTCCTTTCATTTCATTTCCTTTTAAATTTTATCATTCTTTAATAATGCTGTCAAGAAAATAACATTAAAAACTGAAATACTATTAATTAATGAAAAGATATAATTCCTATTAGTAAATATCCAGACGCTATTTTTAATTATAATAAATATAATAAACATAAAAATAAGAGGTAATGAAATGAAAAACATTCCCAAAATTGTATTGTCGGGCGGTCCCTGCGGTGGAAAGAGCAAGGCTGTAAAATTGCTTAAATCAAAGCTCGAGGCTTTTGGATATAACGTATACACAATTTTTGAATCAGCTACAGAAATACTTAACGGCGGATTTGACAGAAATAAACCTGTTTATGAATTTCAAAAGGAGATAGCTTTAAATCAAATCAAAAACGAAAAAATAATTGAAAACAGTATCAACGCAAACGAAAAAGCCGTTATAATTTGCGACCGAGGGCTTATGGATTGCAGGGTTTATTTGAACGATGACGATTTTATAAAAATAAAAAGCGAGCTTAATATGAGTGACGTTGACTTACGCGACAGATACGACGCTGTTTTTCACCTTGACAGCATTTCAACTGATATTAAACAAAAGTACAAAACGGGTGAAGTTCGTACAGAAACAAGAGATGAGGCTCAAATAATTAACGAGAGGTCGCTCAGGGCTTGGTGCGGAAATCCGCATTACCGCTTTATTCCCGTATGCAAAAGCTTTGATGAAAAATTTGAAATACTTTTCAAAGAAATTAAAAGTTTTTTGGGAATACCTAAACATCTCGAAATTGAAAGAAAATTTTTAATTAAATATCCAAATAAGGAATTTTTACTTTCCCTGCCCTGTTCAAAATCAGAAATTGAGCAAACTTACCTAATAGGAGAAAACGGCAGATTCAGGCTTAGAAAACGCGGAGAAAACGGAAATTGGATTTACATTAAAACCGAGAAACATAAAATCAGCGAAACGGTAAGGGAAGAAATCGAAATACGGCTTACAAAAGAAGAATATGATAAACTTATGAAAGAAAATGAAATTATCGGAACAATTAGCAAAGACAGATATTGTCTTATGTACGGCGGTGTTTATTATGAAATTGATATTTTTCCCTTTTGGAAAAAGCAGGCATACCTGGAAGTTGAGCTATCAGACGAGAACGAAAAAGTCATAATCCCTGATTTTATAAAAGTTATAAAAGAAGTAACATACGATTCAAGGTATAAAAATATATCTTTATGTACCAATATTCCCGATGAAAATAAATAATAGAAAAAAATGTTAAATCTCTTGACAAACAGGACAAGTTTAGATATAATAGTAAGGCTGATTAATGCGCCAATAGCTCAGCTGGATAGAGCAACTGCCTTCTAAGCAGTAGGTCAGGGGTTCGAGTCCCTTTTGGCGCG
>CANPXF010000009.1 GCA_947585745.1 uncultured Clostridia bacterium | reverse complement strand
TCCTTTTATATTTTGTTATAACAAAAAACAGGGCATTCGTTAGAATACCCTGCTTTTACTGGTTGCGGAGGGAGGACAAAGATTTGCAAAGCAAATCTTTCGTGTTCGGCGACCGTTTCTTTCAGAAACAGTACCCGCCTCACACTTCACAGCTAAAAATGTGCCGCAGGCACATTTTTTTAACGCTGTTCACCTTCTTAAGGTTCAAGTCCTTTTATATTTTGTTATAACAAAAAACAGGGCATTCGTTAGAATACCCTGCTTTTACTGGTTGCGGAGGGAGGACTTGAACCTCCGACCTTCGGGTTATGAGCCCGACGAGCTACCAACTGCTCCACTCCGCGATATATCGCCTTGATTAATTCAGCCTTTACATTATAGCGCAGTATATTACCTTTGTCAAGGGGTATTATATGTAATGTTGTGTCGAATGGAAAAATCTACTCTGAATAATGGAGGATTTTGTCTTTATATTTTCCTTTATAATTGATTTTTAGTATACTGTGTGATAAAATAATAAAAGCTATTATAATTTTCGGAGGATAAATTTATGTGCAAAAATTGTAAAGGACAACCGTATTATATATCCACAGCCATTGCTTATACATCACGCAAGCCTCATATAGGCAACAGCTATGAGATAGTTCTTACTGACGTTATTGCAAGATATAAAAGACTTCAGGGATATGATGTGTTTTTCCAAACAGGGACTGACGAACACGGTCAGAAGGTTGAAAAATATGCCCGGGCAGAGGGCTGTACTCCTAAAGAATATGTAGACAGAGTTTCAAAAGAAATCAGGGACATCTGCGATGTCCTCAATACTTCATATGATTACTTTATACGTACAACAGATAAAAATCACGAGGAAATTGTTCAGAAAATTTTCAGAAAATTGTACGACCAAGGCGATATTTATAAGGGAAGCTATGAGGGCCTTTATTGCACCCCGTGCGAAAGCTTTTGGACGGAAAGCCAGCTCGTTGACGGAAAATGTCCCGATTGCGGAAGAGAAGTTAAAATGACTAAGGAGGAAGCGTACTTCCTTAAGCTTTCCAAATACCAAAAACAACTTGAGGAATTTATTGAAAGCCACCCTGATTTTATATATCCTGAAAGCCGAAAAAAAGAAATGCTGAATAACTTTATTAAGCCGGGACTTCAAGATTTATGTGTTTCCCGTACAAGCTTTAAATGGGGTATTCCCGTTGATTTTGACGACGGTCATGTAATCTATGTATGGATTGACGCGTTATCAAACTATATTACATCCTTAGGATATGACCCTGAAAAAAGCGGAGAAAATTATAAAAAATACTGGCCCGCCGATGTTCATATTATCGGCAAGGATATTGTTCGTTTCCATACTATTTACTGGCCTATTATGCTTATGGCGCTTGGCGAACCGTTACCAAAGCAGGTTTACGGTCATCCGTGGCTGTTGTTCGGCGAGGACAAAATGAGCAAAAGCCGAGGAAACGTTATCTACGCCGATGACCTTGTAAAGCTGTTCGGTGTTGACGCGGTCAGGTACTATCTGCTTTCCGAGATGCCTTTTGCAAACGACGGTTCAATTACCTATGACACGATGATTGAACGCTTTAACTCTGACCTTGCGAATACATTGGGTAATCTTGTTAACCGTACAATCGCTATGAATAATAAGTATTTTGACGGTGTTATCCAATCTCCGAACACAAAAGAGGCGGTTGATGATGAACTCGAATTAATATGCCTTAACACGGTTAAACAGGTTGACGAGTTAATTAACACATTTCATATCAGCGACAGTCTGGACACTATACTTAATCTTGCTAAGCGTTGTAACAAGTATATTGATGAAACAACACCGTGGATTTTAGCTAAAAATGATGAAACAAAACCAAGGTTAGGTACGGTTTTATATAATCTTCTTGAAGCTATACGCTACATTGCAATTCTTCTTCAGCCGTTTATGCCCGATACGTCAAAAGCGATTTTACAGCAGATGAATTGCGACATTAGTTCCTATGACAGTCTTTCGAGTTTCGGCGCGATTAAGGCGAATACTAAAGTGGGAGAAGCAAGTCCGCTGTTTGTAAGAATTGACGCTGAAAAAATGTACGAGAAAATTGAAGCGATGCAGAAAGAAAGCGCAAAGACTGAAAAGTCAATTGAAGAGGTCGAGAAGATTGAACAAATAACTATCGACGATTTCTCAAAGGTTGATATAAGAGTAGGCGAGGTCAAGGATTGCGAAAAGGTTAAAAAATCAAAGAAACTCCTTAAATTTACTATCCTTGACGGCGCGGGCGAGAGAACAATTGTCAGCGGTATAGCGCAGTATTATAAGCCTGAGGAGCTTGTCGGAAAGAAAATTCTTTTTGTTTCCAATTTAAAACCCGTTAAGCTTTGCGGAGTTGAAAGCCAAGGTATGATTTTATCCGCTGAAAACGGTGATGATTTACAGGTTATTACTGTTGACGAAAATAAACAAAACGGAAGCAGATTATGCTGACAAATATATTTGATTCGCATTGCCATTATGACGATGAATGGTTTGACGAGGACAGGGAAGAGCTTTTGGAAAAACTTCCCGAGTACGGCGTTTCGGGTGTAGTTTGTAATGCGGTCGATTTGAAATCCGCTGAAATTATAAGGGGCTACGCCGAAAAATATCGGTATGTCTATTTTACAGCCGGATTTCATCCTGAAAATTTGGAGAACATTCCAAAGAATTATAAGGAACAGATAGCAAAATATCTTGAACATAATAAATGCGTCGCTGTCGGTGAGATAGGCTTGGATTATCATTGGGATATACCGAGAGAATTACAGAATAAAATGTTTGAACAACAGCTTGCGCTTTCAAAGGAGCTTGACGTTCCCGTTGTTGTTCACGACAGAGAGGCGCACGGGGATACAATAGAGCTTTTGAGAAAGTATAAGCCCAAGGGACTTATGCATTGCTTTAGCGGAAGCGTGGAGCTTATGCGCGAGGTTATACGGCTCGGTATGAGCATAAGTTTAGGAGGCGTCGTAACGTTTAAAAACGCAAGACACAGCGTTGACTGCGCAAAGGAAGTCCCTGACGACAGACTTCTTCTCGAAACGGACTCTCCGTATATGAGCCCTGTTCCTCTTAGAGGCAAGAGAAACGACAGCCGTAATATTGTCTATATTGCCGAGAAAATTGCCGAAATAAGAGGTATGGACGCGCAGAAACTGCTTGATATTACATCGGAAAACGCAAAGAAACTTTATGGAATAGAGGTGTTATGATGAAAAGAATAGTTGCTTTATTTTTGAGCGTTATCATTGTTTTGGGAATAAGCGCCTGTTCAGAGCAGAAGGGACACGAGATTTGTATACGAGATGAATTTTTCTCGGAAAAAATTTCGGTAACTTTTCTCAGCTCAAAAACAAATAAAACCGAAAAGATTGATTTTGAGTATACAAGGGACAGTAACGATGACTCTGAATACGTTGACCATTACTGCAAGGCGGATACTGACAAATACGACAGAATGTACTTTGAATACGACGGTCAGAAAAGCAGTCTGCTCGCCTTTAATGATTATGTAAGCGGGTGGGAGATTACAAGCTACGGAATACTTCCCCTAGGAGCGACAGAAGCGGGGGACTATGAAACTGAAATAAAAACCTTCAAGTACGGCGACACAACTAAGGATATTTATATTTGGAAACCCGATGATAAGGTTTCGGCTTCCAAGGGAAAATATTCTGTTATTTATATGACTGACGGTCAGAATTTATTTAACAAAACAGCAACCTCGACAGGTTGTTGGAATGTTGCTGACAGCGTGGTTAATATGATGAAAAACAGTGACAATAAAGCGATTATTGTGGGTATAGACGACGGAACGTCTAACCGCGACAGCGAACTCACGCCCGATATAGGAGATGTTGAGAAGGACAGTCAAGCCACATTTGAAAACGGGACGGGCGAATATTTCAGCGACTTTGTTTATGAAACCGTAGTGCCGTATATTGAAAAGAATTATGATGTTTATACCGACGCAGAGCATAACGCCATATGCGGAAGCTCGTCGGGAGGTATAGAGAGCTTTTACATAGGAATGGAGCATCCCGATAAATTCGGTACAATCGGGGCTTTATCTCCTGCGTTCGGAATATATGACGACGATACTTGGGTTGAGTATTTAAAATCCAAAAAATTTGATAAAAATTATCCGTTTGTCTATATTTATAACGGCGACGCCGACGACCTCGAAAAATGGCTTAAAGAGGGCGCCGAGAGTATGCCTGATAACCTTGATGAAATAGATTATCCGAAGAAAAAGATTAAGCTTAGTATCTACAAAAACGCACAGCATAACGAAAGCTATTGGAGAGCGGTTTTTCCCGAGTTTTTAGACGTTATGTTTAATTGATTAAGTAAAACGTCCTCAGTTTTCCGAGGGCGTTTTTATACATACATTATTGGAATATGGATTATAAAACGTAAGATAAAAATACGATTATGACAAAGATACTCGAATTTACGGGTGTTGACGTGAAAAATGTTATGTGTTATAATGCTTTTAATGAATAATAATGTCAGAGGTGTATGAAATGAAATGTCCGTTTTGCGGTTATACCGAATCAAAGGTTATAGATTCGCGTTCAGCTGACGACAGCGAGCGTATCCGTCGCAGACGAGAGTGCCTAAAATGCGGAAAACGCTTTACTACTCACGAAATTATTGAAACGGTTCCCGTTATAGTTGTCAAACGTGACAAGAGCCGTGAGAGCTTTGACCGCAATAAGCTCACTAACGGACTTGTTAGAGCCTGCGAAAAGCGCCCTGTTTCAATTGATAAGATTGAAGAAATCGTAGATCGTATAGAAAGCAAGGTGCAGTCGGGTTTAGACCGAGAGGTTACTACCGAGCAGATAGGCGAGCTTGCTATGAATGAGCTTAAAAAGGTAGACGAGGTAAGTTATGTGCGTTTTGCCTCCGTTTACCGTTCCTTTAAAGATATTGAAACCTTTATGGAGGAGCTCAATAAGCTTTTAAGCGAAAAATAATTTTTTAAATGTCCACGTCAGAGATGCAGTCCCTCTTTGACGTTAATATCCCCCAAACGTTTTATGCTCTATTTAACTTTGGATATAACATAAAAGTTATGTAGTGCTTTGTTTAGCATATGCAGTCCCTCTTTGATGTTAATATCCCCCGAACGTTATATGCTCTATTTCACTTTGGATATAACATAAAAGTTATGTAGTGCTTTGTTTAGCGTATGCAGTCCCTCTTTGATGTTAATATCACCCAAATGTTTTATGCTCTATTTCACTTTGGATATAACATAAAAGTTATATAGCGCTTTGTTTAGCGTATGCAGTCCCTCTTTGATGTTAATATCCCCCGAACGTTATATGCTCTATTTCACTTAAATATAAATATAATGTTTGGAGAGAAATTTCATATTGTTTTTTACGCCTTAAAACTAAAAATTAAAAATAAATCGGGAAGATAGATTGAAATTCTATCTTCCCGATATTTTTAAAGTAATTAATGCTCGTGTTCCTCAATTTTACCGACAATCGGTTCGGGGTCAACGCCCTGTTTCCTGTAGTAATCTGAAACGGCGGATTTAATAGCCTCCTCCGCAAGTACGGAACAGTGAACCTTAACCGGCGGAAGTCCGTCGAGCGCCTCCATAACCGCTTTGTTGGTAAGCTTCAGAGCTTCGTCAATTGTTTTGCCCTTTATAAGCTCCGTTGCCATACTGCTTGTCGCAATAGCCGCGCCGCAACCGAAGGTTTTGAATTTAACGTCGGTGATAGTGTTTCCGTCAACCTTTAAATACATTTTCATAATATCTCCGCATTTGGAGTTTCCTACCTCGCCGACACCGTCCGCGTTTTCTATTTCTCCGACATTTCGCGGATTAGCGAAGTGGTCCATTACTTTTTCGGAATATGTGAATGCCATAACAATTCTCCTTTTACTTTATAAATTTAGCGTCGTTTTTTTCGCCTTTAATTATACTTTCCCAAAGAGGGGACATATCTCTCAGAGTTTTTACAATTTCAGGAACAACGGAAAGAATATAATCAATATCCTCCTCGGTTGTTGTTTCGTCAAACGTCATTCTGGTGCTTCCGTGGGCAATTTCGTGCGGAAGTCCGATTGCAAGAAGAACGTGGCTCGGGTCAAGACTGCCCGAAGTACACGCTGAGCCTGACGACGCGGAAATTCCCTTGAATTCAAGACGAAGCAGTAAGCTTTCGCCCTCAATTCCCTCAAAGCACATATTGACATTGTTGGGAAGTCTATGCTTTCTGTCGCCGTTAATACGGCTTCTGGGAATTTTTAAAAGTCCGTCAATCAATTTGTCGCGGAGTTTTTCAAGCTTTTTGTTTCTTTCGTCCATAGTATCTACCGCAATTTGCAAAGCGGCGTCAAGTCCTACTATGCCTGCAATATTTTCCGTTCCCGCGCGTTTGTTCCTCTCCTGCGCGCCTCCCTCGATAAGGTTGTCTATTAAAATTCCTTTTCTCACATAGAGCAGTCCGCATCCCTTAGGACCGTGAATTTTATGCGCGGTCATCGAGAGGAGGTCTATATTTTGCTCTGAAACGTTAATCCTGCAATAGCCCGCCGCCTGAACCGCGTCGGTGTGAAAGAGAACCTTTTTTTCTCTGCATATTTTTCCGATTTCCTCTATCGGCTGAATCGTACCGATTTCATTGTTTGCGTACATAATCGTAACCATAGCGGTTTCGGGCCTTATTGCCTTTTCAACGTCCTCGGGGCGTACGATACCGTTTTCGTACACATCGAGATACGTTACCTCAAATCCCTCTTTTTCCAAGGCTTTACAAGTGTGTAAAATTGCGTGGTGTTCAAATTTTGAGGTTATAATATGATTCTTGCCTCTCTTTTTAAGACGGCGGCAAACTCCTTTTAGCGCCCAGTTATCTGACTCGGAGCCTCCCGAGGTAAAATAAATTTCACTCGGATTAGCGGCGCCGATATTTTTCGCTATATTTGCTCTTGCATCCTCAACCGCTTTTTTAGCGGTCTGACCGATACCGTAAAGACTCGACGGGTTTCCGTAAACCTCGGTCAAATAGGGCATCATTTTTTCAAGAACAACGGGGGACAGCTTAGTTGTCGCGGCGTTGTCGGCATAAATTTCTCTCATTTAATCATACCTTTCTAATATGAATGTCTATGAATATCTGATATTAAACAAATTTTTCGGCGGCATTGACGGCAAGTCTGTCGCAACGCTCATTTTCGGGGTGGCCCGCGTGGCCTTTTACCCAGTTGACGTCGATTTGATGAACGTCATAAAGGTTTAAAAGCCTGTCCCATAATTCAGGATTAAGCGCTTTTTCCTTTTTGTTTCTCATCCAGCCGTTAGCTTTCCATTTTTTTGCCCAGCCTTTAGTTAAAGCGTTTGCAATGTATTGACTGTCGGTATAGAGCGAAACCTGACAAGGTTCTTTTAAAAGCTCTAACGCTTTTATTACTGCGGTAAGCTCCATACGGTTGTTGGTGGTGTTTTTTTCTCCGCCCGAGATTTCCTTTTCGACTTCTTTATACCGCAGGATTGCGCCCCAGCCTCCCGCGCCGGGATTGCCCTTGCAGGCTCCGTCGGTAAAAATCTCAACTTTTTTCACGTTGCATCCCTCAATCAATTAAAATGCTTTAAACAGGCTACTAATTACCTATTATAATACTATAGTTAGTCAAATGCAACTCATTTTTAAAATTCTTTGCAATTTTTAAAATTTGTGTGTTGTTTAGTATTAAATTTTAAACAGCCGTCTATAATATTATCAAAATGTACATCCATTTTATTCCAATATCACTTGACATAATAATGTTAAATAAGTTAAAATATAGTGAATATTTATAATCGGATAATAGGCAAATAGCGCAATTTGCCTTAAACGGAAGCAGGTTTCGGAATTATTCTGCGTTCCATATACAAAAAATCAAGAAAACGGAGGTAAATTTGTGGCGGATAACAAAGACAACAAGCGTTTTACAGGCAAGCGAAATTCACATTCAAATTCCGCAAAAAATTATTCGGGCAGTAAAAATCGCAGTAAAAGTTACTATAAAAAGCCAAGCAAACCCGAAAAGACCAAGCCTTCAATAAAAATAGCTTTTTTGGGCGGCCTGAATGAAATCGGAAAAAATATTACTATGTTCGAGTGTGAGGGAGATATTGTACTTCTTGACTGCGGTATGGCGTTTCCTGACGGAGATATGCTCGGAGTAGACCTTGTTATTCCCGATTTTACTTATATTGAGCAAAATATAGACAGAGTAAAGGGTATGGTCGTTACTCACGGACACGAGGACCATATCGGAGGAATTCCGTTTTTGCTTTCAAAGATGAATATTCCAATTTACGGAACTCCTCTGACAATAGGGCTTTTAAGCAACAAGCTTAAAGAGCACAGCCTTTTTAATTCGGCAAAGCTTAATGTTGTAAACGTGGGGAAAAAGGTAAAGCTCGGATGTTTTGAGGCGGAGTTTATTCACGTTAACCATTCAATACCCGACTCCTGCGCAATAGCCCTGCACACTCCCGCGGGTGTCGTTGTTCATTCGGGCGACTTCAAAATCGACTGTACGCCGTTTGTCGGCGATATGATTGACCTTCACTCGTTTGCAAGATTAGGTCATCACGGGGTTCTGGCGTTTTTGTGCGAGAGTACAAATGCGGAGCGTCCCGGCTACACGGCGACGGAGCAGACAGTAACCGCGAGCCTGGACAGCCTTTTCAGACAGGCGCGCAACAGCAGGATTATTATAGCTACCTTTGCGTCAAACGTTAACCGTGTTCAACAGATTATAGACTGCGCTGAAAAATACGACCGAAAGGTTGCGTTTTCGGGACGTTCAATGGTTAACTATATGAAAGTCGCGGAGGAGCTCGGTTACCTTAAAGTACCCGAAAATATGATTATAGATATTGATATGCTTTCGCATTATACCCCCGAACAGATTGTTTTAATTACAACGGGAAGCCAGGGAGAGCCTATGTCGGCGCTTTCGAGAATGGCGTATTCTGACCACAGAAAAGTTGTGGTGGGCGAGGGCGATTTCATTATTATTTCCGCAAACCCGATTCCGGGTAATGAAAAAACCGTCGGAAATGTAGTTGACGAGTTGTTAAAAAGAGGCTGTAAGGTTATATATGAGGGTATGTACGACGTTCACGTTTCGGGCCACGCGTGTCAGGAGGAGCTGAAAATTGTACAAAAGCTTGTAAACCCAAAATATTTTATACCTGTTCACGGTGAGCAAAAGCACCTCAGAAAAAACGCGGAGCTTGCGCAGTCGCTTGGTATTGACAAAAAAAATATTTTTATAGGCGACATAGGAAGTCATATTGAAATTAACGAAAAGTATATGAAAGAGCTTGCTCCAGTTCCTGCGGGCAAGGTTTTCGTGGACGGACTCGGAGTAGGCGATGTAGGTTCTATTGTTTTGCGCGACAGAAAGCATCTCGCGCAGGACGGACTTATTATAATAGTCGCATCGCTCGATGTTTACGACGGCCACGTTATCAGCGGTCCCGATATAGTGTCAAGAGGTTTCGTGTACGTTCGTGAGAGCGAGGAACTGCTCGATGAAATCCGTGAACACGCGCTTAATATTCTTGAGGACTGCGCCGACCGAAATATCAAGGAATGGGGTACCATCAAAAACAGAATCAAGGACGACGTTTCCAAGATGATTGGTCAGAAAACACGCCGTTTCCCAATGATACTGCCGATTTTACAGGAAGTTTAATTTTTTAATCTCTTTATTATTCGGGTAAATTATATGAGAAAAAAAGTTTGGACTACAGGTCCGTGGTTTTTAATATTTTCCGCGTTGCTTTTGGCAATGGCGGCGGCAACATTTCAATACAATTTTATCCTCTTTTCTATTGAGGTTGTTGTTTCCTTGGCGTCTATACTTATTGTAATTATATCAAGAATGCGCTTTAGAAAATATATTGAAAAAACCGTTGTAAGCACAATTTCAAATATTTCGGACATAAATCAGGCTTATCTCGAAAGATTTAAAATGCCCGTGGTAGTTGTCGGAAAATTCGGTGATATACTTTGGAGCAATTCCCGATTTAAAAAACAGCTTTGCCTCGGAAGAAATCCTGTCAACGAGAACATTTCCGTATATCTTAACTCCCAAAATATAGAGGATGTTGCGGACAGCGACGCTTTTGAAACCGATTTTGACGGACGTCATTACGCCGTGTTTTTTACAAGCGCAGACGAGGGCTATATCGGATTTTTTATTGATAATACTCACTACAACAGTATTTTTAAAAAATATAACGAAACGAAAAAATCTGTCGCGCTGATTGTTTTTGATAACCGTGAGGAGTTCTCCAACGACAGCGAAGAGGACAGCGTAGGCGTAATTATGGAGCTTGAAAACAAGCTTCTGCGTTTCGCAACAGATAACAACGCTCTATATAAACGGCTTTCTTCAAACAAATATATGATTATTTTCGACAAAATTCATCTTGATAAGCTGATTTCCGATAAATTTCCCATATTAAAAGAAATACGCTCGATTAAGTATAATAACCGCGAGGCGACCATTTCGGTAGGAATCGGCTCTGATTGCGATAATCTTGTCGAAAGCGAGCAAAAAGCGAGAAAGGCGCTTGATATGGCTCTCGGCAGAGGCGGCGACCAGGTAGCCGTTATGAAAGACGGAAATTATGAGTTTTTCGGCGGAGTTTCCTCGGGAATTGAAAAGCTGAGCAAGGTTCGCACGAGAGTAATTGCGACTTCTATTTCGAGAGTAATCTCGGAGGCGGACCGTGTGTTTATTATGGGACACAGATTTTCCGACCTCGACTGTGTCGGCGCGGCGGCAGGACTTCAGCCCGTTGTTGAAAAAGGCTTTAAAAAGCATTGCCGTATTATTATAAATAAAGAAGCTTCTATGGCTGACAGCCTTATCGACTATGTTGAAAGGGAAAACGGTACGGTATTTATTACCCCTGATGAGGCGCTTAAATCAATTACTCAAAGAACTCTTTTGATAATTGTGGATACTCATATTCCCGATGTTGTTGAAAGTCCCGAAATTCTTCAAAAGGTTAAGCGGACTATTGTAATTGACCACCACAGAAAAATGGTTAATTACATAAAAGATGCGATTGTGTTTTACCACGAGCCTACTTCTTCGTCAGCGTCGGAAATGGTTGCGGAGCTGATTACATATCTCGGAGAGAATTATTGCTCAAAGCTTCAGGCGGAGGCTTTGCTTTCGGGAATTATGCTCGATACGAAAAGCTTTGTTATCCGTACGGGTGTACGCACATTTGAGGCGGCGGCTTTTCTCAGAAAGAAAGGCGCAGATACTGTAGAAACAAAACGTCTTTTTTCAAGTTCTCTTGATACTCATAAGGAAAAATATAAAATAGTAAACAGCGCTGAAATTAAGAATGGATGCGCCGTTGCGGTTACGGACAGCGAGGACGAAAATATCCGTCTTGTCTGCGCGCAGGCGGCTGACGAGCTTCTTACTGTCGAGGGAGTAGACGCGGGTTTTGTACTGTTTAAATCTAAGGATAAAACCGTAAATATTTCAGCCAGAAGCTACGGCAGGCTTAATGTTCAGATTGTTATGGAGGCTCTCGGCGGAGGAGGTCACCAGGATATGGCGGCGGCTCAGCTCGGCAGGATTACCTTGAGAGAGGCTAAGGATAATCTTATGACTGCGATTGCTAATATATACACAAAATAATTAACATAGAAAGGAAATCAATATGAAGGTTATACTTTTACAGGACGTAAAACCTCTTGGAAAAAAGGGAGAGCTTGTAAACGCTTCCGACGGTTATGCCCGTAATTTTCTTTTTCCTAAAAAGCTTGCCCGCGAGGCTAACGCGCAGGCAATGAACGAGTATAAAAACGCGGAGGACAGTAAGAATTATAAAATCGCTACCCAAAAGGCGCAGGCTAATCATTACAAAAGCCAGCTTGAGGGGAAAACTCTCGTTATGAAGGCTAAGGGCAGCGGCGACAAGCTTTTCGGAAGCGTTACCGCTAAGGATATTGCTAATGAAATTAAGCAGAATTATCAAATTAACGTAGATAAGCGAAAGGTTGTTCTTTCAAACGATATTAAATCTTTCGGAAAATATACTGCCGAAGTAAAGCTCTATACGGGAATTTCCGCTAAAGTTAATATTGAGGTAATTGACGCTGACAAATAATTATATATAGAAATACATAGAGGAAAATCAAATGCCTGATACAAATTTTCAAACAGGATATGACGGACTGAATCTTCCATACAGCCCCGAGGCGGAGCAGGCGGTGCTTGGCGCGATAATTCTTGATAACCGTGTTCTTGACGATGTTGTCGAGGCGTTGGGCGACGCTAAGTACTTTTATGTCGCAACGCACAGGGTGATTTACTCTGCGATACTTGACCTTTTTAACACGGGCAAGAGCGTGGATTTTGTAACTCTGCTTGAAACTCTCAAAATGGACAGGCAGTTTGACGACGCAACGGGTAAAACTTACCTTATGGATTTAGCGCAGAACTGTCCGTCAATTTCAAACGCCAAGGAATACGCGAAAATTATTCGTGAGAAATATGATGTTCGCAGACTTATAAACGCGTCAAGAGATATTATTGACGAGGCGTCCGCGGGAGAAAACGAACCGCAGGTGCTTATTGATTCAGCCGAGCAGAAAATTTTTGATATAAGACGCGATAATACGCAGGGGCTTGAAATTCTTTCAAAGGTTATTCTTAAAGAATTTGACCGCCTTGACGCGCTTAACAGCAACTCTGACGACCTTTTAAAACCTATTCCGTCAGGTATTGGCGACCTCGACAGAGTAATTACGGGTCTTAACCGTTCCGACCTTATTTTACTTGCGGCTCGTCCCGGTATGGGTAAAACGAGCTTTGCGCTGAATATTGCGAGGTATGTCGCCTCAACCGCCAAGAAAACGGTTGCTTTCTTTTCGCTTGAAATGACCAAGGAACAGCTTGCCTCGCGTCTTATGTCGAGCGAGGCGCTCGTTCAGGGTACTAAACTGCGCACGGGCAAGCTTTCGGACGAAGAATGGGGAAGGCTTGTTGCCGCGGGCGATGTGCTTTCCAAATGTGAATTTTATCTTGACGATACTCCGGGCATTACCGTTGCAGAGATTAAATCAAAGCTGAGACGGCTTAGAAATATAGATATGGTTGTTATAGACTACCTTCAGCTTATGACAAGCGGACGGCGTATTGAAAACCGTGTGCAGGAGGTTTCGGAGATTACCCGTAATCTTAAAATTTTAGCCAAAGAAATGAATGTACCCGTAATCTGCCTTTCACAGCTCAACCGTGCCGCCGAAGCGCGCCAGGACCACCGTCCTATGCTTTCGGATTTGCGCGAGTCGGGTTCAATCGAGCAGGATGCGGATATTATTCTCTTTCTTTACCGAGAGGGATACTACGCAAAACGCGACGGCGGTGAGGAGGAAGCCTCCGCGCCCGCCGCTGACGAGAACAGCGGAGAATGTATTGTCGCTAAAAACCGCCACGGCGAAACGACTACCGTAAAACTTCATTGGCAGGGCGAATTTATGCGCTTTACTTCTGTGGAGAGAAATTATGAGCAAAATTAACGGCTCCGTTATTAAGGCTGTCGACGATTACAATATGCTCGAAAACGGCGATACCGTAATAGTGGCGCTTTCGGGAGGAGCTGACTCCGTTTCCCTTTTAAATATACTTATTTATTTAAAAGAAAATTATTCAATTTCTCTAAAAGCGGTTCATCTGAATCATAATCTTCGCGGAGAAGAATCCCTGCGCGACGAAAAATTTGTAAGAAAAATATGCAGGGAAAAAGATGTCGAGCTTTTTGTGAAAAGCCTTAATATAAAGGAAATCGCGAGTCAGGAGAAAATTTCAACCGAGCTTGCGGGAAGAAACGAGCGGTATAAATATTTTGAGGAGTTATCCGAAAAATACGGCGCAAAGATAGCTACGGCGCACACCGCCGATGACAATGCCGAAACCGTTATTTTCAATCTTATGAGGGGTACGGGCTTAAACGGAATTTGCGGTATAAAACCCGTTAGGGGTAATATTATCCGACCGCTGATTTATTTGAGCCGTGAAGAAATAGAGGAATTTTGCAGAGAAAATTCTCTTGAGTACGTTACGGACAGCACCAATCTGTCCGATGATTATACAAGAAATAAAATCCGCCATTCGATTATTCCTCTTATGAGGGATTTTAACCCGAATTTTATTTCTGCAATAACCGATGAAACGAGGATATTTAATAATATTAATTCCTATATAGAATTAAAAGCCGATGAGGCGATTAAAAACTGCGCTTGTAAAAACGGCTACGACTGCAAAGCTTTAAAATCTCTGCCCGACGGTATTAAGCCGAGCGTAATTTACGCCTTATGCCGTAAGAATAACGTGCAACCCGAATATAAACATATTTCGCTTATTTTATCAATCCTTGATTTCGGAGCGGTTGATTTAAACGGAAATATAAGGGTTGTTTCAAAGCAGGGAATACTGCGTTTTGTAAATACTGAAAATGAGAATGATGATTTTTCTGAAATAGAATTAAAATTACCTATGGCTTTTGATTTTAACGACAAAAAATATTCTGTAAAAGAAATAAAAAATGAGAAAACAAAAAATAGTATAAAGCTTTCTCTGATTGAAAAAAATCCTGTTTTCAGAACAAGAAAGGCGAAAGATACATTTACTCTGCCAAAAAGGCGGGTGACAAAATCGCTTAAAAAGCTGTTCAACGAGTTTAAAATTCCCGAGGAAAAACGGAACAAAATTCTGCTGTTGGCGAACGGCAACGACATCTTATGGATTGAGGGGATAGGTGTTTCGGAAAAAGCATTATCAAAAGGAAATACCGGGTTTGTAATTGAAATTGAAAACTAAAAAGGGGAAGTTATGCATAAGGACATAGAAAAAATTTTAGTAAGCGAGGAAGAGCTCAAGGAAATTGTCAAAAAGCTTGCTGAAAAAATTGATAAAGATTATTCTAAAAAAGAATTAATTATAGTAGGCGTTTTAAAGGGAAGCGCTTTATTTATGGCTGACCTTATCAGAGCTTTGGAAAATGATTTCAAGATTGATTTTGTGGTTGTTTCTTCTTATGCTAACGCGAGTGAAAGCTCGGGCAGAGTCAACTTAATTAAAGATGTTTCACAGTCAGTTAAAGGAAAGGACGTCTTAATTGTTGAGGATATAATAGATTCGGGAAACACTTTGAATTTCCTTGTTAACTATTTTTACACAAAAAATGCTGATTCGGTTAAGATTGTAACCTTGTTTGACAAGCCCGACAGGAGGCAGGTCGAGGTACCTGTACAATATGTCGGAAAGATTATACCCGATGTATTTATTGTCGGCTACGGTCTTGACTATGCGGAAAATTACCGCACGCTTCCGTATGTCGGAATTTTAAAACCTGAAATTTATTCATAATAAATTTATATTAAAATACAATACTATATGAAGGAGTGACTAAGTATTGGATAATAAAAACAAAACACGAAGTCTGATAATGTACATCGGTATTCCGATTGTTGTTATACTTCTCGTAACTTTACTGTTTAATTCTCAGCATAGAGCGGAAACGACAAAAACCTCTCAAATGGTGGGCTATTTTCAAAAGGGCAAGGTTGCGGATTACCAGCTTAATTACGGTACAGGCGCAATAAAAATAACCCTTAATGATAAGAAAAAGACAGTAGTTAACGGCACTATCGCTAATCCAGAGGAGTTTAGGGCTGATATTAAGGAGTACGAAAGCAGAAATAAGGGTATGACGTACGACCTTATCAGAAAGACCGATAATTCCTTTTTGATGAATATTCTTCCGACAATTATTCTTTTTGTTCTTATAATAGTTTTCTGGTTCTTTATAATGAGACGTATGGGAGCAGGAGGCCTCGGCGGTAAGGAAATGAGCTTCGGCAAGGCGAAGATAAAAAATACCAATGATGAAAAACGCAAAACGACATTCGAGGACGTTGCGGGCGCGGACGAGGAAAAGGAAGAGCTTGAGGAAATTGTTGAGTTCTTAAAATCCCCCGAAAAGTTTAATACACTCGGAGCGCGTATTCCGAAAGGAGTTCTTCTTATCGGACCTCCGGGAACAGGTAAAACCTTGCTTGCGCGCGCGGTTGCGGGTGAAGCGGGAGTTCCGTTCTTCTCGATTTCGGGTTCCGACTTTGTTGAGATGTTTGTAGGCGTCGGCGCGTCGCGTGTCAGAGATTTGTTTGACCAGGCTAAGAAAAATTCTCCTTGTATAGTATTTATAGATGAAATAGACGCAGTAGGACGCCAGAGAGGCACTGGCCTCGGCGGAGGACACGACGAACGCGAGCAGACCTTGAACCAGCTCCTTGTTGAGATGGACGGTTTCGGAGCTAACGAGGGTGTAATTATGATTGCCGCGACAAACCGCCCCGATATTCTCGACCCCGCTCTTATGCGTCCGGGAAGATTTGACCGTCAGGTTACCGTAAGCTATCCCGATATTAACGGACGTGAGGCTATCTTAAAGGTTCACGCGAGAAAGAAACCGCTTGCTCCCGACGTTAAGCTGAGAGTTATTGCGAAAACTACCGCCGGATTTACGGGCGCGGACCTTGAAAATCTTCTTAACGAAGCGGCATTGCTCGCCGCGCGCTCGAATAAAAAAGCGATTACAATGAAAGAAATCGAGGAGGCGACAATTAAGGTTGTCGCAGGCGCGGAGAAAAAGAGCAAGGTTATGTCTGATAAGGAAAAAAGGCTCACAGCGTATCACGAGGCGGGCCACGCGATTTTATTCCACGTTTGCGAAACGCAGGACCCCGTTCACGAAATTTCAATTATTCCGAGAGGAATGGCAGGAGGATATACAATGCCCCTGCCGACTGAGGATAAGTCTTATATGTCGCGTAACGAGATGTTTGAGGATATTATTGTCGCTCTCGGCGGACGTGTCGCGGAGGCGCTTATTCTTGACGATATATCAACAGGCGCGTCAAACGATATTGAAAGAGCGACAAAAACGGCTCGCAGTATGGTTACAAAATACGGTATGACAGACGAGCTCGGACCAATTGCCTACGGTCAGGACAGCGGTGAGGTGTTCCTCGGAAAGAATATGGGACACGTTAAGGATTATTCCGAAGAAACCGCGTCAAAGATTGACTCTATCGTTCTTAAAATCGTCAAAGACGCATACGCGAAGGCTGAAAGCCTGCTCACAGATAATATAGATAAGCTTCATCAAATCGCGAAATATCTTATTAAAAATGAGAAAATGCACAGTGATGATTTTGAAAAGGTAATGAACGGTACCTTTGAGTGGGAGGAAGAAAACGAACCCTCCGACGACGAATAACAGTATATAAGAACAAGCGGTAACCTCGGTTGCCGCTTGTTTGTTATTTTAATCGGATTAAATTGTAAATTAAAAGGTCTTGTAATTTTCCGCACAAATGTTTATAATATACTCATATGTCAGTATTGGAGATTAAATATGTCACAGGATAAAATTATTGTAAAGGGCGCGCGCCAGCACAATTTAAAAAATATAAACGTGAGTATTCCGCGCGACAAGCTTGTTGTGATTACGGGACTTTCGGGTTCGGGAAAAAGCTCGCTTGCCTTTGATACTATATACGCTGAGGGTCAGCGCCGTTATGTAGAGAGTTTGAGCTCGTACGCGAGAATGTTTTTAGGTCAGAGCAATAAGCCCGACGTAGACGAAATTCAGGGGCTTTCGCCCGCCATATCAATTGACCAAAAAACCACATCGCACAACCCTCGTTCAACTGTAGGTACAGTTACCGAAATTTATGATTATCTGAGACTGCTGTTTGCGAGAATCGGTATTCCGCACTGTCCTGTCTGCGGACGTGAAATTTCCCAGCAGTCTGTTGACCAGATTGTTGACAGTGTTCTTTCGCTTGAAAACGGTACAAAAATTCAGATTATGGCTCCCGTTGTAAAGGGGAGAAAGGGTACGCAGGCAAAAGAATTTGACAAAGCCCGAAAAGCGGGATTTGTCCGCGTCCGCGCTGACGGAGAAATTTATGACCTTTCCGATAAGATTGAACTTGAAAAGAATAAAAAACACAGCATTGATATTATTGTTGACCGTCTTGTTGTAAAGGACGGTATTCGCTCACGGCTTGCGGATTCTATTGAAACTGCCTCAAAGCTGACGGGCGGTCTTATTACGGTCAGCGTTGTCGGCGGAGAGGATTTGTCATTTTCTCAAAACTACGCCTGCCCTGAACACGGAGTGAGCGTTGACGAGTTGACACCGAGAATGTTCTCATTTAATAATCCTTTCGGCGCCTGTCCGAAATGTACGGGACTTGGAGTTTTTCTAAAGGTTGACCCTCAGCTTGTAATTCCGAATCCCGATTTAAGTATAGCGCAGGGAGGACTTAAAGGAAGCGGTTGGGCAATGGAGGGAAACTCAATCGCAGAGATGTATTTTAAGGCGCTTGCGGATAAGTATAAATTTAAGCTGACAACGCCGATTAAAAATCTTCCCGATGAAATAGTGGATATTCTCCTTTACGGAACAAAGGGAGAAATGCTTACCCTGCGCCGCAAAATGCCATTCGGCGATGAGAAAATTCTGCACAGAAGCTTTGAGGGAGTTGTTAATAACCTCGAACGCCGTTTCAGAGAAACCACAAGCGCGTGGATAAAAGATGAAATTCAAGGCTTTATGGCTGAAATTCCCTGCGATGAATGCGGAGGAAGAAGGCTCTCAAAAGAAAGCCTCGGAGTAACTGTCGGCGGTCTTAATATTTCGGAATTTTGTGATATGCAGGTAGTCGAGGCGCTTGATTTTATAAAAACATCCAAGCTTTCGGAGCGCGACAGGTTTATCGGAAAAGCTGTTTTTAAGGAAGTTAAAGACAGGCTTAATTTCTTAAACAGCGTGGGATTAGGTTATCTTACGCTTTCGCGTTCGAGCGGAACTCTCTCGGGCGGAGAGAGCCAGCGTATTCGTCTTGCAACCCAAATCGGTTCATCTCTTATGGGAGTTATGTATGTTTTGGACGAGCCGAGTATCGGACTTCATCAGCGCGACAACGAAAAGCTTTTGAATACTCTAAAGCATTTGCGCGACGTCGGAAATACCGTTATCGTTGTAGAGCACGATGAGGAAACGATGTACGCGGCGGATTATATAATTGACATCGGACCGGGAGCGGGAGTTCACGGCGGTGAAATTGTCGCGGTGGGAAATGTTGATGAGATAAAGGAATGTGAAAAATCCATAACAGGTCAATATCTGAAAGGCGTTCGCTCAATTCCCGTTCCCGCAAAAAGGCGAAAGGGAAACGGTAAATTTCTTGAGGTTAAAGGCGCCTCGCAGAATAATCTGAAGAACATAGACGTGAAGTTTCCGCTTGGAAAATTTATTTGTGTAACGGGAGTATCGGGTTCGGGAAAAAGCTCGCTTGTCAATGAAATTGTCTACAAAAAACTTGCCTCGGAGCTGAACCGCGCGAAGATACGCTCGGGAAAGCATAAGAGCATAAAAGGTCTTGAACATCTTGACAAGGTGATAAACATAAATCAAAGCCCAATCGGCAGAACTCCGCGGAGCAATCCAGCTACATACACGGGGGTTTTCACCGATATACGAAGTCTTTTTGCCGGCACATCACAGGCGAAAATGCGCGGATATACTCAAAGCCGTTTTTCATTTAACGTGAAGGGCGGTCGATGCGAGTCTTGTCAGGGCGACGGTATAATTAAGATTGAAATGCACTTTTTACCCGACGTTTACGTTCCGTGCGACGTATGCAAGGGCAGACGTTATAATCGGGAAACCTTAGAGGTTAAGTATAAGGGAAAATCAATTCACGATGTGCTTGAAATGACGGTTGAGGAGGGGTTGGAGTTTTTTGGCTCGATTCCTAAAATTCAGAGAAAACTGCAAACTCTGTATGACGTCGGGCTTGGATATATAAAAATCGGTCAGCCTGCGACAACGCTGTCGGGCGGTGAGGCGCAGAGGGTTAAACTCGCCACGGAGCTTACAAAACGCAGTACGGGCAGGACGGTGTATATTTTGGACGAGCCCACTACGGGACTGCACATAGCTGATGTTCACAAGCTTATTGAGGTTTTGAACAAGCTTGTCGACAGCGGTAATACGGTAATTGTAATCGAGCATAATCTTGACCTTATAAAAGTTTGCGACCACATAATAGACCTCGGACCCGAGGGCGGAAATTATGGAGGAGAAATTGTCGCGCAGGGTACTCCCGAAAAGGTTTCGGAAAATGAGAAATCTTATACAGGACAGTATCTGAAGCGTGCGCTCAAAAAAGGTTAATGGATTAGTTAAAATTTCGGACAGAAAGTTTTTATTTGCTTTCTGTCCGATTTTTACGCTTTGCAAACAGGTGAAAGTAATTGCGCTTGTAAGTGCTTTCCCGTATTGATTTTTATATATGTTTATGATACAATTAACAAGAATAGATTTTTGTAAAAAAAGGGGATTATAATGGAACCGAAGGTTACTCTTTTAGCGTACACTCCCGACGCGGAGCAGGTTGTCGCAATGGCGGCGAAGCTTTGTTATTCCGCTTCGGATATAGAACATATAAGAGAAGGTCTTGACGAGGAGAATACCTCGAAATTTATAAATATGCTTTCGGATATGGGACACGGAAGTCCCTTTGAACACGCTTCCTTTACGTTCGGAATAGAGGGAATAAGCCGTGCTTGCTCCCATCAGCTTGTACGCCATAGAATAGCGTCGTATTCACAACAGTCGCAGAGATATGTTGACGGGACAAGGTTCGAGTTTGTAACTCCGCCTGAAATTGAAAAAAATGAAAAAGCCTTTGAGGCTTACAAAAGGGTTATAGATATGCAGTCCGACGCCTATAGGAATATCCGCGACGCTCTTGTTGTCGGATATATTAAGGATATTGCGGGCGATAAATACAAGGGCAGTGACGAAGAAATTATGGAGGCTTTTAAAGCCGATGAAAAGGTTAAATACAACGATTTTGTAAAAAAGGCTAACGAGGACGCTCGTTTTGTCCTTCCTAACGCCTGTACCACGAAAATTGTATGCACATTCAATACCCGCAGTCTTGAAAACTTTTTCGCGCACCGCTGTTGCAACCGAGCGCAGTGGGAAATCCGTATGGTAGCCGAGAAAATGTTGCTTGAATGTTTAAAGGTCGCGCCTCATCTTTTCTCAAAATGCGGTCCCGCGTGCCTTTTCGGACCTTGCCCCGAGGGCAAAATGTCCTGTAAAAAGGCAAAGGAGATGAGGGAGAAATATGGCAGGTAAATTTATTGTCATCGAGGGGCTTGACGGCTCGGGAAAAGCAACCCAGACCGAAATCCTGAAAAAAGCATTTGCGTCTAAGGGCAAAAGGGTTAAAAAGCTGACATTTCCCGATTATGATAATCCGAGTTCAGCTCTTGTTAAAATGTATCTTGACGGGGAGTTCGGAGAAAATCCCGACGATGTAAACGCATATGCCGCCGCGGCTTTTTATACCGTGGACAGAATCGCGAGTTATTTAAAATTTTGGAAAGAGGATTACGAAAACGGTACCGTTATCCTCGCGGACCGTTACGCAACTTCCAATATTATTTATCAGATGTCAAAACTTCCCGAAAATCAGTGGGACAGTTATATAGATTTTCAGGAAAATTTTGAATACGATAAGATAAAAGTACCTAAGCCCGATACGGTAATTTATCTTGACGTTGAACCCGATGTTTCTCAAAAACTTCTTTCGGGGCGATATTCGGGCGATGAAAGTAAAAAAGATTTACACGAAAAGAACGTTAATTTTCTTTTGCAGTGCAGAAAATCCGCTTTATATGCCGTTGAAAAACTCGGCTGGAAGAAAATTTCCTGCACGGAAAACGGAGAAATGCGTTCTGTGGAAGATATATCAAGGGATATTCTAAAGATAATCGAAGGGTAATTATGTTTGATTTTAAAACGCCTGTAAAGAATGATTTGCCCTATATCAGAAAGATTTGCGAAAATTACGGAACAATGGGCTGTGATTTTAACACGGCAAACATCTTTATATGGAGAAATAAATATAAAATTAAAATTTGTATATACTGCGGTTTTTTAGTTTTAGCTTATTTCAGGAATGACAAACCGTGGGGATATTGCTTTCCTGTCGGCGAGGGCGACCCGACGGCTATATTAGCGGAAATTTTTAACGACGCTAAACAGCGCGGAGTTAAAGCGAAATTTGTTATGCTCACCGACGCCCAAAAACAGAAGCTTGTAGAAATCACGGGCTACAAATATTCTTTTGAAGAATTAAGAGGCGATGAGGATTATATTTACCGCAACTACGATTTGACTATCCTCCCCGGACAGAAATATCATTCAAAGAGAAATCATATTTCAAAATTTAACAGGACTTATCCGAACTGGAGATTTTCCTTGATTTCAAAGGACAACAGACTTGACGCGCTTAAAGTTGCGGAAAAATGGTGCCGTAATAAGGGTATTGACCCTTTCACCAATGACGAATACAGAGCAATTTCGGAAACTCTCGATAATTACGAGCTTTTAAAAATGCACGGCGGTTTGCTCTACGTTGACGATGAACCCGTGGCAATGACAATGGGTTGCGACATAAATCGGAGAACCTTTGACGTTATTTTTGAAAAAGGTTTGGTTGAATATGACGGCGTTTATTCAAAGATTAACAATGAATTTGCAAAAACTCTGGTTGGTTTTGAGTTTATAAACAGGGAAGAAGATATGGGAATTGAATCGCTTCGGCGCTCTAAGCTTTCCTATCACCCTGTTGTGATTTTAAAGCGGTATGCGGGGGTTAGAGATGATAAGGCTTAGAGTTGCCCAAAGCAGTGATATTAATTCTTTAAAAGAACTATTTAAAAATACGTTTAAAGAAAACGATGAAGCGCTCGAATTATTCTTTAAAAGAATTTTTAAACCTGAAATTTGTTATATTTGTCTTGACGGTGACGAGCTTATCGCAATGGTGTATATTATTCCTACCACAGTTAACTCAAGAAAGGCGGGTTATCTTTACGCCGCCGCCACAAAGGACGAATTTCGCGGCGCGGGAGTTATGAAGGGGCTTATTCATTATGCTCTGTCAATCACTATGCAGGAGCTTTGCGTAACTCTCCCGGCAAGCGATTCTCTTTACGGCTACTATGAAAAACTCGGATTCAAACCGCTTACATCCAATACTGCAGAGCTTAGCAGGGAAGAGATTTCAGAGATTTCCAAGCCTTATGAAGTGAGCGAGAATGTCGTTAACGGGTACTGCGGAATAAGAAACAGGGTTTTGAAAGATAATTTTCTTTTTTGGAATAATAATCACATTGATTTTGCGTTTGAATACAATGCTCTTTACGGAGCAAAAATTATAAAGAACAATTACGGCTACGCTATAGCGTTTGACGAGGGAGATTACTGCTACGTTTCGGAATTTATCTGCGACGATAAAAACGCTCCGTATCTGCTTACCGATTTGCTTACGGAGTTTAAAAACGAAAAATTTAGATTTCATCTTTCGCCCAATCAGAAATTCATCGACAGCAGACCTGAAAAATTCGCTATGGTAAAATCAATAACAGGCTATAACCCCGAAACGATTTATGCCGGACTTACACTTGACTGAAAGGAAATTTGATATGATTTACATTATGCTTGCAGACGGATTTGAAATTACCGAGGCGCTGACCACAGTTGACGTTTTAAGGAGGGCAAAGCTCGATATTCTGACCGTGGGCGTTACGGGAAAAACAGTTACTTCATCTTGTAAAATTAAGGTTGAGGCTGATATTTTATGTGACGAGGTTGAACTTGATAGGCTGGACGCGGTAATTCTGCCGGGAGGACTTGACGGAACAAGAAATTTGGAAAAGTCAGAATTTGTTCAGTCCGTTTTGGATTACGCGGTTGAGAATAACAAGCAGATTTGCGCTATCTGCGCCGCGCCGTCAATCCTCGGACACAAGGGAATTTTAAACGGCAAAAACGCTACCTGTTTCCCCGGCTGTGAGGTAAATGAGGATAAGGTGAATTACACGGGAGAGCCTGCCGTATCTGACGGAAACATAATTACGGGCAAGGGCGCCGGCTGTACGATTCAGTTCGGACTTTTAATTGCAGAAAAAATGGCGTCAAAGGAAATTGCAAGTCACGTTAAGGAGACTATGCAATGTCCTTAAAAAACCTAAAGCAAAGAAAAAACGAGATTCGCTCAAAATATAAAAAGCTTAGGGAAAATTTTTCTTATGAAAAGAAAGCGGAATTAGATGAAAAAATAACCGAACGCTTTCTCAATCTTCAAGAATATAAATCGGCAAAAACCGTTTTTGCTTTCGTATCAAAGGATATTGAGGTTAATACCGAGGACATTATTTCAGACGCGTTGAAAAACGGGAAAAAGGTCGCTGTTCCGCTTTGCAATACAAAGTCTACCACAATTGATTTTTACTACATAAATTCATTTGACGATTTAAAAAGGGGATATTACGGACTTTTAGAGCCCGACGCGGAAAAGTGCTCCCGCGCAGATGAAAAGGACGCCGATATAATGATTGTTCCCGGACTTGTTTTTGATAGAAACGGTTACCGTTTGGGCTTCGGGAAAGGTTATTATGACCGCTTTATTTGCGATTACAGCGGACTGACTGTAGGAATTTGCTATTCAAGATGTATTGAGAACAAGCTTCCGCTCGGCTATTACGACAAGCCAAGTAATTTAGTAGTTACTGATAAATACACAATAGACACAAGATAAGGGGAGAATTATGGATTCAAAAAATAATTCTTTTGAAGAAAAAGAGATAGAAGAACGCAGACGGCAAAAAATTCAGAGCTTTCATCTCAATATAGACGACGATAACCTCGCTGTAGGCGAGCGTTACCGCGAGCTTGAAAACTTTGACGACGAGGGTCCTAAGACCATAAGCTCGTTTTCCGATGAGGACGTCCGCGAGCAAATGGAGCGCAACTCAAGACATATGCGAAAGCGTGAAAAACGCGAGCAGAAAAAACAGCTTAAATATGCAGACCATCAGAATAAGCGCCGTTTCCGTATTATATGGTGGGTTTCCGTTTTGCTTGTCGGTGTGATGTTCGCTATGTATCTTATGGTGGGCGTTAATGATATGCTTGCGATAAATCGAAGCGAGCAGAATACCGTGACTGTTGAAATTCCCGAAAATCCCACTCTTGACGATGTTTCAAAGGCGCTTTGGGACAAGGGCGTTATTAAGGAAGAAAAATTTTTCAATATGTACGCAACCCTTACAAAAAACGCCAATTTATTCACACAGGGCGTTTATAATATGTCCACAAATATGGACTACGAGGCGATTATAAATTACCTGCAGTCTATGTCTAACCGAACCGATACGATAAAGGTAACTGTTCCCGAGGGTATGAACGTTTTGGAGATTGCGAATATGCTTGTTGAAAAGGATGTTTTACCCGATACGGAGGAATTTTTAAAGCTTTGTAATTCCGATTATTTTGACGAGGACTATGAGTTTATAGCCAATATTAAAAATTACGATAAACGCTACTATAAGCTTGAGGGTTATCTTTTCCCCGATACCTATGAGTGTTACCACAATGAGGACCCTAAGCTTACGATTACAAGAATGTTAAACGACTACGAAACAAGGATTTATGAAAATCAAAACGTAGACGGATACAGCAAGGCCGTCAACATTAAAAAGCTTTCCGAGTCAAACGATTATTCTCTGAACCAGATTCTCATTATGGCGTCTATAATTCAGGCGGAGGCGGCGAATAAAAAGGATATGTATAATATAAGCTCTATTCTTCACAACCGTCTTGAATACGACGTTGACTACGGCGTAAGAAAGCTGAGTCTTGACTCGACAAAGTACTATCCCTATAGAAGCAAGAAGAATATCCCCGAAAATGAGAAAAAAACATTCAAAAGCACGTATAACACTTATAAAATTAACGGACTTCCGCCGGGACCGATTTGCAACCCCGGAATGGACGCTATTATGGCGGCGATTTATCCGAACGACACCTCATACCTCTATTTCTGCCACGCAAAGGACGGAACACCGTATTACGCGTCAACTCTTTACCAGCAGAATATAAACCTTGCTTCAATAAATTAGGAGTAATATGACTAAACCTGAAATTTTATCACCCGCGGGCGATTTTGAATGTCTTAATTCTGCGGTGAAGTTCGGCGCTGACGCTGTTTTTCTTGCTGGAAAGAATTTTGGAATGCGTACCGCCTCCGCCAATTTTGACAACGAAAGCTTAAAAAAAGCCTGTGATTTTGCGCACGAGAATAACGTAAAGGTTCATCTTGCCTGCAATACTCTGCCCCGTGTTTATGAAACAGACGAGCTTCCCGAATTTTTAAAATCCGCGCAGGACGCCGGTGTTGACGCGTTTATCATAGCTGACGTCGGCGTTATGGAGCTTGCGAAAAAATGCGCGCCGAACGTTGCGCTCCACGTTTCCACTCAGGCAGGCGTAACCAACCATTTAACCGCTAATACCCTTTATAATATGGGCGCGTCAAGAGTTGTTCTGGCGAGAGAGCTTTCCTTGGATGAAATTGCGGCCTTACGCGCAAAAACACCGAAGGAGCTTGAAATAGAAACCTTTGTCCACGGAGCGATGTGCGTATCATTCTCGGGGCGGTGCCTTATTTCAAGCTATATGACGGGACGTGACGCCAACCGAGGCGACTGCGCCCAGCCCTGCCGTTGGAAATACCACCTTTTTGAAGAGAACCGAGAGGGGCAGTATTTCCCCGTTGAAGAAAACGAGCAGGGAACATTTCTTTATAATTCCCGTGACCTTTGTATGATTGAACATATTCCCGAGCTTGTTAAGGCGGGGATTTCAAGCTTTAAAATCGAAGGACGGGCTAAATCGAGTTATTATACCGCGGTAATTACAAACGCTTACCGCCACGCTGTGGACGAGTATATGAAGAATCACGGAGATTTTAAACTGCCCCGTTGGATTTTTGAGGAAACCGAAAAAATAAGCCACCGCGAATACAATACAGGCTTTTATTTCGGAGGCGAACCCGGTCAGGTTATCGGCAACGGCGGTTATATAAGAAATTATGATGTCGTTGCGTTTTGCGGGAAAAGTAATGGGAATACGGCTGAAATTACCCAGCGCAATAAATTTTCAGTCGGCGATACCTTGGATATTCTTCCGCCCGACGGTATTCCGTTTAATACTAAATGTTTGGAGCTTGAAAATATTTACGGCGAAAAGGTGTCAAGCGCGCCTCACGCTATGGAAAAGCTTAATATGATTTGCACAAAAACGATACCCGCGGAAAGTTTTATCCGCAGGAAACGCGATTAATCAGACGTAATTTTTAAGGAGTATGATAAACTATGCAATGGACAGGTCTTAACGAACTCAGAGAAAAGTTTTTATCCTTTATGGAGAGCAAGGGTTGTCTTCGCCTTGACTCGTTCCCGTTAATTCCGAAAAACGACAACAGCCTTTTGCTTATAAACAGCGGTATGGCTCCTATGAAAAAGTATTTTACGGGGGAAATCACACCGCCTAAATCAAGAGTGACAACTTGCCAAAAATGTATCCGTACGCCTGACATTGAGGAGGTAGGTATTACCGACCGCCACGGCACGTATTTTGAGATGCTCGGAAACTTTTCGTTCGGGGATTACTTTAAGAAAGAAGCCACCGCGTGGGCGTGGGAGTTTTTTACGGAGGTTCTTGAAATTCCCGAGGAAAAGCTGTATGTTTCCGTTTATCAGGACGACGATGAAGCGTATGACATTTGGACTAAAAAAATCGGAGTTTCTCCGTCTCATATGGTTCGTTTGGGAAAAGCTGATAATTTTTGGGAGCACGGAAGCGGTCCCTGCGGTCCCTGTTCGGAAATTTATTACGACAGAGGAGAGGAGCACGGCTGTAAAAAGCCGACCTGCAAGGTCGGTTGCGACTGCGACCGTTATATGGAGGTTTGGAACCTCGTGTTTACCCAGTTTGATAACGACGGACACGATAACTATACCCCTTTGGAACACCCGAATATCGATACAGGTATGGGACTTGAACGTCTTGCTTGTGTTATGCAGGGAGTGGACAACCTTTTTCTCGTAGATACTGTTCAGAATATTATGAAACACATAAGCGATATTGTCGGCGTTAAATACGGCGAAAGCCCGAAAACCGATATTTCTTTAAGAGTTATAACCGACCATATCCGTTCGACAACCTTTATGATTTCCGATGGAGTTATGCCCTCCAACGAGGGCAGGGGATATGTATTAAGAAGACTTCTCCGCCGCGCGTCGCGCCACGGAAGACTTTTAGGATACAAAAAGCCTTTCCTTTATAAAATTTGCGAAACGGTTATCAGGGAAAACGAATCGGCGTATCCCGAGCTTAGGGAAAAGCAGGATTTTATTACAAAATTAGTTAAAGTTGAGGAAGAAAATTTTTCTCGTACTATCGACCAGGGCCTTGCGATGCTTAATGAAATTATCGACAGCAGAGCAACTAATGAAATTTCGGGTGAGGACGCGTTTAAATTAAACGACACATTCGGATTTCCCATTGATTTAACCCGTGAAATTGCCTCTGAATCGGGAATCAAGGTTGACGTAAAACGCTTTGGGGAGCTCCTCGCGGAGCAGAAAAAGCGCAGTCGTAACGCAAGAAAAAACGCGGGCGCTGACGCCTGGATTTCTGACAGCACGGATTTATCGGATATTCCCTCTACCGAGTTTGTGGGATACACAGATTACTGTTCTGACGCAAAAATCCTTGCCATTGTTCGTGACGGTGAGCGTGTTGAAATGGTTACCGAGGGAGAAAGCGCAATTATCGTAACCGACAAAACGCCTTTCTATGCGGAAAGCGGAGGACAGGTCGGAGATACGGGAACTATTACTTCTCAAAACTCGGAGATAAGCGTTGATAATACCACCAAGGACGCTCAGGGGATTTTCCTGCACAGCGTAACGGTGAACAGCGGCGCTGTAACAGTCGGCGACGATGTTAAGCTTTCTATCGACGACAGGCGCAGAGAAAATATCCGCCGTAATCATTCCGCCGCGCATCTTCTTCAGGCGGCTTTGAGAAAGGTCCTCGGAACTCACGTCGAGCAGGCGGGACAGCTTGTTTTTGACGATTATTTCCGCTTTGATTTCACTCATTTTGAGGCAATGACGGCTAAACAGCTTATAGAGGTTGAACAGCTTATAAATGAAAAGATACTTGAGGGAATTGCTGTTGATACTCTTGAGATGCCGATAGACGAGGCTAAAAAAATGGGCGCTATGGCGCTTTTCGGCGAGAAGTACGGCGATGTTGTACGGGTTGTTAAGGCGGGAGATTTTTCCGTTGAGCTTTGCGGAGGTACTCACGTTGACAATACCGCAAAAATCGGGTTGTTTAAAATCAGGCAGGAGGGCTCTGTTGCGGCAGGAGTAAGACGTATTGAGGCGTTAACGGGCTTCGGGGTTCTTGATTACCTGAACAATACGATAGCGACAATAGGCGAGGTTTCGTCTGTATTTAAGCTGAACGACCCGAGAAAGCTTGTTTTGTCCGCGCAGAGGATTTCCGAAGAAATTAAAAATAAGGACAGGGAGATTTCAACTCTCAAAAATAAGCTTGCGTTTTCACAGATAGACGGAATTTTATCAGGTTCCGTTGATGTAGACGGCGTCAGCGTTGTGACGAGCGAGGTTAAAGACGTTCAGGGCGACCAGCTTAAGGACATATGTAATATGTGTCTTGACAAAAACCAAAAATCCGTTGTTGTTATATGCGGAATAAACGGAGAAAAGGGAACGTTCGCCTGCGCCTGCGGAAAAGACGCGGTTTCTCTCGGACTTAACGCGGGAAAAATTGTAAAAGCCACAGCACAGATTACGGGCGGTAACGGCGGAGGAAAACCCGATATGGCTATGGCAGGGGCGAAGGATATTTCTAAAATTTCCGAAGCCTTAAACGCGGTAAAAGATATTGTAAGCGAAAGCTTATAATTCCTTAAAATAATTATTTAACAGAATTAAAACCCGTGCGTTTTAGCACGGGTTTTTGCGCGTCAAAATCAGATATTTTACTTTCCGTCTAAAAGTCGTTTATCAAAAACGTCTTTTCATTTTTTATTATTAAAAAATCTGCTACAAATTTAATAATTTTGAAACTTTTTCCTTAAAAGCCTACACTACTATAGTGAAGGATGAAAATCCAGATTGATTTTTAAAATATTACAGGGAGGTTTTGAAGTATGGAAAAGTACACATCTTTCATATTATCTGTTTTGCTTGCCGTCAGTTTTATAATTTCCGTGGCAACGGATGTATCTGCTCTTGAATTTATTTAAGACAAAGCGCTGAACAAACAAAAAATACATAAAGTTCTTGGAGGAAAAATTATGAAAAAATTATTATCTATTCTTTTATCAACAATTTTGATTTTCAGTATTTTAACAGCATTACCTTTTTCAGCGGGGGCTTATGAGCTGAAAGATTTTAAATACGATTTACTTGCGAACGACACGATTGTTATTACCGATTACAAGGGAAATGACAAGGAAATTACAATTCCCGGTAAAATTGACGGCCATTTGGTCAGCACAATCGGGGAATACAGCTTTGCTTTTAATAAAACTCTTGAGAGCGTTGTTGTTCCAAAGAGTGTTATCTCAATAGGTTTTATGGCGTTTTCCGAAGATGAATCCCTAAGAAAAATTGAAATTCCCGATAGTGTTACGACAATCAGACAAAGAGCTTTTAATGGATGCCATAATCTCTCCGATATAAAACTGCCGTCAAATATTCGCAGTATAGAATACGGACTTTTTACAAATTGTGAAAGTCTTAAAAGTATAAACATTCCCCAAAAGGTTATTGAAATAGGTGACGAGGCTTTTGCTAACTGCAGTTCCCTGGAAAGTATAGACATTCCCGATAATGTAAGAAGCTTGGGTTATGACATATTTAATGGGTGTTCCTCGCTGAAAAGCGCTAAGCTCGGTAAAAATATTTCCACGATTCCAAGCAGGACATTTGCTTATAATAAGGCGCTTACAAAAATCTCAATTCATAACAAAATAACGACAATCGGAAACAGCGCGTTTTTTAAATCGGGACTTGAAAAGGTTTTAATCGGAAAGAATATTAAAAAAATAGGAGATAATTCGTTTAATAACTGCGTTAAGCTTAAGTCAATAACAGTCGACAAGAAAAATAAAAGCTTTTCGGGCAAAAGCGGTGTGCTGTATAATAAAAAGAAAACAAAGCTAATAACATATCCCGGTGGAAAGACGGATAAAAAATTCACAAGCCTAAAAACCGTTGCGGAAATTTCCAACAGAGCTTTCTGCGGAAACTACAAGTTAAAAACGGTAAAGCTTAACAAGGGACTGAAAACAATAGGAAAATACGCGTTTTATGAGAGCAAGGTTAAGAATGTAAGCTTTCCCTCCACACTTAGAAAGATTAAGGAATTTGCATTTATGAAAAATGATAATCTTGAAAGCATAACTATTCCGAAAAACGTGACCTTAATATCAGAAGAAGCGTTCTGTGACTGCGACGGACTTAAAAAGCTTTCATTTAAGGAAAACGGCAAGCTTAATTTGGGTTATAAGGTTTTCTCCGATTGCTCTGCCCTGCAAACGGTAAAATATCCCGTTATGAAAAGCAGTGAAGGATATACCTTCTCTAATTGCGGAAAGCTTAAAAAAGTTATTATATCAAAAAATGTCAGAAAAATATTCAGAAAAGATTTCACGGATTGCCCTAATCTCAATAAAATTACAATTCCGAAAACCGTTAAATCAATCGAAAACCGCGCTTTAGGTTATATTAATGAGTACGATTATCAATACGATAAGAATTATAATCTTAAAATTTACGGAGAAAAGAAATCGGCCGCTTATAAGTACGCTAAGAAAAACGGTTTTACGTTTAAAAAGATAAAAAAATAAGCTTTTTAAATTTAATGTTTTCCCTCGCAAAAGCGCTTTACGGCGCTGATGTGCGGTTAATATATTTGTTATTTGACCTTTCAGATAACAAAAAAGGCTCTGTCTTTTGACAGAGCCTTGCTTTTGCGGAAAATAAATCAGATAGCGCGTTCAACCTTGCCGGAACGTAAGCATCTTGTACAAGCGTAAACGTGCTTCGGAGAGCCGTCAACAATAGCCTTTACTCGCTGAACATTCGGCTTCCAAGTTCTGTTTGAACGTCTGTGTGAATGAGAAACTTTAATTCCAAAAGTTACACCCTTGCCGCAGTAATCACATTTTGCCATGTGTCTGCACCTCCTTATAAAAATACCAAATTACATAACTAACTACTGTATTATAAATGATATTGACGAAAAATGCAATAGATTTTTAAAAAAATTACATACTTGTTATTTTTGATGTTATATGATACAATAAAACAGAATGTTAATTAGAATAGGGGAGATATATACTATGCTTCTGTCTTTATTATCGGGAAACCTTGATTTTGCTACCGCGCTTGTTGATATTTTCGCGTCTCTGGTCGTAATATTTTTGGTTATGCCGTTTCACGAATGGGCTCACGCGTTTGTCGCCTATAAGCTTGGAGATACGAGCATAAAGTACCGGAAAAGACTAACCCTTAATCCAATAGAGCATATTGACCCTGTCGGAGCGTTATTGATTATCTTAATCGGATTCGGTTGGGCAAAGCCCGTTCCGATTAACGACAGAAATTTTAAAAACCCAAAGGTAGGAATGGGTATATCCGCGCTTGCCGGTCCTGCGGCTAATCTTGTAGCCGCAATTTTAGGCGGACTAATTTTAAACGCTCTTTATGTGTTTGCGCCTGATTTTATTATTACGAGCGTAATCGGACCTTATATTTTTATGTTTTTTGGGTATTATGTTCTGCTTAACATCTGTCTTGCGGTTTTTAATCTTATTCCTATTCCTCCGCTTGACGGCTCAAAGGTTCTGTTTATGTTTTTACCTGATAAGTGGGTTTATACTTTCTACAGATATGAGAATATCTTTTTCGGCATAATTATTGTGCTTGTTTGGTTTAATATTTTACCGCTTGGTATTATAGAAAACGCTTTGACTGAATTTATTATGTGGCTGACAAGTCTGCCGTTTATTGCATTTTAGGATAGTTTATGGACGTTATACCTCAGCTTAACTATAAGCTTGAATGTTATGAGGGTCCGCTTGACCTTCTTTTAAGCTTGATTGCCAAAAATAAAATAAATATTTATGATATTCAGATTTCCGAGCTTTTAGACCAGTATATGGAGCAGATTAAGCTGATGCGGGAAAATCAGATGGATATAGCGAGCGAGTTTCTCGCTATGGCGTCAAGACTTGTCTATATTAAATCCGCAATGCTTCTGCCGAAACACGAGGAGGAAGCCGAGGAGCTTAAAAAAGAACTTTCGGGGCAGCTTATCGAATATCAGCTTTGCAAAGAAATTGCCGATAAAATGAGCGGAATTTACGACTTTGATACATTTTATAAAGACGCGTCTCCCGTTAAATTTGACCTTACGTATAATCGAAAGCACGACCCCGATGATATTGTAAAGGGATATATTGACGCTGTCGGCAGGGGTAAAAGAAAGCTGCCGCCTCCGCATTCGGCATTTTCGGGAATTATCGAAAGAAAAATAGTTTCCGTAAACGCGCGTATAATAAGCGTAATGCGCCGCTTGTGGCACGGAAAGCGGGTAAAATATCAGGAGCTTTTTACCGCTGTTAACGAAAGGAGCGAGCTTGTGGCTACCTTTTTGGCAGTGCTTGAGCTTGTAAAAGGAAAACGAGTGCGTATTGACGGCGACGGTGACGACGCGCAGGTTTATATGTTGGAGGGAAAACTTGAAAACCGAAAAAATTAACAGCGCGATAGAGGCAATTTTGTTTGCGAACGGTTCATCAGTTGAACCCTCAAGAATTGCGGCAGCGCTTGAAATTTCAGAAAACGAGGCTAAAGAACACCTCGAATTGCTGAAAAATGAATATGAAAATTCCGACAGGGGAATTACTATTATAAGACTCAAGGACAGCTATCAAATGGTAAGCGTTAAAGAGTTTGCTCCCGCCGTGAGAACGGTTATGGATTTAAGAAGAAATACGCCCCTGTCGCAAGCGGCGTTAGAGGTTTTGGCTGTTATAGCATACAATCAGCCCGTGACAAAATCATTTGTCGAACAGGTTAGGGGAGTTGACTGTTCGGGAGTTATCGGTTCTCTTACCTCAAAGGATTTAATTGAGGAAAAGGGACGATTAGAGCTTCCGGGACGACCGCTTATCTACGGAACTACCGAAAATTTTTTGCGCTGCTTTAATATTTCCTCAATCGAGGAGCTTCCGCCTCTGCCTCAGGACGGCGAAAAGTCCGATAATGAGGAGGAAAATATACAGATGACAGTTGAGGAAATTATAAACGAGGCTGCGAGTGATTAAAAGGTGAGTTGCTGTGCTTGCGCTTTATATAATTACAGGCGTGCTTTTACTGCTGTTTTTGCTTATGCTGTTTAATATTTATATTTACGCCGACTATAATAACGAGCTGTTTTTAAGCTTAAAGGTCGCGTTTATAAAGATTAAACTGCTTCCGCAAAAGCCTGAGAAAAAGGTACAACCTAAAAAGAAAACAAAACCAAAAACCAAAAAGAAAAAGCCCGAAAAAAAGGAAAAGCAAAAATCCTTCGATTTAAAAAAATATGTAAAACAGAAGGGCGTTTCGGGGATACTTAACATTGTAAAGAGTATCTCAAAGCTTGTATCGGGTACTTTAAAGGATTTATTTTCCAAAATAACAGTTACCGAGCTCATGATTGACATCAAGGTAGCGGGGGACGACGCGGGAGATTCCGCTGTGAAATACGGGCGCGTGTGCGCCGTTTTGTTCCCTGCGTTGAAGCTTATAACGGATGTTGTAAGGGTAGACAGATACGAAGTGAATGTAAATCCCGATTTTTCAGATGAGCCTGAAAACCTTGCGAAAGCAAAGGTTACGGCAAAGATAAGGATTATTTCAATTTTAAAAATTGTATTCTCAAAAGCTTTCACGGCTTTGAAATTGTATTTAAAAGCAAGACCAAAAAAGAAATAAGGAGAAATAGCTATGGACCATCCTATTAACGGTTTAATGGACACAACGATGGATAAAATTAAACAGATGGTAGACGTCAACACTATTATCGGCGACCCGATTACTTCCCCTGACGGTACTATCATTATTCCCGTGTCAAAGGTGTCGTATGGATTTGCTTCCGGCGGTTCCGATTTTCCGACAAAAAAAGATAATAAGGACTGCTTTGGAGGCGGAAGCGGCGCGGGCGTAACTATTCAGCCTGTTGCGTTTCTGACTGTGTACCGCGGAGAAGTAAAGCTTATTCCCGTTGATAAATACGACGGAGCCGCCGACAGAGTTGTCGGTATGGTACCCGAGCTTGTCGATAAAGTCAGCGCTTTATTCAAAAGGGATAAAAAAGAAAAGCCGAAGAAAGAGGATATAAATTCCGAGGCGGCCGAAACGGGCGAGGATATTTTTTAGAATTTTAATGAGTCAATAATATAAAAACGAAAACTGCTTCATATTATTAATGGGTGATAATATGAAACGAGTATTTGCTTTTTTAACTGTCATTGTTTTTGCTTTCGGCTGTTTTGCCTTTAATTGCGGGGCGTTGAGCGTTTCTGCAGGCTCTGCCGTGCTTTACTGTCCTGATAATAACAAGGTTTATTTTTCTAAAAACCAAAATAAACGCTGTAAGCCCGCAAGTACGACAAAAATTATGACGGCGCTGATAACGCTTGAGTACGCTGAAAAATCCAACAAACAGGTTAAGTTTACAAAGGATATGATTGCCGAGGGAAGCAGTATGTATTTAAAGCTCGGCGAAGTGGTAACCTTGCGTGATTTGGCAGTAGGAATACTTCTTTGTTCGGGAAATGACGCGGCGAACGCGGCGGCGATTACAATAGCGGGAAGCAAGGATAAGTTCGGCGAGCTTATGACCGAACGAGCAAAGAAAATAGGTATGAAAAATACCAACTTTGTAACTCCGAGCGGTCTTGATGACAAGAATCATTACACAACTGCTTACGATATGGCCCTTCTTATGGCGGAGGCTATGAAGAACTCGGAATTTCAAAGACTTACTTCGCTAAGAACGGAAACGGTAAGCTTTATTGAGCCAAAAAATAAAATTACTACCTATTCAAATCATAACAGACTCCTCTCGACCTATGAGTATTGTATCGGCGGAAAAACAGGCTATACAATGGCGGCGGGACGATGCCTCGTAACGGCGGCAAAAAAAGACGGCTTAACTCTTATCGCGGCAACATTTAACGACAGGCGCGATTGGAACGACCATACCTCTATGTATAATTACGGATTTGAAAATTACCGTATGAAGTCGTTAGACGACAGGGATTTTTTCCTCGATGTTGACACCGTAGGCGGAAAAGAAGATAAAACCTCTGTCGGCGGTGAAGCTGTTACCAACGTGGTTGTTAAGTCGAGCGATTTTGATAAGGTTAAAAGAGTAATAATGCTTGATAATTTCTTATACGCTCCGCTTAAATCGGGGGAGAATGTAGGCAAAATCATATACAGCTTAAACGGCAAAAAAATTGCCGAACATAATCTTAGCGTAATAACCGATAACAGTATAGTTAAAGAAAATAAATCTATATGGGATAATATAAAAGGATTTTTTAATAATGCGTTCTAAATTAGAAAGACTGCAAAAATTTATGGCGGAATGCGGTGTGGCGTCACGCCGTAAATCCGAAACACTGATTGAAAACGGAGCCGTTAAGGTAAACGGCAGAGTTGCCCGTATCGGCGACAAAGTAAATCCCGACGCCGATAAGGTTTACGTTCATAATAAACGTATCGTTATAAAGAAAAAAGGCGGTAAGCGTTACATAATGCTCAACAAGCCGAGGGGTTATGTCACTACTATGAGTGATGAAAGGGGAAGAAAATGCGTTGCGGATTTGGTGAAGGATATTCCCGAACGCATTTATCCCGTCGGACGGCTCGATAAGGATTCCGAGGGAATGTTGCTTATGACGAACGACGGCGACTTTGCAAACATTGTAATGCACCCCAAAAAGCAGATTAATAAGGTGTACCGCGTTACGGTAAAGCCCGATATGCCCGACGATGTTGCAAAAAAAATTATGAAGGGCGTTATGATAGACGGAAGAAAAACCGCTCCCTGCGAGGTCAGAGTTATCAGCAGGGGAGATGAGAGGGCTAATGTTGAAATTGTTTTACGCGAGGGAAGAAACCGGGAAATACGAAAGATGTGTGAAAATTTCGATATTGAGGTGTTGCGTCTTAAAAGGATTTCCGTCGGTTCAGTAAAAATGGGTAAGCTTAAAAGAGGAATGTGGAGAGATTTAACCGTTGACGAGGTAAAAAAGCTTTCCGCAAATCCTTCTCCTTCTAAGTATCAGATTTAGTTTTTGGCCTTGATTTTATAATTTTTTACAAATAAAAGGCTGTTATAATTAAATTAATATTAAAAGTGTGCAAATTTGGATTTTGCGCACTTTTTTCTTGCGATTTTATTTTGTTTGTAATATAATTGTATTGATATGCAAAATGTGGATTTGTTTCTTTAATTTGAAAGAATATTTTCCTTTTTAAATTGATTATGTTTTTAATGTTTCATTATAAGGGACATTTGGTAATAATGAAATGGAGGATTAATATGAGTATTGAGAATATAACTCAGGCTAAAACTGCTATCGGGAAGACTTCCGCCTGCAAAACTCTTACAGCCTTTTTTGACGGCGGAGAGTTTACGAGTGTGGACACTCTCGCAAAATCCAAGGATACTTATGCCGAGGTTGTCGCAGGCTACGGCGAGGTTAACGGTAAATCAGTTTTTGCTTTTGCTCAAAACGGAGATTTTTGCGGCGGGGCTATGAGTAAGGCTCAAGCGGCGAAAATCAAGAAAATTTATGATTTAGCTCTTAAAACAGGCTCAATCGTAGTAGGCTTTTATAACAGCAAGGGCGGTCGTCTTGATGAGGGCAACGCTCTTTTGGCAGGCTACGGCGAGGTGCTTAACAGCGCTTCAAAGCTTTCGGGCGTAGTTCCGCAGATTTCCGTTGTACTCGGAGATTGTATCGGTACAGGCGCTTTAAACGCCGTAAGCGCTGATTTTGTTATTGCTGAAAAGAACGCAAGGCTTTCACTTGATACGACGGGAAAGAACTCCGATATTGAATATAATGCGGAAAACGGTATTGTTTCCGTTGTTGCAAAAACAGAAGACGACGCGATTGAAAAGGCGAGAGAGCTTATAAATTATCTTCCTGAAAATAATATTACCGAAACCTATACTTTTGAAGAAACAGCCCCCGAAAGTGACGGCTGTGTTGTTCACAAAACTGCCGACGCGGGTTCTATCTACAGGCTTTCGGTTTCATACGGAAAGTACGCGAGAACAGTTTTCGCAAGAATTAACGGCGAGCCTGTAGGAATTGTAAATACTCTCGGTAAAAAGCTGACGTCTGACGACGCAAATAAAATCGCTAAGTTCGTAAGGTTTTGCGACGCTTTTTCAATTAAGTTGATTACATTTGTAAACTCAAACGGATTTGAGGATATTAAATCGGCGGTAAAGGTAAGCTCCGCTTACGCGGAAGCCACCACAGTCAAAATTTCTGTTGTAACGGGTACTGCCGTAGGCGCGCTGTATATCGCACTTGCGGGTGAGGGAGCTAACGCCGACGTAGTTTACGCGCTTCCCGAGGCTGTGATAAGTCCCGTTAATCCAGAGGCGGCGGCGCTGATAACGGCTCCCGAAAAGCTTAACGTGCCTGTTTCACAGCAGGCTGACGTTGTAAAACAGTTTGCTTCTGAAAACCTAAGCGCTGAAAAAGCGGCAGAAAACGGCTATGTTGATGATGTTCTGACTTTGGATGAGCTTAGAGGCGCGATTGTAAACGCGGTTTATATGCTTTCGGGCAAGAGAGTTGAAACTCTTTCCAAAAAGCACAGCACAATTTAACTTTACAAAAATCTTTATAAGAAGGGGTAAATAAAATGAAAAATTTACGCATTACCGTAAACGGTACTTCATATGACGTACAGGTTGAGGAGCTTGGGGCTTCATCAGCGCCTGCTGTTTCGGCAGTTTCCGCTCCGACTCCCGCAAAGGCAGAAACACCCGCGCCCGCAGTTTCCTCCGCAAGCGCAGGAAATATTTCAATTACCGCGCCTATGCCCGGTACGGTTGTAAGAGTTGAGGTTAAAGAGGGCGACGCGGTAAAGGCAGGACAGGACCTCGTATTTATTGAGGCTATGAAAATGGAAACTCCTGTTAAGGCCGCGCAGGACGGAACAATTGCTTCCGTTGAGGTAAACTCCGGAGAAAGCGTTGAAACCGGTAAGGTGCTCCTTACAATGAACTAATGAGGTAAACTATGGCAAAAAAGATTTTAATTACGGAAACTGCTCTTCGTGACGCCCACCAGTCTTTAATCGCTACAAGAATGAAAACCGAGGAAATGCTGCCCGTGCTTCCGCTTCTTGATAAAATCGGTTATTATTCTTTAGAGTGCTGGGGCGGAGCTACGTTTGACAGCTGTCTTAGATTTTTAAACGAGGACCCGTGGGAAAGACTGCGCACTATCCGCAGTAATTGCCCGAATACAAAGCTTCAAATGCTTTTCAGAGGTCAGAATATGCTCGGCTACCGTCATTATGCCGATGATGTATTAGAATATTTCGTACAGAAAAGCGTTGCGAACGGAATTGATATTATCCGTATTTTCGACGCTCTTAACGACATAAAAAATCTTCAGAGCGCTATTAAGGCGGCTAAAAAAGAGGGTGCGCACGCGCAGGTCGCTATAAGCTACACAACAGGCCCCGTATTTACCGAGGATTATTATATTGATTACGCTAAGCGCATAGCTGACGCGGGCGCTGATTCTATCTGTATTAAGGATATGGCGGCTCTTCTAACCCCGTATAAGACATACGACCTTGTCAAGGCGATTAAATCAGAGGTTGACCTCCCTGTTTCGCTTCATACTCACTACACCTCGGGGCTTGGCTCAATGTGTCTTTTAAAGGGAATTGAGGCAGGCGCGGATATTATAGACACAGCTATTTCTCCGCTTTCGCAGGGTACTTCACATTCTCCGACGGAGTCTATGGTTGCGGCTTTACAGGGTACGGAATATGATACAGGCTTAGACCTTGAGGCGTTTACTGAAATTCGCTCTTACTTTATGGATTTGCGTAAAAAGTATATTGATACGGGACTTCTTGATACAAAAATTCTCACAGCCGATACAAAGGCTCTGTTATATCAGGTTCCGGGCGGAATGCTTTCAAACCTGATTTCACAGCTTAAGCAGGCGGGCAAGGAAGACCAGCTCGATGAATGTCTGAAAGAGGTTCCGAGAGTGCGTAAGGACGCGGGTTATCCTCCGCTTGTTACCCCGACATCGCAGATTGTCGGAACGCAGGCTGTATTTAATGTTATCACAGGCGAGCGTTATAAAATGGTCACCAAGGAATTTAAGGGTATTATCGAGGGTAAATACGGTACAACCCCGATGCCGATTGATTCGGAATTTGCTAAGAAAATTATCGGCGACGAAAAGCCGATTACCTGCCGTCCCGCAGATTTACTTGAGCCGGAGCTCGATAAGCTCCGCGCTGAAATCGAGCAGTATATCGAGCAGGATGAAGACGTTCTTTCTTACGCGCAGTTCCCCGAGGTCGCAACTAAATTCTTTGAAAAACGCCGTGAAGAGAAAGCGGGAATTAACTCTGATTTAGGAGATAAAGCCAATAAGGTTTATCCTGTTTGATTAAAAATTTCGGTCGGGTTTTAAACCCGACCGTTGTTTATTATATATGAAATTGTGATTAGTATATAATAAAAATAATACCAAACTCAGACGTGCTTTTGGAACAAGTATTTTATTTCTTTTTTAGAAAATTCTTTACTTTTTCTGAAATTTCCGTGAGTTCTTCCTTAGATAAATCGGGAAGATTTTCAAGCTTTTCAAAAAACGTAGAAATTGTTTCGTCCTCTTTTGCTCTTAGATACTCGGTATAGTAGCTGACTATTACACCGGGTACCATTGCTACGACAAGTATACCGAAAAAAGCAATCAAAATTGTTATGATTCTTCCCAAATGAGTTACGGCGACATAGTCCCCGAAACCTATTGTTGTAGAAGATGCAAAGCAAAACCAAAATCCGTCCCCTATACTGTTGATGTTCGGCTCAACAATCATTATCAATACCGCAGAAATACAGAGAGCAACTATGTAGGCTATGAAAATTTTTATAGCGCCCGTCCTTTTTAAAATTCTGTATATTCTTTTAAGTCCTTTCATAATTCCTCCCGTATTTTTAAAATTTCGTTTGTAAAATCCGCTCCGCATTTTGTTATGCTGTCGGTTGCGAGCGAATAAATATCGCTTGCGAGCAAATCTGTATCAAAAATTTTTTTAGCGTTTCCGCTTAAATTTTTATATCCGTTCGCAACATTTGTAATCAGCGGAAGTTTACCGCTTTTTTTTATTTCTCCCAAAAGCTTTTCTCCATTTTCATTAAAGGCGAGAACGCGTAAATAGGGTACGCTTTGTTTAGACATTTCGGATTTAATATTTAACAATGCGTTTATTAAAATTCGTCTTATCCGAGCGCGTGTGTAACGCTTTGTTTTTATAGAGGAAATTATTTCTTCGAGGGAATTAAACTCGCGGACAGAATTGAAAATTCTGTTTTCAAGTCCCTCGCTGACGTCTGAAAGATTTGAAAAATCTTCAGCCGTCATTGTTCTAAGCTTGTAAATTATAATTTTTTCAAGCTTATTAATATCGGCAGGCATATAAAAGGAATTTTGTTTCGGAATAAAACGCTCCGCATTTTTTCCGCTTAATATCAGCTTTCTGATATATCCCGCGCACGCTATATTCTGTTTGCAATCGTTTGAGTCGTGTTCACTGCCTGTCCGCTTAATTATATACGGCTTGATATTTGTGTCCTTTAAGGCTCTTATGTACTCAATCGCGAGTATGTTATTCGGCTTTGTAACAACATTTGCGAGATTTTTTGAGTAAAGCTTTTCAAGAGCTTTTTCCACCGCCTGCGGATAGTAGCTTCCGTTTTGCATAAAAAGCCTTACTTCATTGTTAAAATCTTTTTCGTCAAGCTTTTTCGATACCTCGATTAACAGCTCTCGGTCGTCCTCTTCAACTGAAAAGCAGAGCTCGTCAGTACATCCTAAACTGTCAGCTGTCTGAACGCCCGCTCTCGCAAAGCTACCCGCTGACGAGCAGGCGTAAACAGTCGGAAGTTCAATAACAAGGTCAATGCCGTTTTCCACAGCGGTTTTCGCCCTTTTGAATTTGTCAAATACGGCAATATCACCGCGTTGTGTGAAATTTCCGCTCATAATCGCGGTTACGGGATTTTTACTATGCTCTTTAATTTTTTCAATCTGATATTTGTGTCCGTTGTGAAACGGATTGTATTCGCAGATAACAGCGTTGGTTTTCATAAACAGCACCTTAATAAAAATAAGCGTTATTTCTTAAAAAACTTGCAAAATCAGTTAATATAGTTTATTATATTATAGTATTATTTTAAAAACTATTCAATATAAAGGGGAAGAAAATAATGAAAATTCTCGTAATTAACGCAGGAAGCTCATCTTTAAAATATCAGCTTATTGATATGGACGGCGAAAAAGTGCTTGCAAAAGGCAACTGCGAGCGTATCGGAGGCGAAGGCTCGCTCATCGGATATAAAACAGACAGCGTAAATATTAAAAAGGAAGTTGAAATGCCCGACCATAAGGTTGCGTTTATGCAGGTTAAGGATATGCTCCTCGACTCTGAAGTCGGAGTTATCAAAGAGCTTTCCGAGGTTAGCGCGGTAGGCCACAGGGCTGTTCAGGGCGGAAGTATTTTCAAGGAGTCCTGCCTTGCTACCCCCGAGGTTATAGAGGGTATTAAGAGCTTATCTCCTCTCGCGCCTTTGCACAATCCCGCGAACGTACTCGGAATCGAAAGCAGTAAAGAGGTTTTCGGAGAAAATGTACCGCAGGTTGTAGTTTTCGATACGGCATTCCACAGCACAATGCCCGAGAAGGCGTATATGTACGCTATTCCTTATGAGTATTATGAAAAATACGGTATCCGCCGTTACGGCTTCCACGGAACATCTCACCGTTTCGTAAGCTCGGAGATGGCTAAGCGTATGGGCAAGGACATTAAGGATTTAAAGCTCATAACCTGCCATATCGGAAACGGTTCTTCAATTACTGCCATTGACGGCGGTAAGGTTATAGACACTACAATGGGACTTACTCCGCTCGACGGATTTATGATGGGAACCCGTTCGGGTTCACTCGACCCCTCTGTTGTAACGTTTATCGAGGAAAAGGAGCATCTCTCCGCGGAGGAAGTTGATACAATTCTTAATAAGAAGTCGGGACTGCTCGGAATTTCGGGTGTGTCGAGCGACGACCGTGATATTACCGAGGCTGAAAAGCAGGGTAATCCGCGCGCAAAGCTTACTCACGAAATGCTTTATTATCAGATAGCTAAGTATATAGGCTCTTTCTATGTGGCTATGGGCGGATGCGACGGCATTGTATTTACCGCCGGTCTTGGCGAAAATCAGCCCGTTTTGAGAAAATCTGTCTGCGAGTATCTTAAATGCTTAGGCGTTGAGATTGACGATAAGGCAAACGACGCGTGTATCCGCGGAAACGAGGGCAGGCTCTCGACCGATAATTCAAAAATCCGCGTAGAGCTTATTGCAACCAACGAGGAGCTTGTTATCGCAAGGGATACAAAGGATATAATTTTAGCTAATAAATAATTTAATATTAAGATAAAAAAAGTCGGTCGGGTTTTACTCGACCGAAATTCTTTTTTTGATTTTTAAGCGTGTGAATTAACCGATGTATCCTCGACAATTTCATTATCTCTGAAGAGGAGAGAGATACACCATATTGCGGCAAGCCCGACGAGAATATAGATAATACGGCTGACAATTCCTGTCTGACCTCCGCAAATAAACGCAACTAAGTCAAACTGGAATATACCGACTAATCCCCAGTTAAGACCGCCGATAATCGATAAGATTAAAGCAATTTTATCTATCATAGCTAAAGCCTCCTTCATCAACTCTATTGTTGACCGAAAGAGGCTTATTATTCATTTATTTTAAAAAAATTAAAAAATCAATTACAATAAGTACAATTCCGAGTAAAAGTAAAACAGCGCCGATAATTCTTGTTATTTTTATTGCCTTTTTAATTTTCATAGAGCTAATCATATTTTCTACAGGAAAAGGCAAAATCATAACCGTAATACCTAAAATCGCAAGCGCAAACGACATTAACGAAAAACCGACGTCGTTTCTGAATGAAAATATAAACAAACCGACGGGGATCGCAAAGACGCAGACAGAGTTAATAATTGAAAATATTTTGGTATATTTTTCCTGCATTTCATAATATTTAAGAGCGTTTTTCTGACAGCTTTCATCGCAGTATTGTTCCATATAAGAAATTTCTTTTCCGCAGTAATCGCATTTTTTCATTATATCACCCTATTTAGTTTAGCATTTCTTGAGTTTTTTATTTTTCTTAATTAGAATTATAATGCTTACGGTAATCAGTACGGCGGAAATCCATTGGCTGGTTGAAAGCGTTAAAAAAATTCCGCGGTACCTGTCGTCCCGTAAAAATTCTATAAAAAATCTTGATATTCCGTAGGTTATGAGGTAGATATAAATTAATCTGCCGTTTAAAATTCTTTTTTGGAATAATATTAAAAGCGCAACAAATATTACAAGATTAACCGCGCTTTCCAAAAGCTGAACGGGAAAACGATTTACGTTGTTGCAACTATTTATTATCGCGTTTGTGGCTGTAAACCCGAACTCGCTTTCAATTCCGTAACAGCAACCGCTGAAAAAACAGCCGAGCCGTCCGAAACAATGGAAAAGAGGTATTGAAACCGCGAAGCAGTCGCTGAAGTTTTCAATATTTATTTTGCGGATTTTGCAGTAAATTAAACCGAAAACGAGGCCTGCTATAAGTCCGCCGTAAAATACCATTCCCCCGAAGTAAATTTTTATAATATCAAAAATACTTCCCGTATTATAGGTATTTGAAAACAAATTTTCCAAAGCCTTTAAAAGTTTTGGAATGTTTGTAATTCCGTACAGAATATGAGCGCCGATAAACGCTCCGAGAAGCGAGACAAGCTCCCCGAAGAGTATATCCTCAAAGCGTATTCCAAACCTTTTTCCGAGAAGAAAAGTGACAATTCCCATAAGAACAAGACCTGCGGACGCGCAAATTCCGTAGGTGCTGACATTTAAACCTAAAATTTCAACAATCGGAAACATAATCACCACCAAAAGTATTCTATCAAAATTCAACATTTTATTCAAGTGCATTGTTGAAAAGGACAAATCGGTATGTTAAAATAAATCGGGTGATAATATGAAAAAGTTTTGTTTATCATTTATTACATTTTTAATTGTTTCATTTACAGTATTTTCTGTTAACGCCTCGATTGTTTCAAGTGTATATCCCGACTTTGAGTTTGACGCGGATTATGATAACGCATACTCTGTTACGGGATATTCAGGGAGCGAGGGAGAGGTTTACATTCCCGAAACGCTTTATAACAGGGAAATAAAGCGTGTTTCCGAGAAAGCGTTTTATAAAAACAGCGTTGTAAATTCACTTTTTATGCACGATAAAATGACAGTTGTAAATAAATGGGCTTTCAGAAACTGTCCGAATTTGAGCAGAGTTTATTTTTCAAAAGGCCTTGCTGTGCTCTGGGATTTCGCGTTTGCGCAGGACGCTAAGCTTAAATACGCTTTGCTGAGAAATACGAATCTTCGTTCTGTTTATCAAAGCTGTTTTTACAATGATGTTTCACTAAAATATATTTCTCTGCCCGACACATTGGAAACTATCGGACCTTCCGCGTTTTCAAAGACGGCTTTGGAAACCGTAGTAATCCCAAAAAGCGTCACCTTAATAGACAGCAGGGCGTTTTCCGATAACGAAAACCTTTTAAGCATTTATATTCCGGGTTCGGTTGAAAAAATCGGCGGTGACGTTTTTGAAAATTCCGATAATGTTACGGTTTATGTGAGCGCGGACAGCGCGGTTGAAAAATACTGCAAGGAAAATTCCGTAAAATATCAGGTGATAGACGAGAGCGAATTTCCGTCTGAAATTATAGGAGATGTCGATAACAACAGAAAGCTTGATGTGCGCGACGCAACCTTGATTATGAAAAAGGTTGCCAAGCTTAATTCAGTATTTTTTTCACAAAACTGCGATTATAATTCTGATTGCGAATTAAATATCATTGACGCAACAATAATTATGCGTGATATTGCGGGTATAAAGTAAAACTTCAAAATAATTAATTTTTTAGTTGACTTTAGCGTGATGATGTGGTAAAATTAACCTTGCTTAAATATTTACAAAGAATATTAAACGAGGTGCGCATTATGAAAAAAACATTAGCATTATTACTCGCAGTAGTTATGCTTTCCGCGTTAGCGTTGGCAGGCTGTACAGGCTCTTCCGAGAAAAGCTCCGATACAGCTTCAAAGGCTGACCAAAGCAAGACTGCCGCTACAGTAAGCGAGGACGGCTCAAAAACATTTACCGTAGGCTTTGACGCTGAATTTGCTCCTTACGGCTATAAGGACAAGAAAACAGGCGAATATACAGGCTTTGACCTTGACCTCGCGCAGGAAGTTTGCGACCGCTTAGGCTGGAAGTTAGAAAAGCGTCCTATCGACTGGGACAGCAAGGATATGGAGCTTGATTCAGGTACGATTTCCTGCATTTGGAACGGCTTTACAATGAACGGACGTGAAGATGATTATACTTGGTCTGTACCTTATATTGACAACACGCAGGTTGTTGTAGTTAAAAAGGATTCGGATATTCAATCTCTTGATGACCTTTCGGGCAAGACTGTAGCTGTTCAGACTGATTCATCCGCTCTTGCGGCTCTCACGGACGACGACGCAACGGACGCGAATAAAAAGCTTGCCGCTTCCTTTAAGGACTTACAACAGGTAGGAGATTACAACTCCGCTCTTATGAATCTTGAGGCGGGCGCGGTTGACGCGGTTTGTATGGACATCGGCGTTGCTAATTACCATATTAACAATAATAAAAATAAATATAAGCTTCTCGATGACCAGATTTCTTCCGAGCAATACGCTATCGGTTTTAAGAAGGGGAACACAGCGCTTAAAGACATAGTTGAGAAAACCTTGCTTGAAATGTATGAAGACGGTACAGTCGAGAAAATCGCAAGCAAGAAGAAGTATAATCTTGCGAAAGCTATTTGTCTTGGCAAAGACTAATTGAAATTAGAGGGGCTGCCTCAATTTGAGGTAGCCTTTATTTACGTTATGAGAAATTCCCTGTTATAAAGGGAATAAAGCTTTATGATTTTATAAACATTATGTAAGTTTAAGGAATGAGTCGTAATGAGTTATATGAAGAAGAAACCCTTAATCGCTATCGCTGTATTTATCGCTCTTTTAATCCCCGCGACAATGACTGCCTGCGGTGTTTCAAATGATTCAGACAGCGGATTTTTGGGCTGGTTGTTTAATATTATATCCCAGCTTTCGTCGGGAATTTGGCTGTCGCTTGCGCTTTTTGCGTTGACATTGATTTTTTCAATGCCTCTTGGACTTCTAATCTGTTTCGCAAGGCGCTCGCGTTTTAAAATAGTTGAGCTTATCGCGAAATTTTACATATCCGTAATGCGCGGAACTCCGCTGATGCTACAGCTTCTTGTGGTTTATTTCGGACCGTATTATGTTTTTAAACTCCCGCTGAGCGCTGATTACCGCTTCTATGCCGCCATAATCGGATTTGCGCTTAACTATGCCGCTTATTTTGCCGAGATATACAGGAGCGGTATTGAGGCTGTGCCAAAGGGTCAGTACGAGGCGTCAAAGGTTTTGGGATATTCACGCGGTCAAACCTTTATGAAAATAGTATTTCCGCAAATGGTACGTCATATTTTACCTCCCGTTACAAATGAGATTATCACGCTTGTTAAGGACACGTCGCTTGCGTTTGCTATCGCCTTTGTTGAGATGTTCACAATGGCTAAACAGCTTTCCGCCTCGGAAAGCAACATTATGCCCTTATTCGTTGCGGGTGTGTTCTACTATATTTTCAATCTTATAGTATCATTTGTTATGAGTAAAATTGAAAAGAAAATGAATTATTATCAGAAGTAGGGGGCGCTTTTATGAAACTGCTTGAAATTAACAATCTAAAGAAGTCGTTTGATGACCTTGAAGTTCTGAAAGACATATCTATCAGCGTCGAAGAAGGCGAGGTTGTATCAATATTAGGTCCCTCCGGAAGCGGTAAGTCGACTCTTTTAAGGTGCGCGACTATGCTTGAAACGATGGACGCGGGTACGCTCGATTACTGCGGAGAAAGCGCTGTAAGCGAGATTGACGGAAAATCAGTTTACGCTTCTAAGTCTGAAATTAAAAAAATACAAAATTATTTCGGACTGGTTTTTCAGAATTTTAATCTCTTTCCGCATTACACGGTTCTGAAAAATATTACAGACGCGCCCGTACATATCCAAAAGCGCGACAAAAAAGAGGTTGAAAAAGAAGCGTTGGAGCTTCTTAATCAGATGGGCATAGAGGATAAGGTCGATTACTATCCTTGTCAGCTTTCAGGCGGTCAGCAACAGCGCGTCGCAATAGCGAGAGCGCTCGCGATGAATCCGAAAATTCTTTTCTTTGACGAGCCGACAAGCGCGCTGGACCCGGAGTTGACATCAGAAATTCTCAAGGTTTTAAGATTATTAGCAAGTCAGAAGATGACGATGGTAATAGTAACTCACGAAATTGATTTTGCCCGTAATGTATCCGACAGAGTTATTTTTATGGATGAGGGCTACATTGTAGAGCAGGGAAAACCTGAAGACGTTATTGACAATCCCAAAAACGACAGGGTAAAGGCTTTCCTCAACAAAGTAAAAAACGCTTAATTTTATATCTCTACGTCAGACATTGCAGTCCCTCTCTGACAATTCATCTCCCCCAAACGTATCTTCCTCTATCTCACTTTGGATAGGGAGGACAGATTCTGCGTTTTGTATATTAGCGTCAGACAATGCAGTCCCTCTCTGACAGTTTATTTCCCCCAAATGTTTCTTCCCTTATCTTACTTTGGATAGGGAGGACAGGTTCTGCTGTAGACTTTTTAGAAACTTTTAAAGGATTTATATAGAAAGCGTACGCTATATGCGACGCTTTCTTGTTGTATATTACAAAAATATCTGTTATACTTTATTTGGTGTTACTATGAAGAAGAATACGAAGCTTATTGGTAAAATAAAATATTTTATTGAGAAAAATTCCAAGGATAATATATCCGCAATTGCGGGGCAGTCGGCTTTCTTTATGATTCTTTCGATTGTACCGCTTTTGATGTTTGCCTTTGCGGTTTTATCTTTTTTTAATATTCCGAGAGATGTTTTTGAAACCTATTTACAAGGCTCTATTTCAAGGGAGTTCAGCGTTTATTTTCAAGGTTTTATCGACACCGCCTATGAAAACTCTGTCGGCATAGCCTTTACTACCCTTATATTGGCGCTCTGGTCGGCGGGTAAGGGAATTTACTCAATTACAGAGGGTATAAACAGAATTTATAAAATCCCCAACCGAAACTTATGGTTCGTAAAAAGGCTTTACGCAATGGGATATACTTTAATAATGTTGATTGTAATTTTCCTTGCGTTAGGAATACTGGTTATTGGTGAATTTGTTGACGAGATTATAAAGCCGTATATAAAAAATCTTCCGCACGTTATAGAGTTGATGTATACGCTCAGATATGTCGTGGCGTTTGTCGTGATTGTTTTACTTATGAGCTTGGCGTTAACTCTCTATCTCCACAGAAAGCTTGACGACAAACGCTGGGCCAAATTCAGATTACAGCTTCCCGGAGTTTTGATAACGGCGCTTTGCTGGATACTTCTCTCAATCGGAATAGGAGTTTATGTAAAGTACTTTAACGGTTTTTCAATATACGGAAGTCTTGGTACCTTAGCGGTAGTTATGATTTGGATTTATTTTTCAATGTATATTATGCTTTACTGTATCCAGCTCAATTACATTAACAGATATTTGTTTTATGATTTAAAATCAAGGTGTACTTATAAAATAAAAACCTTGTTAAATCATATTGACAAAAGAGGATAAAGGAATATAATAATAGTAGAAGTTGTCTTCGGGGCGGGGTGAAATTCCCCACCGGCGGTAAAGCCCGCGACCGAGAAATATCTCGCTGAACCTGTGAAATTCAGGTGCCGACGGTACAGTCCGGATGGAAGAAGATGCAGTCATACTGTGAATTTACGCTCCGTTGCAGTTGCAACGGAGTTTTCTTTTTTAAGAAAATCCGATGACAGCCTCAAAAAATTTTTAGGAGGTCATTATTATGACAAAATCAAGCGAACGTATTAAAACGATATGTTCTATGGCAATGCTTACCGCGATTGCGGTAGCTTGTGACGTCTTTCTGAGAATACCGAATATAGGCGGATTCTTAACCTACGAGCCGAAAGACGTTATCCTTACAATCGGCGCGTTTATTTTCGGACCGATTGCGGGACTTGTTATGGCGCTTATTGTGTGCCTTATTGAAATGGTTACCATAAGCACCACGGGACCTATAGGACTTGTTATGAACTTCTTATCTTCGGCTGTGTTTATCGGGGTCAGCTCGATTATTTACCATAGGAACAAGAAAATGTCGAGGGCAATTACAGGACTTGCCGCAGGCTCTCTGTCATTGATTGCTATAATGCTTTTATGGAATTATATTATGACTCCCATTTATATGGGCGTTTCCAGAGAACAGGTGCTTGCCCTTTTTATTCCCGTACTTATTCCGTTTAACGCTATTAAAGCGGGACTTAACAGCGCCCTCATTTTGTTTCTTTACAAAGCAGTTGTAACCGCTTTGAGAAAATCGGGGCTTGTTAAGAGGAGAGACGGGTTTGTTAATGAAAACAGAAAAAGCAACACGGTTATTCTTATCAGCGTATCGGCGTTTGCGGTAATTACGCTTATACTTATTCTCTTTATATTTTCGGGAATTTTATAGTTTTTTTACCGACTTTCGACAATATATTGACAAAGTAAACGTATAGTTATATAATAATTTTGTTCACAGAGTAGAGGCTTGCGCGTAAAGTGTCCTTTGAACGGGGAGTTGTCAGGGGAACGAAAGTTACGCTCAGTGTACTGCGGTGCAGGCTTCGCATCCCACTGTTACATTAAAATGTTGAGGGACTGCGCTGTGCGGTCCCTTTTTACTTTGAGGAAAAACAGGAAATGTTCCCTTAAAGTAAAATTTCAGTATGCCGTTTAGTTGAGTTTTACACAAACGACATACGAAACCTAAAACTGTTTATTAGTGTAATCAGCGGATTTAAAAAATGGAGGTAAAATGTCAGTAAAAGAGAAATTCGTTAATTCATTTAAAGAATTAAACAATGTGTATTCGTTGGTTGCGCTTGCTATGCTTTTGGCGCTTAGGATTATTGTAGGAATTTTTGCCAATTCAACTATGGCGATGTTCGGAAATTTGATTAAAATAAGCATAAATTTTCTTCCAATAGCGGTTGCGGCAATATTGTTCGGACCTATAGGCGCGTCAGTTGTCGGGGGATTAGGCGACATTCTCTCGTTCTTTATAAATCCCGCAAGCGGAGGTTCGTATTTTCCAGGGTTCACAATAAACGGTATTTTAACGGGATTGATTTTAGGAATATTTCTATATAAGAATAATGCCACCGTCAAATCGGTTTTGATTTCTTGGACAATTAACGCGGTATTCATAGAAGTGTTTTTATCAGGATACTGGTTGTATTTTATATACGGCGCGGGAAACGGAGACACGTTTGAAATATTCCTTTTGACGAGAGCGGTAAGCGAGGCGATTAAATTTATACCGTCTGTATTCCTTATTTATGTTTTCGGGAAGGCGCTCAAAAAAGCCGTTAAAATTAAAAGTTAAAGTAAAGTTTAAAGAAACAGACCACCCGTTTAATACGGGCGGTCTGTTTTTTTAGATTAAACTTTCGCGTTTTTTGAAAGGTCGATATATGCCAAGTCGTGCGCGATTATCTGTTCTTCTTTCGGAGGGGGCGTCATATAATCATCTCCGAACGCAATCGCAAGATATTCTTTGTAACCGACCATCGCCTTGAATTTTTCTCCCTCAAATTCAACTTCGGTCGTGCTTTCAAACAACTCCTTGGGATATTCGTTCTTCATTATCCTCGGACCTGCGCAAAGCTCGCATATGTAGTCACATTCGTCAATCGAATATTTTGTCATTTTTTTTTCGGCAAATTTCCATATTTTCTTTCTCGTTTTAAAGCTTCTGAAAATACTAAAAAGTATTTTACTTCCGAAAGCCATAATTCCGCCGTGTTTTTCGGGAACAGTCTGCGCTCTGAACAGCGAGTAGATTATGCACCAAAAAAACTGCAGATATTTTAAAGCTTTTTTAGACGGTCTTGGGTCGATAGGAAAAATATCAAACGCAATACCGTGGGGGATATTTAAGTCTTTCTGATAATTTTTTATCAGCGTGGCGCTTGTGTCAACTAAGGTCGCAAAGCAGTTTCGGGTAAAGGTTTCGTCAGTTTCGTTGAGAAGAACAAAACGTTCGCTTGGATTTTCCTTTAAATATTCCTTTATAAATATTTCATAGTCGGCTCTCGGCATAAAAACATCGGCGTCGTCGTCCCAGGGAATAAATCCTCCGTAACGGAGCGCGCCGATAAGACAACCTCCGCACAAATAGTAGGTGAGGTTGTGACTGTCGCAGAAATCACGAAAATATTTTAGAATATCAAGCTCTTTAAGCTGTAACGCACGTAACTGTTTTTTGCTTAATTGCAATTTTTCCGCCATAACAACACCGATTAACCGTTTTCCTTTTTGAGTTTTTTCTTCCAAAACGGGATTTGGAATATTCCGACCAATGTTCCCACTCCGTAAGCGATGTGCATAAGCGGAAACAAAAACGGCAACAAAAAGTAATGGAAGTGTATATCTCTCATTGTAAAACAACTTACCGTATTTACAAAGTCAAACATCGAATATAAAAGCAGTAGAATTTCAAGCAATAAAGGATAGCCGAAACACGCAAAAATCGAGCAGAATATAATTCCCATAACGAATAAAAACGGCACAAAATGATAATAGGAAAGGCATTTTGGAGAAACAGAGAGAGTAAGTCCTATCCACTTTCCGTTTCCGAATTTCTGTTTTATCATACCTTTAAGGCTGTTTCTCGTGTGTTGATATGATATAATTTCGGGATTAAAACAGAGTTTAAAGCCCGCTTGTTGCATTCTATGGTGGATTTCGTTATCCTCCGTGCGGACAAGCGACTCGTTGAAAAATCCTACCTTATCAAAAACCTCGCGCTTGTACGCGCCGTGAAAAAGAGAGTTGACGTAGCTTTTTCCCTGCTGGCGTCTGTAGGGGGCGATTGAGCTTCCGAACATAGAGGTTTCAACGAGCAGAAGGGTTTCTTTCCAAGGGGTAGGAGAGTCAATAATATTAGGTCTGAAGCCTCCGCAGATGTCCTCTCCGCCTGAGAGCGTTTCGATGTTTTTTTCAATAAAATTGCTTGGAATGGAGGCGTGAGCGTCAATCCTCACAACGGCATCTCCGCTGTAATTGTTGAGTACGACATTCCAACCGCAGGGCTGTGTCCTTTTTGGATTTGAAAGAACTTTTACATCGTAAAAATCTTTCTGATTATTTTTTTTAAAGGTTTCCATAATTTTTTTGGTGTTATCCGTTGAATTGCCGTCAACTAAGATAACCTCAATTTTTTTATGGTCATAGGTTTGAGCGCAAATATCCTTCAAAAGCGAACCGAGCGACTTTTTTTCGTTGTACGCTATTACTCCAACAGTAATTATCATTCTATTTTACCTTCCTTATAAAGTTGAATCAGCCATTTTGACGAGTTCGCAAATGCGGTAGTAAAGTAAGGGATAACGTAAATTACGGGAAGTACAAAAAAGCAGGAAGCTATCCACGCCAAAAAGGTAAAAAACAGCAGTGTTAAATCCTTGCTGTGTATTTTATTTATCTTTCTTGATATTGAGAAAATTTCTTGAAAATCAATCCTGTCGTTTTCAATATATAAAAAATTAGTTATAAAAAGTCTCAGCGAACGGATAACCGCGAAGGTTGCCCCAAGCGCAAAAAGAAAAGCCTGAACGGAAAAAAACATCTCGTTTGCAATAACCGTGTTCAAAAGCTGAAGTGAAAAAATACCCGTGATTAAGGTTACAGCAAAATAGGGGATAAGTCCGACAATAAAATTTAAAATTATTTTAAACGCAATTATCAGATTAAATTGAACGGTCGTAAAGTATTTATTTCTTTTAAAGAAATAAAACGCTTCTGAAAAATCAGCCTCTTTTTTATTGGCTATATTGTAGCAAATTTTAAAAAATCCGTTTAAAACGGGTGACAGGGCAAATCCCGATAAAACCAATAAACATATTAAAATAACAATAGATGTTTCATACACGCCGTTATAAGTATTTCCGTTAAAAATATTTATTATATTAACTGCAAAATAGTATAAAAGGAAAAGTAAAAGGGATAGCGCGAAGATTAAAAATAATCCCGCCGCGGCGGCTGTCCAGTTCCCGTTTAACGCATTTTTTGCCTGTGTTCGGATTTTCTTTTCTGTTTCCATAGAATCACCAATTAAAAATCTTGTGTATACATTTTATAAACTGCCTGCAAGCAAATTTGGGCGTGTTTAAAAAAATTCTCCTCGTTAATACTCTCGTCTGCGTTGTGCATATTTACATTGTCGTCGGGAAACGCAGGCCCGAACGCAACGCCTTTTGAGCCGAGCATACGCGCGTATGTTCCTCCGCCCGTTGAGTACAGCTTGGGCTTTTTATGAACAATGTCCTCATACGCGCTTGATAAAAGCCTGATGATTTCGCTGTCCTTTGGAAGATACAGCGGAGGCGCGTGATGGATAATCTCAACCGAAAGCGAGTATTCTTCGGCATTAGTAATTATCTTATTTAAAATCTCATCTCCGTTTTTTGTAACGGGATAGCGTATATCTAATGTAAAGTAGGATTCGTTATCGTTTATACGAATTTTTCCGAGATTGCAGGTCAGCTCTCCCGAAGGTTCGTCGCTTGTTTTAATACCGAGAGAATTACCGTCGAGTTCGTTTGCAATTTTATCTAAGATGAAATTGCATAGATTGCCCAAATCAGAGTTATTTTTCTTTAAAAGCATTATGAGCTTAGTTGAGGCATTTTTACCTTTGTAAGGCTCACAAGCGTGGGAGGCTCTGCCGTAGCATATCTCCTCTTTTAATTCGTTATTAGAATAATAAATCGCTTTTGCCTCGTCGGGAACAGCGTTTACAGCCGAACCTGAAGTGAAATTTTTTATAATTTTTCTGTCGTTTTTATCGTCAGAAATTTTAATCTGTAAAATTCCTTTTTCTGCAAAGCAGATACCGTAGTCGCTGTCGGGGGTAAAGCTTATATCGGGAAGAGGCTCGTTCTCAAAATATGTTTCCATATCGGACATACCGATTTCCTCGTCTGTTCCGAATATACATCTAACGGTGTTTTTTCCTGTTATGTTGCTGTCTTTAAGAATTTTAAGGCAGTACAGGTCAACAATGGACGCGCCCTTATCGTCGTCGACGCCTCTGCCGTAAAGACGTCCGTTTTTCTTTGTTAAGGTGAACGGTTCAACGCTCCAGTTTTTACCCGCGGGGACAACGTCAAGGTGAGTTAAAACTCCGCAGAGTTTTCCGCCGTTTCCGAGCTGAACGTGGCCTGCTTTTCCCTTAATATTTTTCGTAATAAGTCCGAAATCCCGCGCTCTTTTTAATATAAAGTCCAATGCTTTTTTACATTCTTCGGGATTTTCTTGTGAAACTGACTTTATTTCTAAAAGCTGTTTCAAATCTTTTAAAATATCGTCTTTATATTTTAAGATGTTTTCGCCGAAATTCATTTTTTACCTCGATTTTTCCGCTTTAATTTTTTGAGCAAAACAAAAGCGGAAACATACATAACAAATATTGTACCACATACTGCTGTGATTATAATTCCTATATGGAAACCGGGCGGGTTGTATTTGAATACAATTTTACTCTTTTTATTGCCTTCGACCGAAACTGACATAAATCCGAAATTAGATTTTACAATTTCCGCCTCTTTGCCGTTAACGAACGCAGTCCAGCCCTCTGTATATGGTATGCTGAAAAACAGCAGATTTTCTTTTCCCGTATTATTTATTTCAGCCGTAAAGCCTTCGTTATTGTATTCAAAGCTGTCGCAGGATTTTTCGGCAAGCTTTTTGCAGTCGTCAAAGTAGTTGTATCTTCCGTATAAAAAGTCCTTTGTTTTACTTCTGAATTTTTTATTCGCGGGCTTTGCTTTTTTATCTTTTGCAATAGTATCCGTGTCCTTTTTGCTGTAGCCCGTAAGATTTGAAAATTTTAAAATATCTTCATCGCTTAGCACCATTGACTTCAAAATAGCTTCGGTTTTATAATTTTCATCAATATTATTAAACTCGTCCTCCGTGATAAAGCTGTCGTACATAAATCCCATTGGAACGAAGTAGTCGTTTTTATAAACTTTAAATCCGTTTATTTCTTTCAGATAACTCCAGCCCGGCATTTTTGTTTTACCTCTTTTGTCGGTAAAGCTTTCTCTGTTGTCGCAGAAAAGATACTTACAGCTAAAAAGTCCCCGAAGTCCATAGTTATTCGTGTCAGGCTCCGACGCGACATCTCTTGTATATCCTATACTGTCGTAGAATGTCATTATCGACGGAGTAACGACGCTGTGAAAAGCTTGTATTGACGGGACTTTAAGGTACATCGCCGAATTATCTACAGAATCTATAAAATCGCTCCTTGCGCTTTTTATGCCGTCAAGCTTTACGCTGTCTGACGCTCCGATAAGATTTTTTCTTATATACGAGTTGTCGTCTCCGTCCATTCGGTTTCCCGTTTCAACGATATATGTAGATGAAACTAAGGAAATAAGACATATTCCCGCGGTAACAGCCAAAGCCAGCCTGCGGCTTGATGATTTGAATTTTGTGATTATAATTGCGAACAAAAGCAAGGATAAAATTGCGGTTGCAACATAAATCCAGTATCTCGGAAAATTATCTTCCAATCCGATTTTTGTGTATTTGTAAACATCGTCTTCATAAACCGATTCGGGCATAAGTCCGATTAAAAGAGCGATTGAGGCGGTTATCGAGCCTGACCAGCACAAGGCTCTTGTCCAATTGACCTCGCTGTTTTCGAGCGCTTTAACTGTTGCAAGACACATAATCAGTACAAGCATATAATACCATCTGGCGTAGAATATGCTCGCGTTTAAAAGCTGAAAAGCCGAGTTGAACAGAGGTATGAGCGCAAAGACAATTAAAAGCAGAATAAGCTTTTTGAGCCAGTCGCGTTTTTTAAGCTGAAGGTATCCGATAACTCCCGTCATTCCTACAAGAGGCAACCAACCGCTGACAGACGCCCAATTAGCGTCAACATCAGGTGTGAAATTAGGCTCCGCCGCAAGCTCGGGCGGGAAGAAGAAGCTTAAAATAATGTACCAGTACTTTTGCGGATTATCATACACAAGAGAATTGTAGCCGTCAGGCAGTACGGAAAGTCTTGGGTTGCCGTTTATAAAAAGAGCGGTCGGCAGAATTATAAACGCGCTCGCGAGAAATCCTAAGAGAACCTCGAAAATAAAGAAAAAAAGCTTTGAAAGCGTTAGCTTATAGTTGTTCGTGAATACAAGCATAAACCAGTATATCGCCGTGAAAACCGCCATTCCCGCAAAGAAATAATAATTTACGGTACAAGCCGTAAATACCGCAAGGCAAACAACGCCTTTTCGGTTGTTGTACATCATTTCGTCGACAGCGAGCAAAAGCAGAGGGAAAACTATCATTGGCTCGTGAAAGTGAAAAAAGAAAATGTTGTAAATCGAAAATCCCGAAAAAGCGTATAAAAGTCCTCCCGCAACCGCGAACATTCTGTTTTTAACATATCTTTTAAGATATAGATAGGAAGTAAGAGAACAGCAGGCGAATTTCAGCATAAATACTGGTCCGATTAAAAACGGAACCGCGCCGCTCGGAAACAACAGCGTAAGCAGAAAAAACGGACTTCCCATAAGATAAAATGAATAGGAGCTTATCGTTGCGCTGCCGAGGTCGGTGGTATTGCTCCAGTTCGTATTGCCTGAGAGAACAGCGTCGTGTATCATCTGATAAAACGGAATTTCCTGAACATTAAAATCCCCGTAATACATAAAAACTCCGTTGTTTTGAATGATAATAGGAACGAATAAAAGCGCGGAAATTAACAGCCCGAGCAAAAATGCCGTAAGGCCGTAGTTTTTCTGACGTTTTCCGTTTAAGGTTTTAAAAAGTTTATTGTTCACCATAAGCTTTACCTGTTATTGCAAAAGATTAGAAATAATAGTATAATAAAGTATATCACAATATTGCTTGATTTTAAATAAAAACTTGAAAATAAGGAGGATAAATTTGGAAAATTCACATTTTTTTGCGATGCTTTCTCGTATGAAATATATAACAAGATGGGGGCTTATGAATAATACTAACAGTGAGAATATAAGCGAGCATAGCCTGCAAACGGCAATGTTTGCTCATTTGCTTGTATTACTTCACAATAGAAATTCAAAAAATAAGCTGAACGCCGAGCGCGCGGCGCTGCTCGGAATGTATCACGATGTTACGGAAATCATAACGGGAGATATGCCGACGCCTGTAAAATACTATAATTCGGACATAATTAAATCTTATAAAGAAGTTGAGCGTATAGCGGGCGAGAGGTTGGTTTCTATGCTACCAGAAAATTTGCAGAACGAATATTCAGATATAATTCTAATGGAGAATAAAAATGACAAGGAGCTTATAAAATATGTAAAGGCGGCTGATAAGCTTTCGGCTCTCGTAAAGTGCATAGAGGAGATAAGAGTGGGCAATGATGAGTTTAAAAACGCAAAGCTTTCTACCGAAAGACTCCTGAACGATATGAATATGCCGGAGGTTGAGGAATTTATTGAAAGCTTTTTGCCGTCTTTCTCATTGACGCTTGATGAAATAAATAATTAAAACAAGTAAATTATGACAATGACGTTATATTCTTTTAAAGAATAATAAATTGTATACTTCTATGCTATAATATCACAAAATGTAATATTGTGTCGAAATGTTTCTATTTATATAAAGGAGCTATGTTATGGCAGGAAACAGAGGAAGAAATAACTCTGAGTATGTTGACATCAGTTCAAATACCCAGGTTGTAAAATTATATAAGAAAAAAGGCAGAGTAAAACGTGCGGTTTCTCTCGTTTTGGCAATTGTTTTTATGATAACGGGCGCGGGTATGATTTACTATTACAACGCTCTGGACTCGCTTGTTTTTGAAAATGAGATTACGGAACCTACGGGAAAAACTAAAGAAACCGAGCCTATAGTCGAGGAGCCTGAGGATTTTAATATCGCGGTAACCGATTCCGATTTGCTTTCAAACTCAAAGGTACTTAATGTTATGCTTTTCGGCGAGGATAATCACAGCAAAGGCACAACGGGACGTTCGGACTCGATGATTATGGCGTCTATTGATAACAATTCTAAAAAAATTAAGCTGACTTCATTCCAGCGTGATACCTACGTTTACATCCCGGGACACGGCTACGGCAAGATAAATTCTTCATATTCTTTGGGTGGGGCTTCGCTTGCTATACGTACAATCGAGGCTAATTTCGGAGTTAAGGTAGACCGATACGCGGTAGTTGATTTTACAAGCTTTAAAAAAATTATTGACGTTCTCGGCGGCTTGACAATTAACCTCGACCATGACGAGGTCGCTTATATCAACTGGCAAATGTATATTAACCATCAGACAGATGAGCGCTATTTGCTTGAAGAAAAGGACGGAAAGATTACCCTTACAGGTCAGCAGGCGCTTTGGTACGCGCGTGACAGAGGCTATGACGGCGTACAATCGGGCGACGACTGGGACAGAACAAGCCGTCAGAGAAAGCTTTTGGAAACCGTTTTTAAGGATATGAGAAACGCGTCAATAACTCAGCTGATTCAAATTGTTGCCGACGTCGGTCCCCTTGTAACAACTAACCTGAAGAAAGACGAAATAACAGGTCTTGTTACCCGTTCAATGACTTATATGTCGTATAAGGTAAAGCAATATACGATTCCGCAGGACGGGTTATGGTCATACTACACGGACCCTGTAGTAGGCTCCTGTATCCAGATAAACGATATGGACAAATGCCGTGAAAAATTCGCGAAGTTTGTTTTTGGAGATTTAATTGAATCTACTTGATAATCACATAAAATAAGACGTCGGATTTTTTCCGACGTCTTATTTTATAAAAATTTGTAGTGAACGGTTGAAATATTAATTTTGTTATTAAATTAATCAATAGGCTCAAATCTTCTTGTTGGTTTTCCGTTCACTTCAATTATTTCCTCAAAATTCAGCCTGTTTCTTACCCATAACTCAAATTCACCGTAAAGCGCTCTGTATACAACTAACTCTTCCAAGGTTTCGCTGTCCTTCGCTATTCCGATTACTTCGTATTCGTTGCCCTTATAGTGACAGTATTTTCCTATTCTTACAGGTATTTTCCCGATAGACTGACCGTCGGGCTTATTATTCTCAACAGGAATTATAGTTTCATCGTTAAAATCAGTTTCCTGATTGTCCCAGTTAAGCACGAGGATTCGGGAGGAGAATGGTTTAAGCGGAATATTTGCATAGCCGTTTGCGTCAAATTTTTCAGAGGTTAACGCGTCGGTAAATGTGCCGTTTCCGTCGACATTAAAGTCAATGTTATAATCATCAGACGAGAGATTAAGCGCAACGTAGACCGTCTGTCTGTCACATTCACGCATAAATACAAGCTGTTCGTTTTTAATGTTTATATTTTTATAGTTTCCGTATTTAAGCGCGGGCAGGGCCTTTCTGATTTTTCCGAGCCTGCAGATGTGGTTGTAAAGGTTGTAGTTCGGATTCGGAATATTGTTAATATCAAGGCACGGACGAAGCTCATAGTCGCTGTGTGCTGTCCGTGTACCCTCTAATGCCCACTCGCTTCCGTAGTAAATGCAAGGCACTCCGGGCATTGTGTAGAGAATAGTGTAGACATTATTGAGGTGACGCTTTTCCTTGAGCATACTTGCAACGCGGTTGACGTCGTGATTGTCTACAAAATTAAAGGTATATATATTCTGATATATTCCTCCGCTTCCAAACTGGCGGTTGAGGGAATGTGCGATTTCAAAATAGTTTTTATCGTTGTGCGAGCTGTAAATGCCCTTGTAACATTCGTAGTTTGTAACGGAATGAAGAACATCATCATTTGCCCAGCGGTTGTAATCTCCGCTTGTAATTTCTCCGTAAAGCCAGAAGTCGGATTTTAACGAAAGGCAAGCGCTCCTGAGCCTTTTAAAGAAGTCTAAATTAATGCAATCGGCGGCGTCAAGCCTTAGACCGTCTATGTCGAACTCCTTAATCCAGAACTTAACCGCGTCTATAAGGTGGTCAGAAACCTGTGAGTTGTCTAAATTCAGCTTAACGAGGTCGATATGACCCGCCCAGCCCTCATAGCAAAATCCGTCGTTATAGTGATTGTTCCCGTGAAAATTAAGGTTCATAAACCAAGAGCAATACTGAGAATTTTCGCGGTTTTTCTGCAAATCCTTAAAAGCGAAAAAATCCCTGCCGACGTGATTAAATACACCGTCTAAAATAATTCTTATTCCGTTTTCGTGCAGAGTTTTACAAATTTCCTTAAAAGAATTATTATCGCCCAAACGGCTGTCGATTTTGTAATAATCAATGGTGTCATAGCCGTGTCTTGTGCTTTCAAAAACAGGATTGAAAACAAGTGTGTTTATTCCAAGCTTTTTAAAATTGTCTATCCAGTCATATATTTTATTAAGCCTGTATTCAAGCTTAAAGTCATTCTCGCGCGGAGCTCCCGCAAAGCCGAGCGGATAGATGTTGTACATCTGCGATTCTTTTATCCAGTTCAAATTAATCATTCCTTTTTGTTTTTCAAAAATTTACTTCATAATATTATCATAATAAAGGATATTGTGCAAGTTGAGATTTTATGGTACAATATCTTATATAACGAAATATAATTCCTTAGGAGAATAATAATTATGCTTAAAATTCAAAACAAATCCACAAAAAGAATAAGAGTGGTACAAATTATTCTTTTTTTAATTCAGATTTTTCTGACAACAGAGCCGTATGTGTGGGGAGGAGCGATTCTTCCGCAATATAAAAGGAGTACTTTAACCGTGCTTGATATGATTTCAAATATCGGCGCCTCTACGGGAAACGCCGAAACCGAGCAAATGTTGAATGTTTTGGGGTTATGCTACGCTTTGTTTTTGGTAATACCGATAATTGCGCTTGGATTTCAGCTTTTTGACAGAGAGTATAACCTTAAAAATATCGCGAGTATAGTATGCTCCGCCGCGGGAATAATCTGCATACTTCTGTTTGTCGGAGGAAGGTATTTGTGCCTCGGCTCGCTTATTGCACTGCTTTTATACCTCGTGTCGGCGTTTATGTCGGTTATGGGGATTTTCGCAAGGTATTTAAAGACGAATTGATTAAAAATAAGCTGTGAAATGAGTCCGCAGGCACTCAATTTCACAGCTTTATTATTAACTGTTTTAAAGCGATGTAAATATCATATGAAAATTTTTATCTTTTAAATTTATTCTGAACCGCTCCGTTTCGAGAACTCCGTTGAGCTTTCCGAAAACAATAGTGAGATTATCGCATTTACAGGCTAAAATCTTTCCGTTTGTTTCACACGGGGTGAAGGTTAAATTCAAGCCGTTATTCGCTGTGGAAAATTCCCATTTTCCGACAGCTTTTTTATCATCTCCGCTGACTTTTGTTCTTCCTATTTTATAAAGCTTATGGTCAACAAAATAACAGTTTTCACTTCCGTTTCGGTTGTTTCCTACTTTTGATGCAAGGTTTATTGACAGCTGATGCCCGTCAATATCCGCGGTACCGCAAAGCATCTGGAATTTTCTGTGTCTCGAAAGCGAGTATCTGCACTTTGAAAAATAAGTAAGACTGTTTTCTTCGTTTATGTTATAGTCAAATCCTCCGAAACGTACTACCCCCGACGCTGTGTAATCCTCGACAAATCTTTTATAGTAAAAACATTTTTTATCCTTATCGAACGGCGAAACCATATTCATACTATCCGCACCGCCGTTTTTTAAAAAAAGCTTTACAAAAAGGTTTTTAATGTTGCCGAAGTCGATAAAATCACATTTTAAATATTTCCCGTCAACCGTGTTCGTAGCGGTTACGGCTATTTTTTTATCTTTATAACTGAACTCTCCGACGCTGTCGGAGGCGGGAAGTTTAAGCGGTTCAAGCAAAAGATGTTTTGAAATGCTGTCAGTTACAATTTCCCCCGTTTTGTAATCGGCTAAAATCAGCTTGATTGAAAGGTCATAGCCTGAAGCGTTGAGTGACAAATAGAATCCCATTTCGCCGTTTGAGATAAAATAGCTGTCGCTTTCGCAAAGCCTGTTTTCGGCAGGATAGCTGTCCTTATTATATTCAAACAACGCTGATTTCGACCAACCGCCGAAGTTTACGTTGCCGTTTGAATCAAATATACTCTTTGAATTTTCCACTATTTTTTGCATATAGTGTCCCCTCTGAAATCTTGTATATAGGATATTTTCTCTTTTTACAAGGTCATTATACATAAATACATATTGCGTTTCAAGAATTATAACAAAACTGTAAAACAGTTATAAAACCTTTAACCTTTGCATATTTTTTCTTATGAGGATTTTAAAATTTTTTACAGCTTTTATATTAATTATAATTATGTCGTCCTGTACGCAGATTATAAAAAATACCGCCGATGAAATCCGCTTGAACAAATGGAAAGCCAAGCTTAAAAGCGGAAGTATTGTTACGCTTAAATTTAAGGATGATTCCGCGGATTTTAACATAAGCTCCAGGGACAAAAAATCTGACGTCAAGCTTTGCGGACTTTGCGTAATCGACAGCAAAAACATTATGATTTTTGACGATAATGATAATCAAAACTATGTGTTTTCCTATAAGGTCAAGGATAACAAGCTTGTGCTGAATTATGATGAGGGAGAGATGGTGTTAAAAAGGGAATAGAGTTAAATTGACAACCGCCTGTAAAAGTATTAAAATTAAATCGGTGGTTTGATGTCTAAACAAAACAAAAAGAAAAGCCTGCCCGTAAAAACAGCAAAGTACGGCGTGCCAAACGCTCTTATTAATTATTATCTTGTATTGTTTTTTACTGTTTTTCCTCTGATTTTTACAAATAAATTTTCAAATATCCGTCACGATAAGCTGAACTTTTTTCTGCTTTTGTCGTGTACGGTTATTTTTGTTGAGTTAATTGCCTTTATAATCGCTTATTACGAAAAACGCAGAACAGGGATTTTAACTGAAAAGAAATGGTATCAACAGCTTAACCTTACCGACTTTGCTTTTGGGGCGCTGATTGTTTTATACATACTTTCAACAATTTTTTCAAAGTATCCGATAGAAAGCGTAACGGGAACCCAGGGGAGAAATAACGGGCTTTTATTGTTTATAGTGTATTTCCTCATTTATATTGTTATATCGAGATTTTACGTATTCAAGGAATATGTTTTCGCGGTTTTTGCTTGTGTGTGCTTTGCTGTATTTCTGCTCGGGATTTTAAATTTCTTTTATATCGACCCGCTGGGAATGTATGCGGGTTACGGAAAACAAGTTACAGACGACTTTACCTCGACAATCGGAAATAAAAATTTGATGTCGGCATTTTGTTGTCTTACGGTGCCTGCGTTTCTGCTTTTGTTTATGAATACAAAAAACAACATCTTAAAATATCTTTATCTTGCGGTAACCGCGTTAGGGTTTGCGTCAATGCTGTGCTCCGACAGCGAAAGCGGATTTTTAGGTTTTGCGCCGATTACAGCGCTGATTCTTCTTTATTACAGCAGAAATGTTTCAATGCTTAAAAAATTTTTTACAGCGATTTCATCAATGCTGTTGTGCGCGAAGCTTTTAAGGGTTTTCGCTTACGCCGTGGGTGATGTAAAAAAGGATTTAGGCGCAATGCAGACTCTGTTTATTTACGATAATAAAATTCTTTTTGTTTTTGCGCTTGCGGTTTTTATTTCGGCGGGGCTTTACCTATTGGAGCGAAAAGGCAATGTACACGAGCTTCCGCGTGCGGTGCCGTGGATATTAATTGGAATTTATACAGCCGTTTTAATTATGCTTATCGCGCTGTTTATAAATTATACCTTTATAGATACCGACAGCAAGCTTGACGGAATAATGACATTCTTCAGATTTAATGAAAAATGGGGTACGCACCGCGGGTATATGTGGATAAAATCATTTGAGATTTTTAAAAATTCGGGTATTAAAAACGCTCTGATTGGATGCGGACCCGACACCTTCTATTCCGCGTTTTCACCGTATTTCGGCGAGCTGTATGAACGCTTCGGCAATTCGTCAACGAACTGCGCTCATAATGAGTATCTTAATTATCTGATTACAACAGGAATTTTGGGGCTTTCGGCATATATTGCGGTGTTTGTGTCCGCGGTTATAAAAGCGGTAAAAACCGCTCCGAAAAATTATCTTTCGCTTGTGTTTATAACGCCCGTTGTATGTTACCTTTTCCAGAGCGTTGTTAATATAGCTACACCCGTTGTAACGCCAATGTTGTTTGTGTTCTTAGCGCTTTCGCAGGCAGTTGCAAGAAAAACAAATTAAATTTTAAGAGGATACGCTAAATGATTGAGGCATATCCTTTTTTCTTTTTAAGAAATTTATATTTGATATAAAATGCTTATAAATCATAATGTCAATAATTGCGTAAATTCTTATATTAAAGTAAGAAAATTAAATCAACAAAATAATGTAAAAGTATATACGAATTTTATTGCTATATCGTTTTAAATGTGGTATAATCTAAAATAATAATGCGCTATTAGGCTTTTTAGGCGGAGGGAGTGGTAAAACTGATTATTCTCGGTATTGACCCCGGATACGCGATAGTCGGCTGGGGACTTGTTGAGTATAAGAATAATACATTCCGTCCGATTCGCTACGGCGCAGTTACTACCGACGCGGATATGGACTTTAACCGCCGCCTGAAAGTAATTTACGATGATTTGTCAAAGATAATAAAATCCTATGAGCCTGACGCTATGGCGATAGAAAAACTGTATTTTACAACTAACCAGAAAACCGCGATTATGGTTGCAGAGGCAAGGGGCGTTATTATTTTGTCGGCGGAAAAAGTAAATCTTCCTGTTTTTGAGTACACTCCCCTGCAGGTGAAAACCGCTGTGACAGGCTACGGAAAAGCTAAAAAGCTTCAGGTTATGGAAATGACGAGAAGGCTTTTAAAGCTCTCGGAGGTTCCAAAGCCCGACGATACCGCCGACGCTCTTGCGATAGCCTTAACTCATATTCAGGCTACCGGAAGCGAACTAAGGCAAAAGATGTACAGAGAGGGGAATATATAGTGTATTACAGTGTTCGCGGAGAGGTAATTCACCTTGAAAACGGAATAGCGGTAATTGAATGCGCAGGAGTCGGCTACAAATGCCAGACTACTTTAAATACACAAAAAAATTTGCGCCTTGGCGACGAGGCAAAGCTGTATACATACCTGAGTGTACGAGAGGACGCTATGGAGCTTTACGGCTTTTATACGCAGGAGGAGCTTTTTGCGTATAAAACGCTTATCGGTGTAAGCGGAGTAGGTCCGAAGGTCGGACTTGCGATACTTTCGGCATTGTCGCCCGCGCAGATTTCCCTCGCAATCGCCTCGGGAGATGTTAAAACCATAACGCTGGCTCAAGGCGTTGGAAAAAAATTAGCACAGAGAATTATTTTGGAGCTTAAAGACAAGTTTAATATCGGCGGTGAAGACGCCTCGATGAATTCAAACTCCGTTTCCGTAAGCGCGGTTTCGGGAAATGTTCCAAAAGCGATTGAGGCGCTTACCGTTTTAGGCTACACCTCGTCTGACGTTGCGCCGTTTATTTCTGCTTTGGACGAAAATTTACCTGTTGAACAGCTGATTGGTGAAACCTTAAAGCTTATGGGCAGAAATTAATAATTCTTTATCGGAAATATAGAGGATAATATGAGTATAGAATTTTCGGATGAATTTGATTTTGAAAATCGAATAGTGGATACTAATGAAATTCCCGAGGACGCGGGCGATAATGAAAATCCTCTGCGCCCTAAAACGCTTGATGATTATATCGGGCAGGAAACGGTAAAGGAAAATCTCCATGTATTTATTGACGCCGCAAAACAGAGGGGAGAGGCTCTCGACCACGTTTTGCTTTACGGCCCTCCGGGACTTGGTAAAACAACGCTTTCCGCGATTATTGCAAACGAGCTTGGAGTATCAGTCAGAATAACCTCGGGTCCCGCGATTGAAAAGCCAGGGGATTTAGCCTCGATTTTAACTAATCTTAGTCAGGGCGATGTTCTTTTTATTGATGAAATTCACCGCTTGAGCCGCGCGGTAGAGGAAATTCTTTATCCGTCTATGGAGGATTTTGCAATTGATATTATTACAGGCAAGGGACAAATGGCAACTTCCTATCATCTCCCTCTGCCGAAATTTACGCTTGTAGGGGCGACGACGAGAGCAGGACAGCTTACCGCGCCGCTACGCGACCGATTTGGAGTTGTTTTAAGGCTCGAGCTCTACACAACCGAACAGCTTGCGCAGATTGTTGAAAGAAGCGCGGGAATATTGGGAATAAAAATTGAACACGACGGAGCGGTTGAGATTGCCTCGCGTTCACGCGGAACTCCGAGAATTGCAAACCGTTTTTTAAAGCGTGTGCGTGATTTCGCGCAGGTTTTGTCGAACGGTATTATTACCTGTGAAACCGCAAAAATTGCTTTAAAACGGCTTGGAGTTGACGAGCTTGGACTTGACGGCAACGACAGGCGTATGTTAGAGGCAATTGTAAAATTTTACAACGGCGGTCCTGTGGGGCTTGAAACTTTAGCGGCGGCTATCGGTGAAGAAGCCGTAACTATAGAGGACGTATACGAGCCGTATCTTATGCAAATCGGTTTTTTGAGCCGAACTCCGAGAGGACGTTGTATTACGGCTAAGGCGTGCGAGCATTTAAAAATGGATTTTCCAAAAGGCGTTCAAAATTCACAGCCCACGCTTTTTGATAATTGATAATAAGAATGGAGATTTAATATGGGTAGATTATTTGGTACAGACGGCGCGAGAGGAATCGCTAACAGCGAGCTCACGCCCGAGCTTGCTATGAATATCGGAAGAGCTGTGGCTATGGAGCTTATCAGCGACAGCGTTGAGCATCCGACTTTTTTAATCGGTAAAGATACAAGGCTTTCGGGCGATATGCTTGAGGGCGCGCTTATAGCGGGATTGACTTCCGCGGGCGCCAACGTAAAGCTTTTGGGAGTTGTTCCGACTCCTGCCGTGGCATTTCTTATCGGAAAATATAACGCTGACGCAGGTATTATGATTTCCGCATCTCACAATCCGTTTGAATTTAACGGAATTAAAATCTTCAGCGACGAGGGCTTTAAGCTTCCCGACGATTTGGAGGAACAGATTGAGAAAATTGTTCTTGATAATAAAGTTCCTTATAAAAAGGCTGTTGACGGGGATATTGGAACAGTGGAGCGTTTAAACTGCGCCGCTGACGATTACATTGACCATATTGCGGATAGTATTCCGAGCGATTTAAAGGGACTGAAAATTGCTGTGGACTGCTCCAACGGTTCTTCCTCGGTTACAGCTAAAAAACTCTTTGAGCGTTTGGGCGCGGACGTTAATGTTTTATACGCTGAACCCGACGGAGTTAATATTAACGCTGACTGCGGTTCAACTCATATTGAAAATCTTCAGAAATATGTTGTTGAGAACAAGCTTGACGCGGGGCTTGCGTTTGACGGCGACGCCGACAGATGTTTGGCGGTTGACGATAAAGGACAGATTGTAGACGGAGATTATATCATCGCTATTTTAGCCGCCGATTTAAAAAGCCGCGGAAAGCTTAAAAAGAATACTGTGGTCGGTACTGTTATGACCAATATGGGATTTAATAAGTTTTGTGACGATAACGGTATGAAATTTGTGTCCGCTAAGGTCGGCGACAGATATGTTCTTGAAACTATGATTAGAGAGGGCTATAATATCGGCGGTGAACAGAGCGGTCACGTTATTATGCTTGATTTCTGCACAACGGGCGACGGTCAGCTTACAGGCGCTATGCTTATGAGCCTTATAAACCGAAGAAACGCTAAACTGAGTTCTATAGCGACTTTAATGCAACGCTATCCTCAGGTGCTTTTAAATGTTAAGGTAAGCAACGACGGAAAGCTCGCTTTCTATACAGATAAAGTAGTTAAAAACGAGATTAAACGTGTTTCGGATATTTTAGGAGAGAGAGGACGTATACTTGTCCGAGCTTCTGGAACCGAACCACTTGTGCGCGTTATGCTTGAAGGCGAGGATTTAGACGAGATAACTAAGCTTGCGAAGGAAACCGCAAAGGTAGTGGAAGAAAGACTTGCGTAATGAGAGTATCAGAAAATTGGAAGGATTATGAACTTATAGACTGCTCCGACGGCGAACGTCTGGAGCGCTGGGGAGATATAATTCTTATACGTCCCGACCCGCAAATTATTTGGAGCTCGGGTAAGAAAAATCCGCTTTGGAGAAATGCCCACGCGCGCTACCACCGCTCGAATAAGGGCGGAGGAAGCTGGGAAATGTATAAAAGGGTTCCCGAAAGCTGGAAAATAAAATATAACAATCTAACTTTTAATGTAAAGCCTATGGGTTTTAAGCATACGGGAGTATTCCCCGAGCAGGCTGTAAACTGGGATTTTTTAAGCGATAAAATAAAAGGCGAAAACCGCGGGCTTAATATTTTAAATCTTTTCGGATATACGGGTTGCGCAACTTTGGCTTGTATGGACGCGGGAGCAAAAGTCTGTCACGTTGACGCAAGTAAGGGTATGGTCAACTGGGCTAAGGAAAACGCCGTATCTTCACAAATTGCCGATAAGCCCGTGCGCTGGCTGGTTGACGACTGCGTAAAATTTATTCAGCGCGAAATCAGAAGAGGAAATAAATATGACGGAATTATAATGGACCCGCCCTCTTACGGGCGCGGACCGAGCGGTGAGATTTGGAAAATCGAAGAGAAATTATTTTCTTTATTAGAATTATGCGTTCAGGTTCTTTCCGACAATCCCGCATTTTTGATTTTAAATTCCTACACGACCGGTCTTTCTCCGGCGGTTATGGAATATCTTTTAAATATTCTGCTCTGCAACCGTTTTAAGGGCAGAGTGAGCTCCGATGAAATCGGACTTAAAGTCACGGAAACAGGGCTGTGTCTGCCCTGCGGTTCCACGGTAATTTGGGAGAGGTAAATGAGCTATATATCGGCTTCTAACGTAAAATTTTCGTATGACGAAAAAGGCAAGAACGTTCTTAACGGAGTTAATCTAAAAGTTAATAAAGGCGAGTTTGTCGCGCTTTTGGGGCATAACGGATGCGGTAAATCAACTATGGCTAAAACCTTAAACGCTATGCTTTTACCTAAAGAGGGCGTAGTTTATATTGACGGTATGGATACTTCAGATGACGAGGTAACTTATGAAATACGCCGCAGGGTGGGATTGGTGCTTCAAAATCCCGATAATCAGCTTGTCGCGAGCATTATTGAGGAGGACGTCGCTTTCGGACCTGAAAACCTCGGCCTTGAACCCAATGAAATCCGACGCAGGGTGGATAACGCCTTAAAAGCGGTCGATATGTACGAATACCGAACCCACGCTCCCCATAAGCTTTCGGGTGGGCAGAAACAAAGGGTTGCTATCGCGGGTATAATAGCGATGGAGCCGAGCTGTATTGTTTTTGACGAGCCGACAGCTATGCTTGACCCTAACGGCCGTGAGGAAGTTATGAGGACAATTAAAACTCTTAAAGAAAAGGGAATAACTATTGTTCTGATAACCCATTATATGGACGAGGCTGTTTTGGCGGACAGAGTTATTGTAATGGATAAAGGAGAAATTTTGACAGAAGGCACTCCCGAAAGTGTTTTTTCACAAGTCAACCTGTTAAAAAAACATTCTCTCGACGTACCACAGGCTACCGAGCTTGCGTATAAGCTTATCGGAGCTGGAATAAGATTTTCAAAAATGCCTCTGACTGCTTATGAATGTGTCGACTTTTTGGAAGGGGTGCTGAGTTGAGTATTATCGAAGTTAAAAATTTGTGTTATACTTACGGCAAAGGAACTCCATTTGAGAAGACGGCGGTTAATGATTTGAGCCTTAGTGTGGACGAGGGCGAGGTTATCGGGCTTATAGGTCATACAGGCTCGGGGAAAAGCACATTTGTTCAGATGCTCAACGGTCTTATAAGACCGGACAGCGGTCAGGTTCTTCTTAACGGGCGTGATATTTGGTCCAATCCAAAGGAAATAAGAAAGATAAGATTTAAAGTCGGAATGGTTTTCCAGTACCCCGAGTATCAGCTTTTTGACGAAACAGTATATAAGGATATTTCATTCGGTCCGAGAAACAAGGGACTTAGTGAAAATGAAATAGATGAGGTTGTGAGAAAATCCGCGAAATTCGTCGGACTTTCGGATAATCTTTTACAGCAGTCGCCGTTTGATTTATCCGGCGGAGAAAAACGCAGAGCCGCTATCGCGGGTGTTATTTCAATGGACCCCGACGTGCTTGTTTTAGACGAGCCGACCGCGGGCCTTGACCCTTTGGGTAGGGACGTTCTGCTTTCACAGATTATGCAGTATCACAAGGAAAGGAAAAATACGATTTTTATTGTATCCCACAGTATGGAGGATATTGCGCAGATTGCCGACAGGGTTATGGTAATGAACAAGGGCCGTCTTGAAATGATAGATACTCCCAAAAAGGTTTTCTCGCAGATTGACAGGCTTGAAGGTATGGGACTGAGAGTACCGCAGATTACAAAAATTATGCTCTCCCTTAAAAAGAGGGGATTTGAGTTTTCAGACGGTATTTTATCGGTTGAACAGGCATTTTCGGAGGTTGTGGACTTGCTGAAAAAGGAGGGTAAAATATGATTAGAGACGTTACCCTCGGACAGTTTATACCCTCAAACAGTATTGTCCATAAAGCGGACCCGAGAGTTAAAATTGTACTTCTTGTATCATTTATCGTGCTGATATTCTGCGCCTTTAATTTTGTGTCGCTCGCGCTTGTTACCGCGGCTGTTTTAGGTATAATTATACTTTCCAACATACCTGTTAAAATGTATTTTAAGAGTTTAAAGGTAATTATTGTAATTATACTTATTACCTCCGTTCTTAATATGTTTTACGGTACGGGCGACCCTATATGGCAGTTTGGTTTTCTAAAGCTTACCTTATCGGGAATTTACCGTGCGGTTTTTGTAACGGTAAGGATTATTCTGCTCATTTTAATAAGCGCCTGTCTGACTTTCACGACTTCGCCGACCGATTTAACGGATGCTATCGAAAGGCTTATGAAACCGCTGAAGGTTTTTCATATTAAGGTTCACGAAATTGCGATGATGATGACGATTGCGCTTAGATTTGTTCCAACCTTGCTCGAGGAAACGGATAAAATTATGTCGGCGCAAAAGGCAAGAGGCGCCGATATGGAGAGCGGCGGTCTTATAAAAAAAGTAAAGTCGATGACGCCCGTTTTAATTCCGCTGTTCGTATCCGCTTTCAGGCGCGCGTACGACCTTGCTATGGCGATGGAATGCCGTTGCTATCAGGGCGGTGACGGAAGAACGAGAATGAAAACTCTCCATATTCACAGGCTCGATGTTTTCTGCATTGTTTTCACGGCATTGGTAATTACGGGAGTTGTTTTATGCGACATCTTCATAGCTCCGATAATTTGAGGAATATTTTAATTACAATCTCATATGACGGAAAAAATTTCCACGGCTGGCAAATTCAAAAAAACGCAATAACAGTTCAAGAGGTTTTTCAAGACGCGTTAAATGAGGTTGTAGGAGAATTTTATGATTTAAAAGGGTGCAGTCGTACCGACAGCGGAGTTCACGCAAAAATGTACTGCATAAGCGTTAAAATCGCTCACCCCATACCTGCCGACAGACTTAAAAACGCTTTGAACAGTCATCTGCCGAATGAGGTTGTGTGCCTTAGCTGTCAAGAGGTTTCAGATGATTTTCACGCAAGATATAATTGCAAAAGCAAGCAGTATATTTATAAAATATGGAACGGCGAAAACAGAAATCCTTTTTTAAACGGGTACGCGCTGTTTTACCGCTATCCTCTTGACGTAAAAATGCTTAACGAAAGCGCGCAGGCGTTTGTAGGCAAACACGATTTTACCTCATTTTGTACTTTGGATAAACGTGAAAAGGGCGATTTTGTCAGAGATGTTAAGATGTTTAAAGTCGAGCGTGACGGGGATTTAGTTACTATGACCGTAGAGGCAGACGGCTTTTTGTACAATATGGTCAGAATAATGGTTGGAACCTTACTTGAAATTTCGCAGGGGAAAATCCCCAAGGACGGAATTTCACAAATTATAAATAAAAAAGACCGCTCTTTTGCCGGAGCTACGGCGCAAAGCTGCGGATTATATCTTAACAAAGTTAATTATTAAATTGACGGAGAGATTATGAAAAAGAGAATAGGCGGACGTTACAGCGTTCGCAATGTTGAAAAAAGGAAAAAAAGTAAACGCGACGTTATTAGTTATGAGGATGTTCCTTTAGAAGAATATAACGACGAGAGAACCGAAATATCAAAAGACGCCGTTAAGCGTATTCTCATAATTGCGGGGGTTATTGTCGTACTCGGACTTGTTGTTTTTGCGATAGCTAACAAAGACAGCTTTACTCCCGACAGAGTTTCTCACTGGGTTAAATACGATGTTCTCGGTTCAAATGACGAGGGCTTTCCCGCAAAAATTATCGGTTCTACCGTAAACGACGCCAATTTTGTATGTGACGGAGGTATTACCTATGTTTCCGATACATCATTTGAGTCAATAAGCTATTCGGGAAATGAAGTAGGATATAATCAGCACGGTTTTTCAAAGCCTGTACTGCGTACCGCTAAAGACAACGTACTGATTTATAATCTCGGCGGTAACGGATATGTAACGGGGACAAAGGAAAAGCTAAACGCAGTTAAGGATACCGATAATTACGTTATAACCGCGGATATTAACGCAAAGGGTTATTACTGCGTTATAACTCAAGCTGACGGCTATCTTTCCAAGATACACGTTTACAATAATAATTGCGAGAAAATATACGCGTATTCATTTTCTGATTATTACATAAATTCGGTGGCAATTAATCCCGACGGAACGGGTTGTGTAGCCTGCGGTGTTACAGGCGACAACGGAAGCCTGCTCGGTATAGCTTATGTTCTTGATTTTAATCAGGAAAAACCCGTTTCAACCCACAATATTGATGAGAATGTAATTTACAATGTAAAATACCTTAATTCAAATAATGTGTGTATGATAGGTTCAAAGTCTTCCTATACTCTTGATATAAGAGCGGGCGCGCTCAAACAAATCGACTACAGCAATATGCAACTTACCGCTTATGATATTGATGTTGACACAAGCTCCTTTGCGCTCTCGCTTTCAAGAAGCGGTGACGGAAGAACCTGCTCGATTGAATATGTAAACAGCGCGGGAGAGGTTTTAAACGTAAATGACACGAACTGCGCTATTGAATCAATGTGTCTTTATAAAAACCGTGTTGCCGTTTTGGATTCCGATAAGTGTTACCTTTTTGATACGGAGGGTAACAGAATCGGAAAAGCCGACGCGGGAAACGGCTCTAAGGCTGTCCGTCTTGAAAATGTTGATGAAGCGTACATTCTCGGAATTAACGAAATAAGAAAGATAGCGGAGTTTAAATAACGAGGTAAATATGATACTTGATTTAATTATAATCGGCGTTATACTGTTACCGGTTATTATAGGGGTTGTAAAGGGGATAGCGAGGACGCTTTTAAATCTTATGTGCGTCGCGGTTTCCGCGGTAATATCATATTTAGCGGCAGGGTGTATCTCAAGCTTTATCTACACCTCGTTTATATCGCCTGCAATTGCGGACAGAGTTTCCGAGTCTGTATCCGCGTCTGCCGACAGCGCGGGCGCGATTGCCCGGGAAGCGATAAACGGATTACCCGATTTTGCGGTTAATATTTTTAACGCCTTTGGTATTACAACAGATAATCTTTCAAAATCCGCGCAAAATACCGCGGGTTCCGTAGGCAGTAATGTCGGTCAGGCGGTTGATGCTGTGCTGAAACCGGCAATCACCTCTATTTTAAACGTAGTGCTGATTGTAGTCTTGTTTCTGTTATTTTTTATAATTTGCAAGATAATTTCAAAAAAGGTAGAGGGATTATTTCATTTTCCTATTATAGGATTTGTAAACCGTCTTTTGGGCGGCGCTTTAGGATTTTGCGAGGGAGCTGTACTGTGTTACATAGGAATTTTGGTATGTAAAATTGCCTTGTCGCTTTCAAGCGAGCCGTTTTTGTCACCGGAGCTAATATCGCAGTCGATTATTTTCGGTACAATATACAATTCAGAGTTTTTAAACAGTATAGCTGATATTATAAATATGGGTAATAACGCGTTTGATACAGTAAAGGAAATTGCCTCAACAGGGGCTTCCGAAATTGAATCAGCCGTTAATTAGATGAGGTAATTATGTTTAAGGATGTAAAAGCTAAGGATTTTTTGACCATTCCGAATTTACTTTCTGTTCTGAGAATAATTTTAATTCCGCCGTTTATGTATTTTTTTCTTGAAAAGAATTATATTATGTCGGCAGTTTTACTTGTTATTTCGGGACTTTCCGACGCGTTCGACGGATTTATCGCGAGAACCTTTAATCAGGTGACCGCGCTCGGAAAAATGCTCGACCCGATTGCGGATAAGCTGACGCTTATTGCGATTATGGTTTGCATAACAATTTTTTCTCCGATAGTTCTTCCCGTTATGGTTATTCTTATTATTAAAGACGTCGTGATGCTTATAGGCGGTTCAAGACTTATAAAAAAGGGTATCGCTCCTCCCGCCGCAAAGTGGTATGGAAAAGTCAGTACATTTTTGTTTTATGTATCGGTTTGTCTGATAGTATTTTTAAAGGCGGCGTTTAACTATGAAAGCGATATACTTTCCGTATCGTTGCTTTCGGTTGTATGTTTATTTATGATATTCGCGCTGATAAAATATTTTCTTATATATAATTCGTTAATAAAGAAGGTAAAGGAGTAATTTATGACTTGCAGTAAATGTGGAATACGGCCTGCGGTCGTGTTTGTATCAAACAATTCATCGGAATCCGAAACAAGGGGCTATTGTCTTACCTGCGCCAAGGAAATGGGAATAAAGCCCGTTGAGGATTTGATTAATAAAATGGGTCTTTCCGACGATGACCTCGAAACAGTTCAGGACCAAATGGACTCTCTTATGAGCGGTGAGAGTATAAAGGATATTATGGAAACTATGAATGTCGATAATCTCGCCGAGCAAATGGAGCAGTTTCAGGAGCAGTCCGAGGATAACGGCGATTTTACTCCCGGAGGCGCGCCTACATTTCCGTTTTTTAATAATCTTTTCAATGTGTCAGGCGACAAAAATCAGACGTCAAAGGAAGCTAATGAACGCAGAGAGAGAAGAAAAAACCGTAAAACGGATAAAAAGAGAAAGCACCTTAATCTTTATTGTGAAAATCTTACTGCCAAGGCTAAAGAAGGCAGAATAGATAATATTGTCGGAAGAGATAAGGAGATAGAAAGGGTAATTCAAATTCTCTCCCGCCGTACAAAAAATAATCCCTGTCTTATCGGCGAGCCAGGCGTTGGAAAAACAGCTATCGCCGAGGGATTGGCGCTCAGAATTTCATCAGGGAATGTGCCTTTAAGGCTTGTTGAGAAAGAAATTTATCTTCTGGACCTTACCTCTTTAGTTGCAGGTACGCAGTTCAGAGGACAGTTCGAGAGCCGTATAAAGGGGCTGACGCAGGAAATAAAAGAAGCGGGAAACATTATCCTTTTCATAGACGAGGTACATAATCTCGTCGGAGCGGGCGACAGCAGCGAGGGTACAATGAACGCCGCTAATATTCTTAAACCCGCGCTTTCACGCGGTGAGGTTCAGGTTATCGGCGCGACTACCTTTAACGAGTACAGAAAGTATATTGAAAAGGACAGCGCGCTTGAAAGACGTTTCCAGCCCGTTAAGGTCGGCGAGCCGTCTGTAGCTGATACTATCGAGGTTTTAAACGGAGTAAAGAGTTATTATGAGGCTCACCACCGTGTAAAAGTCAATGACGATATTGTGAGAAAAACCGTTATACTTTCCGAGCGTTATATAAACGACAGATTTTTACCCGATAAGGCGATAGATTTGCTTGATGAAAGCTGTGCCTGCGCCGCGCTGAGAAATAAGGAAATGGAAAAATATGACCGCCTTATGATGAGCAAAAAGCGTTTCAGCGCAGATATGGAGGAAATCCAGAGCGAGGAAGAAATAAATTACGAAAAGCTTGCCGACGTTCGTTCAAAAATCGCGAGAGTAGACAGAGAGCTTTCCGAAATAGACCCCGAAAAGGTAAACGCTCCCGTTGAGGAGGAAGATATAGCTAAGGTTATAGAGCTTTGGACGGGTATTCCGTCAAGCAGAATACGCGAAAACGAGCTCAGCAAGCTCGCTGATTTGGAAGATGAGCTTAAAAAGAAAATTATCGGTCAGGACGAGGCTGTGGAGGCTCTCTCCGCCGCTATAAGAAGGAGCAGAGTTCAGATTTCACCACGCAGAAGACCTGCGTCATTTATCTTCGTGGGACCTACAGGCGTCGGAAAAACCGAGCTTGTAAAAGTTCTCTCACAACAGCTTTTCGATACTCCCGAAACGCTTATCAGACTTGATATGTCCGAGTTTATGGAAAAACATTCGGTTTCAAAAATCATCGGCTCGCCTCCCGGCTATGTAGGCTATGATGAGGCGGGACAGGTTACCGAAAAGGTTCGCCGTCGTCCTTATTCCGTATTGCTTTTTGATGAGATTGAAAAAGCGCATCCCGACGTTCTAAATATTCTCCTGCAAATTCTTGACGAGGGCCGTGTAACCGACGCGCAGGGAAGAAGCGTTAACTTTGAGAATACGGTAATTGTTATGACCTCTAACGCGGGGTCCGAGAAAAATCAAAATGCGCTCGGATTCGGAAAACAGGAGAGCGACATTATAAAAGAAAGGGCGATGAAAGGTCTGAAAGAATTTTTAAGACCTGAATTTATTGCTCGCGTCGATGAGGTTTTGGTATTCAGGAGTTTAAGCTTTGAGGACTATAAGGCGATTGCTGACCTTATGCTCAGCGAATATAAAGAGCCTCTCGCTGAAAAGGGAATACGCTTTACTTTTGATAATGATGTTTGCGAATTTGTTGCGAAAAAGGCGTCGAGCGGTACGAGCGGTGCGAGGGACCTTCGTAACTTCATCAGAAAAAATGTTGAGGATAAAATTACAACCGAGCTTATAAACCGCCGTGACGGAGAGATTGCGGGAGTTCACGCATCCGTTGAGAATGATGAAATTAAGCTTGACATAATTTAAAAATTATTGTTAACAGGTACTCATTTTGTACGGGTACCTGTTTGTTATCTTTATTGGGATTTGGAGTACATGTTCTGAATTATGTAATTATTGTAAAAAATACATAAAAACTATTGCGTAATTCATATATTAGTTGTATAATTATAATACTATAAATAAAGGAGGATTAATATGTCACGAGAATATAAAATAAGAACCAAGAATAAGAATGTGTTTTTGCGTGTTACAAAAGGTCATTTTGCGACAATGCACAGCCACACCAATTATTATATAGATGTTACAACCCAGAAAAACCGACTTTCCGAGGCTAAGGCGGTCGCAAAGGAAATGGTACACGCATACCGCTCGAATACAATTGTCGATACGATTTTATGCCTTGACGGAACCGAGGTAATCGGTGCGTTTTTGGCAAATGAGCTTACAGAGGACAACTATATAAACTTAAACGCGCACCAGACTATCTATGTTCTTTCTCCCGAATATATAGGAGGCGGACAGCTTATGTTCAGAGATAATCTGACTCCGATGCTTGCGGGAAAGCACGTTTTGATTCTCGCGGCCTCCGTCACGACAGGAAAGAGCGCACTTGCGGCAATTGACGCTATTAAATACTACGGCGGAAATATTGTAGGAGTGTCCTCAATTTTCGCAACGGTAGACGAGTGCGACGGGCATCCTGTAAATTCCATTTTTAATCCAAACGATTTAGGCGATTATCAAAGCTATAAACCTCACCAATGCCCGTTCTGCGCTAACGGTCAAAAAATAGAGGCGCTTGTAAACAGCTTCGGTTATTCTGCGCTTTAAAATTAAAAAAATATAAAATAGTAAATAAAACGCCCGTCAGGGCGTTTTATTTAAGCTATTGGTTATGTTATTTCATTATTAATGATTTTATAAATTGTTTTGGCTTTTAAATATTAATAATATTCTTACATTCAAACCTTCTATCCCCAAAACAGCAAATAACGGAGGATACTTTAATATAAGTTTAGAATATAGTTCACAATTTGACAAAATGTATTAAGAAAAAGTCCAAAAGAGTAGCCTAAACCTTTTTTACTCACTTTCAAACTATTTATCTCGCTGAATTATAAAAAAAAGAGTGGATACACCACTCTTTTTTTATTTTTCTTTGAAAAGTCCATATTCCGGTACGTTTATATTTTTCATAATTTTTATTGCCTTAAATAATGCGGGAAGATATAGAATTACCATAATTAAATATCCAATCACCATACCGGTACCCATAGCACCGGACTGTACATATCCGCCTCTACCTTGTGTCATAAAAATGTCAGCTTGAAATGTAAGAAAGTCATTTAAGGCATGCACAAAAGAAATTCCCCAGAAATTTTTTGTTTTTAAATATATTGCAGATAAAAGTATTCCAAATATTCCCGTTTGTAAAATTTTACCTATTGTTTGCATAATTCCCGTGAAATCATAACTACCGCCAAAAATATAGCTTGTAATATGAAAAATTCCAAAAGTAAGGGAAGAAATCAATATAGCAGTCCATATTCCTTTACGAGTTTTTCCTGTTTTTCTTAATATTCCCTGTAACATTGCACCTCTGAATAGACTTTCTTCAAAAATGCCTATAATAAGACTTAATATAAAATAAGAAAGCTCCATTGTTAATAAATCATTAGGAATTGCATTTTTTGAGATTCCTACAAAAATTGCACCAATTCCGGGAATTGCCGCGATAACTAAAAAGAATAAACCAATAAGCAGCGACCATCCAAATTTTTCTTTAACTTTGGAAAATGATTTTCCCGCTCCCATTAAGACCATAATACCAATTATTATAGCGCTTAAAAGTACGCGTACTAAAGTCATTGAAAGAGGATTATTTTCATAAGGAAGATAGTAAATTCCGCAATACCCGATTACTAATGTGATTATTACTACTATTATTGGATTTTCTCTAATTTTTCCTAACATAAATATGTACCCCTTTATTATAACTTATTCTATCATTTATCTATCTGCATTAATTACTGCTTTTTGGCATTAAAGCTATAATTCTATTTGCAAAATCATTAAAGTTTTGAGTTTGTAATATAACTTTACCCGGTCCTGTTAATTTTGTTAAAAACAGTCCTTCTCCTCCAAATAATACATTCTTTATTCCTTTAACTGTTTCTACTTCATATTTAACAGTTTTTTCAAATGCTACTACATTACCGGTATCAACTTTAATTACTTCTCCCGGTTGCAGTTCTTTTTCTATTTGGTCTCCATCTACTTCCAGAAATACATTTCCCGTACCACTAATGTCTTCTAAAATAAAACCTTCTCCTCCAAATAATCCTGATGACAATTTCTTTCTGAATGCTACCTTCAACTCTACAGTCGGCTCTGCACATAAAAACGAACCTTTTTGTACGATTAATCCCGTATGATTTGTTAAATTAACATTTAAAATGCCACCGGGAACAGTTGACGCAAAGGCTATTTTTTGATTATCATTTAATGCTGTGTAAGTATTCATAAATAAGGATTCACCTGAAAATACTCTGCCTAATCCTTTCATTATCCCGCCTTTAGTGTTAGTCTCAAGACTAATTTGCGGAGACATCCATGTCATCGCACCCGACTGAGTATATAAGCTTTCTCCCTTATTTAAAGTAAACTCAATAGCCGGTACTGTTTGTCCAATTATCTTATGTTCCATAATTACCTCTCTTTCTTATTAAATTATTATAACATATTTATTTTAAATAGGGAAGTCCCAAAATGTATTTTTTAAAAATTTTAAAATTTTAATTATTACCATATCTAATCATTTAATTGATATTTTACAACTATGAAATTAATATTAATAATAAACATTTTGATTTTTCTTTAACGCTCGGCTTCGATTCCCATCATCCGTAATAAAAAAACGCCCATTGGGGCGTTTTCATTGGAGCGGATTATG
>CANPXF010000008.1 GCA_947585745.1 uncultured Clostridia bacterium | reverse complement strand
TTAAGATTCGTAATAGTCACATCAACCACTTTTTCGTCAGTTCCCGGTCCTAAATCCTTTGCGGGCTTAACTGTCGGGGACTGTGTCGGCTTAGGCTTGGGAACAGCAGTTGTAGGCGCTACAGTTGTAGGAGCTACTGTTGTAGGTGCAACCGTTGTTTCTGTCGTTTCCTTGGATTCGGTTGTACCCGGCGCTGTTTGAGTAGCCGTGGATTCTGTCGCTTTTGTTGTTTCTTCCGTTTCGTTAGGATGGGTAGTCGTTACGGCGGTTGACGAGGTAACCTCCGTGCTTTCCGTTTCTGAGGCTTGGGTAACAGACGTACTGCTGTCAGAGGTCGTGCCTTGAGTTGCCGAGGTTACGGAAGCTGTCGCGGTTGTGTTTTCGGTAGATTCCGAACCTCCGATAACTTCAATCTCTGCCTTTAATTTATACGGAAGGGTTAATCCCTCAAATTCTTTAAATTCAGTTCCCTCAATATAATAAATATCGGTAATTTTAGCCTCTGCGGGCGCTCCCGTTACAGTCTGAAGAACATTAAACTGCGCACTCAAAACCACCTTATCCGATTTTATATCATAGTTTTCCAGATTGGTGGAATTAAATAAAATTCCGTTACCCTCTTTATTAAACTCAATATCGTTAATATGCGGAAATTCAACGCTGTTCTCAATGAGGCTTACGCTGTCTGAAAATGTCAACTCACCCTCCATAGCGGTAAACGGTTTTAAAATATCTTCGGCGGTAAAGGTGATTTTAATTTTAGTTCCCTTTGCGTAGGAATTATCCGCGGCAAACGCGGGAACGGCTACTGCCACAGAGCATAGAATCATAATTGACAGAATTATTGATATAAGCTTTCTCATAATTTCCTCCTATTTTTTAATGACAATATTATCCTGCGATTTAAAAATTGAATTTTCGGGAACATAACCCCTAACGGGAGAAAGCGGATATATGTTAGTATTTTTTCCGACTACCGTTCCCGGATTTAGTACGGAATTACAGCCGACCTCAACATTGTCGCCGAGCATCGCGCCGAATTTTTTTACGCCTGTTTCAATCTTTTTGCCGTCAAGCATAACGGTAACAAGACTTCGGTCGCTTTTTAGGTTTGATGTAATTACCCCCGCGCCCGTGTGGGATTTATAGCCGAGGATACTGTCCCCGATATAGTTGTAGTGAGGGGTCTGAACGCAGTTGAATAAAATTGAGTTTTTAAGCTCCGTTGAATTTCCGACAACCGCATTTTTGCCTACGATAGCATTTCCTCTGATAAAAGCGCACTGTCTTACCTCCGCGTTTTCGTCAATGATAAGAGGTCCGTGCAGGTAGGCTGAAGCAAAAATTTTTGCGCTTTTCGCAATCCAGATGTCCTCTCCCCTCTTTTCAAAAACATCGGGGTCAAGCGTCGGTCCGAGCTTTTTTATAAAATCACCTATAAGCGCGAGCGCCTCCCACGGATATGTAACTCCCGAAAGCAAGCTCTCGGCTATAGTTTCCTTTAAATTGTAAAGATTTTTTACCGTTAATCTCTCCATAATAACCTCTAAATCAATTTTATAATTTTTTATCTAAATCAAATTTTTTAAAAATGTATATCGCAAAAATTCCCGAACAAATTCCGAGTAAAATTCCGCCGAGAACGTCTGTCGGATAGTGAACGTAATTATATAATCTTGAAAACGCGATTATAACCGCCATAAAAAGCGCGATACAACCAGCTTTTCTGCCGATTTTAAAATACGAAACAGCCGAGGCGAACGAACAGCAGGTGTGTCCTGACGGAAAGCTGTAGCTTGTTTCCGTGCCCGCGTTTAGGCTGAATGGCATAACCGCCGAGTGAAAAGCCTCATAGGCGTCGTAAGGGCGGATTCGGCAGACAATATTTTTGATTATAACCTCTCCGAAAATCGCTCCGATTGCCATAGCGACTAAGGCTGTTGCCGCCGCGGGGCGTGTTTTCTTAGGTATTAAAAGTAAAAATCCCAGAAAAATCCAGCCGATACAATTTGAGGCAAAATATGACGCGCCCGCCATAATCGGGTCGAGAAAATCACATCGTATATTATTGTATATAAAATCGAGAATTGAAAAGTCAAAGCTTTGGATAATATCCAATAGACCACTCCTCAAAGTCTGTATAGAATAATTGTATCATAAAATATCGGTTTTGTATATATTTTTTTGTTATTAAAAATTGCTAATTACGCTTGCCAATATATAAAGGTAACCTTTAAAGATATAAATTCATAGCCGACCCTTTTTCTATCCAAATTAAGAATAGGCGCAAACGGGGAGGGGGTTGAATTAAGAATTAAAAATTAAGAATTAAGAATTAGATTTAAAGGTAACCTTTTATTTCCTTTTCAAATCGGATTTAGAGGAAAGGTTTTCTAAAAGTAAAAAGTCTATAGCAGAACTTTTCCTCCCCATCCAAAACAAGACAGAGGCAGAAACGTTTGGGGGATATGATTTGTCCGATAGGGACTGCAATATCTGACGTGGAGATATAAAATTAAGGGGTGCATACCTGGCAGGGTTCAAATCCCATATCTATTATTTCATCACGGCTTCCTTTGAAAATTTCCACGTTATGCTCTGCGATTGTATCCGCATAAATGCAATCCTTATAGTGAAAATGTCGCGTGTGCGTATTGAGAATGTATGTAATGCTTGCTTTACTCTTAAAGGTTTTTTTGCTCTTATGCTTAGATTTATTTTTCTTTGACTTTGTACTTGATTTTGTTTTCTTCGGGGCAGAGGCAGATTTGGTCGTTTCCACGGTGTACGATTCTGTTGGTTTCGTAATAAAAAAATCCTCGATTGTTTCCCTGTAACAGTAAGCGACAACAGCAGTTATACATAACAAACAGATTATAATAATAACAATATATTTCAAAGCTCTTTTCAAAATTTATCTCCTTTAAATAAAAAATGCGCAACTCATAGAGCTACGCACGAAAAACACATTGCTCATTTGTTGCGACACAAAACTGTTTCACTAACGAAAATGTGAAATTGAGCCTGTATTTTTACCTAAATAAAAATACACACTTTCGTTAGTAAATTTTAAAGTTTTATGTCGCACCTAAATAATATCATAAAAATTTTTATTTTACAACACTATTTACCGTTTCTCATAAAATAAAAAAGCGTACAACCGAAGTCGTACGCCAAAAACACATAGCTCCGATTGTCGTCAAACAAAGTTTCAAACTGCAATCAAAATGCGTGTGAAAATAGAGCCTGTATTTTTACAGAATAAAAATACACGCAAATGATTGCGAAAAATATTAAACTTTGTTTGACGATATTATTTTATCACAAAGAATAATTATCTGCAAGTAAAAATCCAAATACAATAATTTTTCTTTATAAAATAAAAAAGAGTACAACCGAAGTTGTACACCAAACAGAATAGAAAAAGTTTTTAAGAGTTTAAAGTCTATCGCAGAACATTTTCTTACTATCCAAAGTAAAATAGAGGAAGAACGGTTTGGGGGATAGGAATTATTAGAGAGGGACTGCACGGACTGATGTGGAAAAACTAAAAAGTCTACCGCAGAACATTTTCTTACTATCCAAAGTAAAATAGAGGAAGAACGGTTTGGGGGAGATGAATTGTCCGAGAGGGACTGCACGGGTAAAGAATTAAAAATTAAGAATTAAGAATTAGATTTAAAGGTAACCTTTTAATTCCTTTAAAAAATCGGATTTAGAGGAAAAGTTTTTAAAAAGTCCAAAAAGTCTATAGCAGAACTTTTCCTCCCTATCCAAAACAAGACATAGGCAGAAACGTTTGGGGGATATGAATTGTCAGATAGGAGCTGAAATGTCTGACGTGGAGATATAAAAAACGGGCAGTAAAATTACTGCCCGTAGTTTTATAGAGTGTTCACAAGTTGTGAATTTATCAGGTAGCGTCCTCGAAGCTTGCAAGCTTTTCGAGGTGAGCGTACTTCTTCTCCGCAACTGTTTCAGCTTCCTCAAAGAGTTTTTCAGCTCTTTCGGGGAATTTCCTTGAGAGCGCGTTGTAACGAACCTCGCCCATAATAAAGTCGCGGTAAGACGCCTTAGGCGGTTTGCAGTCGAGAATAAACGGATTTTTACCCTCGTCGGCAAGTCTCGGGTCATAGCGGAAGAGGTTCCAGTAACCCGCGTCAACAGCCTTCTGCTCTTCAGCCTGCGCAATTCCCATACCGCCCTTGATACCGTGGTTGATACACGGAGCGTAAGCGATAATGATTGAAGGTCCGTTGTAGCTTTCAGCCTCAATCATAGCCTTGAGAACCTGATTGTTGTTAGCGCCCATAGCAACCTGCGCTACATAAACGTAGCCGTAGCTCATAGCGATTGCCGCCAAATCCTTCTTCTTAACAGACTTACCTGCCGCCGCGAACTGCGCAACAGAACCGATAGGAGTCGCCTTTGAAGCCTGACCGCCCGTATTGGAGTAAACCTCTGTATCAAATACAAGAATGTTTACATTCTCGCCCGAAGCGATTACGTGGTCAAGACCGCCGAAACCGATGTCATAAGCCCAGCCGTCGCCGCCGAAAATCCACATAGATTTCTTAGCGAGCTCGTCCTTGTCAACGAGAGTTTTCTCGGCAAGCTCCGCTACAGCGTCGTCTGCCTGCTCAAGCTCGCTGATAAGGGCGTCGGTAGCCGCGCGGGAAGCGAGTGAATCGTCGAATGTGTCAAGATATGTTTCGCAAGCCTCTTTGAGGGAAGCCTTAGAAGTCTTATCCTGAATTTCTGTAATGTATTCAGCTAATCTGTTGCGGATAGCTTTCTGACCGAGAGCCATACCGAGACCGAACTCCGCGTTATCTTCAAACAGGGAGTTCTGCCAAGCGGGACCTCTGCCGAGCTTATTAACCGTATAAGGTGTAGCGGGAGCCGAACCGCCCCAGATAGAGGAACAGCCTGTCGCGTTCGCGATGAACATTCTGTCACCGAAAAGCTGAGTTACAAGCTTAGCGTACGGGGTTTCTCCACAGCCTGCACAAGCGCCCGAAAATTCGAGGAGAGGCTGTTTAAACTGACTTCCCTTAACCGTGCTTTCCTTGAACTTCTCCGCAACCTCCTGCTTAGGCTCAAGGCTTACGCCGTAGTCAAATACAGCCTGATATTTTCTCTGACTGTCAATCGGCTTCATAACGAGAGCCTTTTCGCCCTTCTTGCCGGGACATACGTTAGCGCAAGCGCCGCAACCCGTACAGTCGAGAGTAGAAACAGTCATAACAAATTTATAATCCTTCATACCTGTCGCAACCGCGGTCTTAGTGTCGACGGGAGCGGCGTCAACCTCAGCGTCCGTCATAATTACGGGACGGATTACAGCGTGAGGACAAACCATTGAACACTTGTTACACTGGATACAGTTTTCGGGTATCCACTCCGGAACGTCTACAGCGATACCGCGTTTCTCATAAGCCGCTGAACCCTGCGGACATGTGCCGTCAACATAATCCATAAACGCGGAAACAGGAAGCTCGTTACCCTTGTAAGCGTTAACGGGTTTAAGTACGTTGTTGACATAATCAACAAGCTCGCCCTTGCCCGATACAGCGTCAGACTTAGCCTCGCCTGTAGCGCCTGCCCAGTCTGCGGGGATTTCAACCTTCTTTAAGTTTTCCATACCCGCGTCGATAGCCGCGTAGTTCATATCTACGATAGCCTGACCCTTCTTGAGGTAGGATTTCTTCGCCGCCGCCTTCATAAGCTCTTTAGCGCGGTCAGCGGGGATAATGTCGGCAATTTTGAAGAAAGCGGACTGTAAAATTGTATTAACACGATTTCCGAGACCGATTTCTTTACCGATTTTAATAGCGTCAACTGTATAGAAATTGATATTTCTTTCTGCGAGAATTTTCTTCATCTTAGCAGGCAGACGCTTTGAAAGCTCGTCAACATCCCACGCGCAGTTGAGCAGGAACGAACCGCCTTCCTTTAAATCGTCTACAATGTCGTATTTATCAACATAAGACGGATTATGGCAGGCAACAAAGTCAGCCTTGCTTACATAATATGTTGATTTAATCGGAGTATCGCCGAAACGCAGGTGGGAAACGGTAAGACCGCCCGACTTCTTGGAGTCATAAGCGAAGTAACCCTGAGCGTACATATCGGTGTTGTCGCCGATGATTTTGATTGAGTTTTTGTTTGCGCCTACAGTACCGTCAGCGCCGAGGCCCCAGAACTTACAGGAGGTTGTTCCCTTAGGTGTAGTGTCGGGGTTTTCAACTCTCGGGAGAGAAAGGTTTGTAACGTCGTCAACGATACCTACAGTAAATCTTCTCTTCGGAGAAGCGGATTCAGCGTTTCTGTAAACCGCAATCATATCCGCGGGAGTTGTATCCTTAGAGCCTAAACCGTAACGGCCTGTAAATACCTTAACGCCCGCGAAATCGGAACCGTTGATAGCCGCTAAAACATCGAGGTAAAGCGGTTCGCCGATTGAGCCGGGCTCCTTTGTTCTGTCGAGAACGGATATTGTCTTAACTGTTTTCGGAAGCTCGGAGAGCATATAATCCGCAACGAACGGACGGTAAAGTCTTACCTTTAAAAGGCCTACCTTTTCGCCCGCGGCGTTTAAGTAATCCACAACTTCCTCGATACAGTCGCAAACCGAACCCATAGCGACGATAACGTGCTCCGCGTCCTCTGCGCCGTAGTAGTTAAAGGGCTTATAGTTAGTGCCGATTTTAGCGTTAACCTTGTTCATATATTCGATAACAACTTCGGGAACAGCGTCGTAGTACTTATTACAAGCCTCTCTCGCCTGGAAGAAAATGTCATCGTTTTGAGCGGTACCTCTTGTTACGGGGTGCTCGGGGTTAAGGCTTCTTCTTCTGAACGCCTCAACAGCGTCGTGGTCGAGCATTTCGTCGAGGTCCTCATAATCCCAAATTCCAATTTTCTGAATCTCGTGGGAGGTTCTGAAGCCGTCAAAGAAATGTAAGAAAGGAACTCTGCCCTTAATTGAAGAAAGATGCGCAACCGCCGTTAAATCCATACACTCCTGGGGATTGTTGGAGCAAAGCATCGCAAAGCCTGTCTGACGACAAGCGTAAATATCGGAATGGTCACCGAAAATAGAGAGCGCGTGAGATGTGAGCGCGCGGGCGGAAACGTGAATTACGCCCGGAAGAAGCTCGCCCGCAATCTTATACATATTAGGAATCATAAGAAGCAAGCCCTGAGAAGCGGTGTATGTAGTTGTAAGCGCGCCTGCCGCGAGAGAGCCGTGAACCGCGCCTGCCGCGCCACCCTCGGACTGCATTTCTGTTACCTGAACAGTACGACCGAAAAGGTTGGTTCTGCCGTTAGCGGCCTCGTTATCGGTAACGTCAGCCATAACGGAAGAAGGTGTGATAGGATAGATAGCCGCAACGTCTGTAAACGCGTATGAAGCATGAGCGACGGCGGTATTACCATCCATGGTTTTCATTTTTCTTGCCATTTAGAATGTCCTCCTTAATAAAATTACGCAATAATGCTATTATAGACATTATATCGAATAAAATTTTATCACTTTTGAAGTCAAAAGTAAAGTATCTTTGGACAAAAAATAAATTTTTTAAATATTTTCCTGTTGTTTTTCGTCATTTTATATAGATTGAGCTTAAAAACAGTACAAAATCAGTGAACAAAAAAGCGCAACGGATTTCCCACTGCGCTTTTCAAATTCTGCTTTTAATTAAATCAAGCCGTAATTTAAAATCTTAACTTCCCGCTGATTCATACGCTGTTACGCCTTTATTCCAAATAATTATTCCGACCGTCATAAGGAGCGCCGACATAACTACCGTACCGCCTATGTTGTACCACGGATTTCCGCCGACGATAAAATAGCTCGCGGGGAAGAACGCCGTAAAGGCAAACGGCACGATATAGGTTATAATCGCGCGCACCGTGCGGTTGTAAATAGTCGTAGGATATTTAGCGAAATCATTTACCATATAAAACATATGGATTACGTTACCACTGCGCTTTGTCCAGAACGCGACCGACGCGGTAATGAGCTTTATTCCCGTATAAATAAATGTCGCGAACAATACGGATATTATAAACAAAAGCACATTTATAAAGCTTAAATTAAAGCTTACCTTCGGAAGACTTGTCGCAAGGAGAAGAATCCCTACAACCAGCTCGCCTAAGGCATCAATCTGGAATTTCTCTACCGTAACGGCAAACAGCGTGCTGACGGGGCGCGTGAGATATTTGTCAAAGTCGCCCTTGCTCACGGTGAAATATCCTATAGACCACAAATTATCCGTAAAAAGGTGGTCAATCGCTTTCGGCAAAAGCGCGAAGCCGTAGATGAAAAGTATTTGGTCAAATGTCCAGCCCTCAAGGTTCGGTATGTATGAGAAAATAATCGTGAGGAAGAATATATTTATTCCCTGCGTTATAAAAAGCGCAAGCGCTCCCGTCAGAAAGTCGATTTTGTATTCCATAAGCTTTTTTAAATCCTGCTTTATGAAGATTCCGTGGAGCTTGAATACACGGCGTATTCTATGTAATACCTTCATACTCAACCCCCCTGTACGCTCATACGTTTAACGCTCGCGTTCCAGATTATCTGCTGAAGCGCTATAAAAAACGCGAGCCAAAAAATCTGAAGTCCGAAGCTGTAAAGTATCTGAACGGGCGCGTACATTCCGAGATAAATCATAACGGGAATATACGAAAGCGTCGCAAACGGGAGAAAATTAAGCACGGCAGAAACGACAGGAGGCAAAAACGCAAGCGGAATAGTCGTTCCCGAAAGAAAACCGACGATACAGTTTTTAAGGAAGTTTGAGCCCCAAAGATTTTTCAGCACGAACGCCGAATAACCGTAGCAGACGTTGAAATAAAAGTTGATTAAATACGCAAGCGTAAGGCTTATAAAATAAAGAACAAAGTTTACGATATTAAACCTTACCGAGCCTGTCATAACGAATTTGTAGATTTCAACACCCGAAACAAGGGGAACAAACACCAAAAACAACGTCATAATTCTCTCGCCAAGCTCCTGAAAAAGAAACGCGAGCTCAAATCGAATCGGCTTAATCATACGCATAGCGATTGTTCCGTCGCGGATTTCCTCGCCGACAGCGTAGGTTCCGTCTGAGTAGGCTATCGTCGTTGTCAGAAAGCTTATGAAAATATAAACGACCATATCAACCTCGGTAAAGCCTTTAAAGCTTTCCGCCGAACCCGAATTGTAAACCGCGTGCCAGAGAAAATAATTTATAAAGCACATTAAAATATCGCCCAGTATAAAGAAGAAAAAATTCGCGCGATACTGCGCCGCCATTAAAAGCCCCGCGTGAGTAAAGGGCTTGTAGGTTTTAAGTATTTTACGCATCGAGCTTCACCTCACTGCGGTAAATACCCTTTATTATCTCCTCAATATCCGCGTCCTTTACGTTTATGTCCTTAACGTGGGTTCTGGAGAGAGTGTAGTTGAGGATTTTTTCAACGCTGACCGCGTCGCTGTTAAAGCGGACACTTACCGTGTGTCCGTCGTTTTCGACCTCAATATCGCTGTCTTTAAGATTAAACACGCCTAAATAATCGAGGTTATTAAACGCGTCAAAATCCTCGGGTACAAATTTCATTTCGCGCGACTGACCGTATTTCGTCTTCAGCTTTGATATTTCTCCGTCAAACACCTTGTTGCCCTTATCAATCATAACGATTCGGTCGCATAGATTTTCGACGTCCTGGAGGTCGTGAGTAGTCAGGATTACCGTCGTGTTTTCCTCGGCGTTAATCGCCTTAACCGCCTTTCGGATATTGTCCTTGACCACAACGTCAAGCCCGATTGTCGGCTCGTCAAGAAACAAAACCTTCGGACTGTGCAGAAGCGACGCGGCTATATCCGCGCGCATACGCTGTCCGAGCGAGAGCGTTCTCACGGGGCTTGTGATAAAGCTGTCAAGCTCCAGCACCTCGTTTAAAAACGCCATTCGCTTTTTGTAGCTCTCATCGTCAACCTCGTAGATTTCTTTCAGTACCGTGTAGGTTTCCCTGAGAGCCAAATCCCACCAAAGCTGGGTGCGCTGTCCGAAAACAACGCCTATTTCCTTCACGTAACTTTTGCGGTTTTTATAGGGGATTTTTCCGTTTATTTCACATCTTCCGGAGGTTGGAGTCAAGATGCCCGTAAGCATCTTAATCACGGTAGATTTTCCGGCGCCGTTCGGGCCGATAAAGCCCAGGATTTCGCCTTTTGAAACGTGAAAGGAAATATCGTCTACTGCTGTGATAATTTCATTTTTCGGCTTAATAAAAGATTTTAAGCTTCCCTTTAAGCCGGGTTCCTTAATCGCTTTTTTGAATTCCTTTTTCAGGTTTTCAACATAAATCATTTTTTCATCTCCTTTTATAAAAAATAAGAAACTCAACCGAGGTTTTATTCTTTAAAAAAAACCGCGGTCGTAAAGAAGATGACAGATAGACACGAACCTGTCACACAGCCACTCTAACGTAGAGTAACAAGATTATAACGTATGTTCTACATATTTTTCAAGAGATTTTATTTAAGAACAAACATTTTATCCCAAAACGGGATAATTGCATTATACCACTTCGGTATAATAATGTCAAGAGGTGATTATAATTGAACTTTCGGCTTAAAGAGTTAAGACTTCAAAGACACCTGTCGCAGACGCGCCTTGCGCTCGATTTGAATATGAATCAGAATACAATCTGCCGTTATGAAACGGAAACGCGTCAGGCGGACTACAAAACGCTGATTATCTTGGCAGATTACTTCGGCGTATCAATAGACTATCTTTTAGGGAGAACCGATAATCCGAAAATGAATTAATCGTTGCGTGCACAAAATTTTGCAACGACCTTTCATTTTAACGGATAAAATCCCATATGATTTCTTGATTTGCATTTTGTAGTATGTTACAATTGGTTAGATATGCCTAATACAGTTTGTAATAAATAGAAGGACTGAGTTTCAGATGACAAAATTCTTTGTAAAAAAACCGTACTTTATGATAGTAGCTGTCATTGTAGTGCTGGTAATCGGGGCGGTAAGTCTTAATTCTATGAAAACCGACCTTCTGCCCGACCTTGAACTGCCGTACATCGCGGTTATTACAACCGAAATGGGGGCCTCTCCCGAAAAGGTTGAAAAGGACGTTACCGAAGTTATGGAAAGCTCTCTCGGAACACTAAGCGGTGTTGAGGAAGTCGACAGCACATCTTCCGATAATTACGGAGTCGTTATGCTAAGCTTTGCCGATAATACCGATATGGACTCGGCTTTGGTGCGCGTATCAAAAACGGTTAACTCCCTCGATTTGCCCGATGGGTGCGGTACTCCGAATATTATGGAAGTCAGTATGGATATGGTGGCGACAATGTACGCCAACGTAAACCGCAAGGGTATGGACATCAAACAGCTTTCTCAGTTTACGCAAAAGACAATAAAGCCCTACCTCGAAAGGCAGAACGGGGTTGCGAGCGTATCGGCAAACGGTCTTATCGAGGACAGCGTGGAAATTCGCCTAAACAGCAAAAAGATTGACAGAATAAACGGAAAGCTCCTCGCGAAAACGAACGATAAGCTGGGCGAGGCTGACGACAAGATTATAAAATCAAAGAACGAATTAAGCGAAAGCAAAAGGAAATTAAAGGACAGCGAAAACGAGCTTAATGCACAGCAGAAAAAAGCGAACAAACAATTAGGCGACGCTTCGGCGCAGCTTTCAAAAGCGCAGGCGACGAAGTCGGCGTACGATTCAACCTTAACAAGCCTTAAAGCGGGGAAAGCCGCCTTAGAGGCGGAGAAAAAGGCTTATCAAGACGCCAAGCTCGAAAGCACGTACAATACCTTAAACTCCACGCTCGAAAATTTAAACAAGTCGCTTTCTCCCCTTTCACAGCAGGCGGGAATAAAGATTCCGTCCTCGGTAAAAGAGGCGGTGCAAAACCCCGATGATTTTAACAAATTTGTCGATTGGATGAAGAAAATCGGATACGGCGCTCAAGTGGAAAAATTAAGCCTTGACAATCTTAAACAGGTGTATAACGCCGTTGAGGTCCGTATTCCGCAAATTGATACCGAGATTTCAAATCTGAACACCGAGATAAAGGCCCAGGAGGCAGTAAACAAAAAGCTTTCCGCACAGCTCAAGGACATTGACGGCGCGCAGTCCAAGTCGACCTCGGCAGGTCTGACCTCGGCGGCGACCTTCGGCGCAGGTCAGGCGGGGATAAATTCCGCAAAGTCAGAAATTTCAAAGGCGGAAAAGGAGCTTGAATCCGCGGAGAAAAAACTTGAAAATTCAATCAAGACTGCAAGGGAAAACTCAAACATAGACGCGCTGTTATCGCTCGACACACTCTCACAGCTCATAAGCGCCCAAAACTTCTCAATGCCCGCGGGCTATGTCGAGGATAAAAACTCCAATCAATGGCTCGTTGAGATAAACGAAAGCTTTGACAGCCCCTCTCAGCTTAAAAATCTTGTGCTTACAAAGCTTGACGGCGTCGGAAAAATCCGTCTTAAAGACGTGGCGGACATTTTAGTTATTGATAATGTCGGAGAGGCATACAGCAAGGTAAACGGCGAGGACGCTGTTATGATTTCCGTTTATAAGGCGAGCACGGCGAACACAAGCGTCGTGTCAGACTCAATCCAAAACGCGTTCAGCGAACTTGAAAACAAGTATGACGGACTTTCATTTACAACAATGATGAATCAGGGCTCGTATATCGCGAGAATTATAAACACGGTTTTGAGCAGTATCCTTTTGGGCGCGGCGCTCGCAATTTTAATCCTCGCGCTGTTCCTAAAATCCGTGAAGCCGACTATCGTTGTCGCGTTCAGCATTCCGTTCAGCGTAATGTTCGCCCTCATTATTATGTATTTTACGGGAATAAACATTAACGTGATGTCACTTGCGGGATTATGTATAAGTATAGGTATGCTTGTGGATAACTCCGTCGTTGTAATGGAAAATATTTTCAGATTAAGACAAAGGGGCGTACCCGCGCCCAGGGCGGCGGTTCAGGGTACGAAACAAGTCGCCGCTCCCATAATAGCTTCGACCGCGACTACAATCTGCGTATTTTTACCGATGGTTTACACCACGGGAATGATTGCACAGCTTTTGATTCCGTTCGCGTTTACAATTTCCTATGCGCTTACGGCGTCGCTCCTTGTGGCGCTTACCGTTGTTCCTACTCTCGGAAGTATTTTGCTTAAAAATACAAGGGAAAGAAAGCAGAACTGGTTTGATAAGCTTAAAAGCCTCTACGCAAAGGCTCTTTCACTCTGTTTAAGGCACAAGGCGGTTTCAATTATAGTTTCGGTCGCGCTTTTGGTAATCTGTATTATCCAGACCTTTAACACGGGTATTGTTATGATTGACACAACGGAAAGCAATCAGATTTCGGTAACTTTAACGCTTGAAGACGATACGCCCAAGAAAAAAGCTTACGAAACTGCCGACAAGGTTATGGATACCCTTATGGACATTAAGGGAATCTCAAAAATCAGCGCGCTCGACGGCAACACGGGAGTTATGTCGAGTATAATCGGTTCGGGAGTTACCGATAATTACACGTCGTTCAGCTTTAACGTGCTGACTGACGACGATATAAAAACTACCGACGAATATAAACATATAAGACAGGAAATCGAGGAAAAAACAAAGAATATCAAATGCAAGGAAATTTCCGCGTCCTCCTCCGCTATGGGAAGTATGTCGTCGCTCTCCGATACGGGCCTGACCGTCAACATATACGGCGACGATAAGGAAAAGCTTATCGACATCAGCGAGGACGTTATGGATATGATGAAGGACATCAAGGGCGTGGAAAATGCCGAAAACGGCATTACCGAGGCGGATAAGACGCTAAAGCTTCATATAAACAGAAACAAGGCGGCCGAATACGGACTTACCGTCGCGCAGATTTTTCAGCAAATCTCCGCCAAGGCCGCCACAGAGAAAAACGCTCTCACTATGAAAATTGACGACAGGGACGTTGACGTTAACATTGTCGATAAAACCGATAAGCTGACATACGGCAACATACTGAAGCTTTCGATTGAGGCGACAACAAAAAACAGCAAGGGCGAGAACGTAAAGAAAACCTACGCGCTTTCAAAATTCGCAACCGCCGAGGACGGCAGTACTATGGACAGCATAACAAGAAAAAATCAGCGTATGTATTTAACCGTCAGCGGTGAAATAGGCGAGCAGTACAACTCCGCACTGCTCGCGAGAGAATTGCAGAAAAAACTCGACAGCTATAAAGCCCCGTCGGGCTATGAGGTTGAAATCGCGGGCTCCTCGATACAGACTACCGATATGCTCAAGCAAATGCTCCAGGCGATTCTGCTCGGATTTTTGCTTATCTACCTTATAATGGTAGCGCAGTTCCAGAGCTTTCTCTCGCCGTTTATCGTTATCTTCACCGTACCGCTCGCGTTTACGGGCGGAATGATAGGCCTCGGACTGTTCGGAATGACAATTTCCGCAATGTCGCTTATGGGCTTTATGATTCTTATGGGAACGGTTGTAAACAACGGTATAGTATTTGTCGATTACGTCAATCGGCTCCGACTGCACGGAGTTGAGAAAAGACGCGCGCTGATTGAAACGGGAAAAACCAGAATGCGGCCGATTCTTATGACCGCGCTGACGACTATTCTATCAATGAGCGTAATGGTATTCTCGCAGGACGCGGGAAACTCGGTACAGCGCAGTATGGCGGTTGTGGTAAGCGTAGGCCTGCTTTACTCAACAATTATGACCCTGTTCATCGTTCCCGTTATGTACGATATACTTTACCGCAAACAACCGAAAGAAATTGACGTCGGCGACGACCTCAAGGATGAAATTGACGAAACCGAGGAAGAGGCAAAAAACATTTTTGAAAGCGCGCCGAGCGAGACTGAATAAAAATTTTACTCGAATAAATAAAATTTAAACGGCTTAAAGCATTTAGCTTTAAGCCGTTTTTCAAACTGAGGAAAAATAATAAATCTTCATCAAAAACCTCATAAAGTAATGGTAAGTGTTTGAAAGACGTATTATCAAAATATACTTTTGTATTCGTTGCTTACATTCTGCTCAATTAAATGAAAAATTTTTATCCGCCCGTTTACACAACTTGAGGCAACGTACATCCAAGCTTGTTTTCACTGTGTCCGAATTATAAATACTATGTAGACTATGTATCCGTATGACAACTCAATCCAAAATATCGGAAGGAAGACAGCCCGCAGTCTTTGCTGTAGCTTCTTCGTTCGCTTCATAAATCTGCGTCATCAGCTTGAGCTCAGTTGCATAATTCGTTAAATTTTTTATCAGCGCCGCAAAGTTCTCTTCCTCGCCTTCAAACCTTCCCCTCTCTTTATTGGCGGCATTGCCTTCCCAATATGACGAAGTGTTTTTTATCAATTGAGTCATATTCTCAAAAGCTCTCTGCGCTTTTAAAATATCCCTTTCAAGTATCGCCGCCGCATTGTTCATTTGAGCGGGCGTTACCAGAATTTCGATATTCCCCAAAGATTCTGAAAATTTCTTAATCATAGCGTTTTCTCCCTATATTCCCACAGAGGAAATAATATTCATAGCCTGCGATTCACATCTTCTGTATGCATTGCAGTCATTCTTGATACTCATTACATACTTCGCAAGCTCGTTAAGGTAGTTGTTAATATGTACCTGTTCCTCTGCAAATTTGGAGGAAAACGCAGTGCTTGCACTGCCCCTCCACATTTTGTTAAGATTATTAACGGAAACAAACATATCGTGAACACATTTTCTTACGTTTTCAATTTGATTTTGAATTGCGTCAGCATCTCGCTCAAGTCTTACTATATCAACTTTAAAATAATTACTTTTACTCTTAAATATCTTCTTGTTAAGCACTTTTATATTCTTATATAAGCTTTGCGCTTTATCGGCAATACTATTGAAAAAGCTCTGTATATCCTCTTTAACACCGCCGTAAAAACTGTATGCAATAAGAAATGTATTAAATAAAACGGGACCTGTTAAGCCGTCAATTCCTTTGCTTATCTTATCCATTCCAACAGCCAGTGCGTCTTTATTACCGGGTATAAGATTTCCGTTTTCGTCGTAAACAAGATACTTTGTATCGTGTCTTACAAGGGGCTTGGATTCTCCCTCATCAGTCACGCTGCATACCTGCTGATACACGCCCGGAAGCGGAAAAAGGAGATTTCCCACTAAACTCCACTTATAGTGCTTCATAACATCTTTCATTCGGTTAACATCCGCAAGGTGCTGTTGAATAAATTCGGATGAAAATCCAGGTCCGTCAAAACTTACACACGAATCAATTTTATCATCAAATCCGTACTTATAAGAAACAAGCGTTGCATAGTCTGCAAGGTTTCCTCCGAGTGAATGTCCCGTCAGGGAAATACCGTCATATTCCTGCAAAAGATTACGGTTTTCTCCCAGAAACCTCTCAATCTCTGCGTGTTGATTTGTCTGGGTTGAATTAAGCAGTCCAAAATCTGCGCGAATCCAGTCGTTTATCAGATTATCAATGTTTTCCATTGATTCACTGCCTCTAAACGCAATGACTGCCTGTCCCGGAGACGTTTCGATAACACACGCGTAAAATCCGTTTTCACTGTTTTTATCATGAACTAACGATATGCTCCAGCTCTGTTTCTGCTCATTTGAAAGACAATTGAGACAATCAAGGTTTATATTCGGATTAATCTCTCTTGCCACACGTTCAAGCTCCTCAATTGAAAACGAGGTCCTATCGGGATACAGCTCAGACAGATGATTCTTCGCCGCGTCAAAATCCGCATAAGCAACTTGAGTAAAAGCGCGCATTTCTTTATCGGAATATGTCATATTTTTCATATCCTTTCTGTCAGAATTATAATTTGCGTCTTAAAATATATGTCCTCGCACAAATTATAAAATGCTTTTAATTTAAAAAAGCTTTTTTCAGTTCTTCTTCGCTCACGTTACATTCGCCGTTCACTATGGCGAATTTGAAACTGTTTTGCGGGTTGTTATCCTTGAACCAGCTTATCACAATGTCAGGTTCTTTTTCCTGTTCTTCGCTGATTGAGTTGTAGTTGTCAGAAAATACAAAACCGTACACAACTAAATCCATTCCGTATTCGTGTGCAATTTCTTTAAACGATTCGATAAGGTCTTTTGACACAAATTCTGTTACCGTTTCTTTGTTTACGGACATATATATCAACGCGCTGTTAACGCTGTATTTTTCAATATATTTCTCTAAGGATATATTCAGGTTGTTTTCTTTAAAATCGCTTTTTGACAAGAACATCACAGACGCTGAAGCGTCAAGCCCGAAACTGCCTAAGCTTTCACAGAGCGCGTCGGCATACTTCTTTTGCACAATTCTTCTTATTAGGTTGTCGCTCACTTCACCCGTTTCCGTATTAAAGGTTGCTTTAAACGTAAGTGTTTCATCATAGTTCGGGTAAAGATACAAATCGGCGCTTTCACGGTCAATTCTGTTTCCTATATCGGTTGCGGTAAAATCACATCCGTATTTTAAAGAAAGCTGTTTGATTGTCTTTTCTGCAACTTCCTTTGTATTGTCGGCGACAATCTCTTTTCCAAAACTGTACGCCTCATTAAAACTATCGTTTGCCATTTTTGAACAGCCTCCCATTAACACAACCGAAACAGTCAGCGCTATTACCGCCAAAAAAATTCCTGCTTTTTTCATAATCTTAATAGCCTCCTTTCAAGCGGTTGCTATATAATTATGTCGTTAATATTGTATTTTCAAAACTGTATCTCCGACTTTAATCTCATCTCCGGAATTGCAGACCGTACCTTTGAATACAGCTTTTCCGTTCTTATACGTATGATTTCGGGAATCGAGGTCACGAACGTAAAGCCTCCCCTCTCTTACGTACAAACAACAATGAGTTTTTGATACCGTTCTATCATCGCTTATTATATAATCCGCGTTACACCTGCCGATTCTCAGAACATCGGCAACATATATTTTTTCTGAAATTCCTTTTTTCAAATTTGTTATTGATAACAAAATTCCCTTATTTTGCTTTTTGTTTATAACCAAAACATTAGTTTCGTGTAAATCCTCGGGAATCCCCTTAAAAAACTTCGTATCAAGTGAAATTCTTCCCGTTTCAATATCCGCTCCGCCTGAAAAAAATATTTCTACGCGACGTTGCATAGTACGGCTTTTAAATAAATACAGAATAATAAATAAAAAACCAACCGTTATCAACAAACAAATTAAAATAATCAACAAAATTTCAATAATCATATTTCCTCTATTTTTTATCTGTTGCTTTCAAGCATCACTCGTTCGGAATTTTTTCTTAAGCTCTCGGAAACGCTTTGCAACTCAAGCGAGATTTTTTCAAACTCCGTAATTAGCCCGTCACAAAGACCTGACAATTTTTCCTCATATTCTCCCTGTAATGATTTGCGAATACTGTCCGCGGTTGTTTCCCTGAAATGTTTTTGCTCAAGGCTCACACACTCAACAAGTTCGTCAATTTTTTTTGCGGATTCCGTACACATATTAAAGGTATACTCCGTTTTCTTCAAAATATAAACACCCCTATACCATAATATTATCCGGAAGAGCACCCGTCTCTTTATTTGTAGATTCTTCTGCGATATTATACAGTTTATTTATGCTGATGAAAGATTCTATTTTTTTCATTAAGCCATACTCAACCGATTGCAGACTTGCAATATCCTCTTTAAGATATTTTACCGCAAGCTCGGTGTTAGGCGAATCCCAGAGATTATTCAGCTCTTCGGCATACAGCGTAAAACTGTCGGTACAGCTTATAATTTCATCGCATATTTTTTTAAGATAATTACACTTATCGGTCATTTGAATTGTGGATACCATTATGTTGTCATTTTCCATCATTAATATCAACTGTTGTTACGAATTTTACAAAGAGCGTCAACGATTTCTTCGCTGTTCTTCTCACACGTCAAATACATTGAGCAAACTTTTTCTATGCTTTTTAAAGTATTCGTTAAGGAAAGGTTTGTTTCCCTCAACTCAGTTATTTTTAAATTAAGGTCATTAAGAAATTCAACCGACGCTTCTCCGCGCCATTCATTTTTAAGCTTTTCGTATACTTCTGAAAGTTCTTCTGTTTTTCTTGAAATAAACTGTGACGTCTGCTTTACTGAAGTTGTTTTCTCCGTCAACTTTTTTAAATCAACCCTTAAACGGTCATTCTTTTCCTGAGCCACTTTGAAATCCTCTCTGTATGTATAATAATCTTTTATAAAAGCTCTTCCTTAAACTATGCTCCAGTCAAAATCGGTTTCCCCGACAATCTGTTCCGAAAAAGAAAACCCCGGTTTCTCCTGTATTTCTCCGCTTTCTATACACTTAAAAGCTTCCTGTTCGGTTTTTTTGTGAACCTCGTAAATCTTTTGTAATGCTGTAGAGAGCTTTACAGTAAAATCTGTAAGGCTCTCTATTTTTTTATCAACGTTTCTAAGGCGGAGGAGCTCATCCTCCACCTCAGAAACTACAGCAAGTTTTGAAATTTCACGGCAAAGATTATCCCTTACATTATTCAACATTCTTATTGTTTTATTTAACTCTTCAACGGAAAGCTGTAATTGTATGTAATTAATAAACATTTCTGCCTGCCTTTAAATTTCTTAATTATCAGGAAATAATTCCTGAAAGTAATGCGCCCGCGTCCTGCGAGTTTGTTTTTTCGGTCTGAGCATAAACGTTCGCCATCTGATTCAAATCACGGATATGCTCCTGAATCATACGGTTCAGCATCTGTATATCCTTCTCAAGACTTTTGAATTTTGTGATGTATGCTGTCGCGGCGTCTCCTGTCCACGATGAGGACATTGAAGAAATTCTGTTAATCATTTCGCTTGTAAGCGTTGTGATATTTCTGCTTTGTGTGCTGAAATCCGTGGCTGTTGAAATAAGCTTGTCCGGTGAAACTTTAATTGTACCTGTCATAATTAACCCTCCTGATTAATATCTTCTTGTTTTTGCAATATCCGTATTTGTCTGCTCCGTCTGCCTATAGCGTGTTGCAATTGTGTTGAGGCTCTCAACATATTTACAAACAAGCTTGTAGAATTCGTCCATCTTACCCTTGTCAATGATAAACGCGTTGTGGAAAGCGTCGTTTGCTTCGCCGTCCCACATACTGTTAAGACTGGCCTCTGCACTGACGAGGTTAGCGACCGCTGTTTTAAAGCGTCCGTTAAGTTCGTTTACTCCGTTTGCTTGAGATGCGAGTATAGATGGTGTTACTTTGAATGATGTTGACATTGTCAAATCCCTCCATTAATTTTTTTCCGATTTCCCTTCGGATGATTATAGTATACTTTTCTTTCTTCTTTTTTGTTGAAAAAGCGACGAATAACCTGTTAACCGCGACGAATTGCATATTTTTAAAATAGCTATCAGCACAGCACCAGCTTACTCCCTGTTCTCACATCATTCTCATAGAGGGTTAAATTAAGCGAGAGCACCTTGTAATCGGACTCTTTGAAGAGAAGGAGCTGTTTTTGGTCTCCTGATATATTGCAATGCTCCTTCTGGCAAATAACGGAGCTGATTTCGGCAATAACAATATGAGCCGGAACATCCTCGTTTAACTTAAAATCATATCTCTTGTCTATGGACGGAACGTACACCTCGGTATAAATCATCGGAACTTAATCAGCCTTTCAATATGGTTTTTTAATGTCGGAATATTACAGCAACCCCTGGAAAAATTATATCCGTCAAAAAAAAGCAGGTAAGAGTAAAAATAATAATCCACAACATTGACACAGCCCAGTATTTTCCCTTTTTTATTTACTGAAACCGCGCTGATAAAAAGACGTGAGGAAGCGCTCAACGGGCTGTATATATCAGCCTCGTCAAACTGTTTTCTCTCAAAGCTTTCGAGAATTTCATCCTCGGGAGGAAGTCCGCTTTCCTTTACATCGTTTAGATAGCCCTCGTCTGAAAGCCTCAAAAAAAGTGACTCAAAGTCGGTAAATTCAAAAGATATACGTTCGGGGTCTACCGTGCTGTAACTGCATATGAGCAGAGGATTCCCCGCATAGCAACAAATATCGGGTAATTCCCTATCGGGCGTTCTTATAAAAACACATTTATCAGCGGATGATATTCTGTTAATAATCTGCTTTACATCAGGCTTAACGATAAATTCTTTACCGTCAGACTCTATAATTTTAAGATTATTAAGCTCGTTCAAAGCATTAAGCACGGACTGATTATCGAGAACCTTGCTTTTGAGCGCCGGTCCTGTTATACCGAAACACCCCATTCCTTTCAGCAGAACTTTAAGCTGGTTTTGTGTAAAAGTATATATTGCGCTCATCTGCTTATCTCCTTCAACATACTTTTGTATGAACGTGAAAGCGGAATTAAACAATCTGTGTCAAGCACTATTAAGCTTTTTGAGAGCTTAATATTTTTAATGTACTTTTTTGATACAATAAAGCTTCTGTGACACCGTACAAAATCATCGGAAAGAGTTTTTTCAAGATTGTCCAGAGTATCATAGAAGGAATACTCCTCTGTTGCTGTACTTACATAAATTTTTTTATTTCTCGACTCAAAAAATCTGATGCTGTTGTACGGAACGAGCTGTCTGCCGTCACGGTTATTAATCACGAAGCTTTCGGCATTGTTATTGCTGTAAAATCTGTCGAGATAGCTTCTTATTGTTTCAAAAAAAACTTTCTTTACAACTGCAGAGGTCAACGGTCTTACAAGTAAAGAACTCGCCATAATTGTGGGGCGGATATACATCATTGGCGAAATTTCGGGGTTTGTCAGGAGTATTATTGACATATTCCGATTACTCTCCCGCAAATGCTCCGCAAAATCAATTCCGTTTTCCGCCGCTACATCGACACACGATATATCAATTACGCTTTGCTTCTGAAGAATTTCCTGCATATAACTCTTTTCGTTGCAACTCAGAAAATCCCAGTCCTCATCGCTTATTTTGCAGGCTATATCATTTCCTGCATCCGTTAATGCTTTCACTTCTTTTTTTATATGAGAATAAACAAGCATTGTAATCAATATTCATTACCTCCGATTAACGGAATAATAATTTTTTCTGCTACAGTATCGTCGTCCTCAGACGGTACAAGTCCCTCTCCTTTACGGGAGGCCTTTGAGGAATCGTTATAATTAATATTCTGAAAATTATATATCCTCTGCGCGGCAGTATTTCCGCCCAAATGAACTCCTGTTTTATAGCCTGTAAAAAGTCTGTATGCCTGATATCCTCCTATTTCAACTTCGTCATCGGGATTAATGCAGGCAAAGAAATATATATTATGTAAATTCCCCTTTTCAAAAATATTTTCAAAAAAGCTGTTCATATTTCCAACGTTATCCTCGGGATAATAAATCGAGTTGACAAACTCACATAAATCTGCAATAAAAACAAAAATAGGAGTAAATTTCTGCATTTCCAGATAGATTTTTTTATCACTGTATCCCTGCTCGGAAAGCCGCTTTTTAAACCTGTTTCTTTCCGTAAAATCAGCGGTTATACCGCTGAAGTAATTATGCATCTCTTCGTCGCTTGAGATAATTACACAATCATCGGATTTCACAAAATTCTTTAACTCGTTCGATTCCTTTTCAATTATAACTTTTTGCGATGGTTTTTCCTTTAACGCGCGCAATAACAGCTTCATAACATTGGTCTTTCCCGTACGCCGTTTTCCCGATACCGAATAACAATATACATTTCGCAGATTAACGCTGTGTATTGACGCGTCGTCAAAATTATATGCAAATGGAATAAAATCGCGGTTTGCAAGAGCCTCTGAATAACGTTTGTCAGAAGCAAGCGTTGTATATGCAGGATTTTTGGGAATATACGGAACGCTCTGCGCTGTTTCTCCTCTCCATTTAGAGTTCATTTCACCACACATCGACTCAATTAAGCTGTTTCGCTTGTAGCCGTCCTCAGCATCAACTGCGAGGGCTGTCTGAATCTCCAGCAGACGTCCGTCAACACGGCCTAAGCCTCTGCCTTTAATCCCTGCCTCGGGAAGAAGGTCAATCCGTGTTGCGCGGAGAACATCCATATACTTAAACTTATCTCCCATTTCCAGGCTCACCACGGTACGGATATTATCGCCTATTCTGTTCGGAATTTCAGAAAGTCCGAAACCCGCGGAGCTGATTGCAAGGAAAATACCGTAGCTGACTCCCTCTCTGGAAAGGTTTATAATCACATCTTCGTATTTATTATCAGTTTTTTCCCTGAATCCCGCATAATTGTCTATCACCACAATTACAGCAGGAACACTGTTCTCGTTATGCCTTATATACTGACTGAAATTTCCTCCTGCAAACAGTTCTTTTCTTCTCTCGACAACAGATGAAATCATATTAAAAAACTTATCAACCCTGTCGAGGTCGTTATCCCTCATAACTGCTCCCGTATGAGGCAGATTTCCGAACGCATTCAGTAAACCACTGCTGAAATCAATAAGATAGAAATTGACCGCCTTAGGAGAGTATTTTATTGCAAACGAAAAAACCATTGTTTGCAGGAATGTACTTTTTCCGCTGACGACAGAACCGCAGACCGCAAAATGTCCGCCGTTTGTAAAATCTACGGTAAAAGGAAGTTGCGCCTGATTTCCGGGATCGTCGTACATACCTACAACGGCGTTAAGCGCCATCGAACTGTAATATTTCCAGCTTCCGTCAGAGTAAAGCTCTGAAGAGTCAACAATATCCCTGAGTATTATTTCGTTGCCTAAAATTGGCGTCCACAGTCTCATTCTATTACTGTAGCCTGCATCTGAAGCTTTTTTTGAAATGTACTCAACAATGACCTCAAGCTGAGTTTTATCCTTGAGCTCCGGCATTTTCAAGCCCTTCTTATTTGCGCTCGAATACACCTGCTTTGCACAGCTCTCGGGGGATTTCTCCAACGGCGGAATCAACGATATAAATGAACGCATCGCATTTACTTCTGCGGCGCCCGTTCCGATATTATAACCGTTTTCACGGGCAACAGCGAGTAAGCTCTCCGCCAAATCATTTTCGGATAAAGCTGTATCCGAAGAAACTGCTTTTTTATATTCACGGCAGAGGAACGTAAACCATCTAAGCTTATCTCTTTCCCTAATCCGAGCCTTTGTGTGATTTCCTATAAGCGCCGTTTTTCCTGTATTTGTAATCATTGTGGCAATTTCATCCTTACCGGAATTTATAAGATTATCACAAACGGCTCCGCTCCAGCCCGACTGAAACAGGTCAAATATTTCATCATTTCCAACCTGCATATAACAGCGCCCCGCCTGCGTAATATACGCGGCATCTGTTCTGTGAATTATATCGTTACTGTCCTGGCGGTCCTGCACTCTGAGACAAAGGCGGAATTTTGCATTGGACCATATATTATCATCAACCGTACCCGTCGGCTTTTGGGTAGCAAGAATCAGATGAACACCGAGACTTCTGCCCACCTGCGCAACGCTTATAAGCTCTCTCATAAAATCAGGCTCTTCCTTCTTAAGCTCTGCAAACTCGTCGATAATTATAAGAAGGTGCGGAATTGGAATCGGAGCCTCGCCGCTTTTATACAGTCTGGTATAATTATTTATATTGTTTACGCTGTATTCACCAAACAGTTTCTGTCTGCGCAGATTTTCGCTTTTTATAGAAATCATAGCGCGGTGAATCTGATTCCCCGAAAGGTTGGAAATCTGACCTGCCAAATGGGGCAAATCAGAAAAAAGATTTGCCATTCCGCCGCCCTTAAAGTCGATTATAAAAAACGCAATATCCTCCGGACTGTAATTTACGGCAAGTGAAAGAATAAGCGTCTGTATGAGTTCACTTTTTCCCGAGCCGGTAGTTCCCGCTATCAGGCCGTGAGGACCGTGATATTTTTCGTGTATATCGAGATAACAATCGGCTCCTCCCGCTTTTTTACCTATAAGAGCCTTCATAGAATTATAGGTTCTGTTCTTTCGCCATCTGTCGATAACCTTAATCTCGTTTACATCTGATATATTGTACATTTCAAAAAAGTCAAGAGACGACGGAACGGCGGAATCGTCCTCGTTTTCCTTAACAATAAGATTTGAAATGCTCTGCGCGAACATATTTAAGTCACGCGTAGAAACCTTATCAAAGTTTATACTCATTGAATTTGTGTTTCTGCCCAGCGCATTATAATAGCCTCTGTAGTTTTCATCATTTTGGATTATATTTTCGCAGGCATTGGGAAGATTATTATAATAATCCGTCAATATAATAGTAGTCAGCCCATAGTTCTTATCGGAATCAAAAATATATTTTCCGATAAGCTCGTTGTCTATCATTTTGTAATCGTAGAGAAAAAGGAAATAATGAGGTGTATACTGCATCTTATCATACGACAAATCGGCGCGGTCCGCCCTTTGCCGAATAATATCGGTAAGCTCATAAAGCGTGTCGGATACCTCCTGCTTGTCAGTCGCGAAAAATCTGAATTTTTTATCCTCCGACCAGGTATGAGGAAGCCATTTTATGTACTCCCATTTATCTAACCTGCACTTGGTTTTATCGGTACAAAAAACAATCTTTACATCGGTATAGCTCGTTGTGGCGGCAATCTGTGCAATTATACTGTTTACTATATCATATACGCCTGCTTTGCGCTTACCTCCCGCAATTCCGTATATATTATGCTTAGAAAAATCAAGTCCGACAGGAACATTACACAACACCTTATAGTTTTCATAAAGCAGTGCGGGCTTGTCTTTCAATAAATCATAGGTAACGGAAAATCTCTCTTTCGGAATCTGTATATTTACCTGAAAATCAATATCGCCCAGTCCCAGTCTGTAGAAAAGAAAATCACTGTGCGATGAATTTCTGTTCCAAAGCTCGGAGGAACGACCGTTATATCTGCAACATTCACTCGGAGATGGGTACATACTGTACAGGGCATCTGTATTTTGGCGGTACCTTTTCTTAATATATTCCGAAACCTCTATAAGATAATTTCCGTAGGCATTAAAGCGCTGTGTTTCATCCTCCATTTCATTACGGCGGGCATTTCTCACATTAAGAAGCGCCCACACCGCCCCGAAAATTCCTGAACCCAATGCGGTAATTACGCCTGTCATCATAAAAATACCTGCGCCGGTACCCGTTATGACTGAGCTTATAACCATAAGAATACAGCCCAGCAACATAGGAATAGCCATAGTAAAGGACGGACCTACTGTCATAAGCAACGACTGCTTTTTTGAAAACTGCTGATTGGTAGGCGGCTCTATTACAACCGTTTCTCTGCTGATTTCAGGAATAATTCTCGGGGCCCTGTTGAAGTAAATGTCCTTATGAACAATTAAATTCTCCTTAGAAATATCTGAGACAACAACTTTATAACTGCTCAATTTATCGGAAACCTTAAAATTTCCCACTTCGGAACCGACGGCAATTATCCCGTCAAATAAAATTATTTTCAACCCGAATATCTCTATTAAATCTCCCGAACATAATTTTTGTTCTCCGACAACCGCCCTATGATTAACAAAAGTACCGTTTCGGCTTGTATTGTATATTATAAATTTTCCGTTTCTGTTCTCTATAATACAGTGGCGCTGTGAAACAAGCTTCATAAAGCTGTATTTAATAACATTTTCTTCGGCGGCGCCTATGGTAATTCTTCTGCTCCCGTATATATCATATTTTTCAAACGACATCAAAGACATTTCACTGTTTACGGCTATCCCTTTAATTATGTCTCCGCCTGCAGTTTTGATTGTAATAATTTCCCCGCCGTTTAACGTTACAAAGTCCACGTTTTTTTTGTGATGTATAAGCTGATAACAGCTATCGTCTGATTTTATTGACCATTTATTGTTTATTACCTCAAAACGAAGATAAAAGCTCCTCCAGGTACCATAGCTTCTCTTTATTGTAATAAGATAATCGCTGTCATTTATGTTGGGCAATACATAATCCTGAAAAAAGCTTTTTATAAATATCATAAAAACCATAGTGTGTCTCCAAATCACAATAAAGTCATATCAAAGTAAAACAATATCACTTTCAGTCTTGCTGAACCCGCCTCAATTTCATCACCGGATTTCAGCACAAGCCGGCGGCCTCCCGAAATATTATATTTTCGGAAGGGCCCGCGTCTTACAATCGTACCGTTTGATGAATTAAAATCGTTTATATATACATTATCGTTATTTAGAAAGATACCACAATGCTCTTGAGAAACCATAGCGTCATTTATATATATATTACTTTTCTCCGAACAGCGTCCTATGTACACGCCCTCCTCAGGGTCAAATACATATCTCTGCTTTTTTCCTGAACCTTTTGTTTTTATATAAAGCATTAATTTTTTATGGTCGGGTCTGTGCTGTTTAATGTTGCTGTTAGGGTTTTGTAAAGAATATTTTAAAAATTGCTCTCGAATCAAACTGTTTGCGGCGGTATTACACATATTGTTCTCTTTTCTTTTTTTTCGTAGCATCAGTGGAATTACCACTGATGCTACGCAAATAATAACCGATAACAAAACAGTTAATATAATTAACCCTGTATTCATTCTATGATTTTTCCGTTTATATCAACTACCTTACCGTTTTTAACCTTACATACGGTCCACCATTCACTTCCGACATCATCGGGAGCCTCAATCACAATAGGAGTAGAGGAGGAGCCGAGATAGATTTTTATCGTAACGCCTGAGGAAGCAATACTTCCATATCTTGAAAAACGATGAATCTTATATACATATTCTCCGCTTGTATCCGACAATGTTGTCGTTTCAGGTCCGAAACCGTCTATGTCATCGACGTCAAGCTTCGCAATAGTTTCCCCGTTGCGGTTTCTCGCGCTTCGGTTGCGGAAGGAGATATTAACTTTGTCTTTACCTGCAGTTTTACCCTCTAAGTGGGAATCCAAATCACGGGGAGAAGAACCCCACTCCAGAACAAAACGTATTTCATCTGCGTTAAGTGATGTAGATACACTAAAGTTTTTTTCTACATCTGAGCCTGTATTAGTTACATATAAAGCATAGTATTCCTTATTATAGCCCGATGCATCAACCTCTACGGTATAATCTCCCGGGTTAAGGTTTACGGAATACGTTCCGTCCGTACTTTCATAGCTTTCGTACGTGTCGCCGAATTTATTGCTCTTTCCCTCTCTGAATACAAGCGAAGCGGTTTCCACTCTCGTTCCTGAGGTAACGTCAACTATTTCTCCGCGAACAATTACAGAGCCTGTGTTTGTTCCCTGCTTGGGAACAACCGATATATAAGAGTTTTTACTGAGAACGCCGTTCTTGTTGCAGTTGAGGGAAATTGCGCAGTCACGGTATGTAAATGTCATACGGTAAGTTCCCTTGGAGGAGTCAACCTCGTTTATTTTAATATCGTGTCCTCCTGCATCCTTGATTTCCACCATAGTAGTGCCGGCGGTGAATTTTGTACCGATGAGATTTGAATCCATAATCTTAATTAAAGTCGGACGCGCCTGCTTAAACGGTTTACCTGTTCTTATATCAACTATATTATTTTTTCCTGCCGTGTTTTCAAATTCAAACACCGCGTTATACTGCCTAAACTCAACCGTATACTTGCCGTTTTCGGTTCTTTCGTTTTTAACCGTACAATTCTGCGAATATTTCTCATAGGTATATGTAGAGAAAATTTCAAGGCTTGACGAATTAATCGCTACCATTTCTTCCGCATCGGATTTTCCGTTCGGAGCCGTGCCGTTTTCGTCCGTATAAACAGCTATCAGCTCGTGCAACTCGGGCGCTCCTGTTCTGCGATAGCCTTCATTCAGCACCGACATCGCCAATGATACATCCTTCATATTTACCATATAAATCTGAGCAAGCTCCTTATACGGCTGGTAGCTTGTGTCGTTGTGTTTTATCGCCTCTTTGTAATATACTATCGCCTTCTGATAATCGCCGTTTTGACACAACTGCCGCGCGGTTCTTATCTGCTCGACGTAAACACCGTTACTGTCGGGAACCATCACAAGCAGGCTCATACACCCGATAAGAAGTACAAGCACAGGAATAAGCGCAATGTATAACTTTCTCTTCATTTTCTTCCTCCTCAAATTAATAACAAAAGAATTAATAAAAAAGTAACAATGGATAATAAGCTGACTGTAAGAAGAGACAGAAGAAAAACCTCCGTATCCGTTGATTCGACTGCAATATCTCCTGAGTAAAAATTGCCTGTTTTATATTGCCTCCGAAGATAGAATTTATCATAATTTTTTACGGGCGGTAACATACAGGGATAATACTCAACCGTATCCGCGGGTAAGGTTCGGTACAATTCCCTGCGGAATTTGTGACCGCAATACATACAAAAGAAAACATTGTTTGGAACTATACATTTACAATTAGGACACATCATTTGTATTATCTCCTTTCGTCCATTGTTCGTTGTATTTTTTCAGCCAGCGATATAAGAAAAACTCAATTATCACAAAAACAACTATTCCGAGAACAAGCAATATCAATCCGAAAATAAATAACATATTCATAAATAACTACCATTCCTGTCCTACGTTATTAAAATACAAAGCCTTTATTTCCGATAATGTACTCTCGTCAATAAGCTCCTTTTGTGCAACCGTCAGCTTTAAATACAGAGTGTGCGCCTTAATACAGTACTCCCTTACACGGGCGTCGTTCGTAAGATTTGCAATGATAGCAAGCATAACAAAAATCCTGCAGTCCTCACTGTTTTCGGAATATTCAATAAGTATTTTTTTACATTCCTCGTATTTTTGCGTATCGGCGCAGAGTATGTAACACTGCGCCAGATTAACAATATCGTCAGTGTTAACAGAATACTCGTTATATATTTTCTTAAAACATTCCAACGCTTTTTGGTACGACAAACTGCTCGCGCATTTAATATAAGCATTACCCTCTTTATTAATAATGTTTTTATCTTCTTCCTTAGCGCGCGCCTGAGAATATATCTCAGCCGCCCTTGCGTAGTCGCCCGTTGCATTATAAGAATCTCCGAGAACAACGCACGCTGTGTAGTAATTTTCATTGTCATTCGGGAATTTGTTTATAATCTCCTCAGAAGACGAGATTGATTCCTTATAATTACCGTTGCGGTAAGCGATTTCAGCATTGACCAGAAGAATTTCGGGAGAGCCGCCGTATTTGGAACGAATTTGCTCAATGACGCCCTGTGCCTCATTTATTTTATTATCATTAACCAAAGCAAAGGCATAATCTCTGTAGTAAATTTTACTGTCCTCGACTGAGGAATAATAAAGTGCAGATTTATAATAATACGTAGCGTTTAAATAATCGCTATTGTCGTAATAACAGTCGCCTATAATATGAAGAATCTTTGCTTTATTTGAATTTGTAACCAAAGACGAATACGAGGGATTATTAAGAATAGAACGTCCGCGTTCCACCGCAATAGACGCGTCTCCGGATTTTGAAGAGTTCAGTAATTCGCTGTATTCAGTTTCATACGAAGTATTGACCCACATTCTATAGCCGCCTATCATATCGGCTATTCCGCTGATGACCATAACTCCGCATATTACCGATGCCAATATCTGAATCAACAAATACCGTTTGTACCTTATATCCTCCTTTTTGATATTATTAATCGCCTTTAGCATTACAGCCGTGCTTTTATATCTTTTTTCCGGCTCAAACTGCATAGCCTTGTCAATAATTTCGGCAAGCTGTTCGGAAATATTCAGATTATAATACTCCGAAACGGGAGGCATTTCTTTGTCCCCCAAAACAGGTTGTACGCCTGTGATTATATGATAGAAGGTTGCCCCGAGGCTGTATATATCTGTCCTTTCGTCGAGCTTTGAATATTCGCCTGTGCCGTACTTCAGGTACATAAAGTTCCTGTATTGCTCCGGAGAAGAGTAATTTTTGCTAAGTCCCTTGATTACATCTGTATTGTTTAGAGAAATTCCAAAATCAATTAAACATATATCTCCGCCCGCGGTAATAATAATATTTCCCGGCTTTATATCGGTGTGAAGAATATTGTGCGAATGTAAATAACTCAGCACCTCGCACAACTGCCTGAGCCATTTGATTATTTGACTTTCCGAAAATACGTATCCGCATTTTATATAATAGTTAAAATCATATCCGTCAATATAATCAATAATTGTATAAAGATAAGAGTCATACTCAATAAAATCATAAACCTGAGGCAAATAGGGGTGGTGGAGGCTTTTAAGTACATCAACCTCATTGCGTAGCATAGAAATATCGGCGAGGGAATTTTTGATTTTTTTCATCACGACATATTTCTGAAGTCGAAGATGGTACGCAAGGTACACTACTCCCATTCCGCCGCTGCCTATTTCTCTTGTAATCTGATATGTATTATCAATAATCATACCTTCATAAAGCATACCGCTAACCTCTAAACTAAAAGGTACATTTCCCTCAGGGAAAATGTACCTTTTTAGAATTACGCTATTGAGAATTTCCCTGCCTGCGTTTTTTTGTTATTAAGAATATACATACGCCTATCGCCGCTAAAACAAATATTGTTAAGAAAATTACAAGCGGCATATGATAGTGTAATGTTCTTGCAAGCCACGATGCGCTCAATCGGAAGTGTGTAACAGTTTCAGCGCTTACATTTCCTGCTCTGTCGGATACTATTACCTTAAACTCGCGGTCGTTCGTATTTCCGTCAGCCTCAAGATTAAGCTTACCCTCAACGCTTCCCGACTCCACGTTCATCGATTTCTTGTCAAGCTTAACCTCTTTTCCGTCAAACATTACACGGAGCTTCTTAGCGACAATATTTGCATCGTCACAAATGATATTTACGCTTTTTGAGGCTTCCTCGTAATACTGGTTGCTCTCTATACCAGTAATAGTAATAACCGGCTTAGTTTTATCAACAACAAATGAAATAGGACAGGTTCTGTCTGTCTTTTCTTCGGAGCCTTCCCCGCTCTTATAAGCAGTTCTGTTGCTCACAAAGTTTTTAGCCGCGTCAACGGAAGTGATGGTTACAACATAGTTACCCTCTTTATCGAAGTTCTTAGCTTTAATCGTATAAACGTATCTATGACAATCATTCTTGTTACCGTATGTCTGGATAGTATAATCTGTTCCGCTCTTCAACGTTATTGTCTCGTCGTCGCGTGTTAATTTGATTTCCTGCTTTGTGAGCGGATTTACGTTATATTCTTCGATAACAATATCGGGCGCGTTGTTCGTAATACCTGTTTTTCCCACAATTTTCTTTGTTTTCTTGTTACCGTATGTGAAGGTTGAACCGAAACGGTTTACAGAGAAGGTAATGCTTCCTTCTTTCTCATTTCCCGCGAGGTCCACAAGCTTTGCAGAGATTTTATACACTCCGTCCTTGTTGATTGTCACGGGGAAATTGGATGCCGTATATTTTACCCTTGTGCTTGAGGAGCTCTGGCTGAACAGCAGGTCATTTACGGGTTCTGTTTTAATCTTCTTGCTCTCTTCATCCACAAACGTTCTTGTGATTGTATAAGTGTTGTTTGTTCCGATATTATTATCATCAAACTGTATAATAGGAGCAATTTCTTTTCCGTAAGCCTTCTCCTTGGTAACACCGATAAAGCTGATTTCACCGGGCTGAGTATCGATATAGAAGGTTTTTTCTTTCTGCTGTTTTGCTTTATTGTCCGCTCGGTCACGGAAATCAACAGTGAACGCATACTGACCGTCATTATCAAATTTCACGGTAGTAACCCACTTATCTCCCGACGCTTTTCGGAAAGCGGGAACATTAACCGCCCTGCCGCGGCTCGCGTTATCGGCTGCAATAGAGCTGATATTAACCTTAGAATAGCTTTGCAGGAAGTTGTGCTCGGTAATTGTAATTGTCGCTGTTCTTGCGCTGTTGTAGTATGTGTTACTGCGGTTCTTGTCAAAGGATATTTTAATTACGGGAACAACCTTATCAACGGTAAACTTCTTGCAGTTATATGCCTTGGACTTATTTCCTACAAGGTCAGTTGCCTCGCAGTGCAGGGTGTAGTCGCCGTCTTTATCAAATACAATCTGCGCCGTGTGCTTTGTTCCGTCCTGATTAGCTGTATTTACCTTAGCGTTTGTCCAGTTATCCTTCGGTATAAGCCGCGGACAATAACCGTTATACGTGTTTTTGATATTATTGACAAATTTTTTGCTGTCAAAATTACGCTCTGTTACCGTAATAAGGGCAGTTCTGTTTTTGTTGTAATACTCTCTTCCCTCTACTCTATTACCTGAATGAGCCGAAGAGAAGCTTACTTTAATTGTAGGAGCAGTTTTATCAATACTGATTATTTCTTGGTCCCAGGTTGCATAACCCGCGCGGTCTGTTACCTTTATCCAGATTTTGATATAGTTACTGTTATTTCTTACAGTAATTTTTTTGCTCATCCTTGTTACAAGGTTACGTTTCGTTTGGTCTACTTTCCAGTCTTTAACGCTTTCAGCATTTCTTGAATCAATGGGAACACCTACGGAACCGCTCTGGTTATCCTTCACATTGCCTGCGGGAGCCGTAACCTTATACTCAACCTTGCGGATACCGGAATATGTGCTCTCGGCAATCAATTCAACATCAGTATCGCCCTTATAAAGCGGATATTTGTCTGCGTCTCTTTCTTTGCCCGTATAAATCGGTTTTCCTTTGCCGTTGTATTTATATTTCTCGGGTATAATCAACGCCTTAGTTGTATCGGTGTGACGTTTATGGGATTCTACTACAGCGTCCTTAGGCGAGTATTCATCCCCCTGATTTTTAACATAGTCGATTGCGTATGCAAAAATTCTACCCTTGAAATTCTTCTCAACGGTAAATACTGCCTTGTTACCGTTTGATGAACATTTTTCAGCCGAATAATATCCATCCATTTTACCGTTTATATCTTCAGTATAGAACCAAATTTCGTCTACTCCGCAGCCTTCATCCTCAGCCGTTACGGTTACGTCAGTCGCCTCACGGAAGAAATATCCGTAGTCGGTTTCCTCTACTGCGCGGTCTTCCGATTTCTTTGAGGAGCCGCTTGCGTCTGAATTACCCTGACCCGCAAAATCAAAGTGAGTTATTGTCGGGTTCTTATTATCCAGATAGAATACCGACTCTACCTTTTCTTCTTCATTAAACGGGTAATCTGAATCATTGTTACCTCTTACGCTCGCCGTAAAGGTGTTTTTACTGAAAACAGGAGCAAGGTCACTCGGTAAATCGCTTGTGTCAAGCGTTACCGTAATGCTATTTAATTTAGTATTCTCCGAATCCTTTGTCAACATCTTACTGTTGCCGTATACGTTATTTTCCTCATCAATTACGCCTTCATCAATTATGTCGGTGTAATCTTTACCATCGGATTTAACCTTACAATACTTAGTAACCTTTTTACCGTTAAGCTTTACATCAAACGACTGCAGTGTGACGTTGGTACTGCTTTTAATGAACGCATCTGTTACGTCCATATGAAGAACGACGCTTCCCGAATACCAGTCTTCTGTTGTATCGCCTTTCTTTCTCTGATACTTATCTGCATCGCTTCCCGCCTCTACAGAGAATTTGGTAATCTTAGGTCTGTTATCGTTATCTTTTCCGTTTAAGGCGGCAACAATATCAAATTTATCATTGAATAACGCTTCATAATTGCCGTCGCCCTTTTCATAGGTGTACTTATCGCCTATGAGGATTTTCTGCGCATCGTAATATTTGTACGATTTATTGTTTGCCGCGTTATCCGTAACATTTATATCAAAGTTATTATAGTAAGCATGGGCGCCGTTATTGCCGTTTTTAGCGGACAATGTGAAAACCTTGCTGTAGTACTTATAATTTTTATCCGCGTCGGAAAGGTTGGAAAGCGTATTAATATCAACTTCCTTGAGCTCTTTACTGTCAATATTTCTATTGTTTCTCAAAGCCTCCAATAATCCCTTATCGCCAGATTTTTCCGATATTCCCGATGACGGAAGCGCGTCTCTTACCGTAACTGTCGCTTTGATGTTCTGATTACTGTAAAGACCGAAGGTGAGGAAATTCAGGAATCTGTCAACCGCGCTGGTTTCTGCCGACTCAAATTTAACCGAGTACAATTCCGGATAGGTCTCATCAATGTTAAAATCGGTTGTAAACCTCTGAACGAGATTACTGTTGTTCGTAACTATATAGGTCAATTTAAACATACCGCTTTTAATGTTATACTCAGTGGCATTGAACACCGCGCGTACTGTCGCCGTTCTCTTTGACGCCAAATCAACTTCCTTATTGTCAGAGGAAAGAACCGTTACTCTTACGGGTTCAGCCTCATTTGAATTTCCGGACCTTACAATCTCGGCGGTAACCGACTGAATTCCGGCAACCTTATCTGTAAACTCAGCTGTAATCGTAGCGTTCTCCGAGGTCTTATCACTGTAAGTGCCGTTCTGATTTGAATAAGAGAAATTTTCATAGGCAAAGCCGTCTTTTATTAAATCCTCTTTTATGTTTTTGTCAAAGGATTTATTCATCACGATTGATGAATTATCGCCGTTTGCAATAATATTGTAGTTCTTGTCCGGATTGACTTTTTCATCATTGACAAATACTTTATCCTTGCTGTCGGAATAATGACCGCTGTAACTGTTATCAAAAATGTCCTCTACGGAAATATTAATATCATTGTAGTTGCTGTCATTCTCATCTTTACCGGTAGCAAGTTCAAATACTTTCACATATGTATCGCCGTTTCTTGACGCGCTTTCGGCAACCTTAACGGAATTTCCCTTTTCCGATGAAATCATAATATCTTCGTCATTAATAAGCGCCGACGGAGATGAGTCGCTTACCGTGAGTTCAACCTGAATTGAGCTTTGCGAGAAAAGGCCGAAGGTGATGACATTAAAGAAGTTATCGGCAAGTCCTTCTTTCTTTACAGGTATGAATTTTATCTTATCAACGGCAGGCGCGGTTTCATCAATAGAGAATTTAACAGAAAATTCATTTTTAAGACCGATATTATTTTCAACAACAAAAGTTAAGATATAATTACCGCTGTCAAGCGCATTTGTCGTATCATATGAAGCAACTATCTCGTTGATTTTTGCTCCCTTTTCGTCCTTTATTTCCTTATCAAGAGTGAGCTTAATCGGCTCTTTCTCCGCGCCATCCTTGGACAAGGATGCAGTAACATCGGCTATTCCCGAAAGATTATCAATAAATTTTGCGGAAATTGATGACTTTTCGCTGTATTTGTTACTATATACAAGCCTATCTTCAACCTTAGCGGATTGGAAGCCGTTGAACGCAAAGCCGTCCTTATTGACGTCATCAGTTACTGCGCTGTCGTGCTGTGTATCAAGTTTAATTGTATTTTTGTCGTTGTTTACGATTATATCGTAATTTTCGTCATACACAGCGGCGCCGTCTGATTCGGTCATATTATAATACTCAGATGAGAAATGATTATCAAATTTGTCCGTAATATCAACAATCATATCCTTATAGTTGCTGGTTTCTTCGGAATTTCCAACCTGAATGTAGAAATTCTTGGTGTAACGCTTATATCCGTCCTCATTGACTGCTTCGCTGAAACCGCTGTCCTCGGTGATTGACAGCCCTTTCTCGGAGATAAGCTTTACATCCTCGGCATCCACACCTGCTGACGGCTCTTTATCGCTGAAGGTTACGGAAGCCTTTACGGTCTGATTGGAGAACAAACCGAAGGTGAGAGCATTAAACAGTGTATCAGTCGCGGAATTTACCGGAGTAAACTTAATTTTTTCAAGCTTAGGAGCCGTTTCATCAATTCTGAATTTAACTTCAAAATCTTTTGTTAATCCGATATTATTCTCCGCTGTAAATTTGAGCCTGTAGACGCCTGTATCAACGCCGAAATCAGATAGATTAACGGTTGCGACTGTTTCAAGCACCTTGGATTCCTTAAGATTATCACTGCAATTTACTTCATTAATACTCGTAAATTCTCCGTTGTCTTTATTAATTTTAGCAATTTCAGCGGTAACATTGCTCAGTCCCGAAAGCTTGTCGCTGAGTTTTACGGATACCTCCGCGTCGGTTTTTCCGACATCGCTGTAGGTATTGTAGGTACTGGGATTATCCGAATAATGAGCAAATCCTTTAAACAGGAAACCGTCCTTTTGGGGATCATTAACATCCGAATTATCATAGTCGGTGTCCATTTTAATGGATGTATTATCATTATTCAGGATAATATCGAAATTCTCGTCAACATTAGCTTCCGTACCCTCAAAGGGGTTTACACCCAAGCTGTGATACTTACCTTCCGTCTTATTATTAAGGCGGTCGGAAATAGAAATGTAAATATCATTATAATTGCTGTCAGACGCATCACTTCCGAGCGACAGAGTAAATTCTTTTTTATAAGTATTTCCATTCTTTTCAACTTTTTGCAGAGTTCCAGCTTTAATGCCTGCTCCGTTTTCTGAAGTGAGTTTAACTTTATCATCATCTATTCCGCAGGAAGGGGCGGAATCCTCAATCGTTAATGTTACTTTAACGTCTGTTTTTGCAAAAAAGCCGAAGGTGAGAATACGGAATAAATTTTCTGCAGGCGATTCAACGACGGACCTAAAGTCTATTTCCGTAACGGCAGGAGCTGTTTTATCAATATTAAAATTGTGTACAAACACCCTTTCCACTCCGCTGTTGTTTACAACTGTATACTTTATACTGTAGTTACCGTCAGCTATACCGCTGATACTATTCTGATACTCCTTTGCGAATTTTTCGGTATCAAAGGTTACCTTAAAGGACGTAATCTTTGAAGCAGTCTTTTCTTCATCGAATTTCAGTACAGTAGAATTATCAGTAATAGTCGGATAACTGTCCCCATCTTTACTTATTTCAATTTTAAACGCTCCCTTATTAAGACCTGATAGGGTATCCTCAAATTCTGCGGTAATAGTACCGTCGCCGCAACAATAAAGGTTGTTATCCCACGTTGTTATTCCGTTGCTGAATTTATAATCGATATCGTTGAATACAGTTTCTCCGCTTTGGGGAATAATATTTATGCTTGAATTGTCTTCACTTGCGACGATTTCAAAATCCTCGTTCGGTTGTTCAATTTTACTCTCGTTTCCATTTATAGAAACTTTAAAGTCAGTCAATTTAAAGGTTTCAGAATATCCCAAACAATCCTCAACGGTAAAGGTTATATTCTTATATGCATCGTTTGAACACGGAAGCTCAAATGTAAAGTCTCCTGAAGCGAGGTGGTTTTCGGAATTAATTTCTTTGGAAAAGCTTCCCCCGTTAGCTTTCATAACAACCTTTGCAATACCCGCGGAAGGAATTTTCCCCTCATTAGAGTCGTCAACAGATATTTTTACCTCGACAGAATCGCCTGAGTAAACGCCCTCCTCATTGTACTTGCTAATTTTGTTGCCTGAAATGCTTACACCTGTTACTTTTGGTTTCGTATTATCGACATTAAGTTCAAACGCTTTAACAGTAGTATTGCCCACGTTATTCGTTGCTTCAACTACCATTGCATAACGACCTGTCTGAAGCTCCGGTTCATAATACGAAGTATCGTAGCTGATATTTACCTCTTCAATCTTGTTTTCGTTATGATCATATTTTTCAAACGCTTTATCTGTTATATCTTCAAATTCAGAAGTCTTTGTTTCATAATCCTTCTCAATGGAAGGCAGGTCATCCTCGAGCTTAATTTTACCGAATTTAACTTCTATATCGGTAATACCCGCAAACTCATCTCTGACTACCGCAGAAAGCGTACCGCCGTTACCCTTATAAGTATTATTGGAACAACCGTCAAAGCCTTGTATTTTATATGTGTCAATCTCAGGGGGTACATTAGCAACAAGCACTTCATATACTTCATCACTCATACCTGAGGAGTCTATTTCGACTATTTTAGCTTCTGAGCCCAGCTTGAAATTTTTCGAGTTGCCTGCATTATCAGTTACGGTGAAAGAAAGATTTTTAACCGCGTCTGCTAATCCAATTGTAAAAACATATTCCCCTTTCTCCGGATTTTTTGAAATCAGGGAAATATCATCGTCTGAGTCTTTGATTGAATTAATTGCTTTTACGGATTCTTCGGAAAGTCCGGATTGGTTTTCACCGGCATCTTTGGCGCTAACAGTCATCGTTATGCTGTTCTTTGAATATATTCCGTATTTTTTCTTATTACCTCCTTCAAATTCAATTCCCGTAATTTCAGGAACGTCAGTTTCATAAAGAATTTCTTCTGTTCCGGTACTGTTGCTGTTACCCGCAACATCATAAACAGTAATTTCGTATTTACCGTACTTGTCTGCCGTAAAGCTGTAATTACCATTTGATAAATCTTTAACCTGTACTTCTTCTCCGTCTTTGGAAACTGTAACTTTCTCAACGCCTGATGATTTACCGTCGTCAGAATAATCCTTTACCGTAAAGTTTATAGTCGCAGGCTTATTTGTCCATTCCTCATTTGATTTATTATAATCAATGTTTTCTATTTGCGGGTTTTCCTTATCAATTTTAATTTTCTGCGTATCAATACTATATGTATTCCCGAAAACATCTGTGATTTTTACGGTATACTCGCCGTAGCTTTCAGCTGTAAAGCTGTAATTTCCGTCTGATGAATCATTAACGTTTACATCCGTTCCGTCTTTGGAAACCTTAACCTCTTTGATTCCGGTATCATCCGTCGGCTTAAATTTAACGGTAACATCGTTTTTTGTCCAATTTTCGTTTTGATTGTTAGAATATTCAAACTCTTCAATCTCCGGCGCAGTCTTATCGACATAGAAAGTCCTTGAAACAGTATTTTCTTTTCCGCAGTTATTCTCCGCGACAAAGGTTACCGTGTACTCTCCTGTCGTCTGAACATCAGGTATCGCAAACGAAAGATTCGCGCTTGTTGTTTTCTCTTCGGAATTGCTTGTGTAATCATGCTCAGATTCGCTGATTTTTGGCAGGGTTTCACCTTTTTTCCCGAACTTTACATAAGTTTTGTTCAACCCTGATACATTTTCGCTTACCTCCACTTTTACATCAGTACGTACGGCAATATGATCTTTGCCCACTGTTGACGCGCTTATCTCGCCGAATTCGGGAAGCGACTTTTCATTTAAAATAATCTCAAAGGACTTTTTTCTACCGTTATCAAGCGTCTCACTAACACTGTCTTTATCCTTTATCGTTACGATTAAATCGTCTGAATTCAGTATGTTGAACTTACTTGTGTTTTCCGCTTCATCAGTAACCTCTACCGACAAATTATATTTTGACTCCTCCGAAGTAGTCCCGTCTTTTGTCGGCAGTTTAAAACTGTCGTTGGAAATTTTGTCAAGCGCGCTTGAGCCGTCATAAAGAACGATGTCTTTTATGGGAGAGAGTCCGCCATCGTTAACTTCAACTTTAGCTCTTACCTCTCTTTTGTCGTAAAGTCCAAAGCTGAGAAGACGCATTGAAGCGTCGGCAGATGATTCATCCTTCGAAAATGTAATGGTAATATCTCTTGCCTTAGGTGCTTCTTTATCAATCAGTATATCACTCTCATTAATAGTGACGGAATTGCTGTTTTTCACTTTATCAGCGTACTGAATCGTATATGATGTGTGCGAAACAGCCGTAAAGCTGACAGTGTAATCGGTGTGTGCGCCTTCCGAAGCAGGCTCAACGCTTGCAGGAACAGAGCCTCCTTTTGAATCCTGAACAGTAACCGAAGACGTGTCTAAACCTGATTCGTTATCCTGTAATTTTACGGAAACTGTGAGGTCAGAGCTTGTCCATTGCGCCTTGCAATCCTCTTCTCCCTTTTTTATCGAAGCTTCGCCTATCATAGTAGGAGCAGTTTTATCAATTTTAATATTTGCTGTTTCCTTCTGTGTGCTGTTGCCGAGCTTGTCCTTGGCGGTAATTTGATACTTTCCGCCTTCTGTAACATCAAAGGAATATTTTCCGCCCTCTTTTGTGGCTTTGAGCTTTGTTTCGGGAGAATCTGATTTCACAACCTCAACTGTATCAATAATCTCGCTTGTAACAGTAAAGCTTATGGTTTCAGAGCCTTTTATCCATTCGCTGTCGGAGTTATTTTTGTATTCAAATTCTCCTATTTCCGGTCCTTTCGCTATAACGGTAAATTTCTTCTCGAAAATTTTAACGCTTTCCGCGTCCTCGCCGTTGTATTTCACGAGCAGAACATATTCGCCCTCGCCTATACCTGAACTGTATACCTTATTGAGCTCGAGTTCAAAGGAAACATTTCCGTCTTCGGAAATACTAAGCGTACTCTTTTCGGTAATCTCGCTTTCTGCCTCGTCTGCTTTATTCAGATATGCGGAAAGCTTGTCGCTGTCCTCGCTTGTCAGCGTTACACCGTCTGCCTCGGGCTTAAATGTAAAGGATAATTTTTTCAGATTATCCGCGCTGTAATAAAGCTTTCCGTCAGGTGATGTATATGACTTTGCTTCATCACCGGCGTTTAATGCTTTAAGCTTAGCAATCGGCGCCTCGTCCGCGCTTGCTCCTGCCGCTGTGCCCTGAAAAGCCGTACTGACCGAAAGAGTTCCGGCTATAATCAAAACAGACAAAACGGCTGCGGTTATCTTCATTAAAATAGAAGAATTCTGTCTACTCATTTTTTACTCTCCTTACTCCTGATGTTTTTTATATATATAAAGTTTATTCCGTTTAATATGCAGTGCATATGCAAAGAAAATACAAACAACGCAAGAAATATCAGCGCAATTGCCTGATTAAAAAGCGGAATACACAGAAATATCACTGTTAAAATTAAAAAGAATATCATAGAAAGGTCAAAGACCTTGGCAGGCTTATTGCTGAAAAACGTGAACGCGCCTGCTCTCTTTTTCGCGCGTACATTTATATGGTTTTTTGCCTCGTATTTTTTTCTTGACGAGTTAACCAACATCAAAAAGACATAGCCTAATACAAGTCCGCCCCAGAATAACACTCCTGTTGCAATTGCAAAAATTAAATTAAAAAGATTTCCGTTGTAGTCGCCTAAGAAGGAAAGTAAAATTGAAAACGACGATATAAACAGCATAAAATAAGAAAGCCTGAATAAAATAATATCCTTTTTCACATTTATCCTCCAAAAAACATAAATTTGCCGACAACAAATTCACCTTATGTTGTTGAGTTATTAATCAATAGTTACTTCCGTATGAATTAAAACAATCTGCTTTATCACTTTAAAATTGACGTTTACAGCTACATCCGAGCTGTCGTTGATTTCATCCGTATTGCTGAGTACTGATGTTTCGGCAGGAAACGCCGGAATATTCCCTGTAGTCATATCCATTTCCACAGCCTTTTCGGGAGTAAGAACATCAGTTGCAGATGTTTTTGCATCATAGGTTTGTGCCTCGGGCTGAGGCGGCAGTACCGCGGGAATCCTCGGTTTGCCCTTTTCTTCATCAGAAAGCTTACTGGTTACGGTCTTTCCGTCTACTCGCAGACGGCCTGTGCTGACATTGGCTTTTTTCATCTCGTTTATAGTTTTCGCCTGCGCCCTGCCTGTTCTGATGCTGAATATGGTTTTTATATCAAAAACAAAAGCTATTACGACAGATATGATAAAAAACAAAATCGTAAAGGCAAGCGAAACCATAAAACAGGTATTTAATATGTCTATCATAGAAGTATCCATATTACTCACCTGCCCTTTCAACGGATTTGTTATCAAAGCCGAGCGTCTCAACTTCTTTTATGGTATTAAGTATATTATCTGCCATATGCTGAAGCTCCGTATCCGAACTTATCTTGAACGAATCCGAAAGCTCTATTTTATTTACTGTATTTTCAATAGTTTTCAGCAACTCGGTAAGTTCCCTTTCCGTTATACCGATTCTTTTAAAATCTGTATTATTATTATATATATCCGTAACTACAAACTGATAGCATTTGAGTGTAATATTTAATGTTTCTTTTTCAGCTAAGCTTCCGTCAGCAAGCTTTTGCATACTGTTCCAAAATTTATCTTTGTCAATATTGTTATCGCCCGCGACATCTCTGTTATTTCTGCTCTGGTAGTCGGTCGCAAGCTCGTATAGAAGCTCTGCGCGGGCTTTTGTGTTTTTGTTCTCGGTATTATTAACAGCCTTGTTGTATAATTTTGCCGCGCGGCTCCACGCCTCGCTTTGAGAGCCTTCATACGCAAAGAATGTGTACTTTGCCAGTTTCATTACATAATCGTTTATAAATGCTTCTTTATTTTCGGAAAGCAAGAGATTTTCGTTCTCTGTTTCCAGCTCCTGCAGTGTGGAAAATTCTTCTTGACTTATGGAGTTATCTGCGGTATATAAATCTAACAATTTAGAATACGCAGTGATATTACCCGGGTCTACCTCCTTGATTGCGCTTATGTACGGCTCCGGAGTACCCGAATTGTCTCCCTGCAATATCAGGGAATCATAGGTTGACGCGGACATCGCGGAACCGGCTATACTAAATCCGATTGTTGAAATAAACATAATGACGGTGAGAATTACCGACACAAGGAAGGTTTTCCACTTAAATGCCTGAACCTTTTTATTCTCAATATCAAGGTCCTGATAGTGGTCAAGCGCGTACAGAAGCTCGGCGCAGGACTGGTATCTGTCCTCCGGATTCCGTTGAGTACATTTTATTATTATTTCTTCAAGTCCCGATGAAAGCATCGGGTTCCACTGACGGATAGGATACATTTCATACGGCGGTGTGCTCGGGTTGTGTCCTGTAACAAGATGATACATTGTAGCGCCGAGACAATATATATCCGTTCTGGCGTCGGTCTGCCCGTGTCCGCCGTACTGCTCAGGCGCCGCATAACCCTGTGTGCCGAGACAGGTTGTGTCCTCAACGCTTGATGACTTAAATTCACGCGCTGTACCAAAATCAATAAGCGAGATATTACCGTCAGGCTTAAGCATTACGTTTGCCGGTTTCATATCTCTGTAGATAACAGGCGGTTTACGGGAATGAAGATAGCCCAAAACATCACAGAGCTGTTTTGACCACTCAATAACATCATCCTGGCTTTGGGCTCCGCTGTTCTCCAAAGCCTTGCTCAGAGAGTTTCCTTCGATATAATCCATAACGATAAGAAAGGTGCCGTCACCGTCAATAACGTCAATAATGCTGGGCAAATTAGGATGGTTAAACCGTTTTAACAAATCCGTTTCAACTATCAGATTCTGCTTAACGACCTCAAAATTTTGAATGCCGTCCTTGCGTACTTCTTTAACAGCCCAGATTTTGTTTGCCTTTTCATTTACGGCTTGGTAAACAACACTCATTCCGCCCTTGCCAACTACGCGTAATATTTTGTATTTACCGTCTACAAGTGAACCTATTTCAAGCATTGAACTCTATATCCTTTCCGCCCACATAAAACACTTTACGCAATATTATCGTGGGCGGATAATGCGCAAAAAAACTATATTTGACTGTTATTGCCGAAAACAATAAGTCCGACGCTAAATCACAGAAATTATTGAAGAACTCTCGACTTAAACTGTTTTTACAAGCGCAACAGTAATATTGTCCAGCTCTTTTCTATACTTATTAAGCTCCGTAAGATAAACCGCGTTATCCTTCATCACCTTTTCATCTACAAGAATCTGCGGATTCAGCCTTTCGTAGATTTCGGCGTCCGAGATAATATGGCGAAAACCGTCAGAACACAACATATATACCTGATTTTTTTCGAGCTTACCTGAAATAAAATCGGGTTCTATTATGTTGCTTGCTCCTATACATTGCAAAAGCACATTGCGTTGCGGACTGACACGCGCCTCTTCGGGAGTCATTCGTCCCATATCAATTTCTCTCTGTACAAACGTCTGATCCTTTGTGAGCCTGTACACGTTGTCCGTAAGGCAATAAACCCTGGAGTCCCCTATATTGATAATGTAGTAACTCTCTCCTAAAAACAACGCGGCGATGAGCGTTGAGCCCATAGCAACTCCCTGTCTTTTTCCGTAATCAGCTATTTTATCGTTACAGGATAACGCTATTTTTTCCCACGAACTGAAAATTCGGTCCTTGGGATTTTGTATCGTAATTATATATGGAAGCTGATTTTTAAACCATTTTTCAAATTCCCTTATAATTGCGGCGCTGGCGACCTCGCCGTTAGCGAGGCCACCCATTCCGTCACAAATAACAGTCAGAAGAACATTTCCAATATCGGACTGAGCTTCAAGTATCAGCGCTGAATCCTGATTTGTACTCTTTTTTATACCTATATCAGTATGTACTGCTGTTAAAAAATTCATTATTTATCCTCAATTAACCCAAAAACTCAAATTCTTCATCTGAAATCTTAATTGAATCACCCTTTGAAAGTATAACTTCTTGATTCGGGCTAATCCTTGTACCGTTTACATAAGTGCAGTTTGTTGAGTTAAGGTCTGTAATATAGCATCTTCCGCCGCGAACCTTAATCTTTGCGTGCTGACGGCTGATAGAATTATTGTCGCTTACACAATAGTCAACACGTCTTCTTTCCTTACCGATAAAGAATTCAGGCTTATTGATAATGATTTTTTCATTGTTTCTTTTTCTGATAAGGCTGAATCCTGTTGCAGATGCTCCGAGAACCGTTGTTTCGCCTGCGCCGTCATTAAGAACGCTTGTTTCGGCAGCGCCCTCATTGCTCATAACAGTAGGAATGCCTGCAGGCTTGTTATAAGGAGGAGTCATAGGCCGAGCCTCCTTAGCATTCGGAGAAGGTATATACTGAGATTTAACGGCGCCGTTCGAAACTGTAGGGCCGTTTGGCGCAATATTTGCTGTCTTTGACGACTTCTTCTTACTGCTTAAAATAATAAGAATAACAACAACTACAACAATGATAAGAAGAATAACAATAGCGGCGATGATAATAATTTTTGTCATATCAAAGCCTGATTCGGGTTCTATAATAGGCTCGGTCTCCTCTGTCTCAGTTGCTTTAGTAGCCGCTCCCGCCTCTTTATCGTTATCAGTATCGTCTGCAACGGTTGTCTCTTCTTCAGAGCTCGTATCCGAGGAAACGTTCTCGTACTTGATATCAAGGTCGTCAAGCGCGCTTTTAATCTGGTCGATAGCGGCTGACATAAAGTAACCGTCCAAGGTATAAAGGTTAACACCTACTACACTTCCGTTTTCATCCACAAGGGGACCGCCGGAGTTACCCTCGGAAATTTTTGCGTTATGCTCTATATAATCAATTCCGCCTGTAGTGGTCAGGTTTGCGATTGTGCTGTCTGTGATTGTGACCTGATCTGTTGAATAGGTTTTACTGTCCTGAAGGTTAGCAATACTGCTCGGGAAACCGAGAGTATATACTGTCTGTGTTCTCTTTACTTCTCCGCTGTTTCCTAAAGTAACAGTAGGTCTTTTTACTGTTTCATTAAGAGTAAGAATAGCGTAGTCCGCGCTTTTATTAATCTTTCTTATTGTTGCAGGAACTGTAAGTCCGCCGTTAACAACTACTTCGTATGTTTTAATATTTTTTTCATCAAAAACGTGGTTTTGACCGAACTTTTCTCGCAGATATTCTTCGCTCTTATCGTCACTGCCGTCAAATATATGGGCACAAGTAATTATAGTGTTATCATTAATTAAGAAACTCGTACCGCTGAAATAAACCCCGATACCGTTTTTATCAGGCTTATAAAGCATTCTAACCTGCAGAATACTTTCCTTGACAGCGTCTACCTTGTCGCTCGCGGTTGTTACCGCGGAAACCTGGGCAACATTCGAGAATACCATGCCTGCCATCAAAAAAAGAACAGTTAACAGACTTATTATTCTCTTACTTTTTGAAACTTTTAATTTCATTTCTCATTTCCTCCTAAGAAATTATTTTATTATACACGATTACTCGCATAATTTAATGATTTACACAAGTCGTAAACGTTAAGATAATTTTACAACTTACCGCATAAAAGTAATTAAAAAATGACAGACACCCTTTTTATCCGACAAACGACAGGTTATAAAAAAGGAGTATACAGCTTTTTAAACGGAACCTCGGGGAAAAAACGCTTATTTATTGTCATAGCCTCGTTAACATCGAAGCTTTCCCTGCCACAAAGTTTTAGTAACACATTTTCTTCATCAATCTCCAGAATATTTGCTATAGATTTCGGAGAAAGCTGTCCTCTGTCAATAGCTTCTTTTATCACAGGAAATATACAGTCCATGAAATTCACCCGGTAAAACTTATTTTTCACAAAAATGTAAACGTTTTTTCGTTTGTTACCAGAATATTCTACACGATTTTTCGTTAATTGTCAATGTTCTACAAATAAATACATCAACGTAATTTGTTTGAAACGGATATTTTTCACATTTTATAACCAAAAATACAATAATTTGGCGCTTTCAGTTTCAAAAAAAACTACTTTTAAAAATTTTCAAGGCTCCCGTCTTTTATTTTATCTGTTTTATTCAGCTTTCTGTCATTTTTCCGTTTTCAGATAATAATCAAGCCTATAAATATCACAAAACAAAATGAGACATTCTATTTAAAATAGTGTATAATAACATCAACGGCGGAAGCTTACTTATATAAAAAAACAATACGCTAAAAACGCGCCTTATTTATACATTCAAGTTATATCAGCCGATATGTTTTTAGTAAAGCTTTTTAAAAATAGCAGTACCTTTTTGCTGTCCGGTATATACCCTTGATTATCTCTAATTCTTGACATAGAATTAGTATAATGATAAAATAACATTATGAAGGATGAATTAAAGTGAAAACCATTGATTATGCTCAGATTTCTTCTGACAATGTAAAACTTCTATTATCACGCAACGGAATATCTGTTAAGAAGATGGCCGAGATTATTTCAGTTGCGCCTACCACCCTAAACGACTCCTTAAAAAGTAAAAAAGGAATCTCTATTGATAATCTGATTAAAATTGCCGACTATTTTAAAATAACCGTAACCGATCTCTGCAACGATAAGTTTTCCGAATCCCTCGAAAGCGAAATTTTAAGTCCCGAAGTCTTTCTTAATAAATACAAGGCGCTGGATTCACACGGTAAAAAAGTTGTAACCGCTATACTTAATATTGAGTTTGAAAGAACCTGCTTATAATCATATTTACATCAAATTCAGGTTCAATAAAATGTTAAATAACAACAGCGACGGCACAGCTATGAAGCTGTGCCGTCGCCAATTTTATTACGACTGTTTTGTTTTTGCGTTAATATATCCCTTTAGAGGATTGTCACAATATCCCTTTTTTGAGTTTTTCCTTTTTGCAGACTCTATTTGTTCTCCCGACATTTATTATAGAATCCATTATTACAGATTCTCTAAATATTCTTTTCTAAATATAGGTTTATAAACATAAAAACAGCGGTATCCGAAAAGATACCGCCGTTTAAGCTTATGCCGTATTATTTTTTCTTGCCTCTGTAGTCTACGTGCCACAAATCCTTAGCATATTCAAGGATAGCTCTGTCGGAGCTGAATTTGCCCGAGTTAGCTACGTTCATAAGGCACTTTCTTCCGAATTCAACTCTCTTAGAGTAATCGGAATTCGCCTTGATTTTAGCGTCGACATAGTTTCTTAAATCATAGAGTACGAAATAGTGGTCGGGAGCGTGCCATGATGCGCCGTCAAGCAAAGCCTTGTAAAGCTCCGAGAAGCTTCCCTCGCCCTGCGCGTTGCCGTCGCTTACGGTACCGTCGATAAGAGTGTCCACAACCCTCTTTATCTCGGGGTCGGAGTTGTAAATAGAGCGTGAGGAATAAGTATCCTTAATGCTCTCAACCTCCTCAACTCTTGCGCCGAAGATGTACTCGTTCTCAACGCCTGCCTGCTCGGCAATCTCAATATTAGCGCCGTCCCAGGTGCCGAGGGTAACAGCTCCGTTTATCATAAACTTCATATTACCCGTACCCGACGCCTCTGTACCGGCAAGAGATGTCTGCTCGGAAATATCCGCCGCCGTAACAATCTTCTCCGCATAGCTTACGTTGTAGTTGGAGCAGTAAACAACCTGAAGCTTATCCTTAGTATCGGGGTCGTTGTTTACGAGGTTCGCAATCTCGTTAATATACTTAATAATAGCCTTTGCGCGCGCGTATCCCGGAGCCGCCTTAGCGCCGAAAATAAAGCAGGTCGGGTTCCAGTTTTTAAGCTCGCCGTTTTTAAGCTTAAAGTAAATCATCATAATCGAGAAAGCGTTGATAAGCTGTCTTTTATACTCGTGGAGGCGCTTAACCTGAACGTCAAATACCATAGTCGAATCAACGTCAACGCCGTCCATTTTCTTGATATAAGCCGCAAGCTCTTTCTTTTTCTTAGCCTTAATTTTGTTGAACTTCTTAACCGTGTCATCGTCCATCATCTTATTGAGCTTTGAAAGTTTGCTTAAATCTTTAAGCCAGCCGTCACCTACGCGTTCGGTAATAAAATCCGAAAGTTCGGGATTGCAAAGTCCGAGCCATCTTCTTTGAGTAATGCCGTTTGTCTTGTTCTGGAAACGCTCGGGATAAACCTGATACCAATCCTTTAATACGTCGGCTTTAAGAATTTCGGTATGAATCTGCGCAACGCCGTTTACATATGTTGACACATAGGTAGCAAGTCTTGCCATATGAACGGTATTGTTATCTACAATTCTCATTCTTGCCTTCATTTCATCGCTTACACCCATAGCGGTAAGCTCCTCCTGAAGCTTATTAGCGATAAGGCATATGATATGATAAATTTCGGGAACAACGTCCATCATAAGGTCAGCGTGCCATTTTTCAAGAGCCTCTCCCAAAACCGTGTGGTTGGTATAAGAGCAGGTCTTGCGGGCAATCTCAAACGCCTCGTCAAAGCTTAAACCGTCGTTCATAAGAAGTCTTACAAGCTCGGGAATAGCCGATACAGGGTGGGTATCGTTAAGCTGGAACGCGTAATCCTTCGCAAAGTGGCTGAAATCATCGCCGTACTTTTCCTTGTAGTTTCTCATAATATCCTGCAAGGAAGCCGAGCAGAAGAAATACTGCTGTTTAAATCTTAAAACCTTGCCCTCATATGAGTTGTCGTTAGGATAAAGCACGCGAGAAATATTTTCCGCGTCATTCTTCGCCTGAACAGCGCTGTCGTAATGAGTATTGTTAAACTCGTTAAAGTCAAAGTCCTCGACAGCCTCCGCCTGCCAAAGGCGCAGGGTGTTTATATTCTTTGTGCCGTAGCCGATAACAGCCATATCGTAGGGAACAGCCTTAACCGTCTGACCCTTAAATTCGACCTCAACCGCCTGGTCCTCACGGCGAATACACCACGGGTCCTCAAATCTCTGCCAGTCGTCAGCGGTTTCTACCTGATAGCCGTTTTCGATGAGCTGTTTAAACAGTCCGTATTTATAACGGATTCCGTAGCCGTCGAGCGGAACCTCCTGTGTAGCCGCTGAATCAAGATAGCAGGCCGCAAGTCGTCCGAGACCGCCGTTGCCCAGAGCGGCGTCGTCAATTTCCTCAAACACGTTGATGTCAATACCCTTTTTCTTTAACATAGCCTTAGTTTCATCTAAAATTCCAAGGCAGTAAAGGTTGTTGTACATCATACGTCCCATAAGGAACTCCGCGGAAAAGTAGTAAGCTCTTCTTCCGCTTGCGTGTTTTTTCTTGCTCTTTGCCCAATTATCGGCGATTTCGGTCTGTACAACCTTACCGAGAGCGTTATGAAGTTGAGCGGGGGTTAGGTTTTCGGGCTTCTCGCAATAGAGAGCCTGTGAAGTAAGTTTTAGTTCTTCCATTAGATTACCCATAGTTGTTAATCCTCCATTCGTCCGTATGTATCGGACATCCATAATAATCTTTCTGCAAGCTTGTCCGTGAGCGCGTCAGCGTCAATTCTCCAAACCCAGTTACCGCCGAGGGTTGAGGGTATGTTCATCCTTGCCTCGCTGCCAAGTCCTAAAATATCCTGCATTTGTATAACCGCATAATCGGCCTTGCTTTCGTAAGCCGTACGGATTATTCCCCAGTTAAATTCTTCGCCGTCGCCTATTTTACAGTATTCTTCGGCGCACTCGATTTCTTCGGGCTCAGCCTCGCTGTACCAGCCCATAATCGTATCGTTATCGTGAGTGCCTGTATAAACGACGCAATTGCTGTTTTCAAAGTTATGAGGGAGAAAATCGTTCTCGTCGTCGCCGTCAAACGCGAACTCAAGAACCTTCATTCCCGGATAACCGCTGTCTTTAAGCAGTTTTTTAACTCCGGGAGAGAGGTCGCCGAGGTCCTCCGCCACAATCGGAATATCCCCGATTGCCTCCTTCATTTTTTGGAAAAAATCCATTCCCGGACCGTCCATCCATTCGCCTTCAATCGCATTTTCAGCGGGATACGGAATAGCGTAAAAATCGTTAAAGGCGCGGAAATGGTCAATTCTCGTAATGTCATACAGATTGGCGGCCGCCTCAATACGGTTAAACCACCACTCGTAATCGGTATCCTTGAGGTACTCCCAATCGTACAGGGGGTTGCCCCAAAGCTGTCCCGTTTCCGAGAAATAATCGGGAGGACATCCCGCAACGCACACGGGTTCGTTGTTTTCATCGAGCCAGAAAACATCGGGATTGGCCCATGTGTCGGCGCTGTCCATAGCAACATAAATAGGCATATCTCCAAGAATCTGAATACCTAAATCGTTTACATACTCCCTGAAATCGTACCACTGTTCGTAAAACTTAAACTGTACCCATTTCCAAAAATCAATATCGTCAGCTAACTTCTTCGTATACTTTCTTAACGCGGCGGGCTTGCGCATTTTAATCGCCTCGTCGGGCCACTCGGTCCACGCGGACATACCAAAGCTCTTTTTAACCGCCATATAAAGAGCGTAATCGTCGAGCCAATGAGCGTTTTCTTCTTTAAATTCCTCAAAGACGTCGAGCTCATAATCTTCTATGTAAGTTTCATATGCTTTTTTCAAAACCACAAAGCGGTTGTTGTAGATTTTCTCGTAATCCACCTCTTCGGGATTATCGCCCCAGTCGATAGCGTCAAGCTGTTCTTTTGATATAAGCTCCTCGTCAACCAAGGTGTCGAGGTCAATCAAATAAGGATTGCCCGCGTAGGTTGAAAACGACTGATACGGCGAATCTCCGTAGCTTGTAGGGCCTGCGGGAAGTATCTGCCAAATTTTCTGCCCCGCCTGCGAAAGGAAATCCGCGAATTCCCTCGCCTCCTTACCAATTGTTCCGATACCGTAAGGTGACGCGAGCGATGTAATTGGCATTAAAATTCCTGCCATTCGTGACATAGTTTCAACTCCTTTCGGTTTTTTAATTCAAAAATTCTGAAGTTCATTTTTCTCTAAAACCCAGCGTATCCCATAATAGTGATACAATTCTAACATACAAATAAAAATTTATCAATACCTTTTTTCTTTACTCGACAAATTTAGTGCGCGCAAATATTGCCAAACGCAAAATTATTTTCCAAAAGCGCGAAACGTCAAAATTAAAGCAGGCGTTTCAGCGCGCCTGCCTTTTAAAATAAATTTTTAAATTTTATTCATATAATTTTTCTTTTAACATACATTTTTTATCTTTTTTAACAGGCAGTAGAGCGCAACGTCGCTCGCGAGCTTTCTTACGGTTTCCCTGTTAACGCTTTGAGCGTCGGATAAATCCGCCTTTACGGCTTCAACGCCCGAGCTACACGCAATGCCTATATAAACAAGACCGACTGGCTTTTCCTCGCTTCCGCCCGTGGGGCCCGCGATACCTGTGGTGGAAACGGAAAAGTCGGAATTTGCGAGAGATTTTATGCCTACAGCCATCTGCTTTGCCGTTTCGGGAGAAACCGCTCCGACCGTTTTAAGCGTTTCGCTCTTTACTCCCAAAACTTTATTTTTTATGCGATTTGCGTACGAGCACACTCCGCACTCGAACACACTGCTCACCCCGGGAACCTCTGTAATCCGCTTACTCAAAAGTCCGCCCGTACAGCTTTCCGCTGTCGCAACCTTTTTTTCATTTTTTATAAGCTCCTGCACAACGAAATTTTGCAGTTCTTCCGCGATTATATTTTCATCTACTAAAATTTTCTTAAAGTCCTTTGCGGTTATTTTAACCAATAAAATCACCTCTCTGTTATTCTACCACAATCATCGGGGATATTGCAATATAAAGCTAAATTTGATAAGATAAAGCAGGTGATAATATGCCTTGGTTTTTTATTGACGAAGAAGTTAACGGCAAAAAATTTAATATAAACGGCGAAAACGCGCGCCACATTTCAAAAAGCCTAAGAATGAAAATCGGGGAAAAGCTGACCTTAATCAGCCCTTCAAGTATGCAGTATGACTGCGAAATTGAAAATATTTCGAACGGAAGCGTGAGCGTAAACATTCTCAAAAAAACGCCCTGCGAAAATGAGCCGAATGTTAAAATTACGCTGTATCAGGCTTTGCCTAAGGGCGATAAAATGGAATTTATTATTCAAAAATGCGTCGAGCTCGGCGTCGTAAAAATAGTTCCGACAATTTCCGCGAGGTGCGTATCCCGCCCCGATAAAAAATCCCTCGAAAAAAAGCTTACCCGCTGGCAAAAAATTGCAAAAGAGGCGGCACAGCAGTCGAGGCGGGGAATTATTCCCGAAATATCCGAGGCGGTAAGCTTTAAAAGGGCTGTTGAAAACAGCAAAGAAAACGAGAGAAACATAATTTTTTATGAGCTGGGCGGAGAAAGCATAAAAAATATAACGGAAAAAGGCGCAAAAAGCATCGGAATTTTCATCGGAAGCGAGGGCGGATTTGAAAAATCCGAAGTAGATTTTGCGCTTGAAAACGGCGTAAGGGTCGCAACGCTCGGAAAACGGATTTTGAGAGCCGAAACCGCTCCCGTAACTGCCCTTTCAATTATTATGTACGCGCTCGGGGAAATGGACTGCAACGCGACTACTGCAAAGGAGTTTGAAAATGACAGGAATAATATGCGCGCTCAAAATTGAAGCGGACAGACTTAAACAGTCTGTGGAAAATCCAAAAATAAAGACGGTCGCGGGACTTGACTTTATAAAAAGCATAAAAAATATAATGAAAAACGGCGCAAGGGTTGCAACGCTCGGAAAACGGATTTTGAGAGCCGAAACCGCCCCCCGTAACTGCCCCTTCAATTCAAGTGTTAAAATTCCCGCTTCAATAATATGGTGATTAAATATGGATGATTTATCAAAAGCAAAAATTGTTGTTATTATCTCATTTTTTGTCGCAGTTCTTCTGTTTCTAAAGCTGTGTGTGTTTGGATATTCCGGAAAAAGAAAATTCATTCAAAGAGCTTACCAAAAAGGAAATTACACTAAAGCCTATATTGTAAACAATAATATTTATACCGGTATTCATATGATGAGAAAAGCAAATAACTTTCCTTCCTACAAAGCAAAATATGAGTATGCAGTGAATGGAAAGAAGTATTATAAAACATATAATCTCAGAGCAAAAAGCGGTATATCCTCCGGACCGCCTAATTCAATAAATATATATTTTGATAAGAATAATCCATCAAAAGCAATTAGTGAGGTTGAGATAAAAAACGGACCTAAAGCCTCCGGGTGTTTTACAACAATTATAATAGTAGTTGCTTTTTCAATAGCGCTCTATAATATATGGAAGTTGTTTTAAAGGATTGAATAAATAAAGAAACAAATCAATTGCAATTATTATGTACGCGCTCGGGGAAATGGACTGCAACGCGACTACTGCAAAGGAGTTTGAAAATGACAGGAATAATATGCGCGCTCAAAATTGAAGCAGACGGACTTAAACAGTCTGTGGAAAATCCAAAAATAAAGACGGTCGCGGGACTTGACTTTATAAGCGGAAAAATCAAGGGCAAGGACGTTGTGCTGTCGGAGTGCGGTGTGGGCAAGGTCAACGCCGCGCTCGGAACGCAGATTATGATAGATTACTACAAGCCCGATGTGATTATAAATTCGGGAATCGCGGGCAGTCTTTCAAAAAAGCTTAAAATCGGCGATATTGTAATTTCGAGCGACTGCGTTGAACACGATATGAACGGCACCGCCCTCGGCGACCCGAGAGGGGAAATCTGGTACACAGACGAAAAGCGGATTGATATTCCCGCCGATAAAACCGCATACGAAAAGCTTTACGACTGCTGTAAATCTCTCGGCGTAAATGTTATGGTGGGCAGGGTAGCGACGGGAGATATTTTCGTTTCCTCCTTAAAACAGCGCGAATTCATCGCAAATGAGTTTAACGCTCTCTGCTGTGAAATGGAGGGAGGAGCGGTCGGCCACGTTTGCTACCGAAACAAGGTGCCTTTCGCAATTCTCCGCTCAATAAGCGACGATTTGAATTTTAACGAGGGCGTCGACTTCGATAAATTCAGATTTTTTGCGGCTGAAAATTCCATCAAAGCTATTTTGAAGTTTTTAGATTGATTTATATTAATAAAGTAATAAGGATAAAGTTATGAGAACAAAAGAAGCTGTCGCTTAACGAATTATTGAACTCTGCAAAGGCAGAAATATTGCCGTCAATGCTCTTGCGAATATTTCAGGTGTTTCTCCGTCAACCATATACAGTATGCTAAATCAAAAAAGCAAAAATCCGGGCGTGGTATCAATAAAGAAAATCTGCGACGGATTGCAAATCACCGTCAGGGAGTTTTTGACAGTCCGTTGTTTGACGAAACAGAGCAAGAAATAAAATAAATAGCGTGTAAGCTGTTTTTCAACTGTTTACACGCTTTTATATTTGCGGTTTAATTAAAAAATACAATTTTAATTTACATATTTTCAAAATAATATGTTCACAACTTAAGTTTTCATTGACTTTAAATTATAAATAAATTTTAGTTAATTTTACAAAATCACAAGGGCGCGGTTTTGCTTGACATTTAACTTGCATTCTTGTAAAATATTATAGATAATGACTTATTAGGTAATTTTATAAAAGGATAGGGGAATTTTCAATGCAACTTACAGGTGCGGAAATTATTTGCGAATGTCTTATTGAGCAAGGCGTAGACACGGTTTTCGGCTATCCGGGCGGCGCGGCGCTTAATACATATGACGCGCTTTATAAATACAGCGATAAAATAAACCATATTCTGACAGCCCACGAACAGGGCGCCTCCCACGCCGCCGACGGTTACGCGAGAGCGACGGGAAAGGTCGGAGTATGTATGACTACTTCGGGTCCGGGAGCCACCAACACGGTAACGGGTATCGCAACCGCCAACATCGACAGTATCCCTATGGTAATTATCACAGGCAACGTAAACGTCGATTTGCTCGGACGCGACAGCTTTCAAGAGGTTGATATAGTCAACATCGTCAAGCCTATTACAAAGGGCAGTTACCTTGTTAAAAAAATAGAGGATTTAGCCCCCGCCATAAGAACGGCTTTTATGCTCGCGAACGAGGGCAGAAAGGGACCGGTTTTAATAGACGTTCCTAAGGATATTACCGCGCAGAAAACTGAATTTGAACCTCTTACTCCCCCTGAGAAAAAGTCCGTAGAGGTTGATAACGCGGAGAAAATTTCGCAGGCGGTTGAGCTTATTAACAAATCAAAATTCCCGATGATTTACGCTGGCGGAGGAGTTATCAGCTCCAACGCGTCAAAACAGCTTGTTGAATTTGCCGAGAAAATCGACGCCCCCGTTTGCTGTTCGCTTATGGGACTTGGCTGTATTCCCGCGGGACACCGCCTTAATATGGGAAATCTCGGTATGCACGGCGGTTATGAAACAGGTATGGCAACCGAAAAATGCGACCTTATTATCGCCTGCGGAGCGAGATTCTCCGACAGGGTTGCGGGCAATCCCGAAAAATTCGGAGCGCAGGCAAACATTATACATATCGACATTGACGAAAATGAAATTGACAAAAACGTACGCACCGATAATCACATAATCGGTGATATGAAAGACGTTCTTGAAATACTTAACAACTGCATAGAAAAGCAGAGCCACGTTCAATGGCTCGCACAGCTTGAAATCTGGAAAACCGAAAAGAAAGCCCCCAAAGCCGAAAGTAAGGACTACGTTGTTGCCGAGGACATCTTAGACGCGTTAAACGAGATTAAACGCCCCGAGGATATTATCGCTACCGACGTAGGACAACATCAGATGTGGGTTGCTCAATACTCAAAATTTGAACAGCCGAGGACTCTCCTCACTTCAGGCGGTATGGGAACTATGGGCTTTGGAATGGGCGCGTCAATCGGCGCGCAGTGCGCGTTCCCCCGTAAAAAAGTTTTTCTCGTAACGGGCGACGGAAGCTTTCATATGAATTTAAACGAGCTTGTAACGCTCAAATCCTACGACCTGCCGATTGTTGTGCTTGTTATGAACAACAAGGTTCTTGGAATGGTCCGTCAATGGCAAAAGCTCTTCTACGAAAGCAGGTTCTCGCAAACTGACCCCAAACGCGCGACGGACTTTGTCAAGGTAGCCGAGGCGTTCGGCGTGGCGGGAATGAGAATAGAAAAGTCGGAGGATATAAAGCCCGTGCTTAAAAAAGCTGTCGAAATGAACGGACCTGTTGTAATCGACTGCAAAATCAGTCCCGACGCAAACGTACTTCCGATGATTCCGCCCGGAAAAACAGTAAATGAAATAGTAACCGAAATGTAAAAAACTCCCGAAAGGGAGTTTTTTCTATCTCTCAGTTAAACATTGCAGTCCCTATCCTCCCCACCCAAAGTAAAATAGGGGAAGAACGGTTTGGGGGATTTTTGAATTAAAAATTAAAAATTAAGAATTAAAAATTAAATTTATAGATAACCTTTTAATTCTTTTTCAAATCGGATTTAGAGGAAAAGTTTTAAAAAGTCTACAGCAGAACCTGTCCTCCCCATCCAAAGTAAAATAGAGGGAGAATGGTTTGAGGGAGATGAATTATCCGATAGGGACTGCAATATTTGACGTGGAGATTTAAAATTTTTTAATTGAATTAATCAGTCCGCCCTTTGCGATTATGTTTTGGATAAATTCGGGAAAAGGTTCTCCCTGAAACTTTTCGCCCGTAGTTTCGTTCGTAATAACGCCCGTATTAAAATCGACCGAAACAATATCACCGTTTGAAATCGCCTCCGCCGCCTCGGGACACTCGACAATCGGAAGTCCGATATTAATTGCGTTGCGGTAAAAAATTCTCGCAAAGCTCGACGCAATTACACAGCTTATTCCGCTTGCTTTAATCGCGATAGGAGCGTGTTCGCGCGAGGAACCGCATCCGAAATTTTTAGCCGCGACCATAATATCGCCGTCGTTGACCTTGTTTACGAATTCCTTGTCTATATCCTCCATACAATGAGCCGCCAGCTCCTTATGGGAGGCGGTGTTAAGATAACGCGCGGGAATAATTACGTCGGTATCCACGTTATCTCCGAATTTATGTACCTTGCCTTTTGCGTTCTGCATAGTAATCACAATAGCCTTTCTGCCCACAAATAGTTATTAAAATTTATACAGCCTTATTCGTGGGCGGACAAGGCGTGTACGGTGATTTAGCCGTCGCTCTCTGCCGTTTACGGCAAACTGAGCGGGCAATACAAAATTATATTAGTGTGAATTTTCACACTATTTCCTCCTTAAACCTTGGCGGGGTCTGTTATATATCCCGTAACCGCGCTTGCGGCGGCAACCGCGGGTGAGGCGAGGTAAACCTCGCTGTCAACGTGTCCCATACGTCCCACAAAGTTACGGTTTGTTGTTGAAACTGCTCTCTCGCCTGCCGCGAGAATACCCATATGACCGCCCAGACACGGTCCGCAGGTAGGAGTTGAAACCACAGCCCCAGCCTCTACAAAAACATCAAAAAGTCCCTCGTGCATAGCCTGAGTCCAGATTTTCTGCGTGCCGGGGATTACGATACAGCGTACACCGCGCGCAAGCTTTTTGCCTCTGAGCACCTCGGCGGCCGCGCGTAAATCGGAAATACGTCCGTTTGTACACGAGCCGATAACCACCTGGTCAATTTTAACCTCTTTTTCGCCGATTTCATCAACTGTTCTTGTGTTTTCGGGCAGATGAGGGAATGAAACAGTCGGGCGCAGGGCTGACAAATCGATAGTGTACTCCTCGTCGTAAACCGCGTCCTCGTCCGCCTCATACTCCACCGCGACTCCCTGATAACGTCCGTCGCAGTATTCACGGGTAATATCGTCTACGGGGAAAATTCCGTTTTTGGCTCCCGCCTCAATCGCCATATTGGCGATACAAAGCCTGTCATCAATGTTAAGGTACTTAACTCCCTCGCCGACAAACTCCATAGACTTGTAAAGCGCGCCGTCAACCCCGATTTTTCCTATAATATGAAGTATAACGTCCTTGCCCGAAACATAGCCCTTCGGCTTGCCGATTAAATTAAACTTAATTGCAGACGGAACCTTAAACCACGCCTTTCCGCTTATCATACCCGCGCACATATCGGTCGAGCCGATGCCCGTTGAAAACGCTCCGAGAGCGCCGTATGTACAGGTGTGTGAATCCGCTCCGATACAAAGACAGCCGGGGCCGACAAGTCCCATTTCAGGCAAAAGGGCATGTTCAATTCCCATATCTCCCACGTCACGGTAATTTGTAATATTGTATTTATCCGCGAAATCACGAACCTGCTTAACCTGCGTCGCCGCCTTAATATCCTTATTAGGGGTAAAATGGTCCATAATCATCGCGATTTTTGTATTGTCAAATACCGATTTCGCGTTGTTTTCTTCAAAAACATTTATCGCAACAGGCGTTGTAACGTCGTTTCCGAGAACCAAGTCCAATTTCGCCTCAATAAGCTGGCCCGCCTTTACCTCGGGCAGTCCCGCGTGAGCGGCGAGAATTTTTTGTGACATAGTCATTCCCATAGTAATTTTCCTCCTTAAATCATAAGCGTAAATAAGCTTTATAACGCCGAATTTTACGCAACGCATAAAATCCGCATAAAATCTCACCTCGGATTTTTAATATTATCTCATATTTACTTGAAAAAAGATTGTAAACTATGCTACAATTTATACAATAAATTAACGAGGGTGAGCTCAATGGAAAAAACTTCTTTTTCCCATAAAAATTTGCAGGCTGTTTTCTCTCGGGAAACTCCCGTCAAAAAAATATCCAAAGGAGAAATCATATATCATCAGGGCGACCGCGCGGACTGCTTCTATTATTTAAAAAAAGGCAAGGTAAAGGTGTTTATGATTTCCCCCGACGGGCTGGAAAAAACTCTTTCGACCGCCTCAAGCGGTGAAATCTTAGGCGAGGCGGCATTTTTCGATAAAATGCCGAGGGTAAGCTCCGCGTGCGCCGTCACAAATATTGAGCTTGTAACTGTAAACGAGAGAAAGCTTGTCAGTTTAATCCGAGAAAATCCCGAGCTTGCGCTCGAGCTTCTTGAAATTCAGGCGACGCGTATCCGCCAGCTTTCGAGCCAAATTGATTCAATGGCGTTTATGAGGGCAGACGGGAGAATAGCACAGCTTTTAACTCAAAACATCAAAAACAACAACGGTAAAAAAACCGTAAATCTCACTCACGAGGAAATCGCGGGAATGGTCGGGGTATCGAGGGTGACCGTCAGCAAAATTTTAAATCGTTTTAAACGTGATAATATTTTAAAAACGGAGTACGGAAAAATTTTAATTTTGGATACAACCGCCCTTGAAAAAACAGGTGAAAACAATTAATACTTTCGGAAAACGCGTAAAGGCTTCTACTGCTAACAACAAACGCGTTACACGTTTGGGTAACGCGTTTTTATAGAAAATTATTCATTTTAACATTTAAAGGACATTAAAAAACGCTGTATCGGTTTTTAGCCGTTACAGCGTTTCAATTTGCTTTATTATCTGTGGTCGTTATGTCTGCGGATTGTAATTCCGTATTCATCAGCTTTTCCCTCATATTTTTTAAGGGCCTTTTTCTCCAAAATATGTTTCTTTTGGAAATTCTTGTTTTTCTCAATTATAAACTGATTTATTCCCACGGGGTCGATTAACCTCGCGCCCGTTATTGAAACACACAAAAAATACTCGTCCTCGTCGGTCGTTACCGTAGCGTACGCGCGGTATATGTTTTGTGTTTCGTGGAAAATCTCGAGGTCCTCTATCTTCACGGATTTTCCCTTGTAAAACTCCGAAAGTTCTCTTATTCCCTCGTCTATGTTTCCCGGTTCGCTCTCGTTTACGGCTTGCTCGGTAAACAGCTCTTTAAGTCCTTTTTCGCCGTTGTCGAGAGATTTTATGGTATCGCTGAAAACCTTTTCGATTTTCTCGGGATTGTTACCGCATAATATCGGCAGACCTGCGACTATCCCGACCGCTAAAATAATACACAAAATAGTAACGACTGTTTTTTTCATTTCTTCACATCCTGTTTTTTATTCAGCTTTCTATATTATATATCAAGCAAATTATTTGTCAACAAATTTTTATCAATTTCTACCTAATCATCTTACAAGCGGACAAACAAAATCGGTCGGGATTTACCCGACCGACAATTTTTTACTTTTACTCGATAGAACAATCGAGGTAATTCATAAGCTCTTCGTCGTCCTTTTTCTTTTTCTCCCGTACGATAAAGAACGCTGTAAACGCCGCGCTCATAGCCGCGACAAAGGAGATAATTCCGATAATAAATCCTAATTTGCCTTTCTTTTCCATATTAAGCCTCCCGAAAATTAATCTGTATATTTTTAATTAGTATTTGTTTTAAATTCTATATTTATAATAACAGTTTTTTTAAAAAAGTCAACAGCTAATTCCCATTAAATAAAAGAAATTCCCGACCGAAACGGACGGGAACAAAACTCAAAATTTCTCGATTATGCGGAAGCGTTAAGACGCTTTGCGAGATTTGACTTGCTTCTTGCTGCCTTATTCTTATGAAGAATACCCTTAGACGCAGCCTGGTCAATCTTCTTTACAGCAAAGCTAACTGCCTCAGCCTTATTATCGGCGTTAGAGTCAATAGCGATATAAGCCTTTTTAATCGCGGTTTTGAGCGCAGACTTTGTGTCTTTATTCCGAGCTGTTTTTGTAGCGATAACCTTAACGCGCTTTTTAGCTGATTTAATGTTAGGCATTGTCGCACCTCCTTAAAAGTTAAAAATCTTAATTTCTTTAGTCACGTACATATGATAATAACATCATTAATCAAAAAATGCAAGTATTTTTCTGAAAATTTTAATAATTTTTTATTTAACTGTAAATTTCCTTTTAATAAAATCAATTATATTTGAGCCGTAAAATATTTTACAGCTCACTAAATTAAAATCATTCCTTTGGTTTTTTCTTTATCCTTATATATATAATGACGAGTACGGCGAGAAAAGCGAGGCATATTCCCCTGAAAATTATATTATACATTCCCGAAAACATATCAAACGCGGTTAAATCGTTTATTAAGTACCAAGCGAACATAAACACAAAAAAACCGCCCAATATATATAATACGGGGCTTATCTTTCGGGCAGAATAAATACAATACACAGAAAGTCCCGCCCAAAGCACGAGGTACATTATCTCTTTAATCTCCATAAATTCACCCTCTTTGTCACATATTATAGGTATAAAGGGCGGTAAAGTCAATAAAAATCGGTTTTTATATGCTTTAAAATCTGAAAAAGGAATCAGATAAAACGGCATTTTTTTGAAAAGCAGGAAAAATTTTTATGAATTGCCTTGACTTTTTTTGACTTTAATGCTAAATTAATATTGTAGAGATTAGCACTCTCGGTGTTCGAGTGCTAATTTGTTGATTTTATTGTTAACACATTTCAAAAAAACGAGTAATATACTCGGAGAATACACAGTCTGACGAGGAGAAAAACTATGGAAATCGCTTTACGCAAACAGAAAATCCTCGCTGCTGTCATAGAGAACTATATCGAGTACGGCGAGCCTGTAGGCTCAAAGGCGCTGATGAACGGCGAGGGGCTTAACGTCAGCTCCGCTACAATACGTAGCGAGCTTGCCGACTTAACCGTCAACGGATTTTTAGTTCAGCCCCACACCTCAGCAGGACGTATTCCCACCGAACAGGGCTACCGATATTACGTCGATAACCTGATGGTTGCAGAAGAGCCCGACGAAAGAGTTCAGCGGTATATCGAAAGCCGTCTGCAAAGCTATGGCGACGCTCCCGAGCAAATTTTAAAAACCGCTTGCAAAGTTCTTTCTGAACTGCTCTCTACCGCGTCAATCGCCACAACTCCTCCCGGAGAAAACGCGAGAGTTTACAAAATAAAATTTGTACAGACGGGACGCTACACCTCAATGGCGGTTCTGATAACCTCATCGGGAATGGTAAAAAGCAGGCTGTTTCGGTGCGACTTCGCGATAACCCCCGAAATGCTCAACGTCTTTGACCGTTCGTTAAACGAAGCGCTGGCGGGGCAACCGCTCGGTTATGTCAATCAGCCTTTCGCGCAGACCTTTGCGGCGTCGTTCGGAGAGCTTGGACTTTTGATGCCCGATATGCTCAATGCGGTTATGAACGCGTGCTTGGAGGCTTCGGGAACGAATATCTACACAGAGGGCGCGACAAAATTACTTTACCAAAGCGGTCTTGACCTTGTTTGTGCGAGAAACGTGCTTGAGTTTCTCGGCGACGACAGCAAATGCGAAGAGCTTTTCAGAAATGTGCCCGACGGCACCAACATATATATCGGCAGGGAAAACGAATCCGCGCTTTTAAGACGAAGCTCTTTAATAAGCGCGAGGTATACGATTGAAAATCAGCCTGCCGGAGCGCTTGCTCTAATCGGCTCGATAAGAACCGACTACAAAAAAACGGTTTCAATTTTAGAATTTACCGCTAAAACCGTTTCAACTCTCATAAGCGAGTTAGTAAGAAAGGGATGAAGATATGAGCGAAGAAAAAAGCAAGACTTCCGAATCGGTAAAGGAAACGGCTGAGGAAGAAAAGAACGAGAAAAAAACCGATAAGAAAAAGTCCAAAAAAGACAAATCCGAAGAAAAAATCAAAAAGCTGGAGGAAGAATTAGCCGAAGAAAAGGATAAGCGTATGCGCCTTGCCGCCGAATACGACAACTACCGCAAACGCACCTCATCCGAAAAGCTGAGCATTTACGACGACGCCACGGCTAAAGCCGTTGAGGAGATTTTGCCCGTAGCGGACAGTCTTACAATGGCTATGCAGAATATTCAGGACGCGCCCGAGGAATTTAAAAAAGGAATAGAGCTTGTATCAAATCAGCTTAAAGCCTCTCTCGAAAAGCTCAAGGTCGAGGCGTTTTGCGAGCAGGGCGACGATTTCGACCCGAATCTTCACAACGCCGTCGCTAAAATCGAAAGCGACGATTTCGAGGAAAACAAAATATCGGCGGTATTCCAAAAGGGCTACAAAATCGGCGATAAAATCATCAGACACGCAATGGTTCAGGTCGCAAACTGCGATTAATTTAAAAGAATTTTCAAATCATATTGACAAAAACGGAGAGCAAAGCTTTCCTTTATAAAGTTAACATTAAATAATTTACGGAGGTAATTATTATGGCAAAAACAATAGGTATAGACTTAGGTACAACAAACTCCTGCGTAGCGGTTATCGAGGGCGGAGAGCCGGTTGTAATCGCTAACGCGGAGGGCGCAAGAACAACACCGTCTGTTGTAGCGTTTTCAAAAAACGGAGAGAGAATGGTAGGTCAGGTCGCAAAGCGACAGGCTATCACAAATCCCGACAAGACAGTTTCATCAATCAAAAGAGAAATGGGTTCGTCTTATAAGGTTTCAATTGACGGAAAGAATTACACCCCGCAGGAAATTTCCGCAATGATACTTCAGAAGCTTAAAGCGGACGCGGAGGCTTATCTCGGCGATAAGGTAACGCAGGCTGTTATCACGGTTCCCGCTTACTTTACCGACGCACAGCGTCAGGCTACAAAGGACGCGGGTAAAATCGCGGGTCTTGACGTTAAGCGTATTATAAACGAGCCCACCGCCGCGGCTTTATCCTACGGCGTAGATAAGGAAAACGACCAAAAGGTTATGGTTTACGACCTCGGCGGCGGTACTTTTGACGTAAGTATTATAGAAATGGGCGACGGCGTTCAGGAGGTTCTCGCAACAGCAGGTAACAACCGCCTTGGCGGCGACGACTTTGACAAGAGAATTATCGACTGGATGGTAAGCGAATTTAAGACGTCGGACGGAGTTGATTTAAGCTCCGATAAAATGGCTATGCAAAGACTTAAAGACGCGGCTGAAAAGGCGAAGATTGAGCTTTCGGGAGTGACCTCAACGGCTATTAATCTTCCGTTTATCACAGCCGACGCTACAGGTCCAAAGCATATGGACTTAACGCTGACAAGAGCAAAGTTTGACGAGCTAACCGCTGATTTGGTCGAGGCGACTATGGGACCCGTACGTTCCGCTCTTTCCGACTCGGGCTTACAGATAAACGAAATCGACAAGGTTCTTATGGTCGGCGGTTCCTCAAGAATCCCTGCCGTACAGGACGCGGTTAAAAAGCTTATCGGCAAGGAGCCGTTCAAGGGTATCAACCCCGACGAGTGCGTCGCTATCGGCGCGGCAATCCAGGCGGGCGTTCTCGGCGGAGAAGTAGACGGACTTCTCCTGCTCGACGTTACACCGCTTTCACTCGGCGTTGAAACAATGGGCGGAGTTATGACGAAGATTATCGACAGAAACACAACAATCCCGACTAAAAAGAGCCAGATTTTCTCCACAGCGGCTGACAACCAGACGCAGGTTGAGATTAACGTTCTTCAGGGCGAGCGTGAGTTCGCGCGCGACAATAAACAGCTCGGACTTTTCGCTCTTACGGGAATCGCTCCCGCAATGCGCGGTGTTCCGCAGATTGAGGTCACCTTTGATATAGACGCGAACGGTATCGTTAACGTAAGCGCGAAGGACCTCGGCACGGGAAGAGAGCAGGCTATCACCATTTCCTCCTCGGGCAATATGAGCAAGGAAGACATCGACAAGGCTGTCAAGGAAGCTGAGCAGTTTGCGGCTGAAGATAAAAAGCGCAGAGAGGAAATTGACGCTAAAAACGAGGCTGAAAATATGGTATATCAGGCTGAAAAGCTTATCAACGAAAACGGCGACAAGCTTGAACAGGCTGATAAGGACAACATTTCAGCAAAGACAGCCGCTCTTAAAGACGCTGTCGCAAAGAACGACAAGGCTCTGATTGACGGCGCAAAGGAAGAATTACAGAAGGCTCTCTACGAAGTAAGCGCAAAGCTCTATCAGCAGGCAAATCCGCAGGGCGCGCAACCGGGACCCGATATGGGCGCGAATCCCCAGGGCGCGCAGGGCGCGGATAACGTATATGACGCTGACTTTACAGACGTTGACGACAATAAATAATCAGGATATTTAATTTATAGAAACCGCGTTTCTGTAAAAGCAAGATTCAAAACGGAGCTGTCCCTGAAAGGAACAGCTCTGTTGTCGGCGTTGTTATATTGCGTAAACTTTCAGCTTTTCAGGAGGGACTATGGCAGATAAGAGAGATTATTACGAGGTCCTCGGCGTTCAAAAGGGCGCCTCGGACGATGAGATAAAAAAAGCTTACCGAAAAAGCGCTAAGCAGTATCACCCCGACCTCCACCCCGGCGACAAGGTCGCCGAAGAAAAATTTAAGGAAATCAACGAGGCGTACGAGGTTCTGTCCGATACCGAAAAGCGCGCGCGCTACGACCAATACGGCCACGCGGGCGTTGACCCGAATTTCGGCGCGGGCGGAGGAAGTCCGTTCGGGCAGGATATGGACATCGGAGATATTTTTAACAGCTTTTTCGGCGGATTCGGCGGTTTCGGCGGAAACCGACGCAGTAATCCCAACGCTCCGAAAAGGGGTAACGACGTTGAAACTCAGGTTGTTATTTCCTTTGAGGAGGCGGCCAAAGGCTGTAAAAAAACTATATCCTACAACAACATAGTAACCTGCGACGACTGCCACGGTACAGGCGCGCAAAAGGGTACGCAGGCGAGGACCTGTTCGGCGTGTTCGGGAACGGGACGGGTTACCGTCAGCCAGCGCTCGCCCTTCGGCGTAGTTCAGACTCAGCGCGCGTGCGACGTCTGCCGAGGCAAGGGTAAAATTATTGATACCCCCTGCAAATCCTGTAACGGAAACGGCAGAAAAAAAACGGCTAAGAAAATAGACATAACTATTCCCGCGGGCATTTCAGACGAACAGATTTTAAATGTCGGCGGTCACGGCAACAGCGGTATCAACGGCGGTCCCGCGGGCGATTTACATGTATTCATAAAGGTTAAACCCCACGAGATTTTTGAGCGCAGAGGCGACGACGTCTGGTGCGAAATGCCAATCACGGTCGCGCAGGCAATGCTCGGCTCCGAGGTAACCGTACCTACGCTTGACGGAAAGGTGAGCTACTCCGTACACGAGGGAACACAGCCGGGAGATGTTTTTAAGCTCAAGGGCAAGGGTATCCCCCACTTAAACGGCAGGGGCAGAGGCGACCAGTATGTTAAGATGAACGTGGAAATTCCCCGCGGTCTGAACTCAAAGCAGAAAAAAGCCGTCAACGAGTTTGGCGAGTCGCTCAACGACAAAAACTACGCAAAGCGCAGAAATTTCAAGGAAAAGATAAAGAAGATGTTTGGCGAATAACATTTTTATACAAGCAATTTAATCGGGAGGACAGTCTGACATTACAGGCGCGTCCTCCCGACTTGTTTTATTTTTTGTTTTGCTTTATAATATAGCTTGGAAATGAGATGATAGTATGGCGCAATGGACGGAAATTAAAATTTCAGTAAATTCAAAGGACACAGACAAAGCGGGCGATATTGCGAATATGGTCGTTCCCTACGGCATCTATATTGAGGATTACTCCGAGCTTGAGGAGGAGGTTTTTAATATAGCGCATATCGACCTTATCGACGAGGATTTGCTCTCTAAGGACAGGAGCAAAGCGTATATTCATATCTACCTTGAACCCGATGTAAATCCCGCGGAGGCGCTCGCCTTTCTGTCCGAGCGCTACACGGCGGAGGGCATAGAGCACAAGCTCGACACCTCAAAGACTATGACCGAGGACTGGCGCAACAACTGGAAAAAGTTTTTTAACCCCACTCCCGTCGGACAGAAAATTTTAATCCGCCCGACGTGGCGCGACGACTATGACGCGGGCGAAAGAGTTGTTTTAAATATAGACCCGGGGCTCGCGTTCGGAACAGGAAACCACGAAACCACCAAGCTATGCCTTGAAATGATTGAAAAATATATTAAACCCGAATATACAGTCCTCGATGTAGGATGCGGAAGCGGAATACTCGCTATAGCGTCGCTTTTGCTCGGGGCGAAAAGCGCTGTCGGCGTTGATATTGACGAAATTGCCGTAAAAACCGCAGTCGAAAACGCAAGGCTCAACAAGGTTGACGACCGATTTACTGCCATTGTCGGCGACTTAACGCAAAAAGTAAGCGGAAAATACAATTTAATTGTTGCAAATATCGTTGCAGATGCTATAATAAGTTTATCAAAGGGAGTTAAGGAATTTATGAATCCCGATACCGTCTATATTATGAGCGGAATTATTGACTCCCGAGGCGCTGAGGTATCGGAAAAAGTCGGCAAGTCTTTTGATATTATCGAACATATCGAAGACGGGGGCTGGGTATGCCTCGCGGCAAGGCCGAAACAGGAGCCTGCCGATTAAGGCGGTTTAAAATATAGAGCAAATCTCGTTGTATCAGAAAAAATAACTGCTCCTTTGTCACAAACGGCAACAAAAATATTCTGAATTTCCGTTACGCCTTATCCGCCCACGATAAGGCATCGTGAAATTTTAACTTCTTATCCAAAAAAATAAACCTCTATTTTGTGGGCAGAAAGGTGTAACGAAAATATGAACAAAAAAACTACCTCTCACGAAAAGGTAAATCTTTTCTTTTCGGCATTTTTGATTATCGCTTACATAATCTGCGGATATTTCTTCGTAAGCTTTGCGAACACGCAGACAGACGAGCTTATTAAGAGCTTGCTTATGGTTGTAATTTTCGCGGTTTTCGGTCTGCTCGTTTTCTACGCTACGCGTGTCGGCGAGGGAAAAACCGTAAAGCGCTTCAGCCTTATTACTCTTATCGTGCTCGACATTCCCGCCCTGCTTGTAATACTCTCGTATATTATCGCGGGATTTCCGATGCACGACGCTGTCGCAGACGCGGGCAACGGAGCGATTGCGCTTATGGCGGCGATAGCTCTCGGCTACGGCGTTCCCTATACCTTTATAAGCGGATTTGAAACCGTATCGGAGAACGATGAAAAGCCTTCAGACAAAGAGGACAAGGAAGTTCTCGAGGGCGGACTTGAGGCTGACATAAACGACGCCGAAGAAAAGCAGGAGCCCTCACAGCCGACATATGAAAACGATGTGGACGAAATTGTCGTCGAGGGCACGGCGGTTGTTGAGGAAGAATAATTTTTAATTTTCGGGCAGACGGGTTTTCCTGTCTGCCCTGTATTTTTATATAAACATTTAATTTTTAAAATAATACGCGAAAAGTTAAAATATTTGCAAAATAAAGTCACAGTCCCTACGGCTGTTGTATAATACAGAAACAAACAGCGAGCATTTCCCCCGCGGGCTTATATTTTTCTTGACAAATCTTTAGCTCGGGGGTATTATTAAAGTTGGAAAAAAATTCAATTTCAGGAGGTTTTTATGCCCCGTAAAGATGATTTTGACACACAAAAAATCAGTATAAAAAGACAAAGAAACGAAGAGGTGGATTACGGCGACGGTTTTGAATCCCAAAACGGCGCGGACAACTCCCCTGTTGACGCCGATTACCCGTTTGAGGGGCAGTCCGACCTCTACAGCTATTCCGATTATAAGGGAAGCGGAAAAACAAAAGACAACAAGGCGCCGATAATTATTATCACAGCTTCTGTTGTTGCGGTTATTTTAATCGTAGTTGTTACAATCTTCTCAATCAGAGGATGTTCAAATTCCGCTCAACCCTCCGAAAGCGAGTCAACGTCTGTATCAACTGAAACGACCTCGTCTTCCGCCGAAACTCACACTCAAGCGCAGATAGCGGACAACGATGATAACAATGTTGAGGAGCAGGACGAAACAGAGCCTACCGCAACACGCGCCGAAACCACCCCCGCCACAAAAGCGACTACGAAGGCGACAAAGGCGACAAAGCCTGCAACCAAGGCGACCGCCAAACCTACAAAAGCCACGACTAAGCCTACCGCAAAGCCCACCAAAGCTCCCGCGACAGAAGAACCGATGGGCGGCGATGACGAAGAAGATGACGATGATTCAATGATGGCGACCGATTAAAATCCACTAAACAGAAAGGCTATGAAATTATGACAGAGAAAAGAAGATGCCCGAATTGCGGAGCATATCTTACAGAAAACGACAAAACCTGTTACGTTTGCGGAGAGCCTGTACTTTCCGAAACAAACACAGGAAAAGATACTTCTGAAAAGGTTTATACTCCCCCAAAAACTGAATTTGAAGAGGATAACAGCTATGAAAGCCCCGTTTACGCTGAAAATGTCAACTCCTCGGAAAACAAAAGCAAATATTCCGACGAAGAAAACGAACAGCCTTATTATGACGAGTATGACGAGCAAAACGACGACGCGTTTATTGACAAAAACGCCGAGCCTTATTTCTACGATGAAAGCGTATACGCGGAGAAGAAACGCAAAAACAACACTAAGAAAACAGCCGTAATATGCGGTATAATTGTCGCGGTCGTAGCGATTGCGGCGGTAATTGTGGGCGTGTGCTTTGCAACGGGTGTTTTCTCCCCGAATAACGACAAAGAAATTACCGTATATTTTGATAAGCCTTCGGTTAACATAAACTTAATGGACAACGACGGCGTTGTTTACAACTGGGGCGCAGACGTAAGCGTAGGCTACAAATACAAGAACAACGATGAACAGCAGAGCTGTTCTCCCTGTGTTGAGTATGAAAATATGTGGAAATGTAATATTCCCGCGGACGCGCAAGACGTTTATTTCTTCCAGACAACAGGTGAGGAAATCCGCACCGCAAACGTAAAAATCATAGAAAACGACACCGTTTATTATGTTACGGAAATTCTTTTCAACATTGACGACCAGCTCCCTGTTTCAAGCTGTAAGCTAAACGAGTTCGACAACCTGGGCGTTAACGCGACCGAGGAAAACGAACAGGCGACAACCGCCGAAAAAAAGACGACAGCCCCGACCATAAAAGCTACCGAAACGGAGGCTGAAACGGAAACCGAAACCGAGAAAAAGACCGAGGCTCTCGATAATCCGTACAACATCAGCGTTCCGCAGTCGTGGGAGGACGGCGCAACCGAAACCACAAATGGCAACTGCGTAACCTACTATGAAACCTATAACTACAAAAATTACGGAAGCGGTATGCTCCTTTCGGTTTATACATTTAAGCCCGGCGACAACTCCTACGGTGATTTAAACGCTAAGAAGGTTCTCACCGCCTCCGACGGAAGCAAGGTTGTAATAGTAACTCCGAGCGACGTTCAGTTTGACGACAGCGATGAAACGGCTATGACCAAATACACCTCGCTTTCCAACCTCACAAATCAGGTTATCTCATCAATAACAACAAATTAAAAAGGAATGATATAAATGGGTTGTGACAACAACTGCTCGTCCTGCTCCGAAAACTGCGCAAGCAGAACAGCTCCGCAGGATATGCGTGAAAAGCTCCACCAATTCAGCTCGGTTAAAAAGGTAATCGGCGTAATTTCGGGTAAGGGAGGAGTAGGAAAAAGCCTCGTTACCTCGGCATTGGCGGTAACTATGAACAGGAGAGGTAAAAAGACCGCGATTCTTGATGCGGACATTACGGGACCGTCTATTCCGAAGGCTTTTAATATTCACACCCGCGCAAAGGGCAACGACGACGGAATTTTCCCCGAAACCTCAAAGACGGGCATCGACATAATGTCGATAAATCTTCTGCTTGAAAATGAAACCGACCCCGTAATTTGGCGAGGCGCGCTTATTTCGGGAACCGTAAAGCAGTTTTGGACCGACGTAATCTGGGCGAACGAGGACTATATGTTTGTCGATATGCCCCCGGGAACAGGCGACGTCGCGCTGACGGTTTTCCAAAGTATTCCCGTTGACGCGATTATAATTGTAACATCTCCGCAGGAGCTTGTTTCAATGATAGTTTCCAAGGCGGTAAAAATGGCGCAGATGATGAATATTCCCATTCTCGGAATTGTTGAAAATATGAGTTACTTTATGTGTCCCGACTGCAAAACGAAGCACTACATTTACGGCGAAAGCAATATTGACGAAATCGCCCGTCAGTACGGCACAAAGGTACTCGCGAGACTGCCTATAGATTCAAAGCTCGCAAAGGCTGTCGACAACGGAACGGTCGAGGACTTTGAGGGCGGTTATATGGAACAGGCGGCGGACGAGATAGAAAAGCTCTGATAAAATACTTTTATACGGAAAGCAGGCGAAACGCCTGCTTTCTTTTTACTTTTTGACAGAGCGTTACCGCTTTATTGATTTTATAATGTAAAAAACTTGAATTTTATACGTCAAAGTAATATACTATAGTATGTGAAAATATAACATCAGAAAGAGGTTTCGAGTTTTTACGACGAGGGAAATTCTCTTTCTTTAGGCGGGAGCTTGTACTCCCGTTAACTGTACCTGCGTTGCAGGCGCTTTTTGTTAAAAGAAAAACTTTTAAATTTCGGAGGGGTAAATATGCCTTTTATTGATGTAAAAACTTCCGCTAAATTAAGCGAGTCTGAAAAACGGGAAATTGAAACCGCTCTTACTGAATCAATTACGCTTCTTCCCGGCAAAACACCGCATTATTTTATGTGCGCGGTCGAAGACGAAATCAGTATGATGTTCCACGGCGACAAGGAACCGACGGCATTTGTCGAGGTTAAAATTTTCGGAAAGTCCACGCGTGACGCTTACGAAAAGCTTACAGAAAAAATCTGCGATATTCTGAACGAGAAAGCGGGAGTAAATCCGAGCTTTTGCTACGTAAAATTTGAGGAAGTTGAAAACTGGGGATTTAATAAAGGAATGTTTTAAATGAAAAGCTACAGAAAAGAATTATGGTTTAACAGCCCGAAAAGGCGTGAAATTATAAGAATTACCGAAGACGTTCAAAAAGCCGTTGATGAAAGCGGAATTAAAGAGGGCTTAGTCCTCGTAAACGCGATGAATATTACAGCGTCTGTTTTCATAAATGATGATGAAAGCGGTTTGCACCGCGATTATGAACGCTGGCTTGAAAAACTCGCTCCCGAAAAGCCCTACAGCCAATACGACCACAACGGATTTGAGGACAACGCCGACGCGCATTTAAAGCGCACAATTATGGGGCGTGAGGTTGTCTGCGCTATTACAGACGGCAGGCTCGACTTCGGAACGTGGGAACAGATTTTTTACTATGAGCTTGACGGCAAGCGCAACAAACACGCGCTGATAAAAATTATCGGCGAATAAATTTCAGAAAGGCTATGATTTTATGAATATAGCGGTACTTACGGGCGGGCTCAGCACCGAACGCGACGTAGCGATTACCTCGGGCGCGAAAATTTCAACCGCTTTGAGAGAAAAGGGACACAACGTTGTTTTAATCGACGTTTTTATGGGATATGAAAAGGAATGTACTCCCGAAAAGCTGTTCTCCGACAACGCCGATTTAATTGACTGCAACGGAGTTTCCGAAAACATCCCCGATATTAACGCGGTCAAGGCTGAGAGAGAGGACAAAAGCGACTGTTTTTTAGGAAAAAATGTTATAGAAATATGCCGTTGTGCCGATATTACCTTCTTTGCGCTCCACGGAGGCGAGGGAGAAAACGGCAAGCTCCAGGCGACCTTCGACATTCTCGGAATAAAATATACGGGCGCTGATTTCTTAGGCGCCGCGCTCGCTATGGATAAGGGAATTACTAAGGCGCTTTTTGAACAGCACAAAATCCTGACTCCGAAAGGCGAAATTTTTAATAAATACGATAGTACGCAAGACTGGAATTATTTTCCCTGCGTAATTAAACCCTGCTCGGGCGGAAGCAGTGTCGGAATTTCAAAAGCTGAAAACCGAGAGCAGTTTGAAAAGGCATTGGCTGACGCTTTCAAATATGAAGACAGTATTGTCGTTGAGCAATTCATAAACGGCCGTGAGTTTTCCGTCGGCATTCTCGGAAACGAAGTTCTTCCGCCGATTGAAATTATCCCGACTACGGGCTTTTACGATTATAAATCCAAATATCAGGCGGGCCTTACCATTGAGGAATGTCCCGCAAAAATCACAAAACGCGAGGACAAAACCCTGCGTGAAAGCGCGCTTAAAGCATTCAAGGTTCTTCACCTGAACGCTTATGCCCGAATTGATTTTATTTTAGACGAAAACGGCGACGCGTACTGTCTTGAGGCGAATACGCTCCCCGGAATGACGCCGACAAGCCTTCTTCCGCAGGAGGCGGAGGCTGTCGGTATGGACTACAATGAATTATGCGAAAAAATAGTTGAGCTTTCGCTTAACAAATAAGTCCTTTTCCGCTTAATACAGGTGAAACGATGAAACATTTTACACTAAAAGAGATTGCAAAAGCGTGCGGCGGTACATATGTCGGCGACAAAAATTTAATAGACGCGCCCGTAAGCTCCATTGAGCGCGACAGCAGAAATATTAAGAAAAATTCGCTTTTTCTCGCTATTAAGGGAGCGCGCGTTGACGGACACGATTTCATTAAAAAATGCTACGAAAACGGCGCTATATGCGCTCTCTGCGAAAAACCCGTCAAAAACGCGGATAAGCCCTACATTCTTGTCGACAACACATTAGAGGCGGTTAAAAAAATCGCAAAAGCGTACCGTTTGCTTTTTGATATTCCGATTGTCGGAATAAGCGGAAGCGTCGGAAAAACCTCGACCAAGGAAATGATAGCCTCCGTGCTTTCACAAAAATACAACGTCTGCAAAACCTCGGGGAACCTCAATAACGAGCTCGGCGTTCCGCTTACTCTTTTCGGTATGAATGATGAAACGGAGGTTGCGGTTGTTGAAATGGGAATATCCGACTTCGGCGAAATGTCGAGAATTTCCAAAATGGTTCAGCCGACTGTCGAGGTTATTACGGTTATCGGCGACTGCCACCTCGAAAACCTCGGAGACCGCGACGGAGTTTTTAAGGCAAAGACAGAAATGTTTGAAAATCTCCGCGACGGCGGAGTTGTCATCTTAAACGGCGACGACGACAAGCTCTCAAAAGTAAAAGAGGTCAAGGGCAAACCCCCTGTTTTCTACGGAATAAATAACGGCTCCTATAAGGCGGAAAACATAAAAATAAGCGGTGTTTCGGGCATTGAGGCGGACTTGATTTTCGGCGGGAAACGTCTTTCCGTTACAATCCCCGCAATCGGCGAGTATATGGTATCAAACGCGCTTGCCGCGGCGGCGGTCGGAGTTTCTCTCGGTCTTACCGACGATGAAATCAAGGCGGGAATTTCTGCGTATAAAACAGTCGGGAGCCGCGCCGATTTAATAGATACGGGAAAAATTAAAATTATCAACGACTGCTACAACGCAAACCCCGTTTCCGTTAAGGCGTCAATCGACGCCCTGATGAATTTTGACGGGAGGAAGGTCGCCGTTTTGGGCGATATGAAGGAGCTCGGCGAAAACGAGCTTGCGCTCCATTTTGAAGTCGGAGAGTACGCGAAAAAATGCGACAAGGTAATAGCTGTAGGCCCGCTTTCAAAAGAGCTTGCGAACGGCGCGAACGGAATTTATTTTGAAACTAAGGAGCAGGCGCTCAAAGAGCTTTCATCGCTTGTAACAGACGGCGACGTCGTGCTTGTAAAGGCAAGCCGAAGTATGAAGTTTGAGGAAATCGTGGAGGAGCTTAAAAAGCTATGATACTCGGCGCGGTTTTCGATATGGACGGACTGATGTTCGACACGGAAAAACTCACCTACACGCTCCAAAAAAAGATTGTGCGGGAATTTTTCGGCGCAGATTTCAGCTTGGAGCAGTACAAACAGACAATCGGCAGGCGAACGGCGGATTTGCCTTTGTTTTTTAAAAAGCTGTACGGCAGTGATTTTGATTTCGACAAATTCCACGAGCGCTGTCTGACCGCCTTTGAGGATTATACTCAGAATTACGGAATACCCGTTAAAGACGGACTTTTTGAGCTTTTAGACGAGCTTAAACGCAAAAATATTAAAATCGCTCTCGCGACCTCAACGACACGAAAAAGCGCCGAGCGCGCTTTAAAAATCGCGGGCGTTCTCGATTATTTTGACGCGCTCATATGCGCCGAGGACGTAAAAAACGGCAAACCCGACCCCGAGCCGTTTCTTAAAGCCTGCAGACAACTCGGCGTCAACCCCCGTGAGTGCCTCGCTTTGGAGGACAGCTTTAACGGTATTCGCTCCGCCCGCGGCGCGGGAACGGTCACGGTTATGGTTCCCGATTTAATCGAGCCGACGAACGAAATACGAAAAATGTGCTTTGAGGTCTGCGCAGATTTGTATGAGGTTAAAAATTTGATACAGTAACTCTAATCATATGCTGACATCTCTTTTAAGAGATGTCAGTTTTTTGAAATATGTCGGCGGTTTTTATACAATATTTATTCGCCTTTCAGCTTAATATCAAAGCAAAATCTAATAAATACGCAAGATAATAAGCAAGTTAATTTTTAAAATAATTAGCAAAAAGTAGCTACGCGCCCCAAAAGCCAAATGCTTTTGGGGCGCGTAGTATTTATAAATATAAACATCATTTTAACGTATATGCGAAAACCTGCGCCGAGCGCGCCTTTTTCTACTTATTCTGTTTTTCAAGCTCCTCTTTTCCCACAGCGAGCATAAGCTTGATTCGGTTTTCCTGATTTACCTTAGGAGCTCCGGGGTCGTAATCTATCGTGACGATATTGGCTTTCGGATTTAACTCCTTGATTTTCCGTACCGCTCCCTTGCCGTTTATGTGATTCGGCAGACAGCCGAACGGCTGGGCGCAGACGATATTTTCATAACCGCTTTCCGCAAGCTCGAGCATTTCGGCGGTTAAAAGCCAGCCCTCACCCATTTTTGAGCCGTAGCCGATTACGGGCTTTACAAGCTTTTTAATATGTGCGTACTCTCCAGGAGGTGTAAAGCCGTACTTTTTCGTGTATTTTATTATCATACCTTCAAGCTTTTCAAGGTAATTAAACAGCACGGAGCAAACCTGAAACTTCGCCTTGCTTCCGCCGTAAAGCTTTATGTCCTCAAGCCTGTTGTCAACCTTAAACAGCGCGAATCCCATAATTCCGGGGAGGTTAACCTCGCAGTCCTGGTCAGCGAGAAACTTTTCAAGGTCGTTGTTGCCGAGGCGCGCATACTTTACATAAATCTCGCCGACTACGCCCACCTTGACCTTGGGCGTTTTTCTGACTTCAATCTGAGCAAAGCTTTCGCAGATTTTGTCGAGGTATTCCTCAATCTCCTTTGGGCGGTAGCTGTCGCCTTTGGCAAATTCATCAGTCAGCCTTTTTGTCCACTCGTTAACAAGGCTCATACTCTCTCCCTTGTTAACCTCATAAGGCTTGGTCTGGTTTGATAAAAGCATAAGCACGTCGCCGTACACAAGTCCCGCCAAAACTCTCCTTATAAGCGGAACCGTCAGATGAAAGCCTGGATTTTTCTCCATACCGATTGAAAGCGAGATAACGGGGACCTGTTCAAATCCCGCTTTTTTAAGCGCCTTTCTAAGCAGAAAGATATAGTTGCTCGCACGGCATCCTCCGCCCGTCTGGGTAATCATCAAGGCGGTTTTATTAACGTCGTATTTGCCCGACTGCAGAGCGTGGATAAGCTGTCCTATAACCAAAAGCGCGGGATAACATGTGTCGTTATGCACATATTTCAAGCCCGTCTGCGCAATTTCGGGCCCTGCGGTATCAACAAATTCAACCTTGTAGCCGGAGTGAACGAATACGTTTCTTACTATATTAAAATGTATCGGAGCCATCGAGGGCGCAAGGATTGTATAACCCTCGTCTTTCATCTCTTTTGTAAAGAGAAGTCTGCCGTTTTTGTCGTATTTTAACTCAGCCATCAAAAAATCTCCTTCGGCGCGCTATTCTCTGCCTATTGCGGACAAAAGACTTCTTATTCTTATTTTAACCGCGCCTAAGTTTGTGATTTCGTCAATCTTAATCTGCGTGTAAATTTTATTGTTTCTCTCTAATATTTCACGAACCTCGTCGGTAGTAATCGCGTCAACTCCGCATCCGAACGACACGAGCTGAACAAGTTGCATATTGTCCCGTGTGCTGACATAATTCGCCGCCGCGTAGAGCCTCGCGTGATATGTCCACTGATTTAAAACCGCCGTGTGGAACTCGGGAGCGCGCGCGCTGACTACGTCTTCGCTGACCACGCTCACATTAAAGCCCGAAATAAGCTTATCAATTCCGTGGTTAATTTCGGGGTCGATATGATATGGCCGTCCCGAAAGCACAATAATCTCACGGCCGTTCTGCTCCGCCTCGTTAATAATCTCATCTCCGCGTATTCTGAGCCTTGAGAAATAATTTTCATATTCCTTATACGCCGCCTTTGACGCCGCTTTCACCTCGCCTAAGGTGAGGTTCGGGAAATAACGCTGTAAACTTTCGAGCGCTTTTTTCGGAAAATCCTTAGGTCTGTGAATACCGAGATAAGGCATAATAAAGTTTATGTCGCGGATACCCTTCATATTATTTTTTATAACCTCGGGATAGTACGCGACTACGGGGCAGTTGTAGTGATTGTCGCCCAGTCCCTCATCAAAATTGTAGGACATACAGGGATAAAAAATATTCTCTATTCCCTCGTCCAAAAGCCACTTAATATGACCGTGCATAAGCTTTGCGGGGAAACACACCGTATCGCTCGGTATTGTCTGCTGTCCCTTTTGATAAATTTTTCTGTTTGAGTACGGCGAATGAAGGACCTTAAATCCGAGTTCCGTAAAGAACCTCCACCAAAACGGCAAAAGCTCATACATATTAAGTCCCATAGGAATCCCAATTGTTCCTCTTCTGCCCTCAACGGGTTTATACTGCGAGAGAAGCTCAAGCTTATATGAGAAAATATTTCTGTCGTTTTTCGGCGCCTTTTTGGTTATCGGCCGCTCACAGCGGTTGCCCGCGATAAATTTCTTTCCGCCCGAAAACGTGTTGATTGTAAGACGGCAGTTGTTGTTGCAAAGTCCGCAGTTTGTGACCTTAATGGTATGTACAAAGTTATCGAGATAAGCCTTATCGGCTATGGAGGACCTGGGATTTTCCCTGTCCTTAACCTTTTCCATAGAATAGAGAGCCGCGCCGTACGCTCCCATAAGTCCCGCGATGTTACTTCGCACAACCTCAACGCCCATTTCCTGCTCAAAGGCTCTTAAAACCGCGTTGTTTAAAAACGTACCGCCCTGCACAACGACCCTGCGTCCCAGCTCGTCGGGCGAGGTCGCCCTTATAACCTTATAGAGCGCGTTTTTTACTACGGAAAGCGAAAGTCCCGCGGAAATATCCTCAATCGTCGCTCCGTCTTTTTGCGCCTGTTTTACGGAGCTGTTCATAAACACGGTACAGCGCGAGCCGAGGTCAACGGGGTGCTTCGCAAAAATTCCCTTGTTGGCAAAATCCTCAATCGAATACCCGAGAGCGTTCGCAAAGGTCTGCAAAAAGCTTCCGCAACCCGAGGAGCACGCCTCGTTTAAAAACAGGTTGTCGATTGTTCCGTTGTGAATTTTAAAACACTTAATATCCTGACCGCCGATGTCGATAACAAACTGAACGTCGGGCATAAAATGCTTTGCGGCGGTAAAGTGGGCAATTGTTTCGACAATACCGTAATCAACGGAGAACGCGTTTTTAATGATGTCCTCGCCGTAGCCTGTAACCGCCGACGAAGCGACGTCAAGCTCGGGATTAATCTCGTAAACCTCCTCCAGAAAGCTCTTTATAAGCTCAACGGGATTGCCCTTTGACTGCATATATTTCGAGTAGAGCAGTTCGCAGTTTTCCGAAAGCACGACCGCCTTTACCGTAGTCGAGCCCGAATCCATTCCAATATACGCCCTGCCCTTGTAGCCCTTCAGCTCTTTGGTTTCAACGTACGCCTTGTTGTGGCGTTCTATAAATTTATTGTATTCCTCCTCGTTTTCAAAAAGAGGCGGATTGAACGCAAAATTTCCCGCGCCTTTATAATTCTTCACCTTACCGATTACTTCATCAAAATCAATGGTTTTTGAAGAACACAGCGCCGCCCCGCACGCAACATAGTAAAGCGAATTTTCGGGGCAGATACCCTTTGTTTTGAGAGTTTTGTCAAAGCAGTTTCTAAGCTCGCTCATAAATGTCAGCGGTCCGCCGAGATAAACGACCTGTCCCTCGATTTCTCTGCCCTGCGCGAGTCCCGCCACAGTCTGCGAAACGACAGCGTTAAAAATACTTTCGGCAATATCCGCCTTGCGCGCCCCCTGATTTAACAGCGGTTGAATATCTGTTTTCGCAAAAACACCGCACCGCGAGGCGATTGTGTAGGTTTTTTCGTGCTTTTTGGCAAGCTCGTCAAGCTCCTCCAACGGCACGTTTAAAAGCGTTGCCATCTGGTCGATAAAGGCGCCCGTACCGCCCGCGCAGGTGCCGTTCATTCTGACCTCAAGTCCGCCCGAGAGGAAAAGGATTTTTGCGTCCTCTCCGCCGAGCTCGATTACAACGTCTGTTCCGGGGATAAAGGTGTTCGCCGCGACGCGGGTTGCGTACACCTCCTGAACAAAATCTATTCCACAGCTCTCAGCAACGCCCATTCCCGCGCTTCCGCTCAAAGCAACGGTTGCGTTCTCAACGCCGTCAACCTCGTTTTTAACTGTTGAAAGGATTTCGCCGATTTTCTCGGTAATTTGAGAATAGTGTCGCTGATAGGTGCTGTATATTAATTTGTTGTTGTCGTCAAGAACCGCGCACTTAATGGTTGTTGAACCAATATCAAGACCGAGTTTCATCTGACACCCTCCAAAATACATATCCATTCACATATTCATTTAATTATAACATATTGTTAAAAAATTCTCAACAGAAAGTTTTAGCAAAAAATATATATTTATGTAGGTTTGTAAATGATATGCAAAACAAAAACGCGATATCATCTTAACGCACAAAACGGTAAATTTGCACGGCTTACTGAATAAAAGCGTGCACATAGATTAAGACGTCTTGCTTTCTAAATGAACGCACACAATATATTTTAATATTAATACTCTTCTTCCATTTGTAAATTATAACGGGGTTAAACTTGCATTTATAATTTATATAAATCCAATTAACAAAAAATATATTTTATTTAGAACAGAATAAAAAAATTAAAATATGACATAAGGCGACTGCAATATTTGACGTGGAAATATTAGAAAGTAAATATTCAAAAAATCTTAAATGTTTCTTTACCGACCGCCGTGTAAATATCTATACCAATTTTATCTTCAAAATATTTTTTTAATTCCAAATTTTTATCCCATTTTTTCTGCGGATATGTACCATATCTGCTTTTAATGTCTTTCATTCTATCTTCTATATTAAGCACCCCCTCGGCTCCTGCTAAGGCATCACATAATTGAATCAATAAATCATATTCGTCAAATTCAATTTTTCTCAATTCTTGTTGTATTTTCTTTAATTCAGCATCGGATACATCAAAATCGCCTATATATTCATCAATGGATTTGTTATTGAATGAATGTGATATGCACACCCTTGCCACGTCATCATATCCCAATTTCATCATATATTTATATCCGTCAAAAACATGACCTAAATGATGTATGCCGAACTTTCTGCCAACATCGTGCAACAAGCCTAAAATATACGCTTTTGATGCATCAATATCGTCGCATAACTCTGCAATTTTTTCTGCACAATGAGCCGTTACCCTGCTGTGGTTTGCCCACGGACCGGGATTGCATTTTTCGGCTTCTTCCAACAGCATTTCCGCTTGCGTTCTTTCAGGTAACATAAATCTCCCCTCGTTATAAATCCTTTCTTAAAAAATATCGGCAATGGTGTCTTGGGCAATCGTCTAATTTTCCGAATACCGTGTAGCCGTGTTTTTCGTAAAAATCTCTTGCCTGAAAATCAAATGTATCTAAGTGAATAAGATACGCTCCCATTTTCTTTGAAACTGACTCGACCTGCTGTAACATTCGGGTCCCTATATGCTGATTTCTGTATAAGTCGTCAACCCAAAGGGAGTCTATATAAACCACATTCCAACAGTACATTCGCGCAATAATTCCTGCAATAATTTTTCCCTGACTTTCAATTTTATAACTCAAATCAACAAAAAGCTCATTTTGAGTCGCTTCGACTTTTGATAAATTATAGGATATAAGTTCCTCGATTATATGCGATTTTTCTTTTTCCGTGCACTTGTCTATTTTATAAAAACTACCCGTCATACAAATTCCCCTTGAAATTCTAATTATTATAATTTTACAGCCTTATTATAATACAACGGAAATTTATTAGCAAATAATTTCAACTATTAAAATTTAATTTGTAAATTTGTAAATATCAGCAAAACGCAAAACATTAAATTTCCTCCTGCGTTTTTAATTTATTTACAAAAACGGGAAACAATAATCCGTATAAACTGAAAAAAGGATTTTTAATATGCTTCTTTCTTTTGACAGCGTTTATTACGAACCGCAGGCGCTCGAATATCCGCTCGGACAATTTTTGCAAAAAAAATACAGCCGTCTTCCGTGGAAAAAAATTGAAAATCATAACAATATTCCCCAGCTCCGCAGTTGTTCAAACCGTGACTTTATACGACTGAAACGCCACCTTGTCATCGGCATAAGAAAAACTCACAGATATACTGAAAATCATAAGGTTTCCGACTTTCTTGTTCCCTACACCTCGTCGGGCTGTTCGGCTATGTGCCTTTACTGCTACTTAGTTTGCAATTACAATAAATGCTCGTATCTTCGGGTGTTCGTCAACCGCGGTGAAATGATGGAAAAAATGATAAAAACGGCAAACGCCTCGCCCGGCGCGCACACGTTTGAAATCGGGAGCAACAGCGATTTAATTCTGGAAAATACGGTTACAAATAATCTTCCGTGGACTATTGAAGAATTTGCCGAACGGGCGGACGGCAGGCTGACCTTTCCCACTAAATTTCATATGGTGGAGCCCCTGCTCGGATTAAATCATCAGCGCAAAACCATCTTCCGTATGAGCGTAAATCCTCAGAAAATCATACGCACAGTTGAAATCGGCACCTCCTGCCTGACAGACAGAATTAAGGCAGTCAACTCTATGTGCGAGGCGGGGTATCCCGTGGGGTTGCTGATAGCTCCCGTTATTTTGGTGCCCGACTGGAAAATCCTTTACGAAGAATTACTCTCCACACTAAAAAACTCCCTAAGCAGTGCCGTTAAAGAAAGCGGATTTTTGGAAATCATATTTATGACCTACAGCTTTGTGCAAAACGCGATTAACTCCGAGGCTTTCCCGAACGCGGTACAGCTTTTCAGTTCAAATCAAATGACGGGCAGAGGGCGAGGAAAATACCGTTACAGAGAAGAGCTTTTAACGCAGGCAAAAGAATTTTTGCAGGAAACAATACCAAAATATCTCCCGAAAATGGAAATACGCTATTTTTCGTAAAATTTCGACATTTAATCTCCGCATAAAAATTTTTTGCATTTGATTTACAGAGGAAATTTTTTAAGTTGTTTTTACATTCTTTAAAGTATTTTTCTGATATTCTTCCCGCTTAAAATTCTGTCACAGCCTTTACCTTTATAACGACTTTTTAAGTAAAAAATTAAAAAGATTCTCCGAATACTATGCCGTTAATAGCGATAAAGTGTATTAGCATATCTGTAATAATCCGCATTTACGAATTATACTATGTATGAACAGATTATTAGATGGTATGAGGTGCTCTGTATGATAGACAAGAGGATTGGCAGGCGGATTAAACAGCGCAGGGAGGAAATCGGGCTTACTCAGGAGCAGTTTGCCGAGAAACTGGGTTTGACCACCAATTATATTTCTACTTTGGAAAGAGGCGCTTCCTTTCCGCGTTGCGAAAAGCTGATTTTGATATTGAACGGCTTGGAAACGTCAGCCGACGCAATATTCTGCGATGTTCTCACACATTCCAACGATTATAAAGCGTCTGTTCTTTCGGAAAAATTAGACGAGCTTCCGCCTGACGAGCAACAACGGATACTTGATATAGTGGAGCTTATGATTCAACAGGTTAAAGGCAAATAATTTTACTGCGTATTTTTTACGCAGTATTTTTTTTGCAATTTTTATGGAGTTGTTCGTGTTTTTTATGTTATACTATGTATTAGCGTTATATATTATAACGCTAATAATTATAAGGGGATAATGTAAATGTCAGAACGAAACACCTGTTGTTTTACGGGACACAGACCAAAAGGACTGCCCTTCGGCTACAATGAAGATGATGAAATGTGTGTAAGACTAAAAAATATCCTGAAAAAAGAAATTGAAACGCTGATTGTAAGACATAACGTCAATCATTTTATTACGGGAATGGCTCTCGGAACAGACCTCATATGCGCCGAAATTATCATCAAGCTAAGAAATAAATACCCCGATATTACATTGGAATCGGCAGTTCCCTGCATTACTCAAACGGCAAAATGGTCGGCGTCGCAAAGAAAAAGATATTTCAGAATAGCAGAGAAATGCGACAAAAAAACTATTATTCAATACGACTACGATAATTATTGTATGCTAAAACGCAACAAATATATGGTCGATTCAAGTCAAATTGTATTAGCCGTATTCAACGGCAGTCCGAGCGGAACAGCGAACACAATACACTACGCAAGACAAACGGGAAAAAGCGTAATAATTGTGAATCCCGAAACGCTTTCCGTAACAGGAGCTTTCAGGTGATTTCTAAAAACTTTTCACTTTTAAAAGCGTATTATTGGTTTAGTACCCCGAAAACTCGTCTTAAAGAAAGTAAAAAAGACACTGCGTTTGCAGTGTCTTAATTATTTTTAAACAATTTAGTACCCTAAAAACTGAATAAAGAAATGAGAGAAAGGAAAAAGTTAAAAGACCAAAACTTTTGAGTTTTACTCTT
>CANPXF010000007.1 GCA_947585745.1 uncultured Clostridia bacterium | reverse complement strand
CGGCTGCAGGGGGTAAGCCTGTAATAGCCCCTTATAGGGGCTGGTCAAACCACCCGTTCAACGGGTGGTTTTGATTTAATTTCAGTTTTACTTCATATTTCAGCGTTTAATTAAAAGAAAAAATTTTTAGGAGCTTAACATTAACCGTTAAGCTCCTCAAAAATATTTTCAAAGGCGTCATCCCAGCCGTCTATGGCAAAGCTTCCTCCTCCGTTTGTTGAGCGGAGTTTTGAGTCGTTCATATCCATTCCGTAGGAGAAAAGTTCCCCTAAGTAAATTTCGTATCCGTGTTTTTGGCAAACGTCGCAAAAATTTTTCATAGGGTCGGGGCCTTTTCTTGACTTTAAAAGCTCTGATTTAAGGCCTTCGTTTTCTTTGGCGTCTTTTATAAGCCGTCTTATTTCATATTCAATCATAGTATCACCGCTTAAAATTTTATCATAAAAGTTAAAAACCGTAAAGATGTAAGTTTATTTCCGTAATTTAGCAATTTTTCTTGCTTTTACAGCCAAAAAATAGTATAATAAACGGTATATAAGTAGTTTTTTGCGGAGGTAGATAACTATGAAAAAATTTGCCCGAATTTTTTCTGTCTTTGTTATCCTTGTAATCGCTTTCGGAAATGTATGTCTGACTGCGTTTGCAGAGAAAACATCTTACGAGATTGACGAGCTCAATATGAGCATACCTATTCCGAACGATATGCTTGCGTTTACGCGCGACAGCGAAAAAACAGACCCGTTTTTATCTAAGCTTGGTCTTAAATATAAAGATACGATTGAAAATTTTGAGAACGGCAATATCTATCTTCAGGCAATGAAAGAGGACGGCTCGCTTACCTTAACCGTCACTATGACTAAGGATAAAAACAGCGAACAAATCAATAACTACGAAAGCCTTTCCGATGACGAAATTAAGGGCGTTATGAACAGATATCTTAACGACAACGCGTATAAATCGGGCTCGGTAGTTGAGTTTAATAACATAAAGTATATTTACCTTACAATGAGCACAAAATCGGGTAAAAAAATTATTCAGGCTCAGCAGTACTCCACCGTTATCAACGGTATGAATATAATAATTACGCTTGACGCTCCCGCGGGAGAGAAGATAAGTACCGATGATGAAGAAATGTTTACCTCTGTAATTAAGCAAACTAAAATTTTGGAGGAAAACTTTTTCGCTCAGCATCAAGATTATATTATATACGGAGTCGCTACGCTCATCGGGCTTATAATTGTTGCAGTAGTTTTTGTAATACTTATCAGACATTTTAAAAATCCGAGCCGAAAGCACAAAAATATTGTTCACGAGCTTGCGCACGAGCATAGAATTTCCGAAACCACAAAAATTCCGCGTAAGGGCATCTTTAATATAACAAAGCCGACTATGAGCTTTATGAAAAATTATGAGCCGATTGAGGAAATCGGCAAGGAAAATAAAAAGAATAAAAAACGCGCCGAAAACAGAGATTATGAACCGCAGAGAAAGGATACTCAAGCCGACGAGCCTTTGGGCGCAAAGGTAAAGAAAACTGAAAAGGAAGTTCCGATTGAACAGAAAATTGTAGCAAACAATGCTCGCAGAGTAAGCGGACAGGAGGAAGAAATTCCGATTGCAAAGCCAATGGAATTTAAGGAAGAAGAGCCTGAAAAAAAGCCTGTATATGAAGAAAAAGACAGTGAAGGCGGGTTTGTTCAAAACTCGGCGGAGGAAAGCTTTGACAAGGCGGACGATTATTTTGACGAGGTACCCGAAAAAGAAGATATGTACTCTTACTCAGACGTTGAAACCGCGGTTGACGAGTACAGCTTGGCAAAAGAGGAGTCGCGCAGAATACGCGAGGAACGGCACGAATCCGCTGAAACCGCAAAGCGCGTTCTTATGACAATAGGCAGAGGAATTTTGTCGGTATTGCAGAGTATCTTGATGATAATTGTATATATTGTAATTCACTGCAAGTATTTCTGCATAAATCTTTACCGAATGATAAAGAAAAACCGCGCGCGGAAAAAGCGTATGAAAATTGAGGAAGAACGCCGTAAGGAGGCGTCCGAACGCCGAAGGATACAGCGTGAGGCACAGCGTGCGCGCCAGCGTGAGAACGCTAACCGAGGGGAGAACGACCTCGTTAAGGTTCGTTCGTCAGAGGAGGGCAGACCTGTCCGCAGAACGGCTTATCCGCGCGGTTCGCGTCCTCAGCAGAGAACGGTATATCCCTCAAACCGCAGACCTCAGCCGAAAGACAGAAGAGATTAAGGTGATTTTTTGAGCTTACTTATAAAAAACGCGAGGGTAATTGACCCGTCGCAGAATTTGGATAAAGTTTCCGACATATATATTGAGGACGGAAAAATTGCTGAGATAGGCATCTTTGATACGGCGGACGAGGTGATTGACGCAAGCGGTCTTATAGTAGCTCCCGGACTTGTCGATATGCACGTTCATCTTCGCGACCCCGGTCAGGTTTACAAGGAGGATATTATTTCTGGCTGTAGAGCCGCCGCCGCGGGCGGAGTTACGAGTTTGCTTTGTATGCCTAATACGAATCCGACTGTAGATAACGCGGAAACGGTAAGCTATATTCTCGATAAGGCTAAAAACGCTGACGCTAAGGTATACGTTGCGGCGAGCATTACAAAGGGTCTTATGAGTAAAGAGGCTACCGATTTAGAAGAAGTTAAAAATGCGGGAGCCGTCGCTCTTTCGGACGACGGCAGACCTGTTGAAAATACCAAAATGCTGATTAACGCTATGAAGAAGGCTCCAGAGCTCGGTATGAAAATCACCGCGCACTGCGAGAACCTTTCGATAGCAAACGGCGGAATAATTAACGAAGGAGAGGTTTCAAAAAAGCTTAATGTTAAGGGTATTCCCGCCTCTGCCGAGGATTGCGGAGCGCAGAGAGAAATTGCGTATGCCGACGCGTTTGAGGTACCTGTCCACATCTGCCACGTCAGCACAAAAAATTCCGTTGCTATGATTCGCGACGCAAAATCGAGAGGCGTTTCGGTTACCTGCGAAACCGCTCCCCACTATTTTTCGTTTACCGAAAAGGAGCTTTTAAGCCGTGACGCGGATTTCAGAATGAATCCGCCTCTTAGGACGGAGCAGGACAGAAAAGCGGTTATCGAGGGTCTTTCGGACGGCACGATTGACGCTATCGCAACAGACCACGCTCCGCACGCCGTGGAGGAAAAGGCTGATTTTGAAAAAGCGTTAAACGGCTCAATCGGAATGGAAACCTCACTTTCCGCCGGTATAACAAATCTTGTGAAAACGGGATATTTGAGCATAAACGAGCTTATTAAAAAAATGAGTACCAATCCGGCAAAAATTCTGAATATCCACGCAGGCACATTAAAGGTTGGCGCCGACGCGGATATTGTGATTTTTGATATAAACGAAAGCTATACAGCGGACGTTGAAAAGCTTCACGGAAAAAGCAAAAACTGTCCGTTTAAAAACAGGGAGCTTTTCGGAAAGGTTAAGTATACTTTGCTTAACGGAAAAATAGTCTATAAGGACTGAAAATTGGTAATTTAGGAGATAATCATTATGTCAAAAGGTAATTTACTGTCCGTGCGAAGCGACGTACGGGTTGTTGACGCGACGTTGCGCGACGGAGGACTTTGTAACGACTTTTTCTTTACGGATGAGTTTGTAAAGGACTTGTATCACGCCAACATTAAGGCGGGCGTCGACTATATGGAGTTTGGTTACAGAGCGTCAAAAGAAATGTTTGACCCCGAAAAATTCGGAAAATGGAAATTTTGCAACGACGAGGATATACGCGCGGTTGTGGGCGAAAACAATTCCCCGATGAAAATTTCAATTATGGCTGACGTAGGGCGGTGCGACTACAAAAACGATATTCGTCCTAAAAACGAGAGCCCCGTTGATTTAATACGCGTCGCTACTTATGTAAATACGATTCCCGTTGCTTGCGATATGATTGAACAGTTTCACAAGCTCGGCTATGAAACATCAATCAACATTATGGCTATTTCAAAGGAAAAGACGGAGGATATTCACGAGGCGCTTGAAATTTTCGGAAAAACTCCTGTCGATACGTTTTACATCGTGGACAGCTACGGCGCTTATTATCCCGAGCAAATCCGCCGTACATCGCAGATGTATTTGGAATATGCCGATAAATACAACAAAAATGTGGGTATTCACGCCCACGATAATCAGAGCCTTGCGTTTGCGAATACGATTGACGCTCTGCAGGAGGGCGTAAGCTACCTCGATTCAACCGTTATGGGAATGGGCAGAGGCGCGGGAAACTGCCGAAGCGAGCTTCTTATCGGATTCCTTAAAAATCCGAAATACAGAACCGAGCCGATACTCGACCATATTGAAAAGCATATGATAGCCTTGAAGGAGCAGGGCGTTCAGTGGGGATTTGATATTCCCTATATTATTACAGGACAGAGAAACAGCCACCCCCGTACGGCTATCGCGTTCCAAAAGGCGCACCGCAAGGATTATAAAAACTTCAGACTGGAGCTTCTTGATTTAGACTAAGGGAGGACAATATGGCGCTTGACAGATTAATAGAGAAAATTGTGCAAATGCAGAACCCGACCGTTGCGGGACTTGACCCGAAGCTTGACTATGTTCCCGAATTTATAAAAAGGGAATGTTTTGAAAAGTACGGCAGAAACCTCGAAGGCGCGGCAAATTCGCTTTTAATGTTTAATAAGGCGCTTATTGACGAGCTTTATGATATTGTCCCCGCTGTAAAACCGCAGGCGGCATATTACGAGATGTACGGCTGGCAGGGGGTAAAGGCGCTTTGTGAAACTATAAAGTACGCAAAGGATAAGGGTATGTATGTCATTACAGACGCAAAACGTAATGATATAGGAACAACAATGCAGGCGTACGCAACGGCTCATCTCGGGGCAACCGACGTGGACGGCGAGGAAATCGAGGCATTCTCTGCGGACGCGCTTACTGTCAACGGCTATCTCGGCTCTGACGGAATTAATCCGCTTTTAAAGGTATGCGGTGAAAGAGATAAGGGTATCTTTGTGCTTGTAAAAACCTCAAACCCGAGCTCGGGAGAGCTTCAGGATAAAAAAATTGACGGTAAAACCGTTTACGAAAATATGGGCGAGATGTGCGAAAGCTGGGGAGAGGCTGTAAAGGGAAAATACGGCTACAGCGGTGTCGGCGCGGTTGTCGGTGCAACATATCCCGAAATGCTCAGAGAACTTCGCTCCAAGCTTGAGCATACATTTTTCCTCGTTCCGGGTTACGGAGCGCAGGGGGGCGGAGCTGATGACGTTAAATTTGCGTTTGATAAAAACGGAATCGGAGCGGTAATCAACTCGAGCAGAGGTATTATGTGCGCGTGGACAAAAAAGGACGGAGCGGTTGAAAAGGACTTCGCGAAAGAAGCAAGGGAAGAAGCGGTTCGTATGCGCGACGATATAAGAAACGCGGTTGGAGAAATGAAACTGTAAAATGAGCGGAGTTTCTTCGTTAAAATATTGACAATATTATTTTGTTAAGGTATAATTTTACATATATGTTATGCAAATTTAAAATAATTTTAAAAGGAGTAATTAAAAATGGCAAGAGTTTATAACTTTTCCGCGGGTCCGGCAGTAATTCCGGAGTCTGTTCTGAAGGAAGCCGCTGATGAAATGCTTGATTACAAGGGCAGCGGTATGTCCGTTATGGAAATGAGCCACCGTTCAAAATGGTTCGATGATATTATCAAGGAGGCTGAAAAGGACCTCCGCGAGCTTATGAATATTCCTGACAATTATAAGGTTTTATTCGTTCAGGGCGGCGCGAGCTTACAGTTTGCGGCTATTCCGATGAACCTTATGAAAAATAAGGTTGCTGATTATATAGTAACGGGCCAGTGGGCAAAAAAGGCTTTCAATGAAGCTAAAATTTACGGTCAGGCTAATAAAATCGCTACATCAGAGGATAAGACATTCTCCTATATTCCCGATTGTTCCGACCTCCCGATAAGCGAGGACGCCGACTATGTTTATATCTGCGAGAACAATACTATTTACGGTACGAAGTTCCACGAGCTTCCCAATACAAAGGGCAAGCCCCTTGTTGCCGATGTAAGCTCCTGTTTCCTGTCGGAGCCTGTTGATGTTGAAAAGTACGGAGTAATATACGCGGGCGTTCAGAAGAACGCGGGTCCTGCAGGTCTGCAGGTTGTAATTATCCGCGAGGACCTTATATCTGACGATGTTCTTCCGGGGACACCCACTATGATGAAGTATAAAACTCAGGCAGACGCAGGTTCTCTTTACAATACTCCTCCCTGCTATGATATTTATATCTGCGGTAAAATCTTTAAATGGGTTAAGAATATGGGCGGACTTGAAGAGATGAAGAAGTTTAATGAGAAGAAAGCCTCTATTCTTTACGATTACCTTGACCAAAGCAAAATGTTCAAGGGTACGGTTGTTAAAAAGGACCGCTCTCTTATGAACGTGCCGTTTGTAACGGGCGACGCTGACCTCGACGCTAAGTTTGTTAAGGCGGCTACGGAGGCAGGATTTGTTAACCTTAAAGGACACCGTACAGTCGGCGGTATGAGAGCGTCAATTTACAACGCTATGCCGATTGAAGGCGTTGAAAAGCTCGTTGAGTTTATGAAGAAATTTGAAGAAGAAAATTCATAAAGAGGTACATAACTATGTATAATGTTCTTACACTTAATAAAATTTCACCTAACGGAACAAGCCGTCTCGGCGATAACTATAATGTAGGTGACGCTGTTGAAAATCCTACCGCTGTACTCGTCAGAAGCGCGTCTATGCACGATATGGAAATGTCCGAGAGCCTTTTGGCTATCGCTCGTTGCGGCGCGGGCACTAACAATATTCCCAAGGACGTGTGCGCCGATAAAGGTATTGTGGTTTTCAATACACCCGGCGCTAACGCTAACGCTGTTAAAGAGCTTGTTATTGCCGGATTGCTTTTAAGCTCCCGTAAGGTTGTAGAGGGAATCGAGTGGGCAAAAACACTTAAAGGCAACGGCGACGCTGTCGGAAAAATGGCTGAAAAAGGCAAGGGCCAGTTCGTTGGTCCCGAGATTTTGGGAAAAACTCTCGGCATTATAGGACTCGGCGCAATTGGTATTCTTGTTGCGAATGCGGCGACAGCTCTCGGAATGAAAGTTATCGGATACGACCCGTTCCTTTCTGTTAACAACGCTTTAAAGCTTGACCCGTCAATCAAGGTTTATCCTAATTTTGACGATGTAATTACCGAGAGCGATTATATTTCGGTTCACGTTCCGCTTACCCCCGATACAAAGGATTTAATTGACGCGGACGCAATCGCTAAGATGAAAGACGGCGTTCGTATTCTTAACTACAGCCGTGACGGTCTTGTAAACTCAAAGGCTGTTTTAGACGCTGTTAAGAGCGGTAAGGTTTCTAAGTATGTTACCGATTTCTCAACCGATGACGTGCTTGCGGAGGAAAATGTAATCTGTATGCCTCACCTCGGCGCGTCTACTCCCGAAAGCGAGGATAACTGCGCTGTTATGGCGGCTGACCAGGTTAAGGAATACCTTGAAAACGGCAATATCGTAAATTCTGTCAACTATCCTAATGTCACAATGGCTAAATCGGGTTCGGTTCGTTACTGTGTACTCTTTAAGGGCGACGACGACGCGGTCAAGAGTATAACTTCCGCTGTCGAGGGTATTAAGGCTATCGAGGCTAAGACCCGCGGAGTTTACGGCTATGCTATTGTTGACGCTGACGATGACAGCTCTGTTTCAAAGCTTGAGGCTCTTTCGCAGGTAATTAAGGTAAGAGTTATTAAGTGATTATCTGAAAATCATTAAATTTCGGGCAACGCTTATTTGCGTTGCCCGTTTTGTATGTTGTGCTTTTAATATAAAAAACGGGCGGTTTTCCGCCCGATTTTACTGTTAAATAAGTTTAATTTACATTCCGTACATTTGCTCAAACATTTTAATTCCCGATTCCGTACGGAAAATTTTATCTTTAACATTTTTCGCAAGTTCCATACTTATATGGTCCTCATAAATATTAACAAGAAAATCCGCCTCTACCAAAATTCTGTAGGGCGCGTTGTCTATACCCTTGTAGGTGTGGTGATTGGCAATCAGGTAACAAACCTTGTCAATAAACTCCTCGTCAAAGCCGAGCCTGTCAAGCAGTTTTTCCGCCTCCGCAGGTCCCTCCTGTTCCTGAAGCTCTCCGCTTGCCGAGCCGTACTTTTCTTCGCTGACCTTAATACCTATATCGTGAGTAATCGCGGCAATTTCGAGCAGAAACTGGACATCATCGGGAAGATTTTCATTTAACCCGATTGTTTTAGCGACGGTATAAACCTTCATAAAATGCTGAATACGCTTTACATCTCCGCGGAAATATTCAGTCATAGCGTTAATTGTATCATTTACCTTTGACATTGGAGTTTCTCCTTATTTTTCTTATATATTTAAAAGTTTCTTTTTCGCCTTTTTCCTCAAGCATACGAAGAAGAAATTCAATCTCCTCTGAGGTTTCGGGGTGCATAATCTGGCGGTGTCCCTTGCCCTTTAAAAAATATTCGAGGGGCTTTGAGTTTGTGTATTTGTCTTTATTGTAGATTTTACTTGCGGCAACTCTGTCGCAGAACATTTCTATGAGGAATTTTTTGGGCATTTTAACCCCGCTGAATTTCTTTGTCACGGGGTCGTAGTCAGTCCAGTATTCAAAATGGTGGCGGTTTCTGCCCTTATGATGAATCCACGCTTTAGAGTAACCGTATGCCTCCCTTTCGCCCTCGTTCGGAGAACGGCTTCCCTGAAAATATTTTGCTCCGGGGATAAATTCCGTCGGCGTGTATTTTGATAGGTCGTGTAAAAGTCCGCGCAGAGGTATCCCCGCGCGCAGGCAGTTAAACATCACCTTGTGACGGTGGTTTGTAATGGTTAAAAAATGTTTTAGAGGATGTCCCATATCAGCTGAAATCCTCCGGTCGCATAACCTTCAGCATTTTTTCAAGTACATCGAGCGCCGTGTCGCCCTGCATATTTATTTCATCATATGAAATTATTGATGTGTTTTTGCTTAAAGCGGAAAGTTTTTTAAGCTTTTCGCTCGACTTTAAATATTTTATAACGTCGCTGTCGGCGCAGAAAATATAATCGGGATTTGAGAGCATAAGATTTTCGGGAACGACTACGTCTGTGTCGGAATTTTCAAAAACATTTATACCGCCCGTGAAATCGAGCATATTCGCGCCCCAAGTTCCCTTATTAAATGTTTTAAGTACGCCGTTTTCCGTGTAAAGGTAGCATACGGTTTTTACAACGTCCATCGTCTGAACAGCGGCTTTTACGTCTTTGAGTTCCTCGAACAGCATTTCACACGCCTCTTTGCCCTTGGCTTTTCCCGTGATATTTCCGCCGAGCAGAGCGCCGAGCTGTTTATAGATGTTTTTAACCTGTTTCGGTGTGTTTGCGTTTTCCAAAATAACAACTGTAATTCCCTTTTTCTTCAGCTCGTCTGTAACAGATTTGTCAAGGCTGTTGTCGGCAAAAACTACGTTTGCGTCAAGCTCGTCGATTGACGCGGGGGAGGCGTTTGCGTTTAAGCCCACGCTCGGGACAACGCCCATTCCTTTCTGGTTAACCTCGTCGCTTCTTCCGACCATTTTAACGTCATATCCGATACAGGAAATAATATCGGCAAGGTTTTTGTTAAGTATAACAATATTTTTCGGCTCGGATTTAAGCGTAATATTTCCGATAGTAACCGGATACTCACTCTCGGCACTACAGGAAGTGGAGAAAATAGCGGTAAGTATTAAAAGTAAAGCTGTAGCCATCGTCAATATTTTTCTGTGCATAATTGACCTCCCAAGGTTATGAATTAAGCGATTCAATAAACTGCTTTGCGCATCTCGGCGAACGTCCTCCGCGTCCTAACGCAAAGCGTTCGGCTAAGATTGAAAGCTCGTTTTTATCCATTTCAACTCCCGATTTTTCAGCGAGAGCGAATACAATTTCCAAATATTCGTTTTTGTCGGGATTGCTAAAGCAAACCGAAAGACCGAATCGGTCTGAAAGGGAAAGGGTTTCCTGCATATTATCTCTGCGGTTTACGTCGTCGGTATCTCTGTCCTGCCAGCTTTCCTTTATCAGATGCCTGCGGTTGGAGGTCGCGTAAATAAGCGCGTTGTCGGGCCTTGCGGCCAGACCGCCCTCCAGCACCGCTTTAAGCGAGGTGTAGTTTTTATCCTGGCTTTGAAATGATAAATCATCTATAAAGATAATGAACTTCATAGGCAGTGACGCGATTTTATCGACAAGAATCGGAAAATCCATAAGCCTTTCCTTGGGCATTTCCACGATTCTCAGCCCGTCTTTTCTAAATTCGTTTCCTATAGCCTTAACGGTTGAGCTTTTTCCCGTGCCCATATCGCCGTAGAGCAGACAGTTGTTGCAGGCTTTTCCGTTTATAAACGCCTTTGTGTTTTCAATTACCTGATTTCTCTGCCTTTCGTATCCGATAAATGATTTTATTTCAATCCTATCGGGGTGGCACACGGGTTTAATATCGCCGTCTCGCCATATAAACGCCTTGTAACGCGCGAACATCCCGCAACCGTTTTTGCGGTAAAAATTGCTTAGTATTTTAAGGTCAACTCCGTTTGCAAATTCCTCTACGGGTCTGCCTCGATTCCACCTCGGTAAAGCGTCCGCAATTTCAGCAATTTCGGATTTGTATTTATAATCATTAATTATATCGTCGACGGACAGATTTGAAAGCGTTAAAATGGTTTCGCAGTCGCGTTTTACCGCGTTAAGCGCGTTTTCGCCAAGCTCTGAAGTTTTGCCTGCCGCCGCGGAAAGGGTAAAGCTGTTTTCGTCAAAAAGCGCCGTTTGCGTAATATAATATGACAGATTTTCGGTCATATTTCTATCTGATAAAAGGTTGTAAAATTCACCGTAAGCGAATAAAAAATCTTCGCAGGGCTTAGATAAACTCTCCAAAAGCCTTTTGTAGCCTGAAATAACGCTTCTGTTTAAAATTTTTCTGAAAATTGAAAGCGAGTTTAAAAGCAGTAATGCTTTATATGTACTTTTCATAAAATCATTCCAATCATAACCTAATATATAATTTTACCCCATTTTGAGATTTTCGTCAATATTAATATCCTGCCATTAAAAATTAAAAAAATTTTAAAAAAAGACTTGCTTTTTTAAATTAATAATGATATAATAATCAAGTCGTCAAAAGACGATGAGTTGGTGTCGATGACGCTGAGGGTCCACCTGTTCCCATACCGAACACAGAAGTTAAGCTCAGTGGTGCCGAAGATAGTTGGCTGGCGACGGCCTGTGAAAATAGGGAGATGCCAACACATAAAGTGTCCACCCAATAGGGTGGGCGTTTTTCTTTATAAATATTTACAGAAAAAAATAAGTATTTGTTTTACGCTTGAAAAACAAGTGATATTTGATAAGCGGGTGTAATGCCGTATTAAGGCTTTTAGTGAGTGAACGTTATGAATTTTATAGAAAATCTGACGTCTGTTTGGGACTTTTTTAAAACAACGGATAAACCGATAATTTTATACGGAATGGGCGATGGCGCGGATAAGGTTCTCGCGCGGTTTGATAAACTCGGAATTTCTCCTTACGGAGTTATGGCGAGCGATGATTTTGTCAGAGGGCAGAGGTTCCGAGGATTTACCGTTAAAAAGCTGAGTGATTTTGAAAATGAACTCGGTGATTTTGCGGTGGCTCTCTGCTTTGCGAGCAATATTAAAGAGGTTATGGAGCATATTAAATCGGTAGCTCAAAGACATACTCTGCTTGTTCCGTCCGTTCCCGTATTCGGAGAAAATATTTTTAACGAGAAGTTTTACAGGGAAAACGAAAATCTTTTTAACAAGGCGTACGGACTGCTTGAAGACGAGCTTAGCCGAAAGGTTTTCAGAGATATAATCGCGTTTCAGTACAGCGGAGATATTAAAATTCTCGAGAGATGCACAACCGAAAAAACCGAGGCGTTTGAAATTTTAAAACTCGGTGAAAGCGAGGCTTATCTTGACCTCGGCGCCTACAACGGCGATACAATCGAGGAGTTTTTAAATTACTCCGGGGGCAGTTACAACAGCATTACTGCCTTTGAGCCGAATAAAAAAAGCTTTGTTAAGCTTAAAAATTATTGCGCGAATTTAAAAAACGTAAGCCTTTGGAATTTAGGCTCCTACAATAAAAACACTTTAATTAATTTTAACTCTAAATCGGGCAGAAACTGCGCCATTGATGAAAACGGAACGCCTGTGCAGGTTGCGAGGGTTGATACTATTCTCTGCGGAAAGAGAATTACTTACGCTAAGCTTGACGTTGAGGGTGCGGAGAGGGAAACATTTGAGGGTATGGAAAACACGCTTAAACTGTTTAAGCCGAAGTTGAACGTCGCTCTCTATCACAGGAGCGAGGATATTTTTGCGCTTATTTTACAGCTGAATGAAATTAACCCCGAATACAAATTTTATATCAGACATCATCCGTATATTCCACACTGGGACACAAATCTGTACTGTCTGTAATTTGACAAATTTTGCGATTTGTGGTATTATTTTCACGATAAATTTAATATTGCAACGACACATGTAGTACTTTTGTATGTAAATCTGATTACGGTAACGCATTAAAGGTACTATGTGTATTTTTTTGCAAAAAAACAGGAGGAAATTATGCCGAGAAATCAATTTCAAAGAATGATATTCGCTCTTATTACCGTTATAATAACAGTCCACGCTTATGTTTTTTACAGTCTTTATGTTATAAACAGGGAAGCGCTTGTCGCGAATAACGGGATAGACAGCGTTATCGGCTCGATTAACAATCAGGGCGGAGTTTATATGTTCGGTTCATTTATGCCGATTTGGTCTGTTGTGTTAGTTGAGTTCGCTTTCGCTTATACGCTTGAAATTCTCGTAGGAAGTCCTTTATCGTTTAAGCTTGCGTCAAGGATTTTCAATCCTAAGGATACTCACCCTGTTATATTTGAAACAGCGATAATCTGCGCTACGGTTGGAATAATGTGCCCCGCAATGAGCTTTATCGCCGCGTGGCTCTACTTTCCGTACTATTCGGGTTTTAATGTTTTCAGCCTGTTAATCAACTGGGCTAAGCTTGTATGTTTTAACTTTCCGTTCGCGTTTTTCAGTCAATTGTTCTTTATTCAGCCTTTTGTGCGTAAGACTTTTAAGCTGATTTTCAGAAAAAACATAAAGGCGGAAAAAAGTTGAAATTTTATTAAAATTTGATTTAAAGCTTTTGTTGACATTATCCGACAAAGATGTTAAATTTTATTTAGAAAAATTTTAATCGGAGGCGCGGATATGTCAAAACGGGATTTTCATTTTAATGCGGAAAATAACGCTCCGATAAAATCGGGGCAGATAAATAAAACAAAACCGAAAAACCCCGCCCCGCCGATAAACGCAAAGCGGAATCCGTCTGTTAACGCGCAGGAGTATTCGGTTTATGACGATATTGCAAATCGCCGAAACGGCAAAACTCCGCAAACAGTGGATTTAAGCTATGGCGAGTACATTAACCCTGACAAGCACGATAAACCCGATAGAAAAAATAAATCCCAAAAACAGAAAAATACTCCTGATAACGAAATTTTCAGCGACAGTGAATATATGAATAATGACCGCAATATTAGCAACGGTGGAGCTGATTTTAAGGAATGGATAATACTTATTGTTTTTCTTTTTGTACTCTGCCTTGGAGTTTTAGCTGTTTACCTTTATTTTAATTTTTAAGCGTCAATGGCAAATAGGTTCATACAAGATGTACGACCTATTTGCCTTTATATTTCCGTATATTTTTCAACTTTCATACTGAGCTTGTACTTTTTTCTTAACTCTGCTATTTCTTTCATCATTTCTGATTTATGATGCAAGTCAAGCGCCTTTTGATTTTTCCATTTATCTATCAGCAGTACTGTTTCAAAATCATTCATTGGGAAAAAGTATTCATAACCTTCGTTTCCCTCTTCATTTAAAATTCTGTCCGTTATTCCTTTTGAAACCATTTCTTCCGCGAATTTTCTTGCGCTTCCGTTTTTTCCTGTGTAATATATATTTATTGTTAAGCTCATATTTTAGCCACCCTTTTATAAGAATTATAACCTGTTGCGCTGTTTATATAAGATAATATAAATAACGTATGATGTGATAAATACAAATAAATACAAAAGCTTTTATTGAAACGGGGCAGTTCATATGAACTGCCCCTGTTATTTAAGCTGTTATGTTATTTTTTTACGGTAACCTTAGCTTTCTTGTAAACTCCGTTTTGAGCGTACGCGTAAATATAGCACGTACCTTTCTTCTTAGCTTTAATCTTACCGCTTGAAGATACTGTCGCAATCTTTGTGTTCGTACTCTCGTACTTAACCTTGCGGTGGTCTTTAACCTTCAGCTTCTTGCTCTGTTTCTTGCAGGTAGCTTTCAGCTTATAGGTCTTGCCTTTCTTGAGCGATATCTTCGTTTTATTCAGCTTAACGCTCTTATAGTTTCCGTACTTTCCGCCGGTCGTTGCAACGTGGAGTGTTTTTGACGTCGAGAGTATCTTATTATTCTTATCATATGCCATAATCAGATACTTGTAATACGTACCCTTCTTAAGCTTTTTCTGTGTATAAGATGTACCCTTTACCGTCTTTATCTTCTTATAGCTCTTTCCGCACTTGTTGCCGTAAACGATATAGCCCTTAGCTTTCTTAACCTTTGACCAGGTTACTTTTATTGAAGTCTTTTTAACCTTAGACGATTTAGCTTTAAGACCGTTAAATACACTGCCCTTCGGGTCTTTATCATTCTTGAGATTCTTAACAAATTTATCGGCAGACGCTACGGGAGTTCCCTTGCCTACATTTTTCGACGGCTTAGCTGCCGTTGTCGGCTGTGTGGGCTTAGGAGCGGGCTTAGCTGTTGTATTAGCTGTCGGAGATGTTGCTGACTCGCTTGTATTAGGAGTGGTATTACTCGAATCATCAGTCGGCGTTGTGACTTCGCCGCCTCCTGATGACGCAATAGGAATAGTCGTTTCGCTTGTAGGAGATGTTGTCGCAGTCTGCGCCTCAAGTATGACATTCGAGGTAATATCTCCTGTCGACGGGGTTGATTTACCTTGCTCTATGTAGTCCTTTGTGAACGTACCTAAATCTATAAGGTCAAGATAGACATCGGCCGAGCCTGTTACGCCTTGCTTTAATGTAAATACAAGAGAGATTATATCTCCGCCTGCTTTGAAGTCATATGTGCCGGACTGAGTTGACGGGTCAGCGCTTGTAAAGCTGAACATCATAGTACCCGTTCCCGCTTTCAGATTATAAATTGTCTGGGAATTTAAGGTTGTAAACATTGAGCTTTGAGTATTATATTTAGCCTCCAAGGCAAGCTTGTCGGAGTCATAGGTTACAACGCCTTTTCCGTAAGCGATAAGCTCTGGAACAGTCATTTTGAATGTAACCTTGACATTATTTTTATCAACAACGATTTTCTGAATTTCGTGGTTAATATTTGAATAAGCGTTTACTGTTAAGTTTGGATTTGCGTCAGTTGCGACGTCATCGTCCTTAGGCTCGGTAACGGCAGGCTCAAAAACAGTTTGACCGACTTCAAGACCTGTGGGATTTTTAATGTTACCGTCATCAACATACGACGTATTCTTTGAGTTGAGGTCGCAAACATTCAGGTAAACCAAAGCAGTACCTACGGTCGACGCGCTTTTGCGTGTAAACACAAGATTTATAAGAACACCGCCGTTTGTAAAGTCATAAGCGCCCTCTGTTCCCGAGAAGTTGAACATAATCATTGACGGTTTCGCGTCAAGATTATAGGTTGCATTCTTAGCAACAGGGAACATAGAAGATTGAGTGTTATATGTTGCGGATAAATTAAGCTTTGAGCTGTCATAAGTTACAAAGAACTGTCCGTCGTCAAGCTTTTCGGTAGCTTTAAGGGTAAAGGAAACAGATATAATGTTTCCGTTTGCCTTAACCTTGGAACCTGCAATATTAATATTTGACTTTGCGGATACATACAAATTTTTATCTTCGTCATCGTATGTTGGGTCAGTAGGAATAGTTGACGCAGGTTGTGTAGTTACAACGGGGTCGGTTACCGACGAAGTCGGGGTTGTCGGAGGGTCAGTAGGAGGATCAGTAGGAGGATCAGTAGGAGGGTCCGTCGGAGGGTCAGTAGGAGGGTCAGTAACTACGGGGTCTGTAACGACGGGGTCTGTTATATCGCCGTTTACCGTATATGAAATATTAAGAGAATCATTACCGTTGTCGCTAAGTGTGATTGTCACTTCACCGGTGGGAAGGAAGAATTTATCCGTACCTTCCTCTCCGTAATACGTTTTGTAGAGCGTTGTACTTGTCAAGCCTATATCGGGCGAACCGTGTGTCATATACCAATCGCCCGCGGAATTTTTTACAGCAACATAAGTATCGCTCGTTACTGATAAAGTTAACTGTCCGTCTATGAAAGGGTATTCGTTACCCTCAACGTCGACAGAGTTAATATATCCTACAAGATAGTAGTCACCGGCAGGCTGAGGATCATCTCCGCCGCCGTCTTCCCAGTGACCTGTAAGCTTAGCGCCCCAACCGTCGCCCCAGCTGTCAATAACATATTTACCGCCGTCAACAGTAAGGTCTTCCGTCTGATTCCACACTATTTGAGTATCAGTTTCGGTATTCCAAGAGGGAAGTTCTTTTGCGGGGTTCATTCTCGCAAAAGTTACTTTCTCCTCAATACCTTGATATGTAATATCGCTTGAGCTTGTTCCGCCGCTTGCCTGTACCCAATGACCGTCGGCATCACCGGTCCAGGTCCACGCGTACCACTCGGCATATCCTCCTGAATCGCAGAACGAAGCGTCAAGTACGACAGTATGCTCGCCTGTGGAAACGTTGTCTGTGTCTACTGCAGAAGCAACAGAGCCTGAAACGGTAAAAACCGAAACAAGCATTAAAAGTGAGAGAAACACGCTCGTAAATTTTTTAATAGGTGTTTTCATAAAACAATCCCCCTTGTAGGATATTTGTACATAATATATTTTAACATACTATATGTAAAAAATTCTATTGACAAAATAGTCAAAATCGCGGTGTAGTTTATGTATGAAATAACAAATAAAATTTCATAGAAAAAAGACAACGATGAAACAATCAACGCTGTCTTTTTTATAAATCAGTATTTTTACTTAAATTATGCTAAAATTAATGTTAAAATGACATCTTAGCAATAATATGTTGAATTTTGGTGGCGTCCTTGATGCTTATATAATTATCATTGTTAACATCAGCAAGCTTTCGCTGTTGTTCGTCAAAGGTTATAATATACGCTACGTTCTTTTGAATAAGAGTTACGTCGAGAATGTTTAAATGACCGTCACGGTTTACATCACCAAGCTCGTATGTGGGTTCCGTGGATGTTGCCTCGGTTGCGGAAGACGGCTGGGTAGAAATGGGCGCCGTTGTCATTTGAGCAGAGGTTGGAGCTGTTGTCGGGATTGTAGGTTTAATATCTACGCTGTCAAAGCTTTCCTTATCGACAGCCGCTACCATAGAGTAAGCGCCTAAGGTCACCTTTCCGTTCGTAACGGTTCCGAGATTTTTTACTCCCGCTGACTTAGCGTCAGCTATAATAACCCAGTTAGTTCCCTCCGAGGAATCAATTGTATATTCAGCGGGGGAGGACGAGTTGTTTGCGATTACAGCGAGCTTTTTCCATTCGCCCGAGGTGTTATTTGTCCAAATGCCCGCGTAGATGTTCGACGGTGTTGAACCGCCTCCCGCGCTTCCCGACCAGTTTCCTCTTATGCTTTCTCCGCTGATGCTTGTAACTGTGAACTTACTTCCTCCGAGCGTCAGATTTCCTGTTTGCGCAATTTTAGCGTCCCAGGTAGGATTAGAGCCGTTGTTGCATTTAGATGGGTCTAACGCTACAAATATGAGGTCGTTGTTTACTCCGTCGAATGTTATGTCGGAGGAGCTTGTGCCGTGTCCCGCTACCCAACGGCCGTCGCTTTCGGTAGTCCAGGTCCACGCGAACCAGTTGACGTTTCCTGCGTTGACCTTAGATACGTCGAGCACTGTTTTTGAGCCCGAGCTCGTCTTGTATGACGCAGAAGAATTGTTGGTATTATCACGAAGAGGGGAGAAGTGCTTTCGTATTTCTCTCATTCCCTTATAATAATTAACAATATCAGAATTTGTTTTTGCGTTCGACCAGTCTATCATATTTAATGTCGCCGAGGACTTGTAGCTGTTTTCATCGTTATCCTTAGAACGTCCCATTTCTTCGCCCGCAAGCATAAAGGTTACGCCCTGCGACATATTAAGAAATCCGCCCACAAGTTTATTTTGAGCCGCGAGAGTTTCATTTCTTGAACGGAAATCCGTTATACCCTGAGAGCAGGCAAGTCTGTCCCACAAGGTTTGATTGTCGTGACAGGACGCGTATGTTACCGTCTGCGACGGCTGACGCGCTGTCCAGCGCCCTGTACCCTCTGTAGTTGTATTTGCCAGAATACCGTAGTTAAGATTCGCGAGTGAAGAGCTTGCGCCCTGAACCCAGCCTTTTCCTTTTAAGTCGAAAACACTTCCCTTAAGAGCGTCGCGGATTCCGTCGTTAAAGTAAGCGACTCTCTCGCTTAAATAGCTTGCGTTACCTTGATTTGCGGCACGGAAGGTTTCGCCTGTGCAGGTTGTCGAGGGATAGGTACAGGAACCGCCTGTCCAGCCCTCACCCCATAGTGTAATTCTCGGGTCAACCTTGTCCATAGCGTTTCTTAAAAGGTTCATAGTTTCAACGTCGTGGATAGCCATAAGGTCAAAGCGGAAGCCGTCTATATGGTACTCGTTTACCCAGTAAAGGCAGGATTGTATCATAAAGTTTCGGTACATTCTGCGCTCGGACGCGGTTTCGTTTCCGCATCCCGAACCGTCGGAATATGTGCCGTCTGCTTTCATTCTGTAGTAATAATTCGGAACAAAAGCCTCAAACGAGGATTCGGGCGCCGAGAAGGTGTGGTTATATACAACGTCCATAACAACGGAGATTCCCGCGTTATGTAGCGCCTGTATCATCTGCTTACATTCCTTAATACGAACGTTTCCGTCATATGGGTTAGTGGAGTACGAGCCGTCGGGGACGTTGTAGTTTACGGGGTCGTAACCCCAGTTAAACTGGCTGTCGGGTCCCGTTTCATCTACGGAATCTTTGTTAAAATCGTAGAAAGGTGTAATTTGAACCGTGGTAACTCCCAAATTTTTAAGATAATCTATCATTGTCGGAGTTTGTCCGTCGTTGTCCAGGGTAGTGCCCGTTTCTGTAAACGCCAAAAATTTTCCGCGGTTTTTATCGGAAACGCCCGATTTTGTGTCGTACGAAAAGTCTTTAACGTGAACTTCCCATACAAAAGAATCGCTCTGCTTGTCTAAGAGAACGTGGGCGTCGTTATTCCAGCCCTCTGGGTCTGTGGAGTCGAGGTCAACAATCTGTGAACGCTGACCGTTAACGCCCGTTGCAACCGAATAAATATCCTGTGTTTCCTTGGTAGTTGTTTTAGTTCCCGTAACATTTTTAGCTGTTATAGTGTAGGTATAATATTTATTCTTATAATCGCCGTTTAAGGTCTTTGACCAAATACCTGTAGACGAGTTGTAATCAAGCGCGGTTGTGCTCAATTTCTGCGCTCCCGTTTCCTTGTCGCTTCCTGTTGTATAAAGATTAACCTTTACATCTGTAGCGGTAGGAGCCCACACTTTGAACGTTGTACCGTTCGGAGTGTATGTGGCGCCGAGGTCGTCCTTGTCGTAGCCGTAGCGGTTATCAAGGTCCTGCGAGGCTTTAGTATATGTATTTGAATCCCCCGAAGCTGTTTTTGAGCTGTCGACAGCCGAGGTGTTAACGCCTGCGATAATCGACAGTACAATCGTCAGCGCGAGAAAAGCGCCTGCTGATTTTTTTATTAGCCTTTTCATAAAATCGTCCTTTCAAAACTTCATTTATGTTTTACATATATATAAATGATAACATAAAAGGAAAGTCAAATTCTATTGACATAATAGTCAAAATAGCAAAGCCGTTTATGTGGAAAATTACAATTAAAAAAGTCCGCGCAAGTGATAAATCACCTATGCGGACACTCTGATTTAAAAATGCGGACTAAAACATAACAAAAGGTTAAATTTCCATAAAAAACAGACAACGTAAAAATACGTTGTCTGTTAGTTTGGTGAAGTTACTCTTTGGTTTTTAGATTTCCAAATCCGTTTCCGTCGTTTCGGTCTGGTTGACGTCAAGCTCAACTTCGTTATAACGTCGCATACCTGTACCGGCAGGGATAAGCTTACCGATAATAACGTTTTCTTTGAGTCCCATAAGGTGGTCAACCTTACCCTTAATGGCGGCGTCTGTGAGTACACGGGTTGTTTCCTGGAACGAAGCCGCGGACATAAAGCTGTCGGTAGCTAAAGCCGCCTTGGTAATACCGAGGAGCATTTGCGTCCATGTTGCCTCTTTAAGTCCTTCCTCACCGTTAGCGATACGCTTTTTAATCTTCTCGTTAGCGGAGAGAACAGCGGTCTTGTCGTAGGATTGACCTGCAATAAGTTCGGTATCTCCCGCGTCGTCAAGACGAACCTTTTTAAGCATTTGACGAACGATAACTTCGATATGCTTATCGTTAATATCAACACCCTGCAGGCGGTAGGTAGACTGTACTTCGGAAATAAGATAATCCTGAACAGCGTTCGTACCGAGGATAGCGAGCACATCGTGCGGATTGACCGCGCCGTCGGTAATCTTGTCGCCCTTTTGGATATGCTGTCCTTCCTCGACCTTTACGCGGAATCCGAACGGAATGAGATAAGCGCGTTCCTCGCCTGTTTCTTTGTTGTAGATAACGGCGTGGTTTGCGTTCTTTCTCTCCTCAAAGCGGACATCGCCCTCAATTTCACTAATCATAGCGAGGCTCTTGGGCTTGCGCGCTTCAAAAAGCTCCTCAACACGGGGAAGACCTTGTGTAATATCCTCCGCTGACGCGACACCGCCCGTGTGGAACGTTCTCATTGTAAGCTGTGTACCGGGCTCGCCGATTGACTGCGCCGCAATAATTCCGACAGCCTCTCCGACTGTGACGGGATGGCGGTTAGCGAGGTTGGAGCCGTAGCACTTACGGCATACGCCGTGTCGTGCGCAACAACCGAGTACGGAGCGGATTTTAACGCTCTCTGCACCGCTTTTAATAATTATATTCGCCTCTTCATCTCCCATCATAACGTCTTTGCTTACGAGGGTGTTTCCGTTCTCGTCGCAGAAATCGTCGATGAGGTATCTGCCGATTAAACGCTCGTGGAGGTCCTCGATAACGTTGCCTTCGCTGACAATATCAAATACCTCTAAGCCTTCCTTAGTTCCGCAGTCCTCCTCGTGAATGATGACCTCCTGCGATACGTCGACAAGCCTACGCGTCAGGTAACCCGAGTCGGCGGTACGAAGCGCAGTATCGGCAAGACCTTTACGCGCGCCTCTGGAAGAAATAAAGTACTCCAAGATATTAAGACCTTCACGGTAGTTAGCTCTGATAGGAATTTCGATTGTTTTACCCGAGGTGTTGGCGATAAGTCCGCGCATACCTGCGAGCTGACGAATCTGGCTCATACTACCGCGGGCTCCTGAATCCGCCATCATATAAATCGGGTTATAACGGTCAAGTCCTTCCTGGAGCTTAGCGGTTACGTCATCTGTAGCCTTTTCCCAAATTTTCAGAACATCTGCATAACGCTCCTCGTCGGAACGAAGACCGAGCATATATTCCTCGCTGATTGCGTCTACCTTAGCCTCCGCGTCAGCAATAATTTCGCCCTTGGCAGGCGGAATGGTCGCGTCGCAAACCGCTACGGTAATTGCGCCGATTGTCGAATATTTATAGCCCTGCGCCTTAATGTTATCGAGAACTACAGATGTAATCTGAGTGCCGTGCTTTTCGATGCAGGCGTCTATAATCTTCTTTAATCCGCCCTTATCTACAAGGAAGTCAACCTCAAACTTAAACTTGTTTTCGGGGATTGAACGGTCAATAAGACCTAAATCCTGCGGAATCGGGTTATTGAAGATTATTTTACCCATTGTGGTGTCTACTAAAGCAGACTTTATCTCGCCGTCCGTTTCAATAGTACGGCGGACTTTTATTTTTGAATGAAGCTTGATAACTCCTGTCTGATAAGCCATCATAGCTTCGTCAACGTCACGGAATATTTTTCCTTCTCCGGGTTCTCCGTCCTTATCGAGCGTAAGGTAGTAGGAGCCAAGAATCATATCCTGAGTAGGTACTGTTACAGGCTGGCCGTCGGAAGGTTTAAGCAGGTTTCCTGCGGCGAGCATAAGGAATCTCGCCTCTGCCTGCGCCTCCGCTGAAAGCGGAACGTGGACAGCCATCTGGTCGCCGTCAAAGTCGGCGTTATACGCTGTACAGGAGAGCGGATGCAGTTTAATCGCTCTGCCCTCTACGAGTACGGGTTCAAACGCTTGAATACCGAGGCGGTGAAGAGTGGGCGCGCGGTTTAAAAGTACGGGGTGACCCTTAATTACAACCTCCAAAGCGTCCCAAACCTCGGGCTTAGCGCGTTCAACCGCTTTGCGGGCGGCCTTAATATTTATAACCTCTTTCGTTTCAACAAGACGTTTCATAACGAAAGGCTTAAACAGCTCAAGCGCCATTTCCTTTGGAAGACCGCACTGGTACATTTTAAGTTCAGGTCCGACTACGATAACCGAACGGCCCGAATAGTCGACACGTTTTCCGAGAAGATTCTGACGGAAACGTCCCTGCTTACCCTTCAGCATATCGGAAAGTGATTTGAGCGCGCGTCCGTTGGGACCTGTTACGGGTCTTCCTCGTCTGCCGTTATCAATAAGAGCGTCAACAGCCTCCTGTAACATACGCTTTTCGTTTCGGATAATGATGTCGGGAGCGTTTAACTCAATAAGCTTTGCAAGACGGTTGTTACGGTTTATTACACGTCGGTAAAGGTCGTTTAAATCTGAAGTCGCAAAACGTCCGCCGTCAAGCTGTACCATTGGTCTTATATCGGGCGGAATTACGGGAACCTCGGTCAAAATCATCCACTCGGGGCGGTTTCCTGAGCTTCTGAAGCTTTCGATTACATCAAGCTTTTTAATCAGTCTGCCTTGTTTCTGACCTGTAGCTGTTTCGAGTTCTTCTCTTACTGTTTCCGCCTGCTCGTCAAGGTCAATTTCCTTTAAAAGCTCAAGGATTGTTTCCGCTCCCATTCCCGCCTTAAAGTCGTCCTCGTATTTTTCCCGCATATCCATATACTCGGTTTCGGACAGACATTGAAGCTTTTCAAGCTCACGGCAGTCGCCGGGGTCGGTTACGATATAGCTTTGGAAATACAGCACGCGTTCAAGATTTCTCGGGGAAATATCGAGAATAAGCGCGATTCTTGACGGTGTGCCCTTAAAATACCAGATGTGCGATACAGGCGCGGCGAGGTGTATATGTCCCATACGCTCGCGTCTTACCTTTGCGCGCGTTACCTCAACTCCGCATCGGTCGCAGATTTTGCCCTTATATCTGATTCTTTTATACTTTCCGCAATGACATTCCCAGTCCTTGGTAGGTCCGAAAATACGCTCGCAGAATAAGCCGTCGCGTTCTGGCTTTAAGGTTCTGTAGTTAATAGTCTCGGGCTTTTTAACCTCGCCGTAAGACCAGGATAAAATCTGCTCGGGAGAAGCGAGATTAATTTTTATTGAATCAAAAACATTATTTTCCATTTTGCTCCTCCTTATTAAAACTCGTCACTGCCGCCGTCAAAATCAACAAAATCATCGCCCGATTCGTCGATAAGTGACTGGTCGTCAAACATATTTTCATCGTTATTGCTGTCCTCGTCAAGCGTAAAGCTTTCCATAGAGGTTGACGTCATAACGTTCTTTTCATCAAAATTCGAGTTATCAACGGGTAAATCGTCGTCCTCCTCAAAATGCTGTTTAAGGTCAATCTCTTCTCCGTCGCGGTTTATAACACGAACGTCAAGCGAGAGCGACTGGAGCTCTTTAATAAGAACCTTAAACGATTCGGGGATACCCGGCGCCGGAATGTTCTGTCCCTTAACGATAGCCTCATAGGTTTTAACTCGTCCTACAACGTCGTCGGATTTAACCGTGAGAATTTCCATAAGAGTGTACGCCGCGCCGTAAGCCTCGAGCGCCCAAACTTCCATCTCACCGAAACGCTGTCCGCCGAACTGCGCTTTACCGCCGAGCGGCTGTTGAGTAACAAGCGAGTACGGTCCGGTTGAACGGGCGTGAATCTTATCATCAACAAGATGGTGGAGTTTTAGGTAATACATATAACCTACGGTTACGGGATTATCAAAATACTCGCCGGTGCGTCCGTCCTTGAGCATTGTTTTGCCTTCCATTGAGATGCCGTTTTGTCGGATACACTCTCCGAAGTCGATACCCGTTACACCCGATATGTCGGGATAATCGTCCTTCTCACGCATCATATTAAACGCTTCAAAAATATCCTGCTCGTGAGCTCCGTCAAATACAGGAGTCTGAATCTTCCATCCGAGCGCCTTTGCCGCGTATCCGAGATGAACCTCAAGCACCTGGCCGATGTTCATACGGGATGGTACGCCGAGGGGGTTAAGCACAATGTCGAGCGGAGTGCCGTCGGGTAGGAAAGGCATATCCTCTACAGGTAAAATTCTTGAAACTACGCCCTTGTTACCGTGACGTCCCGCCATTTTATCGCCGACGCTTATCTTTCTCTTTTGAGCGAGATAAACTCTCACTACCTTGTTTACGCCCGGCTGAAGCTCGTTGCGCGCGTCCTCGCGCGTGAATACCTTGACGTCAACTACAATACCGTTTTCGCCGTGAGGCACTCTGAGAGAAGTATCTCGTACCTCTCTTGCCTTTTCACCGAAAATGGCTCTCAAAAGTCTTTCCTCGGCGGTAAGCTCGGTTTCTCCCTTAGGAGTTACCTTGCCGACAAGAATATCGCCCGCGCTTACCTCCGCGCCGATATGAATAATACCGTTCTCATCGAGGTCTTTAAGCATATCGTCGCCGACATTCGGAATATCTCTCGTAATTTCCTCGGGGCCGAGCTTTGTATCTCTTGCCTCGGTGTTGTATTCGTTAATGTGGATAGATGTATATACATCTTCTCTGACTATTTTTTCGCTGATAAGAACAGCGTCCTCGTAGTTATAACCCTCCCAGGTCATAAATCCGATAAGAGCGTTTTTACCGAGCGCTATTTCACCGTTTTTTGTTGCGGGACCGTCAACAAGGACATCTCCCTTTTTAACGCGGTCGCCTTTTTCAACTACGGGAATTTGATTGATACAGGTTCCCTGGTTGCTTCTTAAAAATTTAATTACCTGATAGTCCTTAACTGAGCCGTTGTCGTACATAACGCGTACGTTGTTAGCGTCTACGCCCGTGACAACTCCATCGCCCTCAGCAAGCACGCATACTCCGGAGTCGGTACCTGTACGGTATTCCATACCCGTACCAACTATCGGGGATTCGGTAATCATAAGCGGAACAGCCTGACGCTGCATATTAGAACCCATCAGTGCGCGGTTCGCGTCGTCGTTTTCAAGGAACGGAATCATTGACGTAGCGGCGGATACAACCATTCGGGGAGATACGTCCATAAAGTCAAATCGGTCGGGAGAATATTCAACGAAACCGTCACGGTATCTGCCGACTACTCTCTTATGCACAAAGCGTCCGTTTTCGTCAAGCGGTTCGTTTGCCTGCGCTACGGCGAAATCATCCTCCTGGTCGGCTGTCATATATACAACCTCATCGGTTACAATTCCTGTTTCCTTGTCGATTTTTCTGAACGGAGCCTCGATAAAGCCGTATTCGTTAATCTTGGCGAATGTCGCGAGATAAGAGATAAGGCCGATGTTAGGTCCTTCAGGGGTTTCGATAGGACACATACGTCCGTAGTGTGTGTAGTGAACGTCTCGAACCTCAAATCCTGCGCGGTCACGTGATAGTCCGCCGGGACCTAAAGCTGAAAGTCTGCGCTTGTGGGTAAGCTCCGCAAGCGGGTTATTCTGGTCCATAAACTGCGACAGAGGGGAGGAGCCGAAAAATTCTCTTATAGCCGCGGTTACGGGTCTTATATTGATAAGTGTATTGGGAGTCATTGTTTCGGCGTCCTGATTTTGGAGAGTCATTCTCTCGTGGATAACTCTGTCAAGACGGCTGAAACCGATTCTGAACTGATTTTGCAAAAGCTCGCCGACGCAACGGATACGGCGGTTGCCGAGATGGTCAATATCATCGGTGTTTCCCACGCCCTCAGCAAGACAGTTCATATAGTTTATAGAAGCAAATATATCATCAACCGTAATATTATTGGGAATAAGCTCTGCTTTTCTTTCACGCAGAGTCTCTTTTAGCTGTTCCTCGTTTTCGGCGTTGTCGAGAATATCGCAGAGAATATCAAATACAACATTCTCGTTGATTCCGCATTCAGCCTTAGCGTCAAAGTCAACGTAACCGCTGATGTCAACCATACCGTTTGAAATAATTTTAACTGTCTTGTTATCTCTTTCGGGTACTCTGACATAGACAACCTTAACGCCCGCGTTTTCTATTTTAACCGCGAGCTCACGGCTTACCGTTTCATCTCTTTGAGCCAAAACCTCGCCCGTACGCGGGTCCGCAACCGGCTCGGCTAAAATTCTGCCTGAAAGTCTGTTTGAGATGCCGAGCTTTTTATTGTATTTGTAACGGCCCACTCTTGACATATCGTAACGATGCGGGTCAAAGAAAAGGTTGTTAATATGAAGCTGTGCGCTTTCGATAATTGAGGGTTCGGAGGGGCGGAGCTTTTTGTAAACCTCCAGCAGACCTTCCTCTACGCTCTTGGTGGTATCCTTTTCGATTGTAGCCTTAATGCGCGCATCGTCGCCGAAATAATCGAGAATTTCTGCGTCGGTTCCAAGACCTAAAGCGCGGATAAATGTGGTGATGGGAACCTTGCGGTTTTTATCAATGTGAACATAGAAAACGTCGTTTACATCGTTTTCGTATTCAAGCCACGCGCCTCGGTTCGGTATAACTGTCGATGAGAAAAGCTCTTTACCCGTTTTGTCGTGCTCCATTTTATAGTACACGCCGGGAGAACGGACAAGCTGAGAAACAATAACGCGCTCCGCGCCGTTGATTACGAACGTTCCGCTGTCCGTCATAAGCGGTAAATCGCCCATAAACACGTTGTTTTCCTTAATTTCGCCTGTTTCCTTGTTTAAAAGCCTTGCTCGTACACGAAGCGGCGCCGAATATGTAGCGTCACGCTCCTTACACTCAATAACGCTGTAGTTGGGGTTATCGAGGTCTACCTCGTAATCGAGAAAATCAAGTACGAAATTGCCCGTGTAATCGGTTATGCCTGAAACGTCCCTGAAAACTTCCTTCAGACCTTCCTCCAAAAACCAATTATAGGACTTCGTCTGCACCTCGATAAGGTTAGGCATATCGATAACTTCATCGATTTTTGCGAAACTCATACGTTCGGTTTTACCTATCTGTACGGGTTTTACATTAACCATAGGCGTATCAACTCCTTTAAAAATTACGGTTTTTTACAATTCTTCCCTTGATAATAAAAAATTCTTCAATTATCGCCGAATTTACACTTGACAAATAAAAAATACTGTGGTAATATTCAATGTTTATTTTCAAGATAAAATTGACAAAAGTCGGAAAAATTCCCATTATCAATTAGTTTATCATTTTATTACATATCTGTCAAAAAGTCAAGCTTTTTTTAACAAATAATTACAAATTTTCAATATTTTTAAAGGAACGCTCGGAAGCGTGTGCTAATTAAATAATTTATTTTGTTTTATAAATTCAAGGAGCAAGATTGTTAATAATTTTTTATTCACTTAAAATACACAAAAAATCCATATTAACAACAGAGCGTTGCGCTAAAATCAAAACAAGCTCATAATATAGAGATAAACCCCGTAGAGAGCCGACGTCAAAACCCCGTAAACGATTACAGGTCCGCTTATTATAAATATTTTCGCGCCTAAACCTGTAACAAGTCCCTCACATTTAAATTCAATCGCGGGAGACGACATAGAATTTGCAAAGCCTGTTATCGGAACGAGAGTACCCGCGCCCGCGTGTTTTGCGAGTTTGTCGTAAACGTGAAGCGCCGTAAAGAGTATTCCGAGGAAAATCAGCGTTGATGAACACAAGGTTTTTGCCTGCTCCTCGGGGATTTTAAGATAAAGATAAAGATTTAAAATCCCCTGGCCTATAGCGCATATCGCTCCTCCAACCAAAAAAGCTTTCAGACAGTTCAGCGGAGTTTTACTTTTCGGGGAATTTTTCTTTACTATACTTGAATACTGTTTTTTGTTAATCAATTTACATCACCCAATATATTTTTGCCAAATTTTTTTAAAATAACCTATTTATTTTTCTTTATATATATTGTATAATCATTTTAGGTATGTAAAAGTATGAGGTTAAAGGTGAAACAGGTTTGGAACACTATTTGGATAACAGCGCCACAACTAAAGTAAGCGAAACGGTTTCAAGGAAAGTCGTTGAGCTTATGACTGAGAATTACGGCAACCCCAGCTCTCTGCACACAATGGGAATAAAAGCGGAGGGCGAGCTGATAGGCGCGAGAAAAACCCTCGCGAATGCCTTAGGTGTGAGCGAAGACGAAATATATTTTACAAGCGGAGGCACGGAGGCGAACAACCTCGCTGTATTCTCGGTGGCGGAGAGGCTTAAACGGCGCGGAAATAAAATTGTAACGACTGCTGTTGAGCACAGCTCGGTTTTTGAATCTGTAAAAAATCTTGAGGAAAGAGGCTTTGAGGTCGTTTATATAAAGCCCGATAAGAACGGACATTTCAGCGCTGAAATGTTTAAAGACGCGATAGATAAAAATACAATTCTCGTTTCGGTTATGGCTGTTAACAACGAGCTCGGAACAGTGTTACCAGTAGAAAAACTTCATAAAATTATTGATGAAAATAACAGCCCCGCTTTTCTGCACTGCGACTGTGTTCAGGCCTTTTGTAAAATTCCGCTTAATCTTAAAAAAATGCAGATTGATTTGGCGAGCGTAAGCGGACATAAAATCCACGCACCAAAGGGCGTAGGCGCAATTTACGTAAAGAAAAATCTGCATATAAAGCCGATTTTTTTCGGCGGAGAGCAGGAGAAAAAGCTCCGCCCCGGAACGCAGGCGCTCCCGTTAATCGCGGGATTTGCGCAGGCTGTAAAAGATATTGATATTGCTATTGCTGAAAATTACGCGTATATAACCGAGCTTAACTGCTACGCTGAAAAAAGACTTTCGGAGATTGACGGCGTTGTAATCAACTCCCCTGACGATGCTTTGCCTTATATTATAAATTTTTCCGTACTCGGAATACGAAGCGAAACTATGCTCCATTTTCTCGCTCAAAACGACATCTATGTTTCAAGCGGAAGCGCCTGCGCAAAGGGAAAACCGAGCCACGTTTTAAAGGCAGTCGGGTTAACTCCCGAAACCGCCGACAGCGCAATTCGGATAAGCTTTTGCAGAGAAAATACAAAGGATGATATTGACGCGCTTGTAAAGGCGGTTAGTAAAGGAATAAATACACTTGTAAAAAGGAAATAGAATATGAAAGAAATTATACTTGTTAAGGTCGGCGAAATTGTACTCAAAGGATTAAACCGCAGACAGTTTGAGGATAAGCTTATTAAAAATATCAAGAAAGTTCTGCGCCATATGGGAAAATTTGAGATAAAGTCGGCGCAGTCCGCAATCTCGATTATTCCGCTTGACGATTTTATCGACCTCGACGAGGTTTGCGAGCACGTCAGAAAAATTTTCGGAATAGTTACATATTCAAGAGCCGCGATTTGCCCGGAAAAAACCTTGGAATCAATACTTGAAACCGCCCCGAAATATCTTGAGAAAGAGCTTAAAAATATAAAAACCTTCAAGGTCGAGGCAAAAAGAAGCGATAAAAAATTTCCGTATAAAAGTCCTGAAATCGCGCGTGAAACAGGCGCTGAAATACTCAGGGCGTTTCCGCATCTGAAGGTTGACGTTCATAACCCCGACCTTGTTGTAAACGTCGAGGTTCGGGATTTTAACGCGTACGTACGCGGAAAAGCGCTCAAGGGCGCGGGCGGAATCCCCGTGGGAACGGGCGGAAACGCGGCGATTCTTATAAGCGGGGGAATTGACTCTCCCGTCGCGGCGTATATGATGGCAAAGAGGGGAATACGTCTTACCGCGATTCACTTTGCGAGCCCGCCGTACACAAGCGAGCGCGCCGAACAAAAGGTGGTAAAGCTTCTTAAAAAGGTCGCTCTTTACAGCGGAGATATGAATATGTATACGGTTCCGTTTACAGAAATTCAGGAAACAATCCGCAAAAAATGTCCCGAGGAGTATTTCACCCTTATTATGCGCAGGCTGATGATGAAAATTTCCGAAAGAATTGCGCGTGACAAGGGTTGCCTGGCGCTTATAACAGGCGAAAGCTTAGGTCAGGTGGCGAGCCAGACAATCCACGCGCTCGCCTGCACGGACAATGCAACCGACCTGCCCGTGTTCAGACCGCTTATCGGAATGGACAAACAGGAAATCATAGATATTTCTTATGACATCGACACCTTTGAAACCTCAATAGAGCCGTATGAGGATTGCTGTACTGTTTTTACTCCTAAACATCCCCGCACAAAACCCGTACTTGAAAGGGTAATAGACGCCGAAAAGCTCGGCGGATTTGAGCCGATGATTGAAAGAGCGCTTGAAAACCTTAAAGTCACCTATATAAACACAAGGGAGGATTAATTTTGAATATACTGGTTTTATCACCCTCAAAAAAATTCAAAAAAGATAAAACTGAATATTCCGCCGAGGTCCTGAACGCGCTTCAAGCAGACGGCAACGACGTAAAGCTCCGTGAATTTTTTGCCCCTCTTAAAGAGATTGAGCTTAGAAAATCCGTGAAAAGCGAGCCTAAGCCCGGCCTTGTTGTCATTACGGATTTAATTGACGGAAATGACGACGATTTCAGAAGTGAATTTGCGTTTGTTATAAGCAGAGGGGAAAGAAAAGTACAGGAGGTTCCGAACGCCAAGGAGAAATTTGATTTAAAAAGGTCATTGAGCGATTTGAAAAACAACCTGTCATACATAGCGGGAAAGCTCAAAAAGCAGGATGTAAAAAAAGAAGTTAAGGAACCCCGATATATCTCCTACAACAGGAAAAAAACCCATGTTTTCAAGATTGATATTGACGGTAAAAGCGCTTACGCTTTCAATTATATCGGCATAAAAATTGCGGTTGTTCCCAAGAATATTGATGAAAAAAGTCTTAAAGAACTGCCACGGCTTGTATTTGAAGCTTTTGACGAAAACGGCGAGGCTTATCCCGACGGCTACTCGTTAACCGAGAGAAAGCTTAAGATTACGACATTTTTTGAACGTCATTTTCCGAGAAAGGGCGATTCAAAAGACGAAATAATCAGAAAATCGGTTATGCTTACGGCTATATGCGCCTTTGCGGTTGCGGGGTGTATGTTCATATATAATATGTATGTGATGCCTGCGCAACAACAGGCTTTGCAAAGCGATATAAGAACGATATTTTATGAAAGCGAAACCACATCTTCAAACTCACACTCATCTAAAAAAACTACCGCTCCAAACTGGAAAAAGCTTAAAAAAATAAACAGCGATATCAAGGGCTGGATAAAGGTTAACAATACTAAAATTGACTACCCCGTACTTCAGAGCAAGTCCGACAACCGCAACAGCCAGTTCTATTTAAACCACAATTATTTAAAGCAATACACACCACGCGGTTTCGGCTCGATTTTTATTGACTACCGCAGTAAAAACGGTATGAAAAGCAAGAATATCATACTTCACGGCCACCATATGGAGGACGGAACGATGTTCGGCGACCTTATGAAATACGGCCGTTATTCGGGAGATTTAAAGTTTTACAAGAAATCCCCTTCGATAAAGCTGAGCACTCAAAACGGCGGAACGAAAACCTATAAAATCATTTCCGTGTTTAAATCAAACGTAAATCCCGCTCAAGGCGAATATTTTGATTTTTACTGCTCCAATTTCAAGAGCAAGGCGCAGTTTATGAATTACGTATACAACATAAGAGTGCGCTCGCTTATAGACTGCCCCGTTAACGTAAACGAAAACGACAGGCTTGTGACCTTGATAACCTGCTCCTATGAATTTAACGGCTTTAGAACCGTCATAGTCGCGAGAGAATGCAGGGAAAACGAAAGCGAAAGCGTTGACGTAAATACAGCCTCTTTAAATAAACGCCCTGTTTGGCCTCAATGCTACTACAGCCGTTACGGAGGCACAAGACCGACCGTATCGACATTTAAAAAGGCGCTTAAAAATGGAGAAATAAAATGGTATGACGGTTCCGCCAAGCTAAAGGGTAGCGAACAACTGCCGACATCCTTAAAGGAAACGACCGAGCCTACCACCGCCGCGACAAAAGCTACAGAAACAAAAGCAACGAAACCGCCTAAAAAGATTTACTCTGTTAAAATAACAAGATACGGTAAAAACGGCAAAAAAATCATCAAGAAAAAAACCGTCAAGGAAGGAACGTCTGTAAAACTTCCCAAGATAAAAGGCTTTAGCAAAAACGGCTTTAAATACACCTTAAAAAAATGGCGTATAGCGGGAGTTAAGGGGAAGAAATATTTGAGCCGTAAGACCAAGAAAATAACTGTACACTCCAATATAAGAATTTCAGCAAAATATAAAAAGACTAAAATTAAAGTCAAAAAACCTGCGCCTACAAAACCGACAAAATCGTCGAAGCCTGTTGTAAAACCTACAGTTGTAACCGAAAAGCCGACCGAGGCGGAGGACAGCGACGAAACGGAGGAGTAGAACGTGAATTGCGAGCTTATATTTTATCTTGCTACAAAAACCAATTTATGTGAAAAAGCATTGGAAAGCCGGTTGAAACATCTTGACCTGTGTTTTCAGCCCGCGCTTTTTGCGACCGAGCCGGAAGCTCTCGGAAAGCTTGTTATTGACGCCTTTGAAAATACAAATATAGCTTTTATCGTCGGCGGACTTTCATCAGACGAAAAAAACGGTATAGAAAATATTCTTTCAAAGGCGCTTGCGAGTAAATCGCCCGACGATTTAAAAAAGATTAAAAATCCCCTTTCGGGCGCAGACGGCTATCTTGTGCGTCAAGGCGGACAGCTTCTTGTTGTTCTTCCCGACGAGCCCGAGGAAATAGAGAAAATTTTAGACGGACCGCTAAACTCGTATCTCGAAAGCTTCATTGATTTCTAAATAGTAACCAAAAATTTCGCTTTATTTTTATATACTATTTACAATAGCAATACATCGTTTTTTTTGTTAAAATAAATTAGAAGAATTGTATCGTTCTTATTTTTTAGAAAAGGAGATATACTAATGAGAAATTTCAAGAAATTTATTGCCGTTATGATTTCGGCTCTTATTCTGGCATCCTGCCTTTCGGTGGCGGCTTTTGCCGAGGAAACTACACCAAGTGAAACAACGGCTTCCGAACAGACGACTACAGCTACACAGGAAACAACAGCTTCCGAGCAGACGACTACAGCCACACAGGAAACAACGGCAACCGAAGCGCAGGAAACAACCGCTCCTGCAATTACAGAAGGCTACTATATAACGGGTTCGTCAGGACTTTGCGGAACAGAGTGGAAGAACTCCGCTGACCCTAACACTCTTATGAAAACCGACAACGGTAAGCTTTATTACCACATCTTTGAAAATATTTCCGCGGGTACTTATAACTTTAAGGCAATCTATGTAAACGCCAAGGGCGATGTCGAGTGGCATCCGGGCGGAATGGGAAATGACAGCTCGGTTGAGGTTAAGAATGACGGTTCAACGGTTAGAGTTATCCTCGTTTTGACAGGAGTTGCCGACAATGACTGCGCTATAGCGGAAGTATTCGCTCCCGGAGAAGAAATCCCCGAGCCTACCGCTCCGACAACCGTTGCCCCCACAACAGCAGAACCTGAAACAGAAGCCACGACCGTTGCTCCTACCGCGGCAGACGGTAAGCTCACAGTTAACTTAACCTCTAATATTTCAACCGCGTCAAAGGTTACATATGATACAACTTTAGACAAGACATTTACAGTTGCGTTTAGTCTTAAATCAGCTTTAAAAATCATTAACACACAGGGTTGTATGACATATGACAACAAGGTGCTTAAGCTTGAAAGCTTTGAGCTTTTAAACGTTCAGAACGCAATTGTGAATCCCGAAGTAGTAAACGAAGTTAACTTTGACAGCACGGAGGTACAAAATCCTGCCGATTTTTCAGCAGGCAAGGAGTTCATTAAGGCTACATTTACCATAATTTCAACAGGTAATACCTCTATCAATTTAAGATTAGATGAGCTCAATGCGGTTTCGGGCGACAGCGATGTTGCTTTAGTTTCTGACGGCGTTGTCGTATCAAAGGACTTTACAGCATCAAGCTCTTTAAGCGCCGCTACTACCAAACCGACACAGGCTCCTACATCAAAGAAGATTATGCTTTCCGCGACGAAAAAGAGTCTTAAAGCGGGTAAAACATACAAGCTCACAGTTAAGAACACAAAGGCTAAGCCAAAGTATTCCTCGAGCAAGAAGAGTGTAGCTACAGTTTCTTCAAACGGTAAGATTACCGCCTTGAAGAAAGGAAACGCTACAATTACCGTTAAAGTTTCGGGAAAGAGCTTAAAGTGCAAGGTTACAGTAACCTCAAGTCCGAAAGCGAAAATAGGTAAAAAGGCGTTTAAAAAGTCAAAGACTTATACAATTAAAAAGGGCAGAAAGCTTACGGTTTCTATCACAGGAAAGGCGTCTTCAATTAAAAACTCCTATAAAACTTCAAGCAAGAAGGTAGCAAAGGTAACATCAAAAACAAGCGCTAAGACAATTAAAATTAAGGGTCTTAAAAAGGGTAAAGCTACAATAAAGGTTACTGTTAATAAATCAACAACCTTTAAGATTAAAGTTAAAGTAAAATAATTAATAACACATTAATAGTGAAAGCGTACGCGCGTTGTGCGTGCGCTTTCTTGTTTCTGTTTTATATGAGCGCAGAAGGTCTTGAAATTATTTTATGCTGAACCCTATACATAGCAATTTAACCAAAAAAAGGGCATTTATTTGAGTATTTTGCCAATAGAATAAAATGTATTATAATGTTAAAATATATAATGTAAATTTAGAAGGAGGATTGTTCTTATGAAGACATCTTTAAAGAAATTAACAAGTGTTTTCTTAGCGGTGCTTATGCTTATCTCCGTATTTTCGGTTGTAGGCGTATCCGCTGCTGACACAAACACAACCGTTACAGGTTATTCCGGATCTTTTACTTTCCATCCGGGCGAGGCCTCACAGGATAACCCCACTTGGTACGTTTGGACTTGGAACCAAGCCGAAGGCGGTGGTGAATTTGTAAAAGGAACCGGCGAGGGTGATAGTATTCGCTTTGACGGCGTAGGAGATACAGTAGTATTTCTAAGAATGGAAAGCGGTGCCACGGAAGCTAATTGGGATACTTGCTGGAACCGTACAGGCGATATTTCCGTGCAGGGAAGCGACGCTTACTTTGCAGGCTGGAGTGGTCAAGTTGAAGGTAAAGACGCCTTTAATGTAACTTGGGACGGCAACCCCGGCGGTGGCGGCGGAGATAATCCTAACCCCGGTGGTGGCGGCGGCGTCAGCGGAGACTGGATAGCAGTAATTTACTGCGAGGCTTCAGGAAACGATGACGCAAGCAGAAACTCCGAACACGCTTTCACAAACGGAACTCTTACATATGATTTCCCGGGAGACAGCTACGTATTTGTTCGCAATAATAATACGGGTGTTCAGTATTGTACAGACGGATGGACAGAGTTTGCCAACCCTGTTACTCTCGTTAATGAGAATTCAATAGATAAAAATAACTTTAATAAAATGTATGTTCCCGCAGGTACACATACTCTTTATTTGAGCGACAATGGAAACGATACATATCAGTTGTCATATGATGGCGGCGGAGATAATCCTAACCCCGGCGGTGGCGGCGGAGATAATCCTAACCCCGGTGGTGGCGGCGGCGTCAGCGGAGACTGGATAGCAGTAATTTACTGCGAGGCTTCAGGAAACGATGACGCAAGCAGAAACTCCGAACACGCTTTCACAAACGGAACTCTTACATATGATTTCCCGGGAGACAGCTACGTATTTGTTCGCAATAATAATACGGGTGTTCAGTATTGTACAGACGGATGGACAGAGTTTGCCAACCCTGTTACTCTCGTTAATGAGAATTCAATAGATATAAATAACTTTAACAAAATGTATGTTCCCGCAGGTACACATACTCTTTATTTGAGCGACAATGGAAACGATACTTATCAGTTGTCATATGATATGCCTTTTGGCGGCGGTGATATAACAGATCCCGTAGTTACAGACCCTGTAGTTACAGATCCAGTAGTAACAGATCCTGTCGTTACAGATCCGCCCACAGATCCGCCGACATCTGCTCCTACTCAGGCACCGACAACATCAACATCGGCTACAGGTTCAGAAACAAAGGTTACTGACCCCGAAACAACAATTCCGGGACAAACAGGATTAAATATTATAACTGCTCTTAACGGTACTGCGGTTTCTACACCAACAAATGTTACAGGAAAAACAGTTTCTGTTTCTTACAGCCTGACTGCTCCTTTACTTCTTGAGGACGCGCAGGGTACGCTTAATTATGATTCATCTAAGCTTAAATTAGCTAAGTTTGAGGTTCCGAATGTTTCCTCTCAGCTTACTACTAACTTAGAGCTCCCAAACGCTGCAAAGTTTAACTTTACAGGTGTTAACGGAGTTACAAGTTCAGGTATATATGACTTTAAAAACGGCGCTGTTCTTGTAAAGGCAACATTTAGCGTTGTTGACGGTGTAACAGGTTCGACAACTATCGACCTTGTTATTGAAGAGCTTGACGGACTTGAAGGCGGAAATCAAGTTGCATATTTTACAAACTCTACTCCTTCTGATGCTGCAAGCGCGGTAATACCAAGTCTTTCAAATCCTAAGGTTGAAAGTTCAGATGATACTATCCCTACATCATCCCCAACAGATTCTTCAAATACAACACCAACAGGTGGAGACACATCTTCCACAGGCGGTGAAATCACAACGCCTACAGGCGATTCGGGCGGCAGCACAACTCCTACCGCAACATCTCCGACAGCTAATACAACAGCTAAGCCCGCTCCTAAGCCCACACAGCCGACAACGGCAGCTAAGCCGTCGAAAAATGTAGGCAAGGGAACTCCCGTAGCGTCTGCCGATAAATTTGTTAAGAATCTCAAGAATGATAAAGACCCGAAGGGCAGTGTATTTAACGGTCTTAAAGCTAAATCGTCTAAGGTTAAAAAGACTTCAATAAAAGTAACCTGGTCAAAGGTTAAGAAAGCTAAGGGCTATATCGTTTACGGCAACAAGTGCGGAAAGAGCTATAAGAAGATAAAGACGGTAAAGGGTACATCTTATACACAGAAAAAGCTTAAGAAGGGTACGTATTACAAGTATCTGATTATGGCATATGATAAGAATAATAAGATACTCTCGACGTCAAAAACACTCCACGTTGCAACGACCGGCGGAAAGTACGGAAACTATAAGAGCGTTAAGCTGAATAAAACGAAGATATCGCTCAAGAAAGGCAAGACCTATAAGCTGAAAGCTACCTGCAAGAAACAGAGCAAGAAGCTGAAGGTTAAAGACCACCGCAAGGTTAAGTACGAGAGTACGAACACAAAGATTGCGACAGTATCTTCAAGCGGTAAGATTAAAGCTAAGAAGAAAGGTACGTGCTATATTTACGCGTACGCTCAGAACGGAGTTTACAAGAAAGCTAAGGTTACCGTAAAAAAATAACATAACAGTTTAAATAACAGGGGCAGTTCATATGAACTGCCCCACGTTTTTTTAATGTCTGTAATTAATCAAAAAGTTTAAATAATAAGGTTTAAAATAATTATTTGTAATTTCAGAGTTTTTTTCATTGAAGTAAACCTTAAAATACAGATAATTTGTATTTGAGCGTTTTGAGTAAACGATACTGCTTTTATTTAGTAAATAATATTTTGTTTCACAGGTTTATCCTGATGTTATAATAAATTACAGGTCGGCTTTAAACTAAAAACAGACCTGTAAAATTGCAAGTATTAAATTTTTATGTTATATTAATTATAATAATAGGTACATAAGCGCTAAAAGAAGTGATGAATCCGCGTTTTCGTCCATCAGCAACAATATCAGAATCAGAATTATGCTCTCATCCTTACCCTTAAAAAGAGCCTTTAAGGGGTCAGAAAGCCCCGAATCTTCAGTCGGGTGTTCAGAATTTGATTTCGGCTCGACAATAGGAGGAGATTCGATTTTTGAATTTGTCGGAAGATTTGGTGTTTCTTCCGAAGCGTGTTGTTGTGTCGGGGATTTTCGTTGCGGTTTCGGCGGTGGTTGTGAATTTCGCTGGGTACGGCTGTGCATCTGCGACGCGCGCTTTAAAGCTTCTCGTGTAATAGGATCAATATCGGGCATATTCCACCTGCTAAATTAGATTAAGTATTCCTTCGTTTTTTAGAACAGGAAGAAGCTTCATCAGCCCGAGCATTTTTTTAGCTGAATCAAGTCTACGGCATTTTTCTTCGCTGAGAAAAGGTCTGAGCGCCGAGAGGAGACGAGTTGTGTCGTCCTCTCGGTTTATCTGCGACAAAAGCGGAACAATTTTCGCAATACTTCCGATTGCTTCATCGGAAAGCGCATTTTCGTTTTTGGGAGGTTCAGGGGTAGGAGCGCTTTCCTGACCGGAGATTCCGAGCATTTTGCCCAAGCTTTGAACCTGGCTTAACGCTTGCGGGTCTGCCATAATTTCAGCAATTTTATCTTGAATGTTATCCATTATTTCGACAGCTTCTTAATAAGTGATTGAGCGGCGGGCGAATTTAAAATTTCCTGAGATTTTTTCGGGTCATTTAAAATCGCCTTTAGCTGTGAAGCTTGTTTGTCGTCGAGATTTTTCAGCATATTCTCGACCTTTTTCTTATTGCCGTCTGCGGCCGTTTCTTTAGATGTAAAGCCGTTTTTATTGATAAAACTTGATATCAAGTTTTGTACTTCGTTGTTATTCATAAAACCACCTCGCTATATACTATGCGCTATAACTTAAATTATGATTGGGTGAAGCTATGAAAATTTTACTTCTTTCAGATTCACACGGAAATTTGCGTGATATGATGTCTGCCGTAACGCGATACGGAAGAAACGCGGATATAATTGTCCATTGCGGTGACGGTACAAGAGGAGAGGCTTTGCACCTCATACAAAATTGCGCGGATAAAACGGTAATATGCGTCCGCGGTAACTGTGATTTCGGCAGTATGCTCAAGGATACGGAGTATATTAATGTTCTTGATAAAAAAATTATGATTACGCACGGACACTTATACGATGTTAAATTTACTTTGGATACGCTGTCTTATAAAGCCGAGCAGGAAAACTGCGACATTGTCTTTTTCGGTCACACTCATAATCCTGCCGATGTGCGAATGGGCGGTGTGAGAATGATTAATCCCGGCAGTTGCGGAAAGTACAACCCTTCCTGCGCCACGGTTGAAATAGATAAAAAAGGAAACGTGCTCGTCAATCATTTGGAAATTTGAGCTAACTATAGTATTTTAAAAAGAAATATGTTATAATGTTAAAGAAAACTTGAGAGTTGAGGCTTTTGATATGATTTTTCCTGAATTAAAAGGAAATGAAAATTTAAAAAAGTCGCTTAACGAGCTGGAGGCTCATAATCGTATCCCCCACGCTGTTATTATAGACGGGGGAAACGAGGATACAAGAAATTTGCTTGCAAATCACCTTGCGATGCGGGCGGTGTGCAGTGGTGACGGAGAAAAGCCCTGCGGAGTATGCAGAAATTGTGTTCTCGCAAAGGCAAGGTCGCACAGCGATATTCACTTTTCAAAGGGCGAGGGAAAAACAGAGATATATAAAAAAAATGAAATTCAATGGATTATCCGCGACGCGTCAATAAAGCCGAATATTTCAAAATGTAAGGTCTATATACTCTCTGAATGTGACCGCAGATTTCCCGTTATTTCGCAAAACGTATTTCTGAAAACGCTCGAAGAGCCTATGCAGGACGTACTGTTTATAATGACCTGCAAAACCTCCAAGAGTCTGCTTGAAACTATCCGCTCAAGAGCCGTGACATTTACGCTTGAAAGCGAATTAAGCGTTAACGGGGAGTATCTTGAAATTGCGAGAGAAATTGCGCTCGGCATCGTTTCACGCTCGGAAATGGATTTGCTTAAAGCGACTTATAAGCTTGACGAAAGGACTAAGGCGCTTGGAGTTCTTGACTTGCTTGTTCTTTTGCTCCGTGACGGACTTGCTGTTTATTTAAACTCAAAAGCGGAGCTTGACTCTGAAATTGCGGAGCAGTTATGCAAAAAGCTCACAAAGAAAAATTATATTGAACTTATTGAAATAACCGAGTGCGCACAGCTTGAGATAACACAAAATGTAGGCTTGAAGCTTGTTGCGACCAAATTATGCGCGGAATACAGGAGGGCGCTATGGCAGAGGTAATAGGAGTAAGATTTAAAGAGGTCGGGAAAATTTACTATTTTGACCCTAACGGAGAACAATTGAAAACGGGCGATACCGTAATCGTTGAAACCGCAAGGGGTGTTGAATGCGGAAAAGTCGCTTTGGCGAATAAGAATATCCCCGACGATGAGATTGTTCACCCCCTGAAACCATTAATCCGAAAAGCCAATGAGAACGATTTATCTCACATTGAGGAAAATAAAAAACGTGAGAAAGAGGCGTTTAAGGTCTGCGAGAAGAAAATCGCGGAGCATAACCTCGATATGAATCTTGTTGACGTTGAATATACATTTGATAACAATAAAATTCTTTTCTATTTTACCGCCGACGGTCGTGTTGATTTTAGAAATTTGGTCAAGGATTTGGCGTCGGTTTTCCGTACTCGTATTGAGCTTAGACAAATCGGCGTGCGCGATGAGGCGAAAATGCTCGGAGGATTAGGCGTATGCGGACGCCCGTTCTGCTGTCACAGCTATATGGGTGATTTCCAGCCCGTTTCAATAAAAATGGCTAAAGAGCAGGGACTGTCGCTTTCTCCCGTTAAAATTTCGGGAACGTGCGGAAGGCTTATGTGTTGCTTAAAATATGAACAAGAGGCATATTCGGATTTGCTTAAACATACCCCTAAGGTGGGAGCGATAGTAAAAACTCCCGACGGCAAGGGGCTTGTGACAGACAACAATCTTATTTCGGGAACTTTAAAAGTAAAGCTCGACTCGTCGCCAGAGGACGCGGCTCCCGCGACCTTTAACGTAAAGGAAGTAAAGCTTTTAAAGGACGGATACATAAAGATGAATAAAAAGGAAATGGAAGAGCTTAAACATCTGGAAGAATAATTTTTCAATTGTATATTTCGTTTATTATTTACATATTTTAAAGTCCAAATTAGTGTAAACTCACGAAAGTTGTGTAAAATCACAAATTAGATAACGCTAACCTATTGCATTTTGTGAAATGTGTGATAAAATGTAGTTAATAATTTAAGGAGGATGAATTATGGCATACAAGATTTCTGAAGATTGCATTATGTGCGGTGCTTGCGCAGACGAGTGTCCTGTTAACGCAATTACAGAGGGCGACGGAGTATATGTTATTGACGCTGATTCTTGCATAGATTGCGCGTCTTGCGCTGATACCTGCCCTGTAGGCGCTCCTTCTGAAGCATAATAAATCGTTAATTAATTGAAAAACGGCAAGGCTTTACCTTGTCGTTTTTTGTTTATGATGTTATAATTGGTCTTATAGGAAGGGAGCGAGAGCAGTGCTGAAAAAAGGAGAACATTTTGAACCGCTCGGAAACGGTATGGAGATTATTGTAAACGATTTTTTTCATTTCTCCACGGATACAATTCTTCTCGCCGATTTTTCACAGCCTAAGCGAAATTCCAGGTCGGTTGACCTCGGTACGGGCTGTGGAACAATTCCGCTTTTGTGGAGCAGGAATGACAATTCGCTTCAAATAAGCGCAGTGGAAATTCAGAAAGAGGCTTGTGATATGTTTTCCCGCTCCGTAAAGCATAACGCCCTTTCAAATATAAATATAGTTAACGGGGATTTAAAAGAGCTTAAAAACGTTCTCAAGTTCGGATATTTTGACCTTGTCTGCTGTAACCCGCCTTATAAGCTTTCAGGAAGCGGTATTAAAAACCCCGATAATGAAAAACTCTTAGCGCGCCACGAGCAGGAATGTACGCTTAATGATATTGCGGAAACCGCAAAAAATCTTTTGCAGTTCGGCGGAAGATTTTGTGTGTGCCAGCGCCCCGAACGTCTGACTGACGTTTTGGAAGCGATGAGGAAAAATTCTCTGGAGCCTAAACGTCTGAGATTTGTTCAGCAACGCAGGGATAAAAAGCCGAAGCTGTTTTTGGCAGAGGGCAGGCGTTCTTCAAAAAGCGGGAGCTTGGTTGTTGAGCCGACGCTTTTTATTGAAGAAAACGGCTCGCTTTCCGAAGAAATGAGAGAAATTTACGCAAGCTACAAGGAGGGTTATGATGAGTAATACTTTGTATGTGGTTGGCACGCCTATAGGAAACCTTTCCGATATGTCGCCCAGAGCGGTAGAAACTCTCTCGTCTGTCGATTTTATCGCCGCTGAGGATACAAGAGTTACCCTGAAGCTTCTTAATCATTTTAATATTAAAAAGCCTATGGTGAGCTATTACGAGCATAATAAGCGTGAACGCGGAGAGATAATCTGCGCGCGTATTTTATCGGGGGAGGACTGCGCAATTGTTACCGACGCGGGTATGCCTTGTATTTCCGACCCCGGGGAAGATTTGATTAAGCTTTGCGATGAAAAAGGCATAAAAACCGTTGTGGTTCCTGGACCGAGCGCCGTAGTTTCCGCGCTTGCCGTGAGCGGACTTGATACGGGAAGATTTTGCTTTGAGGGTTTTTTAAGCGTTAATAAAAAAAGCCGTAAGGAACACCTTGAGAGCCTTAAAAATGAAAAACGCACGATGATTTTTTACGAGGCGCCCCATAAGCTTTCGGGTACGCTGAAAGACCTGTACTCTTTCTTCGGCGAGAGAAAACTTACGATAGTCCGTGAGATTACTAAAATCCACGAGGAAACTATACGCACGACTACAAAATTTGCGTCCGAACAGCTCTCCGACGGAAAAATGAAGGGCGAGATTGTTCTGATTTTAGAAGGAAAAAAGGACGAGGAAAATGAGGAATACACCTTGGAGCAGGCTGTTATGCTTGCAAAAAGGCTTGTTGAAAACGGCTCAAGGTTGAGCGACGCGTCTAAAGAGATTGCCTCTCAAACCGGTTTTAAGAAAAATGAAATTTACAAGGAGCTTGTATGACAGCTTTAGAAAAAATTCATTCGCTTGATAAATTCGGTTCCCGTCCGGGACTTGACAGAATAAAAAAATTTTTGGATATATTGGGCAACCCGCAGGACAGTCTGAAATTTATTCACGTTGCGGGGACCAACGGAAAGGGCTCTGTCTGCGCGCTTTTAAGTTCGGTTTTATGCAGTGCGGGATATAAGACGGGACTTTTTATTTCACCGTATATTGTTGATTTTCGGGAGCGTATTCAGATAAACGGAGAGATGGTATCGCAGAAAATTTTAGACGACGCTGTTGAAAAAACTTTTCCGATAGTTGAAAAACTCCGTGACGAGGGCTGTATTATAACAGAATTTGAGTACGTTATGGCTTTAGAGTTTTATATTCATAAAAACGCCTGTTGTGACGTTGTGATTCTTGAAACGGGAATGGGCGGACTGCTCGACTGCACAAATGTTATAAAGCCTCCTCTTTGCTCGGTTATTACAAAAATCGGTCTTGACCATACCGCCGTCTTAGGCGATACAATCGAGGAGATAACCCTGCAAAAATGCGGTATTATAAAGAGCGGTTCTATTGCGACAGCTTCCAAACAGCGTGAGGAAGTGATGATGCTCATTGAAAAAAACTGCCGTGAAAAGAATGTTGAGCTTATAAAAAGCGAAAATACCGAGCTTAAAATTATTGAGGAAAGTATTACCGAAACGAAGTTTGTTTACAACGGTTTTGAAGTCAGTTTGCCTTTTGTCGGAGAACACCAGCTTGAAAACGCAAGGACGGCGCTTAGTACGGTTGAGGTTGTAAAGAAATATTTTAATATTACCGATAAAAATATTCGTGACGGATTTAAAAACGCGGTAAATCCCGCGAGGTTTGAGCTTTTATCCGAAAATCCGATGATTATTCTTGACGGTGCGCATAATCCCGACGGAATATCAGCGTTAAAACGCGCGGTTGAAAAATTCAACCCGAAGAAAAGCGCGGTCTTAATTCTCGGAATGCTTTCGGATAAGGACAGCAAAAGCTCCATAAAAATTCTTGAGGGCATATTTGATGCGGTATATACTGTTCCCGTTAACAATCCGCGGTCGCTTAATTCGGAGGAGCTCGCCAAAAGATGCGTACCGTATTTTAAAGAGGTTAAGGCGTTTAATGATGTTAATTTTGCGCTTAAATACGCAAGTGATAGAGCGGTTAAAAACGACAGCCTTATAGTTATTGCGGGGTCTTTGTATCTTGCGAGCGAAATCCGCCCGAAAATAAAATAATTATATAACATTAAACGACATAATTTTCAGCCTGTATCAATTATTATTGGTACAGGCTATTTATTTGGGAGAAGCAGACTTATGATACAAACAGACTATAAAAATGATGTTTTGACCGTTTATTTAAACGGAGAGATTGACCATAATCGCGCCGCCAATCTCCGCACGACAATCGACAGCCGTATAAATTCCCTGCGTCCGCGCCGTCTTGAACTCGACTTTTCAAAGGTGAGTTTTATGGACAGCTCGGGGATAGGACTTATTATGGGCCGTTACCGCGCCGTGGGGCTTGTAGGCGGAGAATTGAAAATTAAAAATATACCCGAGAATCTTTCCCGCATAATCGAGCTAAGCGGTGTTACTTCATTGGGGGTGTTATAAATGAATGTGGTAAATGAAATGCACTTGAATTTTCCGAGCAAAAGCATTAACGAAAGCTTTGCGAGGAGCGCGGTTTCAGCGTTTGTTATGGAGCTTGACCCGACAATCGGGGAGCTTGCCGATATAAAAACCGCGGTCAGCGAGGCGGTTACAAACTGCATAGTCCACGGCTACCGCCGTGAAATCGGTACGGTTTACATAGACGCTAAAATTACCGAGGACAAGCTTGTTATAATAAAAATCCGTGATAAAGGCGTCGGAATTGAGGATGTTAAAGAGGCTATGCAACCGCTGTTTACAACCGCAAAGGACGAGGAACGCGCGGGACTGGGCTTTGCAGTTATGCAGAGCTTTATGGACAGCGTAAAGGTCCACTCCGTACCCGAAAAGGGAACGAGCGTTACCCTTACGAAAAAGATAGTACCGCTTAGATGAACGAGCGCGATAAAATTGTAGAGGACAACCTGGCTCTTGTTCACGCGTGCTGTAAGCGCTTTAGAAACCGTGGTATTGAGTATGAGGAGCTTTTTTCCGCGGGATGTGTCGGCCTTGTCAAGGCAGTTAATAATTTTAACCCCGATTTAAAGCTTCAGCTTTCCACCTATGCGGTACCCGTAATTCTCGGAGAGATAAAGCGTCTGTTCCGCGACGGGGGGAGCGTTAAAGTCAGCCGTAGTTTAAAGGAGCTTTCGCTTAAAATTAACAGGGAAACTCAGGCTTTTCAGGATAAATTCGGGAGAAGTCCGACTGTTTCGGAGCTGTCAAAAAATTTATGCGTACCCGAGGAAAAGGTAGCCGACGCGATAAACGCGTCACGTTATCCGATTTCGCTTACCAACAGCGGTGAAGACGACGAAAACCGACAGATTGATTTACCTACCGATGATATAATGGATAAGCTGACAGAAAAGCTTGCTCTGAGCGAGGTTATAAATCTTTTGAGCAATGATGATAAAAAGATAATTGAACTGCGTTATTTTAAGTTTCAGACACAAAGCGAAACCGCTAAGGTTTTAAATATGACGCAGGTTCAAGTCAGCCGAAGAGAGAAAAAAATCCTCACTTTTATGAGGGAAAAGCTTTCTGTTTAATCGCCTGTAATCTGCCTTTCATAAAATCTCCAGACAAGGGGACTGTATCTTCTTTGATACAGTCCCCTTGCCAATGTAAACAGAAAGGGATAACGCCTTGAGTTATCAGGCGTTATCCCGTGAGGTCAATTAATATTTTCGGCGTATTTGTAGGCTTTTGTTATTCGTACATCTTTTTTAAGTCCTCCAGGTCGTACGGAGTCTGCTGATAGACGTAGTAATTAAGCCAGTTTGAAAACAAGAGAGAAGCGTAACTGCGCCAGCTCATCGGCGGAATTTGGCTCGGGTCGTCGTCGGGAAAATAGTTTGAGGGTATGCTTGCGTCAAGACCTCTGTTAATATCTCTGAAATATTCCCTTGCGAGAGTGTCGCGGTCGTATTCCGCGTGACCGAGGATGTAAAATTCACGGCCGTTTTTGTTGCAAACTATTGCGACTCCCGCCTCATCGCCCTTTGCGAGTATTTCAAGCTTATCTTTTTTTAAAATATCGTCTTCCTCAACTCCCGTAAAACGCGAGTGAGGTATCTTGAATGTGTCGTCAAAGCCTCTTAAAAGGGGGTGGAGGGGGTTTAGAATTTTGTGTTCAAAAACGCCCGAAAGCTTTTCTTCAAACTCAAATTTTCTTACGCCGTAACGGTGGTATAATCCCGCCTGCGCGCCCCAGCAGATGTGAAACGTTGAATAGACGTTTTTCTTCGACCAGTCTATAATTTCACAAAGCTCCTCCCAGTAATCGACCTCCTCAAAATCCATAAGCTCAACGGGAGCGCCCGTGATAATCATACCGTCAAAGCGCTGTTCTTTAATTTCGTCAAAGGTTTTGTAAAAGGTTGTGAGATGTCTGCGCGAGGTGTTTTTCGACTTATGAGTAGCCATTTGCAAAAGTTCAATATCCACCTGCAGTGGGCTGTTGCCGAGAAGCCGCATAAGCTGGGTTTCGGTTTCGATTTTAGTCGGCATAAGATTTAAAATAATAATTTTAAGCGGACGTATGTCCTGCGTCATTGCCCTTTCTTCGGGCATAATAAAGATGTTTTCGCCCTCAAGAATTTTTATAGCGGGCAGATGACTTTGTACTTTAATTGGCATATAATCACCGTTAAATCAAATTAATACTGCTTGCCCCAGTATACCATATGTTTGGCTTTTTTCTGACAGCAAACGCAGGTGTCGGCCAAATGCTCCTCCTCAAACGGGATACAACGGCTCTTAACTCCGCCTGTAACTTCTTTCAGCTTTTCTTCGCATTCGCTGTCACCGCACCACATCGCTTTAATAAATCCGCCCTGCTCTTTTCCAAGCTCAACAAATTGTTCATAGGTTGTTGCGACGTGGGTTTTCTCCTGCATATTTTTAAGCGCTCTGTCGTACATATCGTTGTGAATTTGCTCTAAGGTTTTTTTAACCGTTTCCTCAAGATTTTCAAGAGGAGTAAAAATCTTTTCGCGCGTATCTCTGCGAACAATCACGCATTGACCGTTTTCAATATCCTTGGGGCCGATTTCAACTCTTACGGGAACGCCTTTCATTTCGTATTCCGAGAATTTCCAGCCTGGCGCGTGGTCGCTGTCGTCAAGCTTAACGCGGAATTGCTTTTGAAGTCTTTCTTTAAGCTCCCGCGCTTTTTCCAAAACGCCTTCTTTGTGCATAGCGATAGGAATAATAGCAACCTGAACAGGACTTACCTTCGGAGGGAGAATAAGTCCATCGTCATCGCCGTGAACCATAATAATCGCGCCAATCATTCTTGTTGAAACGCCCCATGAGGTTTGGTGAGGATAATGGAGCTTGTTGTCGCGTCCCTGGAATTTTATATCAAAATTCTTTGCGAAACCGTCGCCGAAGTAGTGAGATGTTCCGCCCTGCAGAGCAACTCCGTTGTGCATCATAGGCTCAATTGTATATGTAGCCTCGGCTCCCGCAAATTTCTCTTTTTCGGTTTTTTTGCCGACAACGGCGGGAATTGCGAGAGTATCACGGTAAAAGTCCTCGTAAACCTTCAGCATACGCAGAGTTTCTTCCTGCGCTTCTTTTGCCGTTTCGTGCATTGTGTGACCTTCCTGCCACAAAAACTCGGAGTTTCTGAGGAAGGGCCTCGTCGTTTTTTCCCATCTTACAACGGAACACCATTGGTTGTAAAGCTTTGGCAAATCACGATATGTTTCTATGACCTTTTTATAATGCTCGCAAAATAATGTTTCAGAGGTAGGACGAACGCAAAGGCGTTCGTTCAGCTTTTCCTGACCGCCGATTGTAACCCACGCGCACTCGGGAGCGAATCCCTCAACGTGGTCCTTTTCCTTTTGGAGAAGGCTTTCGGGGATAAACATCGGCATATAAACGTTCTCAACGCCTGTTTCCTTAAAGCGTCTGTCCATATCCGCCTGGATATTTTCCCATATAGCGTAACCGTACGGGCGGAAAACCATACAGCCCTTAACGCTCGAATAATCGACAAGCTCCGCTTTCTTAACAATATCCGTATACCATTTCGCAAAATCCTCATCTCGGCTTGTAATCGCCTCAACCATTTTTTTATTATCTGCCATACTTTCCTCCGAATTACAATTCTATATCTATAACATTCCCATTATACATAAAATCCGCGAGTTTTTCAAGCAATTTAACCTTGAATGTTTAAAGTAATCGTTAATTTATATGAAAAAGATTAAAAATCCCAAAAAAAGAAAAGGCAGGGACATAAGTCCCTGCAAATTTTAAAAGATTATGAGTTAGCTTCGATGTAGCTTACAAGAGCGCCGACAGTCTTAATGTTCTCAATTTCGTCGTCGGGAACTTCAATTTCAAACTCGTCCTCAATCGACATAAGAAGGTCAACAACGTCAAGAGAATCTGCACCTAAATCGTCTTGAAGGTTAGTTTCTTCCGTAATCTTATCTTCTTCAACGTCAAACTGTTCAGCTAAAATAGCTTTTACTTTTTCTAATACCATTTTATTATCCTCCTAAAATAATTTTCTCAGAACACCTGCTATAGACAAAGCGGTGTTTTTTTGTTACAATGGTTTAAGCAAACATCTAAGCAAACAACTTAGTTGTTACTAAACTATATTATTAGTAAATTACCACTTTGTCAATAATTATTTCAAAAATTTTACTTTTTTTATATATTTAACTTATCTTATGCTTTGGGAGGCGAAGTTATGTCTAAAAAATACGCGGTTATCGGACATCCTATAGGTCACACAATGTCGCCGTTTATTCACAAAAGACTTTTTGAGCTTTCGGGAACAGACGCGGATTACGGTGTTTTAGATATTGACCCGAAGAATATTGAGAGAGACTACAACGGGATTTTAAAAAAGCTTGACGGTTATAATATAACTATTCCCCATAAGCAGGCGATAATACCGTTTTTGGACTGTATTGATGAAAAAGCGAAAATGTACGGAAGCGTAAATACCGTTTCCAATAAAAACGGAGTATCAAAGGGATATACAACAGACCCCGACGGATTCATAAAAGCGCTTGAATACGCTGAAATTCCGATTGACGGACGAGTTGTAATTCTCGGTTGCGGAGGCGTGGCCCGTACTATGGCGTATGAGGTTTTGCTTAGAAATGTAGCGGTTGAGTTTGCTGTCAGAAAAGAAGATATACAAATGGCGGAAAAACTGATTTCCGAAATTAATCTGACGCTTGAAAACCCCAAGGTAAGCTATATTACAATTCCCGAGCTTTCGGGAGATATTACTACGCTTATAAACGCTACGCCGATAGGTATGTCGCCTAATACGGATTTTCAGCCTGTAAGCGATATTCAGCTTAAAAAATGTGCCAATGTTTTTGACGCTGTTTATAATCCTCTCGAAACTAAGCTCATTAAAAACGCGAAGAAAAACGGGAGCAACGCGCAGGGGGGAATGTCGATGCTCGTCTGGCAGGCTGTAGTTTCTCACTATCATTGGGATAAAAGCACATATGACGCGGGTGATATTGAAAGGCTATGCGCCGACTCGGCGAAGGAGCTTATGAGCCGATGAAGAATATTATTCTCTGCGGTTTTATGGGGTGCGGAAAAAGCACAATCGGAAAAATACTTTCCGAGAAAACAAAAAGACCGTTTATTGATATGGACAGATATATTGAGAAAAAAACAAATATGACGGTGAGCGAAATTTTTGAGAAATACGGAGAGGAAAAATTCCGTGAAATTGAAAGCGGGGTTTGTTTTGAGCTTTCACAAAGGAGAGGTATTATTATCGCCTCGGGGGGCGGAACACTGACTTTTCAAAAAAATATCGACATTCTTAATAAAACGGGAAGAATCGTTTTTATTGACGTTAAGTATGAAATTCTCTGCGAAAGGCTTAGGCACGATACGAAAAGACCGCTCCTGCAGGTTGAAAACCGTGACGAAAAAATCAGGGAAATGCTCAACAAAAGAACCCCGATTTATAAGGGAGCGTCGTCGGTTTATGTTGACGGAAATTTTGCGTCGGGATATGTTGCGGATATAATTCTCAGCATACTTCGCTAAGCTTGACATCAGCGCTTTAAAGTGCTAATATATTTTGCGGATATTATACACGAATTTATTAAATATAAAGGGATGATTTGAATTGATTATTGTATTAAAACCCGAATGTACTAAAGAGCAACAGCTTAATTTTTCTGAAATGCTTAAAGAAAAATATGACGTGAAGGTTAATGTATGGAACGGAGTTCATTCAACTGTACTCGGACTTTTAGGCGATACTACCCAAATTGACATTGAATATATTGACGCGCAGGACATAGTTGAAAGCGTAAAACGCGTACAGGAGCCGTATAAAAAGGCAAACAGAAAATTTCACCCCGAGAATACCGTTATTGACCTCGGAAACGGAATTAAAATCGGTGACGGAAGTCTTAATATTATGGCGGGACCCTGCTCGGTTGAAAGCGAAAAGCAAATTGTCGAAGTCGCGAAGTCTGTTAAAAAGAGCGGGGCAACGATTTTAAGAGGCGGAGCGTTTAAGCCGAGAACCTCGCCCTATGCCTTTCAGGGGCTTAAATCCGAGGGCTTGGACCTTCTGAAAATCGCGCGCAAGGAAACGGGACTTCCAATTGTTACGGAAATTATGAGAACCTCTCATATAGATATGTTTGAGTCTGTTGACATAATTCAGGTCGGCGCGAGAAATATGCAGAATTTTGAGCTTTTAAAGGAGCTCGGAAAAATTGATAAGCCTGTTCTTTTAAAGCGCGGACTCTCCGCGACGATTGAGGAGTGGCTGATGTCTGCCGAGTATATTATGGCAGGCGGAAACAACAAGGTTATTCTTTGCGAGCGCGGTATCCGTACATATGAAAACTTTACAAGAAACACGATGGACGTTTCGGCTATTCCGATTATTAAAAAGCTTTCGCATCTTCCCGTAATTGCCGACCCGAGCCACGCCTCGGGAAAAAGCTGGCTCGTTGAACCGCTTGCGATGGCGGCTGTTGCCGCGGGAGCGGACGGACTTATTATCGAGGTGCATAACGACCCGCCCCACGCGCTTTCGGACGGCGCTCAGTCGCTCACTCCGAAGCAGTTTGACAACGTTGCGAAGAAAATTTTTGACTTAAAGAAAGCCTTGGGCTGAGGATTGGAAAGTTAGTGATTATATGAAAATCGCGGTCATCGGTATGGGTATTATCGGCGGAAGCTTTTGCAAGGCGATAAAAAAATATACCAACCATTATGTAATTGGAATGAACCGCACGAAATCTACGTTAAAAAAAGCCTACGACGACGGAGCAATTGACGAAATGGGCGACGAAAAAAGTCTTGGTCAAGCCGACGTGATTATTCTTGCTCTTTATCCAAAGGCGTCGGTAAGCTTTGTTGAAAAGTACGGAGAATATATAAAAAAGGGCGCAATTGTAACAGATTCCGCAGGTATTAAATCGGAAATCTGCCCCAGGCTTTCCGAGCTTTCCGAAAAGTTCGGGTTTGAATTTGTGGGAAGCCACCCTATGGCGGGCAAGGAAACGAACGGATACGATTCAGCGGACGAAACTCTTTATAACGGCGCAAGCTATATTATCGTTCCCTGTAATGCGAGTGAAAAGTCCGTTCAGGTTCTTTCCGATTTAGCTTTAGAGCTGAAATTTGCGATGGTTAAGATAACGACTCCCGAAGAACATGACAGAATGATAGCCTTTACATCACAGCTCCCGCACGTTTTGGCTTGCGCTTATGTGTTAAGCCCGTGCTGTAAAAATCACAAGGGCTTTTCCGCAGGCTCCTATAAGGATGTTTCGAGAGTTGCCAACATCAACGCCGAGCTTTGGAGCGAGCTTTTTTTGGAAAACAGAGAGCCTTTAATCGGCGAGCTTGACACTCTTATTGATAATATTCACGCTATAACAGACGCGGTAAAAGCTAACGACAAGAAAAGGATAGAGGAGCTTTTGGAAAAGGCTCATAAAACTAAGGAGGCGCTCGGAGAATGAGAGTTGTAAAGGTACAAACGAATACTCCCTACGATATTCTTATAGAGCGCGGATTGATTAAAAACGCGGGCAGGCTTATAAAAAATGTATCGGGCGCGTCAAAGGTTACTGTCATAACCGACAGCAATGTTGAAAAAATTTACGCGCATGACGTTGTTCTCTCGCTGAATGAGAACGGGTTTAATACGAGTTTGTTTGTGTTCCCCGCGGGAGAAAAGAGCAAAAACCTATCTGCCGTTTCCGATATGTACGACCATATGGCAGAGTTTCATATGTCGAGAAAAGATTTGGTAGTCGCCCTCGGCGGAGGAGTAGCAGGGGATATGGCAGGCTTTGCCGCGTCAACCTATATGCGCGGAATTGATTTTGTTCAGATTCCTACCTCGCTTTTGGCGCAGGTTGATTCCTCGGTCGGCGGAAAAACAGGCGTTGATATAAAGCAGGGGAAAAACCTCGTCGGAGCGTTTCATCAGCCGATTTTGGTAATTATAGACCCGAATACGCTTAAAACTCTGCCCGAGTATTATATAAACGACGGTATGGCGGAGGTTATAAAATACGGGTGTATCAAGGACGACGCGCTTTTTAAAACATTAGAGGATAAAAATGCGCTTGAGATTATTGATGATGTTATCGAGAGATGCGTAAGCATAAAGCGAGATGTTGTAAACAGAGACGAAAAAGAGGCAGGCGAGAGAATGCTCCTCAATTTCGGACATACTCTCGGACACAGCCTTGAGAAAATTTATAATTTTGAGGGGCTTTCGCACGGGCAGGCTGTTGCAATCGGAATGGTTATGATTACTAAGGCCTCCGAAAAGGCGGGAATTACAGAAAAGGGAACGCTTGAAAAAATTATTTCTCTTTGTAAAAAATATAATCTTCCCATTGATGATAAAGCCGATATAGGAGAGATTGCGAAAACCTGCGCAGGAGATAAAAAGGCGGGCGGCGGAAGCGTAAACCTCGTTTTGCTTAAAAAAATCGGCGAAAGCTTTACGAGAAAAACTCCGCTTTCGGAGCTTGAGAATTTTATAACCTAAGCGCAGACCACGCATTTTAGGCTGGTCACATTCAGAATTTCAGCAGGGGATATAATCACCCTGTGGTGCTAACGCTCCCTGCGCGGGATAAAATCTGTCGCGCTCTGCTCTTTGCAAGCAGAGCATAGCGTTCTTCGATTTGGAAGGTTTGAGGAAATTATGTCGGATATTATTGTAAAACCGTCACAACTTTACGGAAGAGTAACCGCTCCTCCGTCAAAAAGCGATGTCCACAGAGCAATAATCTGCGCCGCTTTATCGAAGGGCGTTTGCAGAATTGCTCCTGTCGCGCTGTCTGACGATATAAAGGCGACGATTGGTTGCGTGCGTTCACTCGGCGCCGCCACGGAAATTAACGGCGATGTGCTGACTGTGAACGGAACCAATATTTTTAAAAATAAAACCGCCTCTTTGGACTGCAAAGAGAGCGGGTCTACGCTCAGATTTTTTGTGCCCGTTGCCGCGGCAGGAGGAATTGAAACCGAATTTAGCGGGCGAGGAAGCTTAGTTTCACGTCCGATAGGGCTTTTTGCGGATATTCTTCCAAAGGCTGGCGTTGACTGCGAAACCTCGGGAACACTTCCGTTAAAGATAAAAGGAAAGCTTAAAGCGGGAACCTTTGAGGTTGCGGGAAATATCAGCTCGCAGTTTATAACGGGACTTTTATTCGCGCTTCCGCTTTTAGACGGCGACAGTAAAATTGTACTCACAACCCCGCTCCAGAGCGTCGGCTATATTGATATGACAATCGCCTGTTTAAAAAAGTTCGGCGTTAATGTTGAGACAACTGATTACGGCTGGTTTGTAAAAGGTAATCAAAAGTACATATCACGCGATTACCGAACAGACGGCGACTGGTCGCAGGCGGCGTTTTTCCTTACGGCGGGCGCGGTTTCGGGCGATGTGACCGTTGACGGAATTGATATAAACTCAACTCAGGGCGATAAGGAAATCGTAAATTTGCTTAAAAGATTCGGAGCAGATGTTGAAGTTTCCGACGACAGCGTAAGGGTGAGAAAATCAGAGCTTTCCAAGGCTGATATAGACGCAAGCCAGATTCCCGATTTAGTGCCGATACTTTCGGTTTTGGCGGGATGCGCGAAAAACAATACCGTAATCCACTCTGCCGAAAGACTTCGTATTAAAGAGAGCGACCGTCTTAAAACGACTGCGGATATGCTGAAGGCTGTCGGCGGAAAGGTTGAGGAAAAATCTGACGGTCTTGAAATTTTTGGAACAGGCGGATTTAAAGGCGGTACGGTTGACGGCTCAAACGACCACAGAATTGTAATGTCGGCGGCGATTGCGGCGCTTGCGTGCAAAGACGATGTAAAAATAACCGACAGAGAAAGTATAAATAAAAGCTTTCCCAATTTTTTTGATGAATATAAAAGGCTCGGGGGGGTATTTGATGTCTGAATACGGCGAAAAGATAAAGCTTACGGTTTTCGGTGAAAGCCACACAGAGGCGATAGGCGCGGTAATCAAAGGAGTGCCTGCGGGCTTTAAAATTGATATGGACAAGGTGCTCGCGCAGATGGCGCGCAGAGCTCCGGGAAAGGATAAAACCGCGACCAAAAGAGTGGAAAAGGATTTTCCTGATATTAAATCGGGCATTTTAAACGGCGTTACTACGGGCGCTCCGATTGCCTGCGTTATCGAAAACACAAACACGAAAAGCGCGGATTACTCAAATCTTTTAGACACTCCGCGTCCCGGTCACAGCGACTATACCGCTTTTGTTAAATACGAGGGTAATAACGACATCAGAGGCGGGGGACATTTCAGCGGAAGATTAACGGCTCCGATTGTATTTGCCGGCGCGGTTTTAAGACAAATTTTAGAGCAAAAGGGAATTAAAATCGCGGCTCACATAAGCTCTATCAAAGACGTTTGCGACGAGCCCTTTAACCCTGTTGAAATAGACGATAAGCTTATTGAAGAGTTAAATAACTCAAGCTTTGCGCTGATTGATAAGTCAAAGGAAAAGAAAATGCGCGAAGTTGTTGAAAACGCGCGCCTTGACTGCGACAGTGTGGGCGGTACGGTCGAATGCGCCGTTGTCGGAATGCCCGTCGGTGTTGGCGGTCCGCTTTTTGACGGAGTGGAGGGAGCCTTGGCAAAGGCGCTTTTCGCGATTCCCGCCGTTAAAGGCGTTGAATTCGGAAAAGGATTTGAAAGTTCAAGGCTTACGGGAAGCGTTAACAATGACGCGTTTGAATATAAAAATGATAAGGTAGTAACAAAAACCAACAATTGCGGGGGGATACTCGGCGGAATAACTGACGGTATGCCGATTGTTTTTAAAACTGCGTTTAAGCCCACCCCGTCAATCGCAAAGGAGCAGGATACCGTCAATTTACAGACAAAAAGGAACGATAAACTCGTTGTAAAGGGCAGGCACGACCCCTGCATAGTACCCAGAGCCGTACCTGTAGTCGAGGCGGTAACGGCGATAGCGGTTTTTGACTTACTATAGTATTAAACAGGGTGAAAGTATGAGAGATTTATCCGAAATACGCAAGGAAATAAACGACATAGACGAGCGTATTATTGAGCTTTTTAAACAGCGTATGGATTGCGCTAAAGACGTCGGAGAATACAAAAAAATAAACGGTATTCCCGTTTTAAACGAAAACCGTGAGAACGAAATTCTTGACAGGGTTCAGCAAGAGGGCGGAGAATACGGGCCGTCGGCGAGGCTTTTGTATTCCAACATAATGGAGCTTTCAAGAGCCTTACAGCATAATATTGTGGGAAGCGGAAAGGCTATTAAGAGCGTTCTTTCGAGCGCTGAAAATTCTCTGCCTGAAAAGAACGTCAAAATTGCCTATCAGGGAATAAAGGGCGCTAACGGACACGAGGCGACATTAAGACTTTTCCCCGAGGGAGAGCCCGTACCCTTTAAAACCTTTGCCGATGTTTTTAACGCCGTAGACAGAGGAGAAGTGAATTACGGAGTTCTTCCAGTGGAAAATTCCACGGCAGGTTCCGTTTCCGCGGTTTACGACCTAATTTTAAAGCATCGTTTTTATATTGTCGGCGCGCTCGATTTGCCGATTGACTATTGTCTTGGCGGACTTAAACAGTCCGAGATAGGCGATATAGAAAAGGTCTGGACGCATCCGCAGTCAATTTCTCAATGCGAGAATTACATAGCCTCCCATAATTTTGAACCTACTCCCTGCGCTAATACCGCGGTCGCGGCTCGTGACGTAGCGCGTGAGAAACGGCTGAATGTAGCGGCGATTTGTTCCTACAGAGCGGCCGAGGAGTACGGATTAAAGATTTTGGACAATCATCTTCAGGATAACGACGCGAATATGACGCGTTTTATCGTCATTTCAAAAAAGCTTTTTATTCCCGACAATGCGGATAAAATCAGCCTGTGTTTCAGTCTGCCTCACGTTTCGGGTTCTCTTTACAGCGTGCTGTGCAGATTCAACTCGCTCGGCTTTAACCTTACGAAAATCGAGTCAAGACCGATTCAGGGAAGTAAGTTTGAGTATCTTTTCTATCTTGATTTTACGGGCAATGTTCACAGCAGGAACGCGGTTGACCTTATCTGCCAGCTTTCGGAAGAAATGCCCGGATTTTCATTTTTGGGAAACTACAGCGAGATTTAATTTGGTGTAAAAATGGAACTGAAAAAGGAACGAAATTATCTTTGGGATAATATAAAAACATTTTTAATTTTCTTAGTCGTGGCGGGACATCTTTTGGAGGGAACGAAACTCCTGTTGCCGTTTGCGAAGGACTTCGATTACTGGATTTACACCTTCCATATGCCGGCGTTTATATTTGTATCGGGATTTCTTTCAAAAAGCTACTGTAAAGACGGTAAGGTCCGCGCGGAAAAGGTGCTTATATTTTCGGCGTATTATCTTGTTTTTCAGCTCGCTTTGACGGGTTATAAGATGTTAGTCGGAATTGAGGTTGAGGGAGCAGGTATTCTTGATATATTCCACTCCAACAGGGGACTTTGGTATTTGCTCGCGATTATTTTCTATTATCTTTTGATTCCGATTGCCGAAAAACTCCCCGCGTATGTAACAATTACTGTTTCCGTTATTCTTTCTGTTTTAATCAGTGACGCTCCCGACGCGGGTATTCTGCTCGCCGTGCATAGAATTTTTGTTTTCGCGCCGTTTTTCTTTATCGGATATTATATGTCGAACAACGCGCTTATGAAAATCAGAAAAATTAATCTTTTCATCAGGCTTTTGCTGGGTTCTTTGTTTGTCGCCTGTTCGATTTTAATTTGGTCGTTGCAAAACCGTGACGATATTCCCATAAAGCTTTTTTACGGAAAGGCTAACTTCACGGAGCTTGAAGTGTGGTTCCGTTACGGTGCGCTTTTAAGGCTTCAGGCGTTGGCGATTGCCCTGCTGATGATTGCGGGAGTACTGCTCATTATTCCCGCCTGCAGGCTTATTACTTCGTATATCGGCAGACACACTCTCAGCATTTATTTATTCCATATGCCGTTGGTTATTTCGCTGATGGATACGGAGTTTTTAGAGGAAATTCAGATTGTTTCCGTTACTGATTTTATTCTTCTTCTGCTTGCGGCGGCTACAATAGTCGGTGTGCTTTCAATACCTGTTTTTGAGTATCCGTTTAAGTGGATACGTCTCGCCGTTCAAAAAATTCAGAAAACCCCTCCTAAACACGCGGTGTGATATAAGAAAAATCCCTTTGCGCTTGGTAATGCAAAGGGATTTATTGATTTTTAAGACATTATATCGTACAATAAAAATACAGCATTTGCAGAGGTGAAAATATGGTAAAAAAATTCAGAATAGGAAATCCGTTTGACACGCAAGCGGTAGTTGAAAATATTGAGATAAGTGATATAAGGGACTTTCCTCTTGAACTTTCTGTTGATGAAAAGGCGGTTATAAAATTCAATATCGGCGAAGGTGATATGATTTTCGGACTCGGCGAGGCGGTTCGGGGAATAAATAAGCGCGGTTGGGTTTATGAAAGTTGGTGCAGTGATGAAACAAATCACACAGAGGACAAACGCTCTCTGTACGGCGCTCACAATTTTATCGTGGTCAGCGCGAAGAAAAAATTCGGACTGTTTGTTGACTTCCCCGCGCGTGTAAAATGGGACTTGGCCTACAGCAAAACGGACGAGGTAAAAATTATTCTTGACGGAGAAAACGCTGATTTTTATTATATTGAAGGCAACAGCGAGAGGGAAATTGTGCGGAATTTCAGAAAAATTATCGGAAAAAGCTATATCCCGCCGTTTTGGGCTTTCGGCTATCAGCAGAGCTGTTGGGGTTACGCTAAGCAGGAGGATTTTGTAAACGTACGGGAAAATCACAGAAAAAATAATCTTCCGCTCGACTGTATTTATATGGATATAGATTATATGGAGCGCTTTAAGGATTTTACGGTAAACCGTGATTTATTTCCCGATTTTAAAGCCTTTGTTGACGATATGAGGGCAAATAATATCCACCTTATCCCGATTATTGACGCGGGAGTAAAAAAGGAAGAGGGTTACGATGTCTATGAGCAGGGACATAAAAACGGATATTTTTGTAAGAATGCCGACGGTACGGATTTTGAGTGCGGAGTATGGCCAGGCATTGTCGGACTTCCCGATTTTCTTAATGATGACGCGCGCCGTTGGTTTGGAAGCCAATACAAGGCTTTGACCGACGTCGGGATTGACGGCTTTTGGAATGATATGAACGAGCCTGCTATTTTCTATTCCGCCAACGGTCTTAACAAGGCTTTGGATAAGCTTGACGAGATAAGGCGTGATGAAGTTGATATATGGGGCTTTTTCAAGATGAAAGACGCTGTTTTGGGTATTCAGAACAGTATGGACGATTATTGCTCCTTCTATCACAATGTTGACGGAAAAATGGTCTGCCATAAAGATGTCCATAACCTATACGGCGCATTTATGACGAACGCCGCAAGCGGATTTTTTGAGGAAAAATTCGGCAGGGAAAAGATACTAATTTTTTCAAGGGCTTCATATATAGGCGCTCACCGAACAAGCGGAATATGGTTCGGCGATAATTTCAGCTGGTGGTCGCATATTCTTCTCAACCTCAAAATGCTTGCGTCTGCCAATATGTGCGGTTTTCTCTACTGCGGAGCGGACCTCGGCGGATTCAATAACAATGTGACGAGAGATTTGCTTTTGAGATGGCTTGCGCTCGGCGTATTCACTCCGCTTATGCGTAATCACCGCGCTCTCGGTACGCGTGTTCAGGAGGCGTATCAATTCGGCGACTGCAAAGACTTTTCAGACGTTCTTTGTGTGCGTTACAGACTTATTCCGTATCTTTATTCAACATTTAGACGTTGCAGTGAAAACGACGATATGATGTTCTGTCCGCTCGCGTTTGACTATCCCGATGATAAAATCGCGAGGGAGATTGAGGACCAGCTTATGCTCGGTGATGAATGTATGATTGCGCCGATTTATGAACAGAACAAAAACGGCAGAGCCGTATATCTTCCCGAAGATATGACATTTGTAAAACTAAGCGGAGAAAATATAAAAACCGAAAAGCTCAAAAAAGGACTGAATTATATTGATGTAGCGCTTAATGAGGTGCCTTTGTTTATAAAAAACGGAAAAAATATTCCTCTCGCAAAGCCCGCGCTTAACACAGCGGAGCTTGATACCGAAAATCTTACATATATCCTGTAAAGCGCATAAAAACTGAAACGCAACCTATAGTTGCACAATTGAAAACTAAAATGTATGGCGAAAATGCAAAAATTCGGGGTATAATTGTGGCGCGACTTAAGGAGGAAGATTTATGAATATTGAAATTGCAGACAGATTATTAAATTACAGAAAGTCACACGGATTTTCGCAGGAGGAGCTTGCCGAGAAAATCGGCGTAAGCCGTCAGGCTGTTTCAAAATGGGAGCGAGCGGAAGCGTCGCCCGATACCGATAATCTCATCAATTTGGCAAAGATTTACGGGGTAACTCTCGACGAACTTTTAAAGGGAGAAACCGAAGACGATAAGGCAGAACCTGATAAAGTAACCGCACATGTTAAAGAGAACTTTCAGGCTGACGAAATCGAAAACATTACAGAAGATGAGAAAATTACAGGTAAAAAAGTCGTTCATATTTTTCTAATAGGTATACTTGCCTTAATGGGAACGCTTTTTTGGGGATTTTCGGGACAATTCTGCGGATTTGCGCTTTCGTGGATTTGTTTGTTAGCTATTCCTGTATATTATTCCTTTGTTGAAGCGGTTCATAAACACAATGCCGATTGCTTTGCCTATCCCGTTATTTGCGTAGTATTTCAGATGATAACAGGGTTTTTATTTGACGGCTGGAGCTGGGGCTGGACAGCTTATCTGACTATTCCCGTGTATTACGGTATAGTTGAAATGATAAATAAATCTAAAGAACGAGAATAAAACTTCTGCATAATAAAATCGGTCGCGGACAGCGGTTGTTTAACTGCTTGTCTTTACGACTGATTTTCTGTTTTGTTTTAAATTTCTAATCCGTTTACGGTTTTTAAAAACTTGTAAACTTTATCCTTTATTACTTTAACTCCGCCCGCGCTGTCGCTTTCAATATTAAGAGGCATAATCGGGTCGTGAACCGATAGCCTTAGCAAAAACCATCCGTTGCCGTTGTTTTTATCAAAGGAAACCCTCACGCCCTCGCGGTTGTCGTCAGCCAATATCCACCCTTCGGCGTTTTTAGCGTAATCGTTAAGCTCTTTAATAATTCTCTCTCCGCACGCTCTGAAATCGTTTTCAACAATTTTAAAGCGTATTTCTTCTTCCTCTAAAGGCTCCTTTAAATCTGAGGTTATACTTTCTATGCTTTTGCCCTCTTTACTCAGCTGAGCCATTTTAATGATGATTTTTGTGCAGAGATACGCCCCGTCGTCGAGAAAATAATTCTCCCGCATAGCCGCGTGTCCCGATGTTTCAATCGCAAGCGGGCAGTTGATTCCCTTGTTGTTTAGCTCAATTCCTTTGTCTATAACATTTTTATATCCTCTGCGGTAGCGGTAATGCTTTCCGCCTAATGTGTTTTCAATAAATTCTTTAAGTCCGCTTGATGTAATCGAGTCTGTCACAATAGTCGCTCCGTCATTTCCCTCAAGGGCGATTGCCGAAGCCAGCGCAACAAGACGGTTGCGGTTAATTTCATTACCGCTTTTGTCAACGGCTCCGCCTCGGTCGACGTCTGTGTCGAATATAACGCCTAAATCCGCCCCGTTTTCAAGTACAGCCTCGCAAATCGACTGCATAGCCTCCTTGTTTTCGGGGTTCGGGATATGGTTCGGAAACATTCCGTCGGGGTCAAGATAACGGCTTCCCGTTGTGTCTGCTCCTAAATTTTTCAGAACGTCTGCGTAAAATCCGCCGACGCCGTTTCCCGCGTCCACTACAATTTTAAAGCCTTTAAGCGGATATTCGTAATCGTCGGCGTTAACGCCTTTTTTTATAATATCCTCTAAATGAGAGCAGTATTGTTTCATATAGTCAATTTCTTTTATTGAGCCGTTTTTTGAATGAGGAGGCGTTTTTTTATCCTGCGCGTACTGAAGTATTTTCTCAATATCTTCTCCCTCAAGTCCGCCCTCGCGTGTAAAGAATTTTAAGCCATTTCGGTTAAAGGGATGATGACTTGCCGTTATCTGAACAGCGCCGTCACATTCTAAATCAACTGTAGTCATAAACATAGACGGAGTTGACGCGAGCGAGCAGTTAAGCACGCTTACGCCTGTGTTTTTAAGCGTTTGTGAAACAATACCCAAAATTTTAGGACCGCTTATTCTGCTGTCCCTGCCGATAGAAACCGTGAGCTTGTCGCAGGGCTTTTTAACCTTTTCTGACAGCCAAAGAGCAAAACCGTTTGCCATAGCCGAAATGACCTCGTCTGTGAGGTTTATATCCTGCCCCTTTACGCCCTCAACGGCAACTCCCCTTATGTCTGTTCCGCTTTTAAAGTTTTTGTAAAAGGTATTAAGCATAAAATGCCTCCTCTTTTCTAAATATAAGCAAATTATACACTAAAAAGCTTTTTTTCTCAACTGCTCTTTTTATTTTACAGCGCACATATTTTAATCAAAACAAAGTTTGTGAAAAATGTAAAATGATAATAGGAATTTAATTTCAGTAAAGTACAAATTGACGAATTTATGAGGTAACTGTTGTCGATTGTTGTATTCTTCGTAGTATTTTATTGTTAGATATGCACAATTATATTGCAATATAATTAGATAAATTTGCTTTTTACTCGTAATTATATACAAATAAAGTTTATAAAAATTGTTGACTTTTCCGAAAAAATGGATATAATGATAATTGTCAAGCAGATATTTTACTTGACATTGCTACGGTTGACAACCAATTGCACATTATCGACAAATGGTAAATGGCAACAGAACATAATAAAGGAGGAAAGAATGATGACCCCTATTCTCAACATTCACGACATCAATGTTTCTGAATTCTTAGCTGTGCTTGATACCTGCGAGGGTAACGTATATCTCGTTACCAGAGATGGAGATAAATTAAATCTTCGTAGCAAACTTTCACAGCTTGTAGGGCTTACCCAGCTTATTGAGGGAGGCAGGATTGCGGAAGCATCTATTGTTTGCGAGAACAAGACTGATGAAAGCAAACTTTTCAGACTTAATCTTTTTGATGAGGTTTGCTAAAGTTACTAAAACAGATATCCACGTTTTCACGTTAATTTCAAAACTTCTAAATCCGGGATTGGCTGCCGTTTAGGCAGCCTTTCTCGGTTTTATTTGTTTTTTGAGTTGAAAATGTTGTTGCAAAGTGTTAAATTCCCTGATATAATAGTTGTCGGCGTCTGCCGAGTCTGTTCGCAATATCCAGACTATAAATAAAACTACGGAGGAATTTAATATGACAAAAAAATCAACCGCTTATTTAGTGCAGGGCGCGGTTATCGCGGCTCTGTACGCTGTGCTTACGGTGGGGCAGAATATGCTTTTGCCCGGGACTGCGTCAATGGCGGTGCAGTTCAGAGTTGCGGAGGTTCTGACAGTTCTTGCGCTTTATACGCGCGCGGCCATACCGGGGCTTACCATCGGCTGTATTATAGCCAATATAAGCTCTGTTACGGCAGGGCTCGGATTTTATGATATGATTTTCGGCTCTGCGGCTACGTTGCTTGCGGCAATTGCGATGTATCTTTTAAGGAATGTCCGCATAAAAAATCTGCCTTTGTCGGCTGTTTTAATGCCTGCTTTATTCAACGGAATTTTTGTCGGCTTTGAGATAGACTTCTTCTTTATAGGAAGTATGAGCTTTAATTTTGTTGATTTTCTCATTCAGGGCGGATTTGTAGCTTTGGGAGAGTTAGGGGTCCTCTTTGTACTCGGACTTCCGTTTATAGTTATTTTTGAGAAAAGACATTTAAACGATAAAATACTTAAATAAAACTTCAAAATCAGATATTGCAAAGAAAAACAGCCGTAAAATTACGGCTGTTTAAATTTTGGAATAAACTATGCTTAAATATTTTTGCTAATCATCATCCACCAAACACATTTTTCCCTGAACATCGGTAGTGTAATCGCCTTTCGGAATAAGCTTTGATATGGGGACTATTTTATATCCCTCGTTCTTAATTGCCTCGATAACCTTCGGCAGGGCTTCGGGGGTGTTTTTCGCTCCGTTGTGAAGAAGAATAATTGAGCCCGGCACAAGCTTTGACGTGCAGTTTTGTACTATCTGGTCAACGCTCGGGTCTTTCCAATCAAGGCTGTCAATATTCCATTGAACGCAGTACATATTCATTTCCTTGGTTATATTTACAACATTGTTGTCATAGTCGCCGTACGGCGGACGGAACAGGGTAGGGCATTTGCCCGTAAGCTTCTTGACCTCGCTGTTGCAGTCGGTAAGCTGATTTTTCATCTCGTCAACCGAAAGCTGTGTCATATGCGGGTGGTTGGAGCTGTGGTTACCTATGTCGTGTCCTTTTTTGGCAATCTTTTTAACCGACTTCGGATATTTTCTGACCCAATCGCCAACGAGGAAAAATGTTGTTTTTACATTATATTCGTCCAAAGTTTTAAGAAGGTCGTCAGTCTGCTCGTTGCCCCACGCCGCGTCAAACGAAATTGCGCAGACCTTATCCTGCTTATCAACGCAGTAAATCGGAATTTTCCTTTCGGTTGAGGCGGTAGCGACCGCTTCGCTGACAGAATTAAGCCCGATTGAAACAGAGGCAATTCCCAAAATCGCGCATAGCATTATAATTAAAATTGACCGTTTGGTAAGAATTAAAAAACGCATATAATCACCGATAGATTATATGCGTTTTAGTTTTTTCTTATTACATTTATTGAGTTGAGCTATGATTAACCGAAAATTATTTTGCGGATTTGGTGACGTTCAGATAAATACAATACTCAAATCCGCTCCCATTTAACGCCCTCGGGAGTGTCAATCAGCCTTATGCTTCTCGCGGTCAGTTCGTCACGGATTTTATCAGCCGTGGCAAAATCTTTATCTGCTCTCGCTTGCTGACGTTTTTTAATAAGCTCTTCGATTTCGGCGTCGAGATTTTCGGTTTCTTCCGCTTTGTAATTTGTTAAGTCAAGTCCGAGAACCTCGTCGAATTTTTTGATAAGATAAAGCTTAGTCGCGTCGTTTATATCGGATTTGAGCACATCATAAACAGCGGTCAGACCGAGAGAGGTGTTTAAATCGTTGTCCAGAGCCTCGCAGAATTTGCCGTTAAGTTTGTCCGCCTTGTCCTGCTGAATTTCGCCGTCAGCTTTTAAGGAGGAGATACGCTTGACAAGCTTGTCGTATGCCTTAGCCGTGTTATCAAGACTGTCGTATGAAAAGGTGAGGGGCTTTCTGTAGTGGCTTTGCAGACAGAACATTCTGTAAACGAGAGGGTTATATCCCTTTTCTTCAAGCAGGGAAACGGTCAGAAACTCGCCCTTTGATTTGCTCATTTTGCCCCTTGCGTCATTTAAGTGAAGAACGTGGAACCAGTAGTTGCACCATTTATGACCGAGAAAGGCTTCGCTCTGCGCAATTTCGTTTGTATGGTGGGGGAAAGCGTTATCAACGCCTCCGCAGTGAATATCAAGATATTCGCCGAGGTGTTTAATGCTTATTGATGAACATTCAATATGCCATCCGGGGTAGCCTGTACCCCACGGACTGTCCCATTTTAACGCTTGGTCCTCAAATTTTGACTTTGTGAACCATAAGACAAAGTCGGTTTTATTTCTCTTGTTATCGTCGTGTTCAACGTCTTCACGAACACCAACCTCGAGGTCGTCGGCGTTGATGTTTCCGAAAACATAGTAATTATCAAGCTTAGATGTGTCAAAATAGACATTTCCGCCTGAAAAATAAGCGTAGCCCTTATCCATAAGAACGCTTACCATATTTATAAAATCGTCAATGCAGTTTGTCGCGGGTTCGACAACGTCGGGAGTTTTTATATTGAGCTTTTTGCAGTCCTCAAAAAATGCGTCGGTATAGAATTTAGCAATCTCCATTACGCTTTTATGCTCGCGCTTTGCCCCCTCGAGCATTTTATCGTCGCCCGTGTCCGCGTCGGAGGTGAGGTGTCCCACGTCGGTAATATTCATAACACGGGTTACATCGTAGCCCGAATAGCGCAGATATTTTTCGAGTACGTCCTCCATAATATATGTTCTTAGGTTTCCGATATGCGCATAGTGGTAAACGGTCGGACCGCAGGTGTACATATTGACCTTGTTTTTATTATGCGGTATAAACTCGGTCTTTTTCTGACCTAACGTATTATATAAAATCATAGTTATCACTCCATACTTATAAACTCTCTGTTGTCGATAAGGTAAATGACGCCCGAAATGATACAGAAAATTGTTGAAATCCAAAGCACGACCTCGCCGATAACAAAGAACGCCCTGCTTATTAAAGCTATATCGTAGACGTTAATCGGGATAATGCCGAGATTCATAAGCTCGATTGAAAACTGCAAAACAAAGATTATAATTATCGCGATAATCTGTGTTACGGTTTTTACCTTGCCCCATATATTTGCCCCGACTACCTTGCCCTCGCTCGCCGCCATAAGCCGTACCGACATAACGGCAAATTCTCTGAAAAGTACGACAACAACTATAACCGCGTCGCAAAGTCCGTTTTGAACAAAGCAAAGCAAGGTAGAGAGAACGAGTATTTTATCGGCGAGGGGGTCGCTGAATTTTCCGAAATTAGTTACAAGGTTACGGCTCCTTGCGATTTTTCCGTCAAACATATCCGTAAGGCTCGCAACTCCAAAAATTGCGAGCGCGACAAGATAGTGAAACGGAAAATTTATGAGAATTGCCGCCATAAAAAACGGTACGAGCGCAATTCTTATAATCGTCAATTTATTGGGTAAATTCATTCAATCATTTCTCCTACTGGGTCAATTCCGAGACAGTCTGTTATTTTAACCTTAACAAAACTGCCCTCGGCAGGTTTAACCGCGCTTGCGGTAAAGAAAATATTTCCGTCAACCTCGGGACAGTCGCCCGCGGTTCTTCCGAAATAACATTCCGCGTAACGGTCAAATCCCTCAACAAGGACTTCAACCTCACTGCCGATTGATTTCTCGGCATAATTTTCCATAATTAACTGCTGGCGGTCGGCAATAATTTCCGCTCGTTTTTTCTTAATATCCTCGTCAATCTGGTCGGGAAGCCTTGAGGCAGGCGTGTTTTCCTCCTGTGAATACGGAAAACAGCCCATACGCTGAAATTTAATATCTTCAACAAACTTGCACAATTCTTCAAACTGCTCTCCGCTTTCTCCCGGAAAACCCGCGATAAAGGTTGAGCGCAGGGTTATGTTCGGAATACGCTTTCTAAGCTTATTGATAAGCGCCGTCAGAGATTTAAGGTCGCCCTTACGGTTCATACGCTTTAAAATATCTTTGTTACAATGCTGTAGAGGCAGGTCGAGGTATTTTACGATTTTATCCTCTGTCGCGATTGTGTCAATCAACTCGTCTGTTATACGCTCGGGATAACAGTATAAAACGCGTATCCATTTAAGTCTGTCGATTTTACAAAGCTCTCTCAAAAGTTTTGCAAGCATCGGCTTTCCGTAAATGTCGCTTCCGTAATATGAGGTGTCCTGAGCTATTAAAATAAGTTCCCGCACTCCGCCTTCGCTGAGCCACTTTGCCTCCTTTACGAGGCTCTCAATCGTACGGCTCCTGTAGCGTCCGCGTATCATCGGAATAGCGCAGTAGGTACAATGATTGTCACAACCCTCGGCAATTTTAAGGTATGCGTAGTGCTTCGGGGTGCTCTGTATTCTTTCGCCCTCAAGCGGAAGATTTTCCTTAGGAGGGAAAAGCTCCTGTTTTTCCCCAGAAAGCGTGTTTAAAATAACCTCGGCAATTTTGTCGTTAGCGCCGATTCCTATGCAGGCGTCAATTTCGGGGAGCTGTTGCATAACCTCTTTCTTATATCTCTCGGCAAGACAGCCCGTTACGATAAGACATTTAATTTTACCCTCTGCTTTAAGCTTTGCGAGTTCAAGTATTTCTTCAATACTTTCCTGCTTAGCAGGGTCGATAAAAGCGCAGGTATTTACGATTGCGGCGTCAGACATAGCGACGTCATGCACAATCTCAAAATTGTTTTTATTTAAAATTGCAAGCAGCATCTCGGCGTCAACCTGGTTTTTAGAACAGCCTAAAGATACGATACCTACCTTGTATTTCATATGTATTCGTCCTCAAAATATTTATTCATTACCGCGCTTATATCGCTCCACGAGTACCCCATTCTTTCAAGAGCCGACACGGTTTTTCGTCTTCCTTTTTCGTCAAAGAGGTATCTTAAGTATTTTTTCTCGATTAAAATACCAATATGCTCTCGAGGGTCGGGGGAAAGCTCTTCCAGGATTTTTTCAGCCAAATCGCGATCGATGCCTTTTTCCAAAAGCTTGTATTTAGCGCCTCTTTCGGAAAGGTGTTTTATGTTTATGAGCTCGTCAGCGTATCTTCTCGCAAATTTTTCATCGTCTACAAGTCCAAGCTCCTCCATACGCTCAACCGCCTTTTTAGCGGAATCCCCGTCGGATGTTCTGCGTATTTTTGTTTCAAGCTCACGCTTGCTGTGGTCGCGTGTTGAAAGAAGCCAAAGCGCCTTTTCTTTAGCGCGCTTTTCCTTTGAAGAGTCGACAAGCTCTTTAAGCTGTTCGTCTGAAATTTCAGAGCCGACGGAATATCGGCTCGCGAGCAGAGTTTCGCTGTCTATTTTAAGCGCAAATTCTCCGTCAATATAAAGCGCGGAGAGTTTTTTTCGCTTGGGAACAATGTCGGTAATAATCATCAGTCTTCGACTAAAACGTCAATGTTAGCTTTTTTGGAGGTTGAAACGGGATTTTCCTCAACCGCTGATTTTATCTCGACGGTTTTAGCCTTGGTAGTGGCTTTCTTTTTTGGCCCGAGTTTATCTATATTTTCCCAAAGCTCTTTTTCGATTTTCTCGGCAAGCTCGGGATTATTAGTCAAAAGCTCCTTTACGTTCTCGCGTCCCTGTCCGAGGCGTTCCCCGTTGTAGCTGAACCATGCGCCCGCTTTCTGAATCACGTCAGCCTTTACGCTCAGGTCTACAAGCTCTCCGATACGGCTTATACCCTGACCGTACATAATATCAAACTCCGCCTCTTTAAACGGGGGAGCGATTTTATTTTTAACAACCTTTGCCCTTGTGCGGTTACCAATCATTTCGCCGTTCTGCTTTAAGGTTTCAACACGTCTTACGTCAATACGAACGGAGGAGTAAAATTTAAGCGCGCGTCCGCCTGTGGTAACCTCGGGGTTTCCGTAGATTACTCCAACCTTTTCACGAAGCTGATTAATGAAAATTGCGACGCAGTTGCTCTTGTTGATAGCTCCCGCAAGCTTTCTCAAAGCCTGCGACATAAGCCTTGCGTGAAGTCCGACGTGGCTGTCGCCCATTTCGCCCTCAATTTCCGCTTTCGGAACAAGAGCCGCAACGGAATCGACAACGATAACGTCAATCGCTCCGCTTCTGATAAGCGCCTCCGCGATTTCCAACGCGTCCTCGCCCGTGTCGGGCTGTGAAACCAAAAGCGAATTGATATCCACTCCCAAAGCTTCCGCATATACGGGGTCAAGCGCGTGTTCAACGTCTATAAAAGCGACGTTTCCGCCGTTTTTCTGTCCCTCCGCGATGCAGTGTAGGGAAAGGGTAGTTTTACCCGATGATTCAGGTCCGTAAATTTCAACGATTCTTCCTCTCGGAAGTCCGCCGATACCGAGCGCGATGTCGAGAGAAAGCGAGCCTGTTGAAATATGGTCAACCGCCATATGCTGATTTTGTCCCAGGCGCATAACCGCGCCCTTGCCGAACTGCTTTTCAATTTGCGTCATCGCTGTTTCAAGCGCTTTTGCCTTATCAACTGCCATTATTTATACCTCCGTTTTCGTGTATATTTATTTTAAACTTACTATTCAATTATAAATTATTGCGGGGAAAAAATCAATATAAAAGCCGTATTTTTAACGAACAAATTTTCTAAAATTATATCAAAGTACCATAAACAGCCCTCTGAATATTTCCGAGGTCAAGCTCACAGCCTATTTCGCTGAAGTTTTCCTTTTCCAAAAGGCTTTTAACTGTTGAAAACTGCCCCTCTCCGATTTCAAAAGCCATCATTCCGCCCCGTTTTAACTTTGTTGAATAGTCGCTTACAATACAGCGGTAAAAATCGTATCCGTCCGCTCCGCCGTCGAGAGCGATTCTCGGTTCAAAGGAAATTTCCTTTTGGAGAGAGTCAATCTCACTTCGTATTATATACGGAGGATTTGAGAGAATAAGGTCAAAATATCCGTCGTCAAATTCTCCCGAGCATTTAAAAACGTCGCCTGCGATAACCTCTATGTCCGCCTTGTTTAAGCTGATGTTTTCGCAGAGGTAGGGGAGAGCCTCGGCGGATTTCTCAACCGCGGTTACCTGCGCGTCTGTTTCCTTTGCGATTGCTATTGCGAGCGCTCCGCTTCCCGAACAAAGGTCGAGGACTTTTGCGTTGTTTTTATCCTTAAGATAATTTAAGCAAACTCTCAAAAGCACCTCGGTATCGTCTCTCGGAATTAATACTCCCCTTCCGACCTTGAGCTTATAGCCGTAAAATTCCCATTCTCCGAGCAGATACTGCAGAGGTTCTCCGCTCAGTCTTCTGCCCAAAAGCGTTATAAATTCCACCGACTTATCGTCGTCGGCAATGTGATTTCCCGATAAAAGCTCCGCCTTATTTATCCCGAAAACCTTTTCAATAAGACACATAGAATTAAAGGCAGGAGATGAAATTCCTGCCTTATCTAATTCCTCTTTAGCTTTATTATATAAAAACTTAACAGCAACCATTTTTCACAATATCCGAACCGTCGTCGGGAATAACCGCCTCAATCGCTTTAATGGCAACCTCGCACATTTTCTCGTCGGGTTCTTTCGTAGTAACTCGCTGTGCCCAAAGTCCTGGCGCGGCGATTATTCTTGTTAACCAATTATCGTGCTTTCCGCAGAATTTAATCAGCTCGTAGCCTATTCCCATAGTAAGGGGTAAAAGAAGTATTTTTATAAGCGGTCTTAAAAAAAGTCCAGGCGGAATAAAAAGTCCGATAACAATTCCGACTAAAAGCATAAGGAGTATAAAGCTTGTTCCGCACCGCGGGTGGAAACGTGATTGCTTCATCACGTTTTCGGGGGTGAGCTCAAGCTCCCTTTCATAACAGAAAATCGTTTTATGCTCCGCGCCGTGATATTGAAAGACGCGCTTCATATCGGGCGTCATAGAAACAAGCATAATATACGAAACAAAGATTGCGATTTTTAAAATTCCTTCTATAACCGACTGCCAGAACGCTATTCCATCGCCTCCAGCGTTGAGAGCGGGAAACGCTAAGCCTAAAAGTCCGAAAATCCAAGTCGGCAAAAAGAAGAATAAAAGTACCGCGAGCACAACTCCTATAAGGCTTGAAAAAACCATAAGAATTTTCATAAATTTATCGCCGAATTTTTCGTCAATCCATTTTTCAAATTTACTCGGCTCTTCTTCCTCGATTTCACCCGATTCAAGAGCCTTGTTTGCTGAGAGCATAAGGCATTTATAGCTTAAACGCATTGAGTCTATCATACCCGAAACGCCTCTTATAAGAGGTAACCGCCAGAATTTATTTGACTGGCTTAAAAATTTTATTTTAACGTCCTCGGTATATATTTCGTCCTCGCCCGTTCTTACCGCGACCGTGCTTTTTTTCGGACCTCTCATCATAATACCCTCAATCAGCGCGCTTCCGCCGATTGAAGTGATTTTTTTTGTTTCCGTTTTTTTACTCATAAAATACCTTCATTCTATATCAAATTAACCTTCGTTAAGTACAGGCAATGTAATTGTTACCGTAGTCCCTACGCCTACGCCCGATTCAATATCCAGCTTTCCCTTGTGGAGTTGCATAATTTCGTCCGCAACGGCAAGTCCGATTCCCGAGCCGTTGACCTTTTGATTTGCCTTATAAAATTTTTCTTTAACTTTCGGCAAATCCTCCGCGGATATTCCGCATCCCGTGTCGGTAATTGTGATTATAATATTATCGGGGTCGTTTTCTTTATCGTATTTTATTTCAATCGCCACAACTCCGTCCTCGGGAGTGTATTTGAGAGCGTTGTCTATTACGTTTATGAACACCTGTTTAAGGCGGTTTCTGTCACCGTAAACGGGAGGGAATATTTCAACAGGCTCGTCGTAAATTAAGTGTTTACCCTCGTTTACGGCTCTGTCCTTGAGAATATATATTACCTCGTCAAGCTCCGCTAAAATATCAAGCTTTTCGTTGATGAGAACCATTCTACCCGTCTGTATTCTTGAGAAATCCAAAAGCTCCTCAACAATTCCCGTAAGACGTCCGCTTTCCTTTATAATAACGTCCATACCCTTGTCAAAGGTTTTTCTGTCAAGCTTTTTTCTGCCCGATAACTGCATAGTTTCCGCCCAGCCTTTAATAGCCGTAAGCGGAGTTCTGAGCTCGTGTGAAACACGGGAGATGAAGTCGTTTTTCATCTGCTCCGTTGCCTCTAAATCCTTAGCCATATCGGTAATAGCGTCGCACAAATCTCCTATTTCATCGTTGTAGCGTTTTTCTATTTTTGCGCTGAAGTCGCCGTGGGCGATTTTGTTGGCTGTTTCGCTTAACTCTCGTACGGGAGTTACAATCGAGCGGATAAAATAAGAGCCAGAAACTATTATTATAAAAAGAATCACAAGTCCCGAGAAAATAATAATCGAGGAGATTAAAATTATACGGTTTGTAACATCAGAAGTTGAAACGACATATCGTATCGCGCCTATGGCGTAGCCGTTTCTGTTGTTAATTATGCGTATATAGCTTGTAACAGGCTCTCCCGAGAGAGATATTCCCCGCTCAAACGAATAGCCGAGATTGTTGTTTTTAGCGTTTTCAAAATCCTTAACATCCTCGTTTTCGTCATAAGAAAAGCCTGTCGAGGTAAGTATAATTCTCCCCGTTGAGTTGACTACCATTACCTCCATTTGTTCCTTATGCTGAAAATTTTCAATATAATTCCTCGCGCCCGAGGTAAACGCGGTCGAGTTGTCCGCCTCGTAGTTTTCAAAAACAGACGTAAGCTCTGAACCCGCTGTCGTGAGAGTGCGTTCAACCTCATTATTAAAAAGGCAGACAGTTCCGTAAATAAGACCTGTAACAATCAGGACTATTATCAGAACTATAATCAGTATTGTGCTTAATACCCATCGTCTGGTAATACCCTTAAACAAATCCTTTCTGCCTCCCTTTTAATTTTTAATATATGTAATCAGTTGGTGTCCCACTTATATCCTAAGCCCCAAACGGTAACGATGTATTTCGGGTTTGACGGCTCGTCCTCGACTTTCATTCTTAGCCTGCGGATATTTACGTCAACGATTTTTTCCTCGCCGACGTAAGCGTCGCCCCAAACATGGCTTAGAATATCTGTGCGGTCGAGTGTTTCTCCGGGATTGGAGAAGAAGTATTCCATAATTTGAAACTCAACCTGCGTAAGCTCGATGACCTCGTCGTTTTTAAGAAGCGAGCGGTTTCTCAGATTAAGAGTAAAGTCACCCGAATGTAACTCCTCCTTGAAGTTGTTCTCGGCATTAGCCTGAGCAAGCGAAACTCTCCTGTGAAGCGAGTCTACTCTTGCTAAAAGCTCCGAAGGTGAGAACGGCTTTGTCACATAGTCGTCGGCGCCGAGCATAAGTCCCGTAACCTTATCCATTTCCTGAGTTTTCGCGGAGAGCATAATAATTCCGAGACCGCCGTTTTTGTTTCTAAGCTCTTTACAAACCTGAAAACCGTCAATTCCCGGCAGCATTACGTCTAAAATCGCAACGTCAAAGTTACCGCCGTTTTCTTCGTAGCGTTTTAAGGCCGCCTCTCCGCTGTCTGCCTCGACAACTTCGTATCCGGCACGTTGCAGGTTAATTACGACAAAGTCGCGGATAGCGGATTCGTCCTCGCATACAAGTACCTTTTTCATTTTAAAACCTCCGTTAAGTTAAAAATAAACTTCTGTATTTTCGGACGCTGAATCATTCAGCGCAAAATTTTCCTTTATCATATCCTCGTCAATATAAATCGGGGAATTACTTTCAATTTTAAAGGCGTAAATATACTGGTTATAGCTTTCAATCGTGGAGTAAGCGCTCATACTGTCGGTTGACGTTCCCACATCGAAAACCTTGAAGGTAGCTATAAGCTTTTCGGCGGAGCCTGATTTTACATAGTAGATTTTAAGGGTTTTCATATCCTCGCTTAGGGTAGCTATGGCGTTATCTGAAAGCTTTTCGCTAAGCTTAAAATAATAGCCGAATTCAAAATTTGTAACGCATTTGACCTTTGCGGAAAGCCTGCCTTTTTCAGTATCAAGACAGCTCCAGCTTATTATCGGCGCAACGGTTTCATTTTTCGGGAACGATTTAGGCGAAATGCTTTTTATAATCGGAATTTCCAAAAATCCGTCGTCGTCAATATCCGTGCAGTTTACGTTATAGGTTCTTGCGGTTTGGTTTTGTTTTTTGCCCAATGTGACAGGATAGCATATAAGCTCCTCCCTGTCGGGATTGTAGTAAACAACCTGGCTGTTGTAGCCGTTTTCAAGAAATCCGTCCAGACAAACGCCCATGGTATCGTTGCTTATAAGCCCCGAAGTCACGCTTTCAAATCTTGTGACCGCGCGGTCCATATCGCACCGCGCGAGAGTGTAGAGTTCGTTTTTATCATAATCGGTAAGCACAGCCTGCGCGTCCGATTCATTCGAGTTTAATATAAAAGTAAGAATTTCGTTAGCTCCGTCACGGTCGTAATCGCCTGTCGTAAAGCTTGAATAGGAGCTTTTAAAATCAATATGGCTTGTTGTGTGATTTTCGGTATTACAGTCGAAAATATTAAGCTCATTAAGCCCCGTGTTCAAAGAGGTGAATCCCGCAAAAATTTCCTCGGTTCCGTCGTAATCGTAATCCGCGAATTGAACACAGTCAACTTCTGTTAAATCTATCTTAAAGCTTTGGCTTATTGACCATTTCTTTCCATCGTCGTACATAACGAGAATATTTGTTGAAGTATCACCGGCGCAGTAAAAGGCGATAGCCTCGTCTTTTTTGTCGCCGTTCAAATCCTCTGTTATAATTGCCGAGCGATATGCTCCGTTTTGCGGATATTTAAGCTTATAAGCGCCGTTTGCAGATTCTTCGATAAGGCTTTCAAGCTCCGCTTCGCGTCCCGCGGTTTTAGGGGGATGTAAAAGGCTTGAGTCGTTTATGCCTAAGGAGCATCCTGAAAAAATCATACAGAGGCTCAAAGCTATAGCCGAAATCCCTGCCGTTTTTTTCATAGGACATCATTTCCTTTGTTTTCAGCTATACAGTATTTTATTTTAATTCCCTCGTTCGAGAACATTTTCTCGTGTTCTGTCATAGGAGTTGTTTTCGGGTCTATATCGCTTTTATGTAAATCATAGCTTATCTTTTTAAGCTCGAAATTCTCACTTTCAAAGTATTCAAGACTTTCAGAAAACAGCTCGTCGTCATCGGTTTTAAAATGTATTTCACATTCGTTTGGGAGAATTTCTTTGTATAGTTTTAGCTTTCTCGGATGGGTAAGCCTGCGTTTTTTGTGTTTCTCTCTCGGCCACGGGTTGCAGAAATTTATGTAAATTCTTTGAATGTTATCCTCCCTGCCGATTATCTCGTCAAGCATATCAACATTGTATCTGACCAGCGCGATATTGTCTGCCTCTCTGTTTTTTTCAGAAAAAAGCTTTACTATATTTCTGCGTCCTACTCCGAGCATATCGAGCTTTATGTCGACCGCTATAAAATTTATGTCGGGATTTAAAAGAGCCATTTGTCCGACAAAAGAGCCTTTACCGCAACCGACCTCAAGCATAATCGGGTTTTCGTTGTTGAAAAAACAACTCCAGCGGTTTTTATAAAGCTTTGGCTCTGCAACATAAAAGTCGCATACGTTAAGCTCGGGTTCCGCCCATTTCTTTTTACGAATACGCATTTACAATACACCTGTATATTTTTACATACTATTACTTATAATCAATAAACATTATAACAAATATTCTACGATATTGCAATTATTATTTTACTGTTTTTACATTTCGTGTATTTAATTCCTTTAAATAATTAAAAATCTGTAAAAACAGTTACAATATTCTATGAAAGAATAATAATTGTGAAAGAATAATTACAATAAAGTAAAAATGACATTTCAAAAGGGTATAATGTGAATAATAAACTCAAAAAATTCGGCAGAAAAAACGAGAATTTCTGATTTTCTCGATTTTCTGCCGAATTTAATTTAAAGATATTCAACTGTATCAGTACAGCTTTTGCTCTTTATAAACTCAATGTCTTTAAATTCTCTGTTAAGCTTGTCGGTCAGCGGGGCTGTTATAATATCCTCTGTTTTGAAATGACCTGCGTCAACAATAGCGATGTTTAGCTTTACAGCCTCTAAAATTTCGTGATGTTTAATCTCTCCCGTCAGCAGGGCGTCAGCGCCAAGAGATTTAGCCAAGGGCGCGTACTCTCCTCCGCTTCCCGAACATACCGCTATTTTTTTAACTTTCCTGTCTTTAAGTGTAAGCCTTAGTCCTTTGCAGTTTAAAGCTTTTTTAACCGATTTCGCAAACTCGAGGTTGCTGACTTCATCATCAAGCTCGCCTATGTAAAGGCACTCGCCCTGAACAAACTTTGCGTTTTTAACGCCGACAGCCTTTGCAAGACAGGTGTTAACTCCAAAGCTTTCGCTTAAATCAAGGTTCGTATGCAGGCAGAGAGCGCTTATGTTGTTTTCGATTAATCTGTAGACAATGCTGTCACTCGAAATATTTTTAATCGGATTGAATATTACGGGGTGATGGCTGATGATTAGCTCCGCGCGGTTTTCTAAAGCCTCGTCAATAACGCCGTCGGTTATGTCGAGGGCGACAACCGCCCTGCCGACCTTTGTTTTTCCGCTTCCCACAAGCAGTCCAACGTTGTCGTACTCCATTGCAGAGTTAAGAGGGGCGAAGGTTTCGGTAAAATTCAAAATATCATTTACGGTTTTCATTTTATCATCTTCTTCAATTATTTTTAGTTATATTTTTTAGTTTTTTAACGAGGGGGATAAGAGAATTATCTCCGAGGCTTTTATTCTCAAGGTGCTTTATGTGAGCGTTTATAAAGCGCAGGTTTACCTCGTCGTTTAAATCAAGCTTTCCCGTGTACGGAAAAATATCGCTTATTTCGGTTTTTTGTGAGGTGTAGCGTACCGCCATAACCGTGTAGCATTTTCCCTTTGAAATTACGCACCTTTGCGTGTAAATCTCAAAACCGTTTTCGTACAAAAAGGAGATGAGCTCGCCGCTTTTTGTCATCGGCTGGAGAATGATATTAAGATTTTCATCTCTCGTAAGCGGACTTTTAAGTATGATTTCGCTTATAACCTCTCCGCCCATTCCCGCGATTACAATGTCTGTAATATTATCGCTTTTGTCTATTGCGTCAAGTCCCGAACCGAGACGGAGCTTTATGTTTTCAGCGCCGTATTTTTCGGCGGTAAGCCTTCCGTTTCCGAGGGGCTTTTCGTTGATGTCCGACGCTATGGCGAAAGAAATTTTTCCCTGTTTTAAAAGCCATACGGGCAGATACGCGTGGTCGCTCCCAACGTCAGCAAGCCTTGCACTTTTCCGTACAAGGCTTGCGCACATTTTTAATCTCTCATCAAGGCTGAAAAGCTTGTCCATTATTCGGAAATGACTTTGTTGATTTCCCTGATAAGTTCGTCAGCGTCCACTCCGTGTACCATACACGCGTCGGCAATACTCTCGCCTCGCGACGCCGGACATCCCAGGCAGTGCATACCTATTGACATAAAAACCGCAGCGGTTTTTGGATATGCGTCAAGAACGTCGCCGATAACCGAATCTTTAGTAACTGTCATAATCTATACCTCCGTAGTTTGTTTTTTGTATTGTAACACAATAAAAATTGTTTTGCAATTATTTTAACTCAACGATTGTAACTCCGCTTTCACCCTCTCCGAATGTTCCGAGCCTGAAGCTTTTTACAAATTTTACGGAACGCAGGTGCTTTTGGATTTCAGTCCGCAACACGCCCGTACCTTTTCCGTGGATAATGGTAATATGCTCTACATTTGACAATAGCGCGTTGTCTATGGCGCTGTCAACCGCCATAATCGCTTCAACAGCGCTTTGACCGCGAACGTCTACTTCTGTAATGGGGTGAATATCTACGTTTGACGGTATGCTTCTTCTGCGATTCTGATAGGGGTTAACTTTCTTTTCCTCGGATTTTTTAAGGCGGAGATTGGAAAGCTCAACTCGCGTTTTTATAATACCCGCCTGAACCAATACCATACCGTCCTTGTCGGGAAGCTCCAGTACAACGGCGTCCTTGTCAATATCGTATATAAGGACATTGTCCCCGACTTTAAGCGGTCTGGGAAGCTTATAGCTTTTTTCCTCGGGTTTCTTTTGAACGGGATTGGAGCTGTCCTCGATTTTGTTGATTTCCCTGCGCAGTTTGGCGCGGATACCCTCGTTGTCCGATTTAGCCTTTCTCGCCTTTTCTATCTCGTCTATCAGCGTGTAAGCCTGCGCTTTAGTGCGTGATACAATTCTTTCCGCCTCTTCTTTGGCGCGTTCGATTTCCTGTTCGGCGTGTTTTTTAGCCTTAGCAAGCTCATTTTCAGCTTTCTGCTTTTCGGTATTTGCCTTTTGGGTAAGCCTCTGCGCGTTTTCAAGCTGTTTTTCAAGGCTCTGACGTCTGCTTTCAAGCGTTGTGACAACGTCCTCAAATTGACGGCTTTCGCTGTTTACAAGCTCTTTGGCGCGGTTTACAACTTTTTCGTCCATACCTAAACGTCTGCTTATCGCAAAAGCGTTGCTTTTTCCGGGTACTCCGATTAAAAGCCTGTAGGTCGGCCGTAAGGTTTTTATATCAAACTCACAGCTTCCGTTTTCTATTCCGTCAGTACGAAGCGCAAATTCCTTTAGCTCCGCGTAGTGCGTTGTGCTTGCGGTTTTTGCGCCTCGTCCGCGCAGTTTTTCTAATATCGCAATAGCGAGCGCCGCGCCCTCCACGGGGTCAGTTCCCGCTCCGAGCTCGTCAATAAGCGCAAGAGTTGAGGCGTTAGCCTGCTTTAGTATTCCGACAATATTCGTCATATGGGCGGAGAAAGTCGAAAGACTTTGTTCTATACTTTGCTCATCGCCTATATCTGCTAAAACTCTCCTGAACACGGAAATTTCGCTGTTTTCGCCCGCCGGTATCATAAGTCCGCACATAGCCATTAGAGTTAAAAGTCCGATTGTTTTAAGGGTAACTGTCTTGCCTCCCGTGTTCGGTCCCGTGATTACGAGAGTATCAAAATCCGTGCCGAGTCTCACGTCTACCGCGACAACCTTGTCCGAGGGTATAAGCGGATGGCGCGCCTGTTTTAAATCAATTTTCCCCTTATCGTTTAAAACGGGGGCAGTCGCTTTCATTTTGTAGGCTAAATCAGCCTTTGCGAATATAAGATTCAGCTCTGAAAGGCAGTTGTAGCTTCCGATTATTACGTCTGCGTACGAACCCGCAAGCGCGGAAAGCTCAAACAAAATTCTCTCGATTTCCGCTTCCTCTTTTCCCAAAAGAACCTTAATGTCGTTGTTGGCCTGTACCACTCCCATAGGCTCGATAAAAACCGTCTGACCGCTTGCGCTCGTATCGTGTACAAGCCCCGAAATACTTCCCCTGCATTCCGCCTTAACGGGTATTACATACCGCCCGTCTCTTTGGGTTACAATAGTATCCTGAAGGTACTTTTGGTATGTACTGCTGTGGATAATTTTGTCAAGCGACTCGCGCGCCTTCGAGGTTGCGGTACGGATTTTCCTCCTTATATCCGAAAGGGCAGGGGACGCCGTGTCCGCAAATTCTTCTTCGTTGATTATACACGAGTGGATTTTATCCTCAAGAAATTTATTGGAAACCAAGCCCTGAAACAAAACGTCAAGCGTCGTACGGGTGTTCATACATTTGCTCTGCCACCCTTTAACCCCTCTGATTATTCTAAGGACCTCGGCGATTTTAAGAAGCTCTCCCGCGGTAAGCATACCGCCTGCCTCGCCCCGCCTCAGTTCATTGGCGACGTTCTTTATGTTGCCGAACGACGGCGAACCGAATTTACCCGTAAGGATGTATGCGTCGTCAGTCATTTTCAGATTATGCTCTGCTTTTATTAAGTTAAACTCAGGTTTTAGCTCGAGCGCCATTTCCCTGCTTTCCTCGCAGGAGGTGCTCTCGGCTAAAAGGTTTAAAATTTTATCAAGCTCCAAAGCCTTGTAATGTCTGTTCATATTCCACCTATATGATAGTTTTAAGAAATCTTAATGTTTTAAAATCACGTTCCAATATAAATTTTATGTATTCTTCACTGCAAAAATTAAGCGTTTTCAAATCTTTTTCGGGAAGAGAAAACGAGAATAATTTTTCAGCGTCGCAGTAACAGCAATGCCTCATTGCGGTAAGCGTACTTATATTAAGCTTAATTTTTAAATTGTTATCTTCTTCCTTTTCAAGGCAGTCTTTACAGATTAACTGCCCGATTTTCGGCAGAAACATCATAACGTCTTTTTCGTATTCACCGCATTCTCTGCACATCATAATATCGGGCATATAGCCCGAAAGGCACATAAGCCTTAGCTCTACGCAGGGCTTTACGACGGAAAGCTCTTTTTTGTTTTCGGAAAGCAGGTAGAGCGCGTTTAAAATCAGACTTAACTGTTTTTTCGCCTCCTGCTCTTTTGGGCATACTGCGCCCGAGAGCTCGCAGAAATACTGAGCCAGATACATATTTTCAATACTTTTTCTAATTCCCGAAAAAATTTTAATTGTTTTGGCGTCGCCGATAAGATAGCTGTCCCTGCGTTTGTGGAGAGTAAGTCTGGAGTAGGAGAGAAGTCCCGTTGCCGATGATTTTGAGCTTTTAATATCTTTTGCTCCGTGGGCAAATCCCTTAACTACTCCGTGACTTTCGGTTAAAGCCGTGACGAGTTTATCCCTCTCCCCGATATTCTGTTCCTTGATTATAAGTCCGTTTGTTATAAATTTCATCTTTACTCTCCGTGGCCTCGCCACTCTTTACTCGGTCGTTATGAATACTTTTATACATCAGATAGTCATATATTCTTCCGCTGTACCAAAATGCGTTCCAGGCGTCTATCTCATTCATAATTATATCACCCGAATTTATTGTTCTACGAACGGCAATTCGGTATTCAGTATTAAGCGTTCAGTAATTATTACCAAAGCAGTCTGATATTGTTAATACAAAAATCTGAAAAAAATTTACTGTTTAAAGTCGTTTTCGTCGTATCCGAAATTTCTCATCATTTGGATACTGTTTCTCCAATCCTCCTTAACCTTAATCCAGCATTGCAAAAAGACCTTACAGCCGAAGAAATTTTCCATATCCTGTCTTGAATATGTTGAAATTTTTTTAAGCATATTTCCCTGTTTTCCGATTAAAATTCGTTTATGTGTTTCTCTTTCGCAGTAGATTGTCGCGTCGATATCGAGAATTTCCTTATCCTTCCGCATACGCATTTTTTCGATAACGACGGCAATTCCGTGGGGGATTTCCTTGTCACAGAGCCTTAGGATTTTTTCGCGTATTATTTCACTCGCCAAAACTCTCTCCGGCTGGTCGGTAAGCGCGTCGTCTTCAAAGAAATGTCCTCCCTCGACCGCTTGCTTTTTAAGCTCGTCTTTAAGCTCGTCAACTCCGTTTCCGTCAACTGCACAGACAGGTACTACCGCCTCAAAATCATAAAGCGAGCTGTAGGTTAAAATCTGTTTCATAAGAGCTTCTTTTTCTTTGAGGGTGTCTATTTTATTAATGGCGAGAATTGCGGGCATTTGCATACTCTTAAATTTTTCAATCAGGTTAAGCTCAACGGGCGAGGGCTCTCTGTCCGCCTCGACTACGAGCATACAGCAGTCAACGCCGTTTACGCTTTCGCTTATTGAGCGAACCATATATTTTCCGAGCGAGGTTTTTGGCTTGTGCATACCGGGGGTGTCAACGAAAACGAGCTGAACATCTCCCTCGGTTAAAATACCGGTGATTTTTGTTCTTGTAGTTTGAGGCTTGCTTGAAACTATAGCCACTTTTGTCTTTAAAATACAGTTTAAAAGCGAGCTCTTTCCGACGTTTGGGCGTCCGACAATCGCTATGAACGCGGATTTTTTATTATTGTTCATAAATTACCTCACAGACAAACAGAGCCGTCTCGGAAAGACAGCTCTGTATATTACTTCTTTGATTTGCAGAAAAGCTTTGCTATCCCTCTGAAACCCGTAAATATAAATACTACCGATATTATAAGCGATAAAACAAATAAAATCAACAGCACGGGATTTTTCAGAAGATAGAGCGCGATATATGAGATTTTGTCAGTATTTATAAAGTAGAATAAAAATGCTATTACTAATGCCGAAACCGCAAAAACCAAAACCGCGGTTGATGATATATCCTTTACTGATTTAATACGTTTGCTGTATTCGGTTGTGACCTTGTCGCAAAGCTTCTCCAAAGCGGTGTTAAATAATTCGGCGCTTAATACGCCTGCGATAAGTAAAATTACAACAGCCCATTGAGTAACGCTCAAATCGAAAAAGAAGCTGAATATAATTACATAAATAGCGGCGATAAAATGGAATCGCAGATGTCCTTCGCTTTTCAAAGCGGACAAAAAGCCTTTAAATGCGTTACAAAAGCTTTTCAGTTGTTTTTTCATTGATTAACAATGTAGCTTGATGAGGCGGGAAGTCCGAGCTGGTCCATAACGAGCTCCTCTTTCTCTCTCATTCTCACTCTTTCCATATTGCCGGTATGGTCGTAACCGAGCAAATGGAGTATACTGTGCGCGGTTAAGTAGCCGACTTCTCTCTGCAGTGAATGTCCGTACGCGTCTGCCTGTTCCACAGCCTTTTCCACAGAGATAACGACATCTCCCAAAATTTTTGCTCCTGTTTCCTGATTAGTGTCGTACTGCCCGTTCTCGCCCATAGGGAACGAAAGCACATCTGTTGCCGAATCAATGTTTCTGTACTGAGCGTTGAGTTTCCTAATCCCCTCGTTATCAGTAAAAGTTACGCTAATTTCAGCGGGGCCCTCGAACTGTTCGAGCTCGAGTACGGCATGGCAGCAACGTCTGATAAGCATTCTAAGCCCTGTAGGGATTTTAATTGCTTTTTGATTGTTGGTAATGATTACGCGAATCTTATTTTCTGTCATTCCTTGTCACCTCGTTTTTCTCGTAAGCTTTAATTATGTCCTGCACAAGCCGATGTCTGACAACATCCTTTTCGTTGAATTTACATTGAGCTATATCCTTGATTCCCCTTAAAATCCTGAGGCAATCCTTTAGACCGCTCTTGGCTCCGCTCGGAAGGTCGATTTGAGTTATGTCGCCCGTAACAACCATTTTGCTGTTAAATCCCAGACGCGTAAGAAACATTTTCATCTGTTCTTTGGTAGTGTTTTGCGCCTCGTCAAGAATGATAAAGCTGTCGTCGAGCGTACGGCCTCTCATATATGCCAGCGGAGCAATTTCGATATTTCCTTTTTCGACGTATTTGTGGTAGGTTTCAACTCCGAGCATATCGAACAGCGCGTCGTACAGAGGGCGCAGGTAAGGGTCGACCTTGCTCTGCAAATCGCCCGGAAGAAATCCGAGCTTTTCGCCCGCCTCAACAGCCGGGCGTGTGAGGATAATACGGTTAATCTGTTTGCTTCTGAAAGCGGTTACCGCCATAGCTACCGCAAGGTAGGTTTTTCCCGTTCCGGCAGGTCCGACTCCAAAGGTTATGGTATTATCCGAAATCGCCTTGCAATATTTTTTCTGACCTATCGTTTTGGGCTTAATCGGTTTTCCTTTGGCAGTTATGCAGATACAGTCGTCTGCAAGCTTTTCAAAGCTGTCGGAAGTACCGTCATTTACCGTTGAGATACAGTAGCGGACATTCTGTTCGCTTAAATTTTCACCTCGATTTATAAAGTGCATAAGCGCTTCTAAAACCTTGCCTGTTTTAAAGACATTCTCGTCGTCGCCGCTTATTTTAAGCTCGTCGCCGCGGACGGTGATTTTAACGTTAAACTCTCTTTCGATTAATTTGATGTTTTCGTCAAAACTTCCGAAAAGAGCAACGGCGTGTTCGGTTCTTCCGATGCTAAAAGAATTTTCCGTAATAAAATCTCCTCTTTCAACTAATGTGTGAGAACAATGTTGACAGTATTATAACACAATAATTTAAAAAAATCATCAGAAAATCCCATTAATTTCACTTTTTTTTAAACTTTGTAGGAAATGTGCATAAAAGCATAAAAAATCGGGCTTTTGAGGGTAGATATTAACATATTTTTTACTCTTTTTAAGCTTTTTTTGTTGCAAAAAAATCTTAATGTCAAATTTATTAAGACAAAATCAACAAAATTATATAGGAATGTATTTCTGATTATTTGACGTTTCATTGTTCTTTTATAAATAAAGTATTGACAAATTTACCGCTTTATATTATAATAGCTTCGCTGTAAAGAAAATTGCTTTACACTAAACGGCAAAGGCGGAGTAGCTTTGGAAAAAAATATAGAAATCTCTCTGCTGTTTGATTTTTACGGTCAGCTTTTAAAGGAACAACAGCAACAGACTGTAACTCTTTATTATAACGATGACCTTTCCCTTTCGGAAATTGCCGACCAGCTTAATATAACGCGACAGGGCGTGCGCGATTCTATAAAGCGCGCCGAGAATTTGCTTTTTTCATATGAAGAAAAGCTCGGGCTGATGAAGAGGTTTCAGAAAACCGAAATGGGACTTTATAAGATTGAGAGTTTAGCGGAAGAGCTTGCTGACGGCTATGATAAAAACACGGTACAGCAGATTATAGATACCGCGAAATCCTTACACGAATAGAGGTAGGTTTATGGCTTTTGAAGGATTATCCGAAAAGCTTTCAGGCGCGTTTAAGCGTCTTAAAAATAAAGGTAAATTAAATGAATCCGACGTAAAAGAGGCTATGCGTGAGGTCAGACTTGCGCTTTTAGAGGCTGACGTTAACTATAAGGTTGCTAAGGAATTTACCAATAAGGTTACCGAACGCGCTATAGGAAGCGACGTTATGGAAAGCCTTACTCCGGCGCAAATGGTAGTTAAAATTGTTAACGAGGAGCTTACCGAGCTTATGGGCTCTGAAACGGCGCGTCTTGAATTTTCCTCCCATCCGCCGACGGTAATTATGATGTGCGGACTTCAGGGTTCGGGTAAAACTACCCACAGCGGTAAGCTTGCGCTTATGCTGAAAAAGCAGAACCACAGACCTCTGCTCGTCGCCTGCGACGTTTACCGTCCCGCGGCTATAGAACAGCTTAAGGTTGTCGGAGAAAAGGCGGGCGTGAGCGTTTTTGAAATGGGACAGAGCAATCCCGTCAAAATCGCGAAAGAGGCAGTTAAGCACGCTAAGGATTACGGTAATGACGTAGTAATTCTCGATACGGCGGGTCGTCTTCATATTGACGAGGAGCTGATGGACAAGCTTAAAAACCTTAAAGCCGAGGTTAATCCGAAGGAAATTCTTCTTGTTATAGATTCGATGACAGGTCAGGACGCCGTAAACGTGGCAAAAAGCTTTAACGAGCTTTTGAAAATTTCGGGTGTGATTATAACCAAACTTGACGGCGATACCCGAGGCGGAGCGGCGCTTTCCGTAAAGCAGGTTACGGGTACTCCGATTAAGTTTGCGGGTATCGGTGAAAAGCTTGAGGATTTGGAGCAGTTCCACCCCGACCGTATGGCGAGCCGTATTCTCGGAATGGGCGACGTTTTAACCCTTATCGAGCAGGCGGAGGAAAAGCTCGACGAAAAAAAGGCTGAAGAAGTAGCGAAGAAAATGCTCCGCAATAAAATGGACTTCAACGACCTTTTGGCGCAGTTTGAGCAGATTAAAAAAATGGGACCGCTTAAAGGAATACTTTCAAAAATTCCCGGAGTGGGAAACAAGCTTGACGATGTTGATATAAACGACAGAGCGCTTGACTGGACTCAGGCGATTATACTTTCAATGACGCCTGAGGAAAGGGAAAAGCCTGACCTTATTAACCCGAGCAGAAAGCGCAGAATTGCCTCGGGTTCGGGCAGAAGCGTCGAAGAGGTTAACCGCCTTTTAAAACAGCTTAGGGAAATGCAGAAAATGATGCGCCAATTTAACGGCAAGGGGAAGAAAAAGCGCGCTATGCGTATGCCCGGAATGCCGGGTATGCCGGGCGGAGGCTTTCCCGGATTTTAAATTGCTTTAAACCAAGTTATTGAACCAATAACTTTTGGTTAATAAATAAATTAAATTATTAATCGGAGGTGATGAAAAATGGCAGTAAAAATCAGACTCAGAAGAATGGGCGCAAAGAAAGCTCCGTTCTACCGCGTCGTTGTAGCCGATTCAAGGTATCCCCGTGACGGTCGTTTCATTGAGGAAATCGGCACATATGACATCTTAAAAAACCCGTCGGAGTTCAAGGTTGACGGTGAGGCAGTCAAGAAGTGGATTGCCAACGGCGCACAGCCTACTGATACCGTAAAGGCGCTATTAAAGAAAAACGGATATATTGAATAAAATCAGTATGTTCCTATATTAAAATGCAAAGAAATGGAAAGGAAGATTTAGAAATGCAGGATTTACTTACAGTTATTGCAAAGGGTTTAGTTGAAAATCCCGACGCTGTAGAGGTTACGGCGGACGCTCCCAACGAGGAGGACGTAGTTGTTTATCACATCCACGTTGCCGAGGACGATATGGGACGCATTATCGGTAAGCAGGGTAGAATTGCAAAGGCTATCCGCACAATCGCACGTTCTGCCGCAGTTAGAACTGAGCAGAAGGTTATGGTTGAGATTGACTGATATTAACCTGAAATTAAGAGGTTGCCTATTTTCGGGCAACCTCTTTTTTCTTTGTGAAACGGGAATTGTTTCATATGCGGTTAATGAGTTTTTCTTAAAGATAAAAGATTTTCTTTTTCAAACGCTCGGCGTATTTAAGTGCAGTATAA
>CANPXF010000006.1 GCA_947585745.1 uncultured Clostridia bacterium | reverse complement strand
CTCCATAGCTCAGTCGGTAGAGCGCATGACTGTTAATCATGATGTCACTGGTTCGAGCCCAGTTGGGGGAGCCAAAAGAATACTCACTATCAACAGTTGGTGTCGATGACACTGAGGGTTTAACGGCCTGTGAAAATAGGGAAATGCCAACATATAATAGTGAGTATTTCTTTTAAAGAATGATTACAATCTGGTTATAAAACTTGTATTGTATTTTTTTTTGGTGTATAATTTAAGTGTATTATTTTTAGGAGATTGAATTATGGCACATAAGGTTGTTGATAATTTTAATGAGTACGACTGCGAGTTGTTTGATAAAACTACGCTTGAAGGAGATTCGTGCTATTTGAATGTGGAATGCTATAGTTCTTTTGTCGATGACGATGATATATCTATTCCGGAGAACTTTAATCCTTATTGTGTTGATATAATACTTGTTTAAGGAGACCGCTATGCGGTCTTTTTTCGTATGGGGAGTATTCATGAATAAGTCGAGTGTTTTCAAAAAAATTACGATTATATTTATTATTATATCAGTTTTGAGTATAATTGCAGATGTTTTTATTAATATGACGTTGAAAGTTGCGTCTTTAAACTCTAACCAACAAGAAACAATTTGGTTTTTTGATTCCAATTTTTTCAAATGGTATACTGATTGTATTTTTTTTAATATTAATGCAATAAAAGGTATTATTTCACCTGTAACTTCAATTGTTTCTATTTCTTTTGCAATTATTACTTTTGTGTTTAATAATGCAAAAAGTGTACACGCAAATTCGGTTTCTATAGATACGTATAATTTAATTTATAATAATATTCCAAATAACTATTATATATACTTTATTCCGTTTATTTTACTTGCTCTTTTAATGCTTGAATTTAAGCTGTCTTTTTATTGCATAGTTTTATATGTAATCGTTTCAGGAATTTTTTTTGTACTCAATTTATATAGGTACAATAGTGATAAGAATTTTATTTTTACGATTGACAAGCAATTCAAAAACAAAAACACACAACTTCAACCGAGAGCATTTTTTGCTTACATTGAAATATTTTATATAAATAACTGCGAAAAATTATTTTTTAGCGACTTATCTAAGAATTTTACTAACAGAATTATTGAAAAGATTAACACCGTTTATGAAAAAACAAAAGATGGTGAAAAGTCATTTTCTGAGTTAGTTAATTATTTTTCTGAAGTTTTTGGAGATGAAAAGCTATCGCCAGATTACCGTGCAAAGCTTTTTGTATATTTTTTGGAGGAATATGAGAGTTATTTTTATAAATTGAACTTTTATGATAACTTAAGCAGTGACAGTAAAATAAAGGAGCAAAAGGTTACATATGCTGCGCTTTTGTATACTGCGCTCTTTAGTGACTTAGATATGAATGAAATAAGAAATTTTTATTGTAATCAGAAATATGACGTTATTTATAGATGGTTGTTTGCTTATTATATTTTGTTATATAAGTATTCTGTTGACGGATATGTATTAAATATCGAAAAAAATGGAATCTTACATGATTGTTCAAAGGCAATCTTGTATTTAAATTCTATGATAACAAAAGAGCATATTCAATTTATTAAACAATCATTGTTTTATGTTATGAAATTTAATCAGTGTCAATTTGACTTAAAACTTTATACAATATTTATTGCACTAGATAAAACAGGAGATTCAAATCATGAGAAATAAGGACAAAATGAATAATTATAATGCAGTTACGATATCTGTAATAAAAACTTCCAATTACCCTTTATTACCTGCTCCTACGGCTGAATATAAACCATATTTTTCTCTTCCGACAATTGGAGACTATAACTTAATATCTATAAAAAACTGTGATGTTGGTGCAGGAAAACAATTGTTGTTCGATGTGTTAAACAACTTTTCACAGCAATCTCTAAATAATAATCATTCAGACATTGTTTCTAAGCACACATTTTACGCGATCAAAAATAATCTTACGAATAATTCATTTTTTGAAGGTGAAAATAAAAACTTTACATTTGTTTCGATGATTCATTTTAATTATCGCAGAATGATAAAGGACAATAAGACTAGAGACCAGATTATAAGAGATATTTACTTATCTATCACTGTCGAGTCAGAAAGTACTCAATTAAATAAAAACGATTTAGTGATTTATGATTCTTTGGACAGTTTTGAAATTGTTCTTATTTTTAGAATAGATGATTATCGTGAAGGGGCGAATTTGATTAAGAATATTGATGCTATGGATTATGTGATTTATAGTTATTCATTATTTGGATATGATAAGCAAAGAATCAATATGATTCAAGAAATTGCAGATAAAATTACAATTTGTGCTGTTGTCAATAATCAAAAAGCGTTTGAGAATTGGTTGGATACTCTTAGACAACATTGTAAGCGATTTACTGATAAAAAAAATTTTTTTCAATATAATCGAATGGGCAATGAGGATATTATTATTAATATTAAAGATTACCCAATAGATGATTTTCTAAAGCAATTGGATATAAATGGAATTTTTGCGGAGAAAAACTTTAAGAAAGCTTTCATGAACTTAAGAATTCATTTTGATGATAAGTACAATATGATGGGAAACAAGAAAGAATTCTCAGATCTTGAGGAAAATTCTTTTAAAGAAAAATATCTGAATGCGGTTGATCAAAATAAAAGCGTGAATGTTCGTCCTGAAATAAATGCGGCAATTGTTGAAGTTTTAAATTCTTGCGATAAATTATTCTCACAATATTTTGCAGATGATGTTTATGTTTGTCTTTGGAATGTTTTTGATGAGTTTATCAAAAGGGTCGCAACTTTTAGGGGTGAAAATAGGAATGAACGAGGAGAACCAACTAGTTTGGTTATGTATAATGAATCGATTAATCGATTCAAAAACAGCATTATGTCTATTATTACTGGTTCACTGCATTCTGACAGAATGTTTTTCCAATCACCTGGATTTAATGCGGTTCTCTACAATATTCCGTCAAAACTTATTGTTTTTTATACTGCATTTGTCAATAAGATAGCAAACGCGCTTAAAACTGGAAACGAAAACTTCAGTTTTATCATTTCACCAGATTTATATCTGAATACTTCGGTATCGAAATTGTTTGATGAGGAAGGTACCAACCCGTTATGTAAAATACGCACATCAGTGAATTCGCTGTTTTCACCGCAAAGTCTTTTGACCAGTTTGACGCATGAGGTTGCCCATTTTGTTGGGAGTGAAACAAGAATGCGAAAAGAGCGCCTTGGATACGAAATTAGAATTATTGCATCTAAATTCACGAACAGAATCCTAAAGGAGGTAAAAGACGGTACTTATAAAAAAATAATGTTATTGATGCATAAAACAGAGTTAGATAAAGTAAAATTGGATGTGTATAATGCGGCGTATAAGATTATAGTTGAAAAAATTACAAACTCAATTAATATGCAAATTAATTACAAGAATATTTATAATAGAAATGATTTGGTTTATTACCAAAAATCTACCAAAGAAATGCTTATAAAGGCTGTATTCAGTGTGTTTGATGATACTGATGATTTACCGTTTACTCTCATTAATAGACTGAAGATAGAACGAAATGATGAGTTGGAAATATTCAGTTTTATGGATTTACAATTTGAGTTAACAAAAATAATCTTAAACAGCGCCAGACAAGCTAGCAATCTTACAAAAAACACAGTGACCAGGATACATTTCTTGATGAAGGAAAGCTACGCTGATTTGGTTATGACTTACATGTTGGATTTATCAATGGACGAATATCTTGCAACTTTTAATTACATCGAAGTAGATCGCAAACCTGAGACTGAAGAAGAGATGATCGGATTTTTGCATAATCAGTTGTTAATAGAACGAATGATTTCTGTTTGCAAGGCTAATAATTGGAACATTAATAATGTTGGTGGTAATGGTATATACTATAAAATAATAAGGAAGTTTTACAACGGAGAGCTTAGCCTGCAACTGGATATGGCCTATATAGACATAAATGTAGACTATTTGTCTAAATGTTTAAATAAGCTCAATCAAACAATAGATAAAGAAGAATTAGTGAATATCTCTAAGCTTTTCAGCGTTTTAAAGCAGGATGAAATTGGTAGGGCAGTGGATATAATATACAGCAACGTGAATGAATTAAGAAAACTCCAAAAATAGTATGGAAGAAAGGAGGAGTGATTATCAATAATTTGTTGGGAAAGAGAATCAGGATAACAGAATCTGGTGGAAAGCATTTAGAGCCTTTTATAGGCACTGTTATCGGTGTCGATGGATTAGGTGTTGTCCATGTTTTACTTGAAGACGGAACAGTATTGGGAATTATTCAGGGATATGATAATTTTGAAGTTTTTCAATGTGAAGATACTTAATCCTGAGCGTTGAGTTTCATAAAACTAAGATTACCGATTGGATTTAGAGTGGTATTTAAGATTTGATGGTATAATTTCTCGCAAACATCAAAGAATCTAGTTTCCTACATGATAATTTTCTTATAAAAATAGATAATACAAACTTTTCTTTTCTAATCACCAAAATCAGTCAGAAATTTGAGTAGAATACCGATACTCAAACATATGATCATTCGTAGCCCAGTTGGGAAGACAAAAACTAGCTACAATTAAATTGGTGTTGATGACTCAGGGGTTCCACCTGTTCCTATCCCGAACACGGAAGTTAAGCCCTGTAGTTCCGACGATAGTTGACTAGTGACGGTCTGTGAAAATAAGAAGATGCCACAATATTTTGTAGCGAGTTTTCCTTTGTCTATAAGCACGGTAACTGAAGAGTGCACTAAAAGGGTGACACTTGACAGTTGCCGTTTTTTACTGCAAGTTTAAATTTTTAGTTTGATTATGAACTCATTTCAAACAAACCGCCCTTCTTTTATAGAGTGGTTTGTACATACAAATGCTCAAGAGCCAATCATTATATTTCTAATTAAGTTTAGAGATATGATGGTTGCATTTTTTATTTATTGAAAAAATTTTTATGAAGAATGTGAATTATTTTGTATATGGATCCTATGTTTTGTGCTACCGAGGAATTAGCAAATAGCACTATTATTTAGGCGACTGAAGATTACAAAAAAAGCCATGAAAGTAGATTATAGTTAATAAAAAAAGTAGCCATCATGAATATGGATACTTGTACTATAGAAATTATTATTTATATTTACAGTTATTGCACTCAAATTGTGACCTTGCGGTTTTACTAAACAGTCCAAATGTAAAGGCGTGAACCCCGCAAGATAAGTCTGAAATTCTTTTAATATCTGTTGACCCACAGGTAGGACATTTGGGGACAGAATTATTTTGAGTTTTCTGTTCAGGTGTAAAATCAAACTGTCCTAACGGAGATTTACAGACATGACAATGTATTACTCCAAATTTTACTTCTTTTGCTCTTTTACAGGTATAACAATATTGAGTTACTTTTGGTTCTAAGTTCTTTTTATATTTATATTTTTAATTATATTTGTTAACTTCTTCTGGAGTCAATTAATCACCTCTATTAAAATATACAACATCATGATAAAGATGTAAATTATTTCAAGCGTAATTATAGTTTGATATTTTCTTTCTCAAAAACTAATGGATTAGAATTACTTGGAAGAAGTTTTAAAGATATTAAATCAAATTTTCAAACTGGCGAGTTCGGTTTTTCTGGAATCAAAAATTATTTTAAAACAGACATATCACAACAGGATATAGATTGTTTGGAAGCGTATAACGAACAATTAGGTATGTGTGTCTTCGCAGACAGCTTGGTATTGCGCTATGAAAGATGCCTCACCAGCGGCACAATCTTTGGTGGAACAAGCAAAATTTAGCAGGGTTTCCGTAGGTGGGCTAACTACTGCTACTAATACCTCACGTCTTGCTATGGTAGGTATGAGGGTTGCTACAATAGCGCTAAATGCAGCTCTTATTATGCTTGTAGTAGGGGCAATTAGCGGATTAGATTATATCTTATACATTACCAGGAAAAGCAAGCAGAAGCGGCTGAAGAGCAAGTAAAAAATCTGAAGAAATTGCAAATAAAGCATACGAAGAAGCTCAGAGTCAAAAATATCTGTTTAAAGAGGCCACAAACGACGAAATAGAATTTGTAGATTGAGAGCGGAAAATCGCTTGTCTATGACATTTTTCGCTCTGTGCGTTCCTCTCAAAAGAAGATAAAGGGAACATATCTCTTTTTAGTTCGTCTAAGATATGAAATTTGGTTTTAAAAAGTCATCAATTACTGCGATTCCCGCAAGTTGCACCTTGAGATCGTTGAAATGCTCCTCGGTGATAGCACGGTTAAACCTTGCCCTAACTTCGTCCACAACATATCCTCTGCTCAGACGACGGACAAACTGTACGGTATAACTTGTGTTTTTGTGATTCCAGCGATAAATGGATACCCTGTCCTCGCGTAGCAACGCCCGTCTGGAAAAAACACAATTGTGCTGATACTCACCTTCTTGAAACAGGCGCTCTGTTGTGCCGATGCGTTCAAATTCGTCGCGACCGGCCTGTCTAAGTGCAGTTTCCAATTCATCAAACACGGAAGGAACCGCTACAAGAGGCATCCGAAACTCAGCTTCGCTTGCTTTTTTTCTCTCTTTCTCACTCATCTCATCGTGTATCCTACGATAGGTCTCTCGGTCACAGCCAATTCTGAATTTTTCACCGGTTATTCGACATAGCCTCACGTAATCTTCTGCATAATTTCGATTAAAACCTAGTATTTCGAATTCTTTTATGTAATAAGAACGCAGAAACGTTTCCGTCTGAAACTCGTCATAAAAAAGAGGTAGTGTTATCAATTCAGATAACGACTGCGCATCCAGTTTTGCAAGCTTTAGCCAGTCTCTTCTATTCACCTCGTGAGCAATCTTTTTCATCACATATCCTGCGTTTAGGTCTGTCTTATTAAAGTTGACCGACAGTGTTGGCTGTTCTTCCGTAAAGGATTGAATCACTTCGGCAGGCGTTCGGCAAGTGAGCAGATTTTCATAAGAGATCGGCGGAAGAAAACAGCCACAGTTTCGGATTGCCCTTGAGACATCTTTTAGAATGTGGATTTTTTCTGCCTGTGCGACTGCAAGAAAAAAGTCCGCTGAAAACAGCCGAAATGGCTCGCTGGTTTTCAGAGCTTTATTGATCCAATAGGAAAACCCATCTCTGCTGTTTTGCGGCATATGTTCACGGCGAAACCAGCTTTTTTCCCAATAACCGTAAAAATTGGAACTTCTATCGGACAAATCAACCGTCGGCGGCCTTCCAAGCTGCAGGGTCGCTGTAATCTTTCCTCTGTACGGTTTATATGCCACTCCGGTAATGTCATAAATACATAGATTCCAGTGCCCGTCGTCCTGCTCTTCAAGGCAGGCGCATTGCGGCAGTCCTGTACCATTTTTTCCTTTTTTTGAAAAGGCTTGTTTCAATATCGGTAGTTTTATATTGTAGTTTGAGGACTGAGTTCCGAGGAGATTACAAATATCGGCAATCTCCTTTTCATTTTCTAAAGTATAACAGTAAAGTCGGTCTTTTCTTTTCGTGGATCTGCCGAATGTCAGTGAGTTTTTCGGTTCTCCAAAATGCTTAATTATTAAATCTTTCACCAAAGTATTATACATTTGTTTTTCTCCGTGGCTTTTCAAACGAAAACATTTATTTTCTTGAAAAGCGCAATACTAATAATCAACGTCGATATCGCATTCGCTAATTCCCGACAAATTGGGATAACGATAACTACCGACAATTTCTACTTTCGGATAGCAATCGTTCTCAACAACAAACAGGATAATGTGCCTGAAAAGGAAAAATAAGCGTATTTAGTAGAACGGAGATTATGTCTGCGTCTTGCTTTCCCAACTGATGCAATTCAGACAGCCTCCCTCTTTTGCGATTTCATTTAATTGTATCGGTATAATCGGCTTTGAAAACAGCCGATCCGCTTTTGCTATAGCTCTTTCATCTTCGGGTACGCCAAAAATCGGCAGAAAAACTGCCTTTTCCGTTTCCAAAAAGTTTAGATAACAGCCGACGGCGCTGTCATTCGGAGAGGAAAAGTAGGGAAATTCGAGCATGTCGATCCCGTTTGCTTTCAGAATCCGCGCGATTCTTTGCTCCAGCCCGTTTTTATAGGGCGTGCTGTTGCCGAGCGCTGTGCTGTCATCAAGAAACCGCACCATTCCGTCGGCGTGACCCGTTAGGTCGGACGTAAGCGACGGGATTATGATTACACGGGCGTCCAAAAGCCGTTCCAGTTTCCTAACGAGCTCGTTTTCGGAATACGACGGATTTTCCGAAAAGACGCGGTTGCTGACAACGGCGGTTTCCCGCGAGGGGGAAAACACGACATTTCCGCCGTCCAAATTGATATCGGAATAAACAAGGTTTTCCGATGAGAAATGTATGGCGGGGTCACGCCGAAAATCCGTGCGAAGCTCCGGCGCGTCCGCAAGATAACCGGGCTCATAGCGAAAGGATACATATTTGCCCGATTTGGTACGCACCGGCATAAAATCTCTCAGCCATATGTCCTTTGTTCTGTCGAGCAGGCGGTATTCGACGCCCTGTTTATCCAGCGCATTGAACAGCCGCCTTGCCTCCGCAGTGTAGGCTGGGGTGGAGGTCAAGAGAGAGGAAAAGTAGAGCATATTACTTCTGCTTGTATTTACATGGGCAGTACCCTAAGTGCTCTTTGCAAAATGCCGCTTTTTCCGCCATGGTTTTATCAGAATCATCCAAATACTGCTTTATCAATGTTTCTTTTCTAGGCAGGGTTCGTACAGTAGGAAATGTTTTTTGAAAGTCGCGGACAACAGCTAACTCTAACGGCTGATAGTGCTTTTTTTGTTTTTTCTTTTTTAGATCCTTTTCTTTATTAGCATTAAGCCCTATCCGAGTTGTATATGTTACGTATTCTGCTTCGCTTATCTTTCGTTTCAATATTTTCGCTCGTTGTTCATTGTTCAATTTTTCGTATGCCTCACGAATTTGTCTGCTTAGCTGACTCTGCGTAGTATATACATCATTGACCAAGGTGTATTTGAGTAAAAATGAAAGATAATACGATCCACAAGCAAGGCAAATATCCACACCACTTCTCTGATCGTCCGTTTTATGGTGAAAATAGAGTTTTCCATAATTCTCTTCCCCTTTTTGCTGGGGTGATCCATGAATAAAGGGGTCAATAAACTTATCGCTAATATTTGATTGATATGCATCATCTATACAGTTCACGTCAGCATAGTAGGCCTCTACCCATAATGGTCGTATTACAATATTATCTGGCAATTTGATCAGATAATTGCTGACCAATTCTTTGCCTATTGCTTGCAAAGTCTTGATCTGATCTTCTTTATTACTGTTATTTTCAAGTTTTTTTACCAATGTTTTTAACTCATCCATTTTTGTCATCCTTTCAACTCATAAAGTAAACAACTGCTCGAAAAAGAAGTACTGTCCAACTCAGTCCCAAATCCGCAAAATTACTGCCGGACCGCCATCGTTTATCGTCTGTCCGTTGGCGATAATGCTGTAAGGCTCGTACGGCTCAATTGAAAGCAGTTCTACGCCCTCACGCTTTTCAAGCTCTTCCACCAACCTTTTGGTTGATAAGTTTTTCAATTTCATTGTAATCTCTCCTTTTCTTTTTTATATTTTCTCTCCGTCGGCACTTTCTGATTTTTTGTCGTGCCGACAGATAACATACAGCTCGTTCGTATTGCACAGTTTCAATAACGCGCCGTTTTGATTGAAGCGCCTGCAAATTTTCACCGCCGTTTGCAAAGCATTCTCGGTTGAGACTGCTGAAATGTTTACACACAGAGAATCGGCGTCAAAAACGGAATTTCCGTTATGATACCGCATCCCGTGGAAAAAACGCCCGATCACCCACTGCCTGCTAAAATTATTCACGCAATATGACAGAGCCTCCGCAGACAGCCTTTTATTTCTCCGCCGTGTTGGAAATGCAATCATCACGCCGTTTTCGGGCATATCGGACGCCGAAATCACTTGATTCGAATCGTAATAAAAAATATCATTCAAGTAGCGGTTGCCGTTATATGCACCGTTTAGATTTAACTGTTTTACAGAATAGTGTTGAGCCTCCATATCCGTCCGCCCTGTGTTTTGTGTGCCTTCCCAGCCGAGCCGCCAGTTGCGATACTTGATTTGCCGCTCGGCGTGAATCCTATGCCATACCGAAGCCTCTTTATAGCGTTTTTGTGCCTGTAAATGTCTGGCAATCGCACCCGGGGCGGTGTTTGATCCGTTCTGTGATGCCTTTTTGTACCAATACAGCCCCAAAGAGACATCTTTTTGTATGTAGAGGCCGGAATAGTAGCTTTTCGCCACGTATTCCATAGCCTTTGTGCTTCCGTTTTCTGCGGCCTTTTGCGCCCAGTACAAAGCTTCCTCTTTATCCTCCGGAATGTCCTTTGTGCCGAGACGATACAGCTCCATCAGGTACTCCTGTGCCTCGACGTCACCCGCTTCGGCCGCATCTGTAACGCAATTAACGCTCTCGTCCGAGGTCTGCCCGAAAATAATTTCGTCAAGAGCCTCGTCAAAGTTCCTGCCCTTTGTCAACTCAGCGAGCCTTTTGGCTCCACGTTCACTTACTGAATCGGGGTTTTTGAGCAAATCATTATTATAAATGTTTTTGACGGCATTTTTATACCACCGAATGGCGCTCTGATAACTTTTTGAAACTCCAAAGCCATTTTCATAGCACAGTCCCAGCATAAACTGTGCGTTTGTTTGCGAAGCGGTGTACTCTCCGCGGGCAAGATTCCGAAACTGCACAACCGCCTTTTTCTTGTTTTCGAGCGTCCCGGTTTTCAAAAGCAGAACCGCAAGTTCGTACTGTGCCGTCGTGTTGCCGAAACGGTCACCGTCAAGTATATTGAGCAGACGCTCAAATTCCGGGGAAAGTGTGGTTATTTTGTCCATTTTTTCGTCCTCCATAAGAAAAGTGATTGATTCAAAAGTATTATAGCACACTTTTTTGTTTTGACCGTGCGCGTGCGTTTTACCACCCTCGCCTGATCTTAGGACTATGATATCACACCTTTTAATAAAACCTTTTTTATTATTTATTATTTGTTTTATTTACACATGTACTTAGAAAAACCGTGTTTTCAAAGGAGTAATTGTCGTACGAGCAGGAATATAATTTATCTGCTTACATAATACCAAATAACTGTGAATTTTTCTACCACCAATAAAATGGAGGCAAGGATTTTTCTTGCCGTAGTTCTGCTTAGCTGTAAATCAAATCGTTATTAACGATTTTCCCCTCTCGGTTCCGAACGTTGTTCATCTGACTGCCCCCGCCGTTGGATTTAATTAGTTTTTACCTTTTCAAGTAAAGCGGGAGTAATAGTCGTGATTAAGGCTGACTCTATGAATAGGGCATAAGCAGAAAAACGAAATTACAAATTGGACAGAGAATTGCATTTATGTCAATACAAAAATTATAATAAAAATTAAAAATAAATAAAAGAATTTAAAATTTTTACAAAAAAATATTAATTCCTACAAAATAAATTTTCGGCAATATTAATATTATACTAAACTATTGATAATTATTGTCATTTGTGTTACAATAAGTCCAAATTTTGGACTTGAAAAATGGATAAAAATTAATTACTAACAACGGCGAATACCGCTGGATGTTAGTTGTTTTTTTTAGAGACTGTTTTAAAAATATTTTAGAAAAATTAGTCTTAAAACTATGGTGATATTATTTAGGATTTTTAAAGAAGTTTAGAATATTGATTTTAACGGAAAGGGTAATGAATATGAAAATGACAAAATGGAATCGATTGCTTTCATTGATGTTATGCCTTATGGTGCTTTTAAGCGTAGTAGGCGGAAGTGTTTTTGTAAAGGCGGCAACTCCCGCAAAAGGAAGAACGCCTGAAGTTTCAAGAGTATCTGACCCCGAAACGATGGACTCATATCAAATGCTTGACGACAAAAACGGTACGCGCTACGCGGGACGTATTTGGTCTGATAAGTCTGTTTTCAGCTATGATGAGTTAAACGGCTCATTAAATTTGGATGTTGATACAGACGGAGTTAACGGAAAAGTAGAATTTAACGAAGATTTTCTCCATGCCTTTTCAGTAATGGGTTCTACTCAGCAATATGCGGGACAGATACCAACGAATCTTGTTATTGTAATTGATAACTCAGGTTCTATGTATACCAATAATAAAACCGATTTTAAAAAGACAAGAATTTATAAAACAGTTGAAGCCGTTAACAGTGCCATTGACGCTTTTATGGAGGCGAATACATATAACGAAATATCTGTCGTTTTATTTGGAGATGGCGGTGGAAGCGGAACTGATACCGCAAAGACTATCATTCCTATGGGGCGTTATGCTTATCAAGACGGAGAAGGACATAAACCGTATCTCACGGCTGATTGGGTAGATGATAAAAGCGGCGGATATGTTAAAGTAGATAATGATATTATATTTGGCAAATCGGGAACTACAAACTACAAAAACGGTACAACAAATATTCAGGCCGGTATATATCAAGGAATGAAAGAACTTCTTAACGCTGATAATAAAAAAGCCGTACTCGGTAATGTTACTGTTGAACGTATGCCGTCCTTAGTTGTTCTTACTGACGGTCAGGCGACAGACGCCCTTGTGGGAGATTGGTCTAATCCTAAATTAACAGATAATTCTCTTGAGGCGCTTGGTTTTTTAAATAATTTCAGCGATTTAAACAGTTCATTTGTCGGCGACTATATAAATTCAAGCGGAAGCCTGGCTTACAGTTGGAACCAGTTTGTTGAAATTATTCCTAATGACAAAAACTATCTTTATAATATGATTGGCGGACTACCAGACCCCAACAACAAAAATTTTCCAACTGCTGAGGGAAAGAAAAAGTTAGAGGAGTTAGCGGAAACTTACCAGAGTTCGGAGTCATATCTTTTACTTACGACTCTTATGACTGCTGGATATATGAAGAAAGCGGTCAGTAATGCTTATAATCAGGACTGTAGTGTTTACACGATTTCCGTAGATATGCCTGACCCGACAGGTTCAGATTTTGGACCTTCATCCGCAAACGGCGGTATAACCAGCAACGGCCCTATGATGAATCCGAACGTCTGCTTTAATAACGAATGGTTATCAAAATATATTAAAAATGACGATGATGGAACATTTTATGAAAAGGACAGCGTAGGCTCCAGAACAGTTCTCTCAATTGCTGACGCCATCACTGCTTGGTCTGAATGGAAAGGTAAAAGTGACGGCTCTGTTCTTCAGCGTATTAATTGTTATAGATCCCTCACATCAGGAACAAATCTTTCCAAGGCTGTCAGCCCTAACGGAAAAGTAGGGGCTAAAGAAGTTATTAAAAACTATACAGGTTCTCCTTCGCATTCTAATTTCTGGATTGCAGGTGAAAAGACTTTAGATGTAAAAATACCTCACCTTAATAGTTCTAATAACCCGTATCATATTTCGGAGAGAGATATTGATGTTAACTATGCAAATTTGGCTTATTATGCTTCCGCCTCCGAGGATGCTGCACATTCTATCAAAAGTGTGTTTGACCAGATTATGGATACCATTACCAATCCTCCGTTTATACCTGTAGGCGGAACAAACGACGCAGGTGTAAATAACTCGCTTACATATATGGACCCTATCGGAAAGTATATGGAAGTAAAGGACGTAAAAAATATTTCGCTTTTCGGTGAACTGTATGGAGTTGTAAAGAGCAGTGTGTATGACCACAGCTTTATCGAGGCTCATACTCCGTCCGGAGGCACTTTTAGGATGGGCTGGTATAATTCAAGGGGAACTTACCTTGGAACGGCCCAGGGAGCAGGAAGCTTTGATAAAGGAGATACTTACTATTTAAGCGATGAAGCGGCTAAGATGTATGTGCCGACGCTTATCGGAAATGAAGAAATAAGCGAAAAACAGCTTAATACGGTTTACACACTTTACCGTTTTAATTTAGACGAAAAAGAGAGAAAAAAAACTCGTTATAATCCTTGCTACGGTGAGGATTCTGAGGAAACCTACATCCTTGACGATATAATTGTATGGACCGAGGATACTCAAAATTATATAGACGACAGCGAGCTTGTTATAGATAATGAATTTGACCAGGCGCTTTATATAAATATTCCCGCAAGCGCTTTACCGCTTCAGAAGGCAACCGTAACCTTGAACAGCGACGGAGATGTAGAGTCATACGAAACAAATCTTGATAATAAAACGCAGACAACTCCGTTGCGTGTATTCTACACGGTAGGTCTTTCAGATTATATAATGAATGAAAAGGGCGACGATGTAGATTTAACAAAAATAAGCCAGGAATATCTTGATAAAAATACCGCAAAAGATGGTAGTTTATATTTCTATTCAAACTACTACAGCGCGACAAACTATGACGGATACAGCGCCTTGAGTGACCAAACAAGGGGAGACCCTGTAATTACATTTTCTCCGGGAAGAAACAACCGTTACTATGTATTCCAAAAAGCTTTACCGCTTTACGCGCACGCATATGAGGTGCAGGCGGATGGATCAATAAAGAGGATTGATTCGAATAACGGAGACGGAGAAGGGAATTGGTCCGAAGGAGCTACTTGGGACGGAGAGATTTACGACGGCGAATTTAAAGATGAAAACGAAGTAAAGCAAGCTTTTCTCGAAGGAAAAGTTAAAGTCGGAAATGCTGTGTTTTTAAGCAAAGACGCCCTTGAAAATATTACCGCAGGCGATTCAACCGCAATACAACTCAACTCAAAAAACTATTACTTTATGCTTAGTGAATATTATATTCCGACAAGTGACGGAAAGGGTGAGTTTGTCAGACGTGTCATTACGCGCAGGGGCGGAGAATTCGGTGAAGAGATTACATCTGATTTTATCAGTAGTAAAGATATGCTTTGCTGGCACGACGCGAACGAAATTTATTCGGACGTGTATCCGTACCGCTCATCTGCTACAACGGGAGATAAGAGCCGAGGCAGAGATTATATCGGATACACATTTGATGAAAACGGCAACCCCATAGAAAATGATTCTAACAGACAAATGCATAAGGAGCTTATGGAAAATGGCAGATGGATTTTGTCGGCGGCTCCGGGCGGTCTTCGTATGGGTAACCTTGAGCATAGTGTAAATGCTAAAAAGTCTAATGCCACGGGTACGTCGAGCAATTATTATCTTCCTACGGTCAGCAGTAATTCCACGGTAGGCGACGGAATAATTATCAACAGTTATCTCGGAAATAACGGCAGATTAGCTGTTGCGAATACTATGCTCCTTATTACCAAGGAAGTCCAGAAATCTATGTTTGACAGCAGTTTAAGCCCTGATGAAGAGTTTAATTTTGAAGCTTATGTCAAAGGTATTACGGGAAGTCATAACGTAATCCGTATAGGAAGAAACTCGACTACAGGAGATTGGCAGAGGCGTATTTCAACTATTGATATTCTTACTGACAATCAGGGGCTTTTACAGTCGTCAAGTCATAATTTGGTGACTGTAAATGAAAAATGTGAGCAGGATGAAGACGGTAAGTATTATGTTTATATAGGAAATAACGCCAAAGAGGCAGGCGACCAGTACACATTCCGTTTGTATATTTCTCCCGAAGCTTCAAAGGAAACAGGTGAAGATTTTCCCGATAGAGCAGGAAATAGTGATGACGGCAGTGGAAACACGGTTTTCTATGTTAAGGACGTTTATCTTATCCCGAAAAGCGAGGCGGACAATACAGATTGGAGCGCGCCTGAATACAGTGATATAATAAGCCGTTATGGAAAGATTGATAATTTTACGGTTGCAACCTTATACCCGTCAGGCTTCGGAAGCGCAAGCGGTGTAAAGTCTGACTACAACATCATCACAAATTATCTTACTGAAACTCTTGACTTTGACAGCAATAATAAGGCTTCCTTTAAGCTTAAAGACGGAGAGGGTATTCTCTTTAACGGACTAAAGTTAAATACAGGGTATACCGTACAGGAAAATCTTTCTGTAGAGGAGCTTGAGCAGGGATATGACTTTGCAAGAGTAAAGCACGTTTTAAATCAAAGCTCAAGCTACACATACAACAAAAAGAGCGAGAATAACGGCGACCCCGCTAACCCAAGCGGTACAGGATTTGTAAAAGATACAAAAAATAACAGCTATCTTGTTTTAGGCGACACCGCGATAGTTGAGGAAGCCGTACACTTTGGAAATTCCGCTCCCAACAACCTTAAAGAGGAAACAAGTCCAGGCGCTGATTTGCCTGTTAAACTCGGCAGTGAAATTGAATATGAAATTTCGTGGAAAAACAGCGAATTAACCCCCGCGGATGTTGTTATTAAAGATAAGCTTGACCCCGGCGTTGACTATTTGGATAACAGCGCAAAATATGTTTATTTCGACGAAAGCGGAAAAGAAGTCGAAACCTCAAGCTTATCAGATTGTACAGTAGCTTATGACGCAAAATCACACTCACTCCTGTGGAGGCTTAAAAATCGTGATTCAGGAGATACGGGCAAAATTAAATTCAAGGTTGTTGTAAATGAGAAAGCCGTTAAAGAGTGGAAGTATGATAACGATAATTATGATGATACGCCAAACACTTTAGGAGACGCCGAGGACAATAAGGTGTTTAACCGCGCCGTTGTGGCTGTGGGAGATAACGAATGGGTAACCAATACCATAGTTAACCCGATTTGGTCTCCCGAGAAAACAGAGGTTGACCCCGGTGATAAAAAAATTGTTCAGGTCGGCGATACAATTACATATGAGGTTTCCTGGAAAAATTACAGGGATAAAACTGCAGATGTTGAAGTAATGGACCGACTTGACCCGGGCGTTGATTATATTGATGGTACGGCTGATTTTATCTTCCTTGATGAAAGCGGAAACAGAATTACCGATGAAGCAAAAATTACTTCTCTCAAAGATGGTTGCAGTGCTACTTACGATAAATCTTCACGCACAATTATATGGGAGCTTAAGAACCGACCTTCAGACAGCGAGGGCAAGGTAACATTTAAGGTTACGGTTAACAACGACGCGCTCAAAGACGATGAAAAGGTTTTAAATCAGGCAAGCGTAAAGGTTGCAAACGACCCGTGGCAGGATACTAATATAGTTGAAAATCCCGTTCCTCACGAAGAAAAAGAAGAGGTTGACCCGGGCGACAATAAAGGCGTAAAAATAAATGATGTAATAACCTATCGTGTTCATTGGAAAAACAGTGAAAGCGGTGTTGCGACTGTAGTAATTAAGGACCCGTTGGATAAGGGACTTGATTATGTGGATAAGAGCGCAAACTTTGGCGGATTCTATGATAATTACAGCCGTACGGTAATCTGGGAGCTTAAAGATAAACCTTCAGGTTCCGAGGGCTGGGTATCGTTTAAAGCAAAGGTTAATGAGAACGCGGTAGTACAAAGCAAGGTTGAAAATCAAGCTACCGTACAGGTTGGTCATATTCCCGAAGTAAAAACGAATATTGTGGAAAATCCGACATGGGAGCCTCACAAAACCGAAGTAACTCCTGGCGACGGCAGGCTCGTAGATGTTGGCGAGAAGATAACCTATAAAATTACCTGGAAAAACTACAAATCCGAAAACGCGACCGTAGTTATAACCGACCCTCTTGATACGGGAGTTGATTTTGTAAATGCGAGCGACGACGGCAAATATGATTCCAAAAATCATACCGTTGTTTGGACTTTTGAAAACCAACCCGCGGGAAAAGAAGGCGCGGTAACACTAACAGTAAAGACAAACTCAACCGCCGCTGTATCAAAGTTAGTGGAAAATCAGGCGAGCGTAAAGGTTTCAAACGACCCCGAACAGTACACGGAGATTGTTGAAAATCCGCTTGAAGGTTTAGGCAACCTTTCCGTTGATAAAACAGTTGTTGGTATCAGCGGTTTAGATAAAACCGAATTTACTTTTAAGGTGGAATTTACGCACCCGAACGGCATAAAGCTTGATAAAAAGTATTCCTATAAGGGAAGCAGTACGATTGACGGAGTACAGGCGCCCGCTGACGGAACTCTTGAATTTACAGAAAAAGACGGAGTTTACAGCAGTACGTTTAAGCTTATGCACGGACAGAGAATTACCATTAACGGTATTCAAGCGGGAACAAAGTACACCGTAACCGAAATCGGCCGAAACGGCTATAATCTTAAAAGCAAGCAGGGAACAGAGGACTCTGTTAAGGCGGATAAGACAATGAACGTGTCCTTTGTAAATTCACCCGCTCCCGTGTTACCCGAGATGGGCGGTATAGGGACTTTGATATTTATTATATCAGGTGTTCTTGTACTTCTGACGTCTTTACCGATAATTTATTACAAGGTTAGAAGAAAACGTGGTTAAATACGTTTTTCTATGATATTTATAAGTTTTGAAAAAAGGAGATAATGGAATGAAAAAGAAAGTTCTTTTCACTAAGCAGTTGTTTTCCCTTATGTTAGTTTTTATGCTGGCGCTTTCAGTTGCCGTGCCGGCATTGGCGGCAGAGGGCAGTACCGGCTACTCTATCACAATCAACAACAAGGAAAACCTGCCTGATATGACAGCAGGTCAGTTTACTGCGTATCAAGTCTTTAAGGGCGTGTTAAACGCTGATGAGCCTGATAACCGTCAGCTTGCCGATATAAGCTGGGGTAACGGCGTAAACTCGGCTGACCTTGTCAGCGCCTTAAAGGAAGACGCAACTCTCAAAGCTCAATTTGAAGGCGTTAGAGATGTAAACGACAACGACCAGGCGGCAGAGGTTTCAGATGTTCTTGTAAAGAACAAGGACGACTCATTTTTCCTCCAGGATTTTGCTAAGCTTGTATCCTCTAATTTAAAAAGCGACGCGGGAGTAGTTTCTGAGCTTGACAGCAGTAAAAACTCCGTTATCAATGTAAGCGACGCGGGATACTATCTTGTTGTTGAAAATGAAGATAAAATTCCGGGCGTCGGAAACGACGGCCAGGGTACGGGAAACGCGAATAAGGTTACGTCAAGCTTTATTCTTGATGTGCTCGGAAATCAAAAGGTTAATATTAAGGCGGATATTCCCGACGTAACAAAGGATATTGTTGTTAATTCAGAAGCTGTTAAGGGCAATACATTTAACATTAACGATACGGTTAATTTCAGACTTACAGGATTGCTTCCCGATAATTTCGACAGCTACAAAACATATTCATATAAGTTTACAGATACAATCGGCAAGGGACTTACTCTCGTATATAATCCTGACGAAGAGGACACCAAAGCATCTCTTAAAGCGTCTGTAAAGAACGGTGAAACCGAAACAGAGCTTCCCGCGGAGCAATACACAGTAACCGTTAATAAAAATGAAAGCGGAGAAACAGAATTAGGTGTAGAATTTAGCAATCTTCATAATCTGTTTGATAAAAACGGAGAAAAAGTTGCTGTTAATTCTTCGTCAAGCATTATCATTAATTATACTGCTGTAGTAAATGAAAATGCTGTTTCGGGCGTTTCGGGAAACCCAAATAAGGTTTATCTCGAATATTCAAACAATCCGAACAACAGCAGTAAAGGACAGACCACAGAAAAAATAGTCTATGTATATGAGTTTGGACTTGCGCTTACAAAGCTTGCGTCAGATACGAATGAACCTTTGAATGGAGCGGAGTTTGTACTCTCAAAAACAGAGGGCGAAAAGACCTATTACGCTCAGTTTAACGATGCATCAAAAGTCGGAGAAAACAGAAAGCTCAAAGGCTGGGTTGAAACATTAGACCAAGCTACGAATCTTGCGACTGATACAGAGGGTAAAATCAATGTTGAGGGTATTGAGGAAGGAACATATACATTAACCGAGAGCAAAACTCCCACAGGCTACAACACAATGAAATCCGTTACATTTACAATAACTGCAAATATCGATGAAAACGGAGTATTAAAGGAGCTTTCCGCTGTACTTGACGGAGAGAGAACAGACGTAGAAATAACAAGCGACGGAATTATATCCACAGGAATTGTTCCTATCACTCTTGTAAACCAGCGCGCTTCAAATTTACCGTTTACAGGCGGTATGGGCGTAGTTGCGATTTACATACTGGGCGGTGTTCTTTTAGCGGGAGCTTGTGTATATCTGATTGCAACAGGCAGAAAAAAGAAAGCGGAATAAAAAATTAGGATGAGTTTTATACTCGGAAGAAAAGGTTAAAGCTTTTCTCTATGAGTACATCGGCAAGGAGAGCTCTGTATGAATAAAAGGCGATTGTCAACAGTTATATTGATAGTTGTAATTATTACAGGACTTTCCCTGCTTTTGTATCCTACCGTCAGCGATTATTTTAATTCGCTCGGATATCGAAAGACGATTGAAGAATATCAAAGTAAAGTTGATGAAATTGACTCCGATACATATAAACAAATTCTTAATTCCGCAAGACAGTATAATAGAGAGCTTGCAAAAAAGTTTACAACGCTGTCTGTGCTGACTGAAGAAGAAAAAAAAGAATATGAAAGCCAGCTCGATATAACAGGAACGGGAATTATGTGCTATATAGAGATTGAATCAATTGACATTCTCCTCCCTGTATATCACGGAGTAAGCGACGCCGTACTGCAAAGCGGAATAGGTCATATAGAGGGTTCGTCGCTACCTGTCGGCGGTAAAAGCACGCATACTGTTTTTTCAGGGCACAGAGGGCTACCCTCCTCAAAGCTTTTTTCAAATATTGACCGCCTTAAATACGGCGACACCTTTACCGTTTGCGTATTAAATGAAAAGCTTACGTATAAGGTCGATAAGATATTGACGGTAGAACCCGATAATTTAAAATCGTTAAGAATTGAAAAGGGCAAGGACTACTGTACTTTGATGACCTGTACGCCGTATGGCGTAAACACCCACAGACTGCTTGTCAGAGGCCATCGAATTAAAACACCTGTCAAAGCTGACATAGAACAAAATATATGGAAACTTTTGAACATAAATATAATTATTCCTATCGCGGTAATAGTTATTGTTTTAATTTTTATATTACTGGCTGTTCGACGCAGAAAAAACAGAAGGTAAAAAACTAAATAAATCCATTTGATTTAATATTTTATATATGAGCTAAGGAGAACCCAATATGAAGAAATATAGGCTATCGAAACTGCTCGCTTGCGTGTTGTGTTTTGCAATAATATTTCTTTTGCCTGTTACGGCATTTTCCGCACAAGAAGGTTCGTTAAGCATAAATTTTCATAATGAGAAGAAATCTTTAAGCGGAGCTTATTTCAGTATTTATTATGTTGCTGTGCAGACCGAGTCAGGAAAATACAAATATTCTGACGCTTTTGCGCAATACCCTGTTTCATCACCCGATGGTTTAGACGATGACAATATGATGATACTTGCGAATACTTTATATTCATACGCTTTAAGAGATAATATCGCTCCTTTAAGAAATGATAAAACTAACGAACACGGCGGTTTAAGGTTCAGCGGTTTAAATACAGGCTTGTATTTGGTTGCGGGAAATACCTTTACAGAGGGAAACGATGTGTATATTCCTCAGCCTGTATTGGTATCAATACCTGAAAAAGATTCTCAGGGAAACCCTGCCTATGACGTTTCAATAGAACCTAAATATGAGTTAAGGAATTCTGCCCAGCCCGTTGAACGCCGTGCGCTTAAAATCTGGGACGACGATAAAAACCCGGGTAAACGCCCTTCAAATATAACAGTACAGCTTTTAAAGAACGGCGATGTTTTTGATGAAGTTGTATTAAATGAAAAGAGCAATTGGCGTTATACATGGGAAAATCTTGACGCGTCATATAATTGGACTGTTACGGAAAAAACCGCGGTTAAGGATTACGTTGTAGCCGTACAACAGCAAGGGGTAACGTTTACCGTAACAAATTCATATATCGGTAACCCGCCTGAAAAGACAACAGAAAAAATCCCCTCAAATCCTAAGAAAACTTCAGGAAATAGAGCGTTGAATAACCCGAATAGTCCGGAGCCGGGCGAAAAGGATAGTGTGAAGGCGGATAAAAATCTTCCTCAGACGGGACAGCTTTGGTGGCCTGTTCCCGTGATGCTCGGCGCAGGTGTTGTATTTATTTTTATCGGTATAGTTTTGCGCAAACGAAGCAAAAAAGAAAATGGGTAAGCGTTTAATAAGTTTTTTTGTAATAGCAACAGGTATATTTCTTGTGGGTTCGGCTGTATTTTTGACGGGCTTTAACCTCTGGGACAACAGCAGAGCGGGAGAAACCGCGGGAAATGTACTTAAACAAATAGAGCAGGCGGAAAATCCTAAAAAAAATTCCGACAAAGCAATTCCCGATTATATTCTTAATCCAAAAATGGATATGCCCGTCGTTGTGATAGACGGACACAGATATATAGGAACTGTAGATTTGCCTGTATTAGACATTAAGCTTCCCGTAATGGAAGAATGGAGTTATCCAAATATGCGTACGGCGCCGTGCAGATATAAGGGTTCGGCATATCTTAATAATATGATTATCTGCGGGCATAATTATGCTTCGCATTTGGGCAGACTTCAAAATCTGAGACAGGGCGACTTGGTAATATTTACTGACGTTGACGGAAATGAATTTAAATATACTGTAAAGGATGTAGAATTGCTTTCAAAAACCGCGGTTGAAGAAATGGAAAGCGGAATTTGGGACTTAACCTTGTTCACCTGTACTTTAGACGGACAGACAAGAGTTACCGTAAGGTGCAGTAAAAAATAACCGTATGAAAAGCATCAGACATATAACGTTTAGTTTTATACTAATGTTATGTGTCTGTTTCTTTATCGGCTTTATGTCGTTTGGGTAAAACCAAAGAAAATTAAACGACAAATTTTAGCAGTTTCTTGAATTGTTTTACGATTAACAAATTTTTTCTGTATTTATAAGGTATTTAGATTGAAAATATTTTGGTAAAATGGTAAAATGAAACTGAAAATAACTCTCGGGAGAATAAATGATGAAAAAGTTACTTAAAAAGCTTACGGCATTTTTAATGTCAGGACTCATAACCGCGTCCGTGGCAGTTGTTCCGGCTACGGTTACAGCGGTTGAGGATATTAATACAAATGCCCGTTATGTTGAGGGAGAGGCTGTAGTTGTTTTAAATAACAGCGCAAATTCTAACTATACTAAACAACAAAAAGCGGCCTTGGTTTACGGAAAGGGAGTAAAGATTAAGGATACATATTCATTTAATAAAAAGTCGGGGGACATAAGAGTAGCCGTACTTAAATCGTCAACTCTTTCGACTAAGCAGATGGTGTCGTCTTTAAAAAAAGACAGCAAAATTAAATATGCTTTTCCGAATTTTATTATGAAAGCCGCCTCAATAACTGACGATGAATACAGTGATTATCAGTGGGCGCTCGATAATAAAGGACAACAAAACGGAACAAAGGGCATAGATGTAAATGCGGATGCGATTTGGACAAAGGCGTCAGAATCAAAGGACGAAAAGGTTGTTGCGATTATAGATTCCGGCGTTGATTATAACAGCGAGGAATTTAAGGATGTTCTTTGGAAAAATCCTTACGGCAACAAGCTTGTCGGAAAATTCGGAGCGGATTTCACCGGAATGATAGATGACGGAACTCCTTTAGACGACAACGGCCACGGCTCGCACGTCGCGGGAATTATCGCGGGGAAATCCGATAATAAAACAGGTATCAGCGGTATAAATAAAAGCAATGTTAAAATTATGGCTCTAAAAATGCTTGACTGTGACGGTAACGGTCCTTTTGATTCGGAAATGGCTTGCTTTGAATATGTTGAAAGAGCATTGGAACTCGGCACAAAAATCAGCGCTATTAACTGTTCGTTCGGCGGATACGGCAACGAAGAATCAAAAGCGTTTTTGGACGAGATGTTTAATTATTTCGGCTCAAAGGGCGTTATTACCTGTGTTGCGGCGGGAAATGAGAGTACTGATTTAAATGAGCAAAACGACCCCGATTTGGGATTTTATCAGGAAAATGGTATTATTCTCCCCGCATGCAGTGACAGTCCTTATTGTATAACTGTAGGCGCAAGTAATGAAAACGGCGATTACGCGGATTTCTCAAATTACGGTGATAAATATGTTGACGTCGCCGCTCCCGGCGCGGATATTTTGTCCACCGTTTCATACAACTGCTTTAATCCGTCTGTTTATTCTTTGAGTGAAAGAGAGAAGCTTTGCGCTTATTATCAGAATTTTGACGGAGAGCTTAAAGAATCCGATTTTGGTTATCCTAATATTTTAACAAATATAGACGCAATGCCTGATCTTTCACAAACTCTGAAATTTGAGAAGTCAGATAAATTTTTCGGCTTGTCAGGAAAAAGTCTTAGCTTCAGTACAGAAGAACAAAAGGAGTACGAATCAACGAATTACGCGTTTGAAATTCCTTTTACTCTTGAGGATGAAAATAAGGATTATAACATCAGCTTTATGTGCTCAAGCCCGAGTGAGACTGAGGGATTTGTTTTTGATGTTCCCGCTGACTGCGACATTTCAACCAAGGTGGATATACCCGAATTTGAATATAACAGCTTTCATTTACAGGGCGGAAATTACTGGTCGCACCAAACCTATGAAATTGATACCTCGTTCAGCTCTTATGACAAATCTAAGGACAGAAAGCTTGTTTTTGTCGTTTCCGCTTCAGATGATTTTATTATTGACGACCTTGCAATAAGCAGTCAGAATGTATCTCCTGACGATTTCGGCAAATATAATTTCTATTCAGGTACTTCAATGGCTACCCCTTATGTTACGGGAGCGGTGGCGCTTATTGAAAACGCTTATCCCGACGCATCAATCTCAAGGGTAATAAATATTATTAAAAATTCAGGACGTTCAATCCCCGGGCTAAAAGGAAAAGTTAAAAGCGGAAAAACTTTATCGCTCGATAATGTTGACAAGCTTCCGCCGATGATTGTCGGCGCCGAATATAATACTGACGGCAATGTTGAAATTACAGGTGTGTTTGATGATGTCGCTTCAGTTTATGTAGACGGCAAAAAAGCTGATATTATAAGTGAAAATTCCGAAAAGCTTGTTATTAAGGATAACGGATACAGCACATATAATGTAAAAATAAAGGTTGAAAACGCTTACGGCATTGATGAGCTTGAAGCTTTACTTGTAAATAAGAAGTCCGTGGAAAAAACGACGAAGGTAAGCGGAAGTCCCGAAGATACAAGCACGACTATAATGATACCCGCAGAAAACAATGCTTATCTTATTGATACATTTAATGGAAAAATCGGAGTATTAAATACAAATTCTCCTAAACAAAGCTACAGCTTTACAGATGAAATGTATGAAATTGATTTAAAATCCATTTTTAACTCTGAAAATTATGTCATTAATAGCGCTGTTTACTATAAATCCAAAATTTATTTTACTGCGGTAAATTATATATCATATAATAATAAATTTATTATCGGTTATGATTCGGCATTCGGATATTACGACCTTAACAGGGAACGTACGGAAAAGCTTTGCGAAATACCTGACGAGTGTTTTGAGGGCTCAACTTTAGCCTTGTTAAATGATAATATATATCTTATGGGAGGTTTGGATGTTAAGGAGCTGACCTTTACAGACAGCGTTTATAAATTTAATTTTACCGATAATGCTTTTGAAAAAACAGAATATAATCTTCCGCAAAATAGAGCATATACAAGCTTTATTCAGTACAATAATAAGCTTATAGGAATGTACGGGGCGGAAGAAAGCGGAGAAATGCCTCCGATAATTGTGTTTGACGGCTCCAAATGGAAAACATCTTCATTAAAGCTTGACAGTACTGATTTTTATAATCATAAAACTTTATCTAACCAACCTGTAAATGTCTTTGCGGGAAATGTCGGAATTGATAAGGACGGTGTGTTCTGCAACGGCGCGTTTGTTTCGGGCTTAGGAGATACATTTACCTACGACGTCGAAAACGATAAAATAATTGAGAGCGAGTACTGCTATAGGAAAAACCTCAATTACGCAATGCTTGTCGGTACAACAGTTTCGGGCGCGTTTGTCGGATTTAATGTAATTGAAATCAAGACAGATGAGCCAAGCGATGAAGACAATATGTTTAACAGCGATAATTTTTTCAGTAATATGTTCTCACAAGAAGCTCAAACTGTTAATACATATTTGATTGAACTCGACAATGTTTCCCATTACCGGCCTGTTGAACCTCAGCCGGTACCCGAACCCGTTTCGCCAAAGCTGTCCTCGACATCGGTTTCCCTTAAAGCGGGCGGTGTGAAAAAGCTTACTGTTACAGGTGAAACGGTAACAGCCTGGAGTAGCTCCAAAAAATCGGTTGCAACCGTAAATAAAGGAAAAATCACGGCTCTTAATAAGGGAAATACGACAGTTACCGCAAAGCTTAAAAACGGAAAGAAATTAAGCTGTAAGGTAACCGTAACATCCGCTCCGAAAATTAAAGTTAACGGCAAAAAGTTTTCAAAGTCTAAGCAGTATTCCGTTAAGAAAAACAAATGCCTGAAAATTACAGTCAGCGGAAAGGCTCCCTCTGTTAATAATGTTTACAAAACCTCTAACAAAAAGGTTGCGAAAATAACCTCAAAAGCTTCCGCAAAAAACGTTAAAATTAAGGGCATAAAAAAGGGAAAAGCCAAAATCACATTAAAAGTAAACGGAGTAGCGTTTAAAATTAAAGTAAAGGTAAAATAAATTTGCTTTACAAAGTGAATTTTAAAATGCTTGAAGGCGCAGGTGTTTTAACGCACCTGCGCTTTAGTTTTAAGATGAAAATTTATATTTCAGATATTTGTATTGCGCCTCGGTTTATTTTGTGATACAATATTTTCGTTTAGTGAAAGGAGTTTTAAAATGAATTATAAAGAGGGTACAAAGTGCGTACAGTCAGGCTATACTCCAAAGACGGGAGAGCCGAGAATTTTACCTATTATTCAGAGTACAACATTTAAGTACGATACAAGCGAGGCTATGGGAAAGCTTTTCGATTTGGAAGAAAGCGGATATTTTTATACGCGTCTTGCTAACCCGACTTCAGACTGTGTTGCAAAGAAACTCTGTGAGCTTGAAGGCGGCTCGGCGGCTATGCTTTTGTCGTCGGGACAGGCGGCAAACTTTTTCGCCGTGTTTAATATTGCCTCCGCCGGCGACCATATCGTTTCAAGCGCGGCAATTTACGGAGGAACGTATAATCTGTTCTCTGTTACAATGAAGCGTATGGGAATTGATTTTACGTTTGTAAGTCCCGATTGCAGTGAACAGGAGCTTGAAAACGCCGTAAAACCGAATACCAAGGCGATTTTCGGAGAAACTATCGCAAACCCCGCGCTTGCCGTGCTTGATATTGAGATGTACGCGAAAGTAGCTCACAAAAACGGAATACCGCTTATTGTTGATAATACTTTTGCTACTCCGGTTAACTGCCGTCCGATAGAATGGGGGGCGGATATTGTAACTCACTCAACCACAAAATATCTTGACGGACACGCAACCTCCGTAGGCGGAGCGATTGTGGACAGCGGTAAATTCAATTGGCTTGAACATTCCGATAAATTCCCAGGGCTTACAACTCCCGATGAAAGCTATCACGGTATCGTTTATGCCGAAAAATTCGGGATAGAAGGCGCTTATATCAACAAATGCGTTGCCCAGCTTATGCGCGATTTCGGAAGTATACCTTCTCCATTTAACTCTTTTCTTTTGAATTTAGGAATAGAATCTCTCCACGTTCGTATGCCTAAGCATTGTTCAAACGCGCAGAAGGTTGCCGAGTTTTTAAACTCTCACGAAAAGGTCGCGTGGGTTCAGTATTGCGGACTTGAGGGGGATAAATACTATGAGCTCGGTAAAAAATATCTTCCGAACGGCTCCTGCGGAGTTTTGTCGTTCGGCGTAAAGGGCGGAAGAAAATCTGCGGAAGAATTTATGAAACATTTAAAGCTTTGCGCGATTGTTACCCACGTTGCGGACGCGAGAACAAGCATACTCCACCCCGCAAGCTCTACCCACCGCCAGATGACCGACGAGGAACTCAGAGCGGGCGGAGTGGCGCCCGATATGATGCGTTTAAGCGTAGGTATAGAGGACGTTGAGGATATTATATTCGACATAGAAAACGCTCTTAATGCAATATAATAAATATAACGGCAAGTATAACGGCAAGGCTTTAAAAGCCCTGCCGTTTTCTTTACTTCCTGTTTCTTTTATGTTACAATTAAAAAACAGGGGTGAAAAATGATGAAATTTGTAGAAGAAAGTATAAAATCAATTTTGGCGGGTATCGCTATTTCAATCGGGGGAATAATATATCTTTCTGTTGAAAACAAATACGTCGGAGCCGTGTTATTTTCCGTTGGACTGATGGCGGTTGTTTCTTTCGGCTTAAGCCTTTATACAGGGCGTATCGGATATGTTTTTGATAATGACAGGAAGTTTTTCCTATACACGCTGTTTTCTATTGTGGGAAATGCCATAGGCTGTTTTATCGCGGGAATTGTCAAATCTCCTATAGGGGAAGTGGAAAAAATCGTTTTGGCAAAGCTTGAGAAGGAGCCGATTAATGTATTTACAGACGCTGTATTTTGCGGAATACTGATTTACATATGTGTGGAAATTTATAAACGGAAAAACACATACTTAGGTATAATTTTCTGTATTCCCGCGTTTATACTCTGCGGATTTGAACATTCAATCGCCGATACGTTCTACATAGTAAACGCGCGCGCCTTTTCCTTTGAATCTCTTGTATTTTTGCTGATAGTAATAATAGGCAACGGTGTGGGAGGATTGCTTATTCCCGCCTTGCTTAAAATTGCCAATACGCAAAAAAAGAAAGAGAAAATTTAATAAAAAGCCGATAAGTTTTGTAAATATCAAAACTTATCGGCTTTATCTTTTGTATATTTTTTGTAATATTATAAGAATTTATCGTTTGTTTTCGTATTTTCGCAATTCTTAGGACAGTTAAAGCACTCGCCACAGCAGTTTTTGTCGTTTGCGCGGTTTTTAACTATTTTTCTTATTGCGAGAAAAACGGCAATCGCGATTGCGGTTATTAATAATATATCAGCAAAGTTCATATTATAACCCCATAAGTATTCCGATAATGTGCATCAATAATGCAACAAACCAAGCCACAAAGCATTGCCATACAACAACGCCGAGCGCAATTTTTCTTCCGAGCTCCCGCCTTATAGAGGCAATTGCCGCTACGCACGGTGTGTATAAAAGGCTGAAAACGAGCAGGCACGCGGCTGACAGGGCGCTCATCATTTGAGTTACTCCGCCCGAGCCGTACAGCACATTCAGCACGGAAACAACGCTTTCTTTTGCCATAAATCCGCTGATGAGCGATGTGCATATTCTCCAATCTCCAAGTCCGATTGGAGCGAAAATCGGAGCTAATAATCCCGCAATTTGAGCAAGGATACTGTTTTCTGGATTTGATACAAGATTGAAATGTATGTCAAAGCTTTGTAAAAACCATACCACTATTGTAGCTATTAAAATAATGGTAAAAGCCCGCTGTAGAAAATCCTTCGCTTTTTCCCATAAAAGCTGTCCTACATTGCGGGGCCTCGGCATACGGTAGTTCGGTAGCTCCATAACAAACGGAACTGCCTCGCCTCTGAAAAGTGTATGTCTGAATAATAACGCTACAAGTATACCCACGGCTATCCCGAGCAGATATAAGCCTGTCATTATAAGTCCGCCGTGTTTGGGAAAGAAAGCGCTGACAAAGAAAGCGTAAATCGGAAGCTTTGCCGTACAACTCATAAACGGCGTGAGAAGTATGGTCATTTTTCTGTCACGTTCGCTGGGAAGAGTCCTCGTTGACATAACTGCGGGAACGGTACATCCGAAACCTATCAGCATAGGAACAATACTTCGTCCCGAAAGTCCGATTTTGCGTATCAGCTTATCCATAAAAAATGCAATTCTCGCGGTATAACCGCTGTCTTCAAGAATTGATAAAAAGAAAAACAGGGTAACTATAACAGGAAGAAAGCTGAGTACGCTCCCGACTCCCTCGCATATTCCTTCTATTACAAGTCCGTGTATGACTTCGTTTACATTCCAGCTTGTAAGCGCGTTATCAAGCAGGCCTGTAACGCTGTCAATTCCGAGTGACAGCAAATCCTGAAGAAATGCGCCGATAACATTAAAAGTAAGATAAAATACCGACGCCATAATTAAGATAAATGTGGGAATGGCCGTGTATTTTCCCGTGAGAATTTTGTCGATTTTCTGACTTCTTATATATTCTTTGCTTTTTTTAGCTTTTTTTACGCAGGCGTCGGTAACCTTTTTAATAAAGGAAAAACGCATATCAGCGATTGCGGCGCTTCGGTCAAGACCGCGTTCGTTTTCCATCTGAACAATAATATGTTCAAGCATTTCCTTTTCATTGGCGTCAAGGTTAAGCTTTTCAAGAATAAGACTGTCGCCCTCGACTATTTTCGTGGTGGCAAAACGCACAGGGATATTCGCTTTTTCAGCGTGGTCCTCAATAAGGTGGCAGACCGCGTGCAGACATCGGTGTACGGCTCCGCCGTGGTAGCTGTTATCACAAAAATCCTGTTTCAGAGGGATTTCCTGGTAGTGCGCAATATGAACCGCGTGCTTTACAAGCTCGTCAATTCCCTCGTTTTTTGCGGCAGAAATGGGAACCGTTGGGACCCCGAGAAGCTCCTCCATAAGGTTTACGTCTATGTAACCGCCGTTGCCTGTAAGCTCATCCATCATATTCAGCGCGACAACAACGGGAATACCAAGCTCCAAAAGCTGCATTGTAAGATAAAGGTTGCGCTCAATATTGGTAGCGTCAACTATGTTGATTATCGCCTTTGGCTTTTCGTCCAAGATAAAATTACGCGATACAAGCTCCTCGCTTGAATACGGCGACATTGAGTATATACCGGGCAAATCCGTAACCAAGGTGTTTGGATATTCCTTTATAACTCCGTCCTTACGGTCGACCGTAACGCCTGGGAAATTTCCTATTCTCTGATTTGAACCTGTAAGCTGATTAAAAAGCGTTGTTTTACCGCTGTTTTGATTGCCTGCTAACGCAAAGCTTAATTCAGCGTTGTCGGGCAGGGGGTTGCCGTCGCCCTTTTGGTGAAATCTTCCTTCCTCTCCCAATCCCAAATGCTCGGTTTTTCTTTTCGCTTTATCTGGTTTGTTTGCAGAAACCAATTTATCAATATGCTTTACGGTAATTTTCTGCGCGTCTTCCAGACGCAGAGTCAGCTCGTAATCGTGTATCCTAATTTCCATAGGGTCGCCCATAGGGGCATATTTAATAAGCGTTACCTCACTGCCCGGGATAACTCCCATATCGAGTAAATGCTGTCGTAAAGCGCCTTTTCCGCCTACGCTCTCAATCCTTGCGTGTTCGCCGACCGCCATTTCCTTTAATTTCATTTCGTACTCCCTAAATTAAATCTACTTGAAATTATATCATAACCGAAAATGTTTGTCTATAAAGTTATCTACTCATTTATATGTAACCGTGTTTAAATTTATATAAAAATCAGTTATAAAAAATCTCAAATAAAAAAGCCGATATGAAAAAATCAAAATCGGCTTTCAATGGCGTCCTCGGCGGGATTCGAACCCACGGCCTTTCGCTTAGGAGGCGAACGCTCTATCCTGCTGAGCTACGAAGACGTATATTAAATTTTATAAAATTTCAATAAAATGATTTTTTAGTAAAAAAATGTTTTGAAAGGCAGTAATTGGAGCATATATTTTTATCTTGTTTATTTTATAATATGATATATATTTTGTCAAGAATTAAAAAAACATCAAAACATAATAAAAATAAAAAAGCCAAGGAAAAATCCTTGGCTTTTTTGGCGGAGGACAAGGGATTTGAACCCTCGCGCCGGTTGCCCGACCTACTCCCTTAGCAGGGGAGCCTCTTCACCACTTGAGTAATCCTCCGTATGGTAAATTATATGGCGGAGAGGAAGGGATTCGAACCCTTGGTCCCTTGCGGGATCACTAGTTTTCAAGACTAGCTCCTTAAACCACTCGGACACCTCTCCGTGCTTATTTCAGCATTTGTTATAATATCATATCGGTGGGTTTTTGTCAATACAAAACATTAAATGATTTACGCTTTTATTTTAGTTTAATTAACTTTGCTTTAATACCATTTTGACAATATAATGTTAAATTTGTTAAAACTTTTTAATTGTACTCTAATTTTCTTGACTTATTTTAATATATGACGTACGATAAAAATACAGGAGGTATAAAAATGAGAGTTTTAGTTGTTGAAGATGAAAAAGATTTAAATAAAATTCTTAGCCAAAAGATAACAAAACAGAATTACAGCGTTGACAGTTGCTTTGACGGTGAAGAGGCAATGGATTTCCTCGCAATGACTGATTATGACGTTGTAATTTTAGATATAATGCTTCCTAAAGCAGACGGCTATGAGGTTTTGCACTATATGCGTTCAAACGGCATTAATACCCCTGTTATATTTTTAACCGCAAAGGACTCGATTGAGGACAGAGTTTTCGGATTGGACAGCGGAGCTGACGATTATATAGTAAAGCCGTTTTCGCTTGATGAGGTTATGGCGAGAATAAGGGTTGCCACAAGAAAAAAGCATAACGTTTCCGTAAATGAGCTTGTGGTAGACGATTTAATCTTAAATATAGACAAGCATACGGTTAAACGCGGTGATAAGCCGATTGAGCTTTCGCCGAAGGAGTATTCGCTTTTGGAATATCTTATGATAAACCGCGATATTGTGCTGTCAAGGGAAAAGATTGAGGACCATATATGGAACTTTGACTACGAGGGCGGTACTAATGTTGTCGACGTGTATATTCGTTATCTCAGACAAAAAATTGACGTCGGTTATGAACGTAAATATATCCATACGGTGCGCGGAAAGGGGTATGTTTTAAGGTGAAGATTTCAATAAAGCTCAGAATAGCAATTTGGTTTGCTATTGTTACCGCAACGATAGTAGTTTTCTCTTTCTGGCTTATTTTCTCTTTTAGTAAAACCGAAACCGAGCAACAGCTTAAAGATACGCTCCAAGATGTAGTTTACGACAATATTGATTCCTTTACAAATGAATTTGACGACGATTATTTTGATGAATACTATGACGATTATGACGAGTCTGTTTTAGACCGCTCAACAGTACTCAATAGAATTTTTGATATTCTGTCCGATAATTTCAAGTCGTATGAAAGAGGTGTTAAGGTCGGAGTTTACAGTGACGACGGTGAATTTTTAATGGGAAGCAACAGAATTTCCGACGAACCATTTGAGCCTGAAATAAGAGAAATATTCGACAACGGAGAAAAGCTTTTTATTTTTGATGAAAAAATTAACATTCAGCAATTACAGAATATCTATAATAATGAGGATATATCAGGACTTGGTTCACTTTGGATGCGTGGAACAATATCGGCGTCTACGAGCGAGGCGGCGCTGAATTCTTTTGAAACAGCGGCTATATGGGTTCTTCCGATTTTGCTTATAATTGCAATTGCGGGAGGCTGTATAATAGTTTATTTTTCACTAAACCCCATAAAGAAGATAACCGAAACCGCCTCGCAAATCAGTAGCGGAGATGATTTGCATAAGCGTATCAATATAAAATCAAATGCCCCCGAGGTCAGAAATTTAACCGATACGTTTAATAATATGTTTATAAAGCTCAACGAGTCTTTTGATATGCAAAAGCAATTTATATCCGACGCGTCTCACGAGCTTAGAACGCCGATGTCGGTTATTATGGCACAATGCGATTATTCCCTCAGCGAAGAGCAGACCAATCAGGAATATATAGACGCAATAAAAATGATAAAAAAACAGGGCAGAAATATGTCCAACATAATTGACGGTATTCTTGAGCTTTCAAGAATTGAAAACAATTCCGACCGATACAAAAAGGAAGTTCTTGATTTTTCCGAGGCTGTTAAGCTTATCTGTTTTGATATGAAGCTTATTAGAGAAAAAAATATTGAGCTTAATTATGAGGTTGAGGATGAAATCAAAATAAACGGTGACAGAGCTTTAATTTCAAGACTGCTTACAAATTTAATTTCCAACTCTTACCGTTACGGAAATGAAAACGGATATATTAATGTAAAATTAAAAAAAGAGGACAGTAGCGCGGTATTATCTGTCGAGGATAACGGAGTGGGAATTGCGCAAAATGATATTGATAAGATTTTTGACCGTTTTTATCAGGCAGATTCTTCAAGAGGCTCAAGCGGGAACGGACTTGGGCTTTCAATGGTGAAGGATATTGCTAAATGGCACGGTGGAACTGTTTCTGTAGAAAGCGAGTTAAATAAAGGTTCAAAATTTATTGTAAAAATTCCCGCGCTCTAATCTTATTTTAATATTTCGATTATAATATATAGTTACAACAGAAAAAGGAGGAATTAATATGACAAATACTGTTGCTAAAAGAAAAAGAAATATAATAATCACATCATTATGCGTACTGGTTGCGGCAATTATGGCATTTAGCATTTTGTCTGTATCCACCTGCGCGAAAGGCTATATCGGAGAGTCAAAGGCGAAATCAATTGCTCTTAAAAACGCTAAAGTTAAGAAAAGCAAAGCGAAGTTTACAAAGGTAAAGCTTGATTATGACGACGGTATAAGAGTTTACGATGTTGATTTTGTAACAAAAACTAAAAAGTTTGATTACGAGATAAACGCAAAAACAGGAAAAATTCTTTCAAAAGAAGTTAAAAAGATTGCCAAATCTTCGGGAAAGAAAATTTCGTTGGCTAAAGCTAAATCAAAAGCGCTTAAAAACGCCAATGTTAAGAAAAGCAAGGCTAAATTCATAAAGACAAAGCTTGATTACGATGACGGAATTCAGGTTTACGATATTGAATTTACAACAAAAAACAAAAAGTATGATTACGAAATCAACGCTAAAACAGGAAAGATTATCTCAAAGGAAGTTAAGAGAATCGCCAAGTCTTCCGGTAAAAATATTACAATGGCTAAAGCTAAGTCAATAGCGCTTAAAAACGCCAACGTTAAGAAAAGCAACGCAAAATTCATAAAGACTAAGCTTGATTACGATGACGGAATTAAGGTTTACGAGATTGAATTTAAGACTAAAAACAAGAAGTACGATTATGAAATAACTGCGAAATCGGGAAAAATTATCTCGAAAGAAGTTAAGAAAATCGCTAATTCTTCGGGCAAAAAAATCACAATGGCAAAGGCTAAGTCAATAGCGCTTAAAAATGCGGGATTTAAAAGCTCGCAGGTGATTTTTACAAAGGCAAAGCTTGATTATGATGACGGACTCCAGGTTTATGAGATTGAATTCTATAAGGGCCATTACGAGTACGAGTACGAGATAAACGCTAAAACAGGAAAAATTATCAGCAAGGATATAGACGCCTGGGGTTAATAAAATTTAATATTTTTGGCAGGATAGGTTTTTACCTATCCTGTTTTTTTGTAATTATTCCCGCAAGGCTATGCTGTCAGCCTTCATACGTTTTTGTGTAATCAAATTATTACCTTAAATTTGTTTATTCTTTAGAAGATTTTAATTATAAAAATTTGATTTTAATATAAGTTTGTATTATAATTTATGAGTAAAAAATTTTGACAGCTGGTGAATTTATTGGAATTTAAAACCGAAAAAACCGCGCTGATTCTTGAAGGAGGAGCTTTACGAAGCTTTTTTACCTGCGGAGTTTTAGACGTATTTATGGAAAACGATATTTACTTTCCCTGCGTCGGGGGAGTGTCCGCGGGTTCTCTTTGCGCGATAAATTATCTCTCGAAACAGATAGGACGCACGGCAAAAGTAAATCTCGATTTTGTGAATGATAAAAGGTATGTAAGCCTTAGAAGTCTTATAAAAGATAAAATGATTTTCAACTTTGACTTTCTTTTCGGAGAAATAAGCCACGAGCTTGTGCCTTTAGATTACGAAACATTTTTCAGCAACAAACAACAAAAATTCTTCGCTTTTACTACCGACTGTGAAACGGGTGAAACCAAAGCGTTTGAAAAGGATAACTGCTCCGATTTTTTAACCGCCTGCAGGGCGTCGAGCAGTATGCCTGTTCTGTCAAAGGAGGTTGAAGTCGAGGGGAGAAATTACCTTGACGGGGGCGTTGCGAATCCGATTCCGTATGAATGGGCTATGGAAAACGGATATGAGAAAATTGTTCTTATTCTAACCCGTGACATAAGCTACCGCAAGAAACCGTTGTCGAAGCTTATGAAAATGATGTATCGAGGAAAATATAAAAACCACCCCGGATTTTTGAAAACTGTTTATAATGTTCCCGAGCATTACAACGAGATTGTTGAAAATATTATACGGCTTGAAAAAGAGGGAAAGATTTTTGTGATAAGACCTGAGGAGCCTGTAAAGGTAAAGCGTGTCGACCACGACAAAGAAAAGCTCAGAGAGCTCTATCAAATCGGCAGAGAAACGGGCGGTAAGTCGATAAAGCCGATGTTGGAATATCTTAATAGTTAAATTATACGGCTGTCAGAAATTTGAATTGACAGCCATTTTTTTATCTGTTATTATGAACAGTGTGCAAGTGAATTTAAACAGCCCTTTATTAGAAAATAGGGGATTTCGGATATGCTTTTAATATAAAAAACAGAGAAATGATTGACGGAGGGGATAGCTGTGAGAAAATGTAACGTCTTAATGACAGTAATTATTTTTGCGCTGTTTATAGTACACGCGGTATGCGGTTCGCTCAATCTTATGAATATTGCCCCGATTTTAACGGGAAGTCTGGCGCGCGTTATGCTGACCCTTATTTTAATTCACGCGGTTATAAGTATTATTTTTACGGTTAAAAGTATTATGATTGCTAAAAAAACAGGAGCGCCGTATTTCAAGGAAAACCGCCTTTTTTGGGCGAGGAGAATAAGTGGATTTGTAATTTTGCTCCTTGTTTTCTTTCATATAACGGCTTTCGGCGAGGTTGTAGACGGAGTTTTTAAATTAAGCTTTTTTTCAGCCTATAAACTAACAACCCAGCTTCTCCTTGTTCTTTCCGTCGGAGTTCATATTATAACCAACGTAAAGCCCGTCTTGATTTCGCTCGGAATCAGAAAGCTGAAACCGCGAGCGGCGGATATACTCTTTTTCATTTCAATTATTCTGGCTCTCGCATCAATCGGATTTATTGTTTATTTTATCAGGTGGAATTTTGTATGACTGTTAATATTGTAGGCGCGGGACTTGCGGGACTTTCCTGCGCGTATACCTTAGCCGAAAAGGGCGTCAAATGTAATTTAATATCGCTCCAGCCCTCCGAACGCGCCCAGTCCGTTATGGCAGAGGGCGGAATAAACGCATCTCTCAATACAATGGGCGAAAACGATACCGTCGCGGAGCATTTCTTTGATACAATGAACGGCGCGGTTGATTTAGCCGACCCGAATGCCGTACTCGGACTTTGCAAAAATGCCCCGAAGCTTGTTGAAATGCTTGATAAATTAGGTGTTCCTTTTTCAAAAAACGGCATCGGAATTATTCAGAGGAATTTTGGCGGACAGAAGAAAAAACGCACCGCTTTTGTAAAAAGCAGTACGGGTAAAATCGTAATGACCGCTCTTATTGACGCGGTGAGAAGATATGAGAACGAGAAAATTGTCACCCGCTATTCCCACCATAAATTTGAGCGACTTATAATTGAAAACGGCGAATGCAGAGGATTAACTGCGCGGGATACTTATAACGACGAGCTTATAAGCTTTTGCGGAGCCGTTGTTCTGTGTACGGGAGGTATGAACGGACTTTTTGAGGGCCTTACTACGGGTACGGTCAACAATACGTCGGATGTTACGGCAACCGTATTTGAGCAGGGCGTTAAGCTTTCTAATCTTGAGTTTTTGCAATACCACCCCACAACGGTCGGGATTCAGCAAAAACGCCTTTTAATCAGCGAGGCGGCGAGAGGCGAGGGTGCAAGGCTCTTTGTGAATAGAAACGGCAGTCTCTGGTATTTTATGGAGGAAAAATATCCCGAAATGGGCAACCTTATGCCGAGGGACGTTGTTTCCGCCGAGATTGTTAAGGTTACGGATATGCCCGAATGTGAAAATACCGCGTATCTCGATATGACGCCGATTTCTAAAGATGTTTGGAAAAACCGCCTATCGGATTTAAAAGAGCAATGTATTCATTATCTTTCCGTGAATCCCGAAAAAACGCCTTTACCGATAAGCCCCGGAATACATTATTTTATGGGCGGAATTTATGTAGACGAAAACCATATGACTTCATTAAACGGGCTTTTTGCCGCGGGAGAGTGCGCCTGTCAATACCACGGAGCAAACCGCCTTGGAGGAAATTCTCTGCTCGGCGCTTTGTACGGAGGAAAAATCGCGGGTGAAAGCGCCGGCAAAATAAACGCGGAGTTTACAACCGATTTTATAGCCGAAAAATCTCCCGATAAAAAGGTTTCACCTGAGCTTTCAAAGGAAATCTGCAAAATTTTAGGAGAAAGCCTAAAAATTTTAAGAAACGAAAATGATTTAAAAACTGCGGAGGATAAGCTTAAATCTCTTTTAAATAAGGATTTAAACAGCCTTGAAAAAAGCCGTGTGAATCTCGCCTTAGCGACCGTAATGTGCGCGCTCAACAGAAAGGAAAGCAGAGGAGCGCACAAGAGAGTTGATTATCCCGATACGGATAAAAACTTTCAAAAGACAACGATAGTAAGCTTTGTAAACGGTAAGATTGAAATTTCATACAGAGAAATACCAAAATTGAGGGATAAAAATGAAATTGAGAATTGATATTTTAAGACAAAAATCTCCTGAATCAAAGCCGTACCGTCAGATAATTGAATTAAACTGCGATAACGATGAAACAACAATTTCATCACTTCTTAATACGATTAACAGCAGTAATTTAAAGGATATTGATTCAAATGATGTAGGGGAGATTAAGTGGGATTGTAATTGCCTGCAGAAGAAATGCGGCGCCTGCGCTATGGTAATTAACGGAAGACCGCGCCTTGCCTGCGATACAAAGCTTTCCGAGTTTAAAAACGGCAAGATAACATTAGAACCGCTTAAAAAATTTCCTACAGTCTGCGACCTTGTCGTCGACAGAACTCCGATGTTTGAGAATCTCAAAAATTTAAACGTCTGGCTTGAAGATAATTCCGAGCTGAAACCGAAAAAAACAGAGCTTGCCTATGAAGCGTCGAGATGTATTCAATGCGGGTGTTGCCTTGAAGTATGTCCCAACTTTTCCGTGGACGCAGGCTTTTTCGGAGCTTCGGCTACAGTACCCGTTTCAAGGATTATTTCCGAGTTAAATAAAACTAAGGGCTATGACGTTCTTAAAAATTACAGAAAGAACATCTACAACGGCTGTGGGAAATCGCTTTCGTGTATGAATATATGTCCTGTTGGTATAGACATTCAGAATCTTATGGTAAATTCAAACGCGGTATCCGTCTGGAAAAGAAAAAACTGACTGAAACAAAAGTCGGGAAGAAGAGTAAAATCACCCTTCTTCCCGGCTTTTGTTAAATCTAACGGAAAATCTTATTTTTGATAAGGCTAAAAACAATTTTTAAAAGGATTCATAGTCTGAAAGGAAATTATCGAGTACATCGGGGAAAAACTCCATTTCTACATTACAGCGGTTGCAGGTGTCCGCAAGCTTTTTAACCGCGTTGTAATCGTTTGAAAGGTCCTCGATATACTTGACATTTGTTATTTTAAGTCCGTAACCCTTTTTGTCATCTTTCGGAGAAATAACGCTGTATGTCGTCATAAAATCACCCGCTTGTGTTATCATATCTTTATTATAGTCAATTTTTTTCACTATGCAATGTTTCTTACACTATTGTAATTCAGTTGAAATAAAATTTTGACAAATAATGTCAGATGTGACAAATTTTTACCATTTTTTATAATTTATGAATTTATTATTACAATAAAAAATCTGTTGTAACTTTTTTTACATAAATTAAGAATGTCCGAATTCTTATACATCCATTAATTTTGTAAATTATTAATGTGTTTGTGAATTTATTTAGTTTGACGATTAATAAAATATGTGTTAAACTATATTCAATTATGATGTAAAAATTTTGGTTAGGGGAGAAAAATGAATATTTTAAAGGATAAGGTCGCGTTAATTACAGGATGCAACAGGGGAATAGGAAAAAAAATTTTATATAGATTTGCACAAGAGGGAGCAGTTGTATACGCTGTCGCTCGTGTTGAAGGTTCGTTAGACAAGTCAGCAAAGGAATTAAGTGAAAAATTCGGTTCAAAAATAATACCATTATATTTTGATGTAAGAGAAACGGACAAGGCAAAGGCTGCATTAATTAAAATTAAAAAACAATCAGGCAGATTAGATATATTAGTTAATAATGCCGGAGTTATGAAAGACGCGTTAATTGGTATGATAGACGAGAAGTTAATGAAAGATATTTTCGACGTTAATGTGTTTGCTGTAATTAATATGATTCAACTTGCATACAAGCTGATGAGCAGACAAAAAAGCGGAAGTATAATTAATCTTTCGAGCATTGTCGGGATAGAAGGAAATGCAGGGCAAATGGTGTATTCCGCGTCTAAAGGCGCGGTTGCCGCGTTAACAAAAACTTCGGCAAAAGAGCTTGCTCCGCTGAATATTAGAGTAAACGCAATTGCTCCCGGTATGATTGATACTGATATGTTTAGAAGTATAGGCGAAGAAAAAGTTGAAGAACATTTATCAAATATAAAAATCGGACGTTTGGGAACACCGACAGATATTGCAAATGCTGCGGTATTTTTGGGCAGTGACCTATCAAGCTATATTACAGGGCAGATTTTGGGCGTAGACGGTGAGGCGTTAGTCTAAATATATGCCCGTGAGTATATTATATAAATTTTTAGCAGGAGATGTAAATTATGACAAATTTAGAGAAGTACAATAAGACGTTTACTGAAACATTAGGTATAAGCGAAGAAGAATTGCAGGGACTTGAATACCAGGGTATATCTCAATGGGATTCTGTAGGACATATGGGTTTGGTTTCCGCAATTGAAGATGAGTTTGATATTATGATGGATACTGATGATATAATTGACTTTAGCTCATACGAAAAGGGTAAGGAAATTTTAAAGAAGTATGATGTGGAACTTTAAGGATTTCGGAAATTCTATTGCGGCGGAAGATGATAACGGTAATATTATCTCCTATACGCAATTATCAAACTTACAAGACAAATTTAAAAAAATAATCGGACGAACTCTGGTGTTTAATTTATGCAGTAATAGTATAGGCTCATTGGCGGGTTATGCGGCTATGATTAATGCCGGAGTTGTTCCTGTTATGATTGATGCTGACCTTGATGACGAGCTTTTGGAGAACCTTATTACAACATACGCCCCTGAGTTTTTATGGATTCCTAATAATAAGAATACAGCTCTTAAAAAAATCGGGGAATTAGACTATTCTGAATACGGTTATTCTTTAGTTAGAATTAATAATGAAAAGCCGAAACTGCACAATGATTTAGCTTTATTATTAACGACCTCGGGTTCAACAGGAAGCTCAAAGCTTGTCAGACAAAGCTATAAAAATATTAAGGCTAATACCGAGTCCATAGTTGAATATTTGAAAATTGACAATAACGAAAGACCTATCACAACATTGCCGATGAATTATACTTACGGCTTGTCAATAATTAATACTCATTTGTATGTTGGCGCAAAAATTCTGATAACCGATAAGACCTTAATGCAAAAGGAATTTTGGCAGTTTTTTAGAGATAAAGAGGCTACCTCGTTCGGTGGAGTTCCATATACATATGAAATTTTAAAAAAGCTTAGATTTTTTAGAATGGATTTGCCGTCATTGAAACAAATGACTCAGGCGGGCGGAAAGCTGTTACCCGAATTACACAGAGAATTTGCCGAAGACTGCGCGAAAAAGGGCAGAGAATTTATAGTAATGTACGGACAGACGGAGGCAACCGCGAGAATGGCTTATCTTCCGGCTGAAATGGCAATCGAAAAATGCGGTAGTATGGGTATTGCTATACCTGGAGGCAAATTCAGCCTTGTAGGTGCTGACTGTGAGATAATAAATGAACCGGATATTGTTGGTGAGCTCATATATGAGGGCGAAAATGTTACTATGGGTTACGCCAACAGCGTTGACGATTTATCGAAGGGTGACGAGCGAAACGGCAGGCTTATTACAGGCGATATGGCAAAAATGGATAAAGACGGCTTTTATTATATTGTCGGAAGGAAGAAGCGTTTTCTCAAGATGTTCGGAAAAAGAATAAATCTTGACGAGATTGACAGAATAGTTAAAGCGAAATATGACGGATTGGAATTTTCCTGCGACGGTGTTGACGATTCGTTATATCTTTTCTTTACTGATGAGAAAATTATGGAAGAGGGAAAGAGATTTATTGCTGAAAAAATAAATTTAAATCTTTCAGCCATACATACAGTATATGTTCCCTCAATTCCTAAGAATTCTTCAGGCAAAGTTATGTACAACGAGTTAAAGAAACTTGTAAATATATAGTATAAATATAAAATTTTGGAGGATGTTATGAATAGAACTCTTGCTATATACGGGGCAGGCGGATTGGGAAGAGAAATAGCCGAGCTTGCAAAACAGATTAACGATGAAACACCTAAATGGAATGAATTTATTTTTATTGTCGATAGTGAATATATAAAAGACGGAGATAAAAAAATAATTAATGATATTGAGGTTATTTCATTTGATAATGCTTTACAGCGTTACGGTAAAAATCTTGATATTGTAATCGCCTTAGGAGAGCCCGTAGCGCGTGAAAAAGTCGCGAAAAAAATAGAGACTGTGGGCTGGACTCCTGTAACTCTTATTCATCCGGATGTTCATATTCCTGAATCCACAAAAATCGGTAAAGGCGTTGTGATACAACGCACCGCTTCTGTTTCATGTAATGTTACAATTGATGATTATGCTTTAATTCAATTTTTTGTACATGTGGCTCATGATTGTTTTATTGGTGAAGGAGGCGTTTTGTCGCCTGCTTGCACATTAGCGGGTGGCGTGCATATCGGGAAATATACTTTTCTCGGTATGAACTGTTGCGTCATTCAAAAGGTTTCTATTGGCGATTATACAGTAATAGGAATGTCGTCCTCTGTATATAAGGATATTGGTGACGAATATGTCGCAATTGGTAATCCTGCCAGAATACTTAAAAAGAACGAAGATAAAAAAGTTTTTTAACAAATATCCCACGAAGAATTTGTATTTGCAGGAGATATGTGATGAATTTTGAAAACATATTAGAAATACCTCCGTACTCTCTCAATAAAGAGGATAAAGAGAAACTTCTTAATGACAGGCTTATTAAGCTTACAAAACTTCACAAGGAAAACTGTCCGGAATACAGCCGTATTTTGGATAGTATTGATTTCAATGTTGACAGTATTAAAACGTATAAGGATTTACCGTTTCTGCCCGTGCGTTTGTTTAAGGAGCTGGAACTCAAGTCAGTAGACAAGAGCGAAATTGTAAAGACAATGACTTCTTCAGGAACAACGGGACAGGCTGTAAGCAAAATTTTTCTCGACAGGACAACATCCTCCAATCAGCAAAAAGCAATGGTTAAAATTGTTTCGTCATTTACGGGCTCGGCAAGAATGCCGATGATTATTATTGACTGTCCGAGCGTAGTAAAAAATCGAATGATGTTTTCGGCGAGAGGAGCTGGAATCCTCGGATTCTCAATGTTCGGCTCAAAGAAAATTTACGCTCTTGATGATGATATGAAGCTTGATGTAGATGCAATGCGAGATTTTCTTTTGAAGTACAAAGGTCAGAAAATTTTACTATTTGGCTTTACATTTATGATTTGGCAACATTTTTATAAAGAGCTTATCCGTCTTGAAAAAGAAGGAATAAAATTTGATTTATCAAATGGAATTATGATTCACGGCGGAGGTTGGAAAAAACTTGTAAATGAAGCTGTAAGCCCTGAAGAATTTCATAAAAGGCTCAATAATGTTTGCGGGCTTGATTCTATACACGATTACTACGGTATGGTTGAGCAGACAGGATGTATTTATATGCAGTGTGAATGCAGTCATTTACACGCGAGTATTTTCTCCGATATTATTACGAGAAGACCAATAGATTTTTCGGAGTGTGATTTTAACGAAAAAGGTATTATACAGGTGTTAAGCACTATACCTGAGTCATATCCGGGACACAGTCTTATAACCGAAGATGAAGGGATAATCTTAGGCGAGGATGACTGCCCTTGTGGAAGAAAAGGAAAATACTTTAAAATAACGGGGCGAATGAAAAACGCTGAATTAAGAGGATGCAGTGATACATATGCAGCAAAATTTAAATAAAGAAGTTTTTGATAAAATCACATTTCTTACGGGTGACGCTGAATGTCTTAAAATGCTTTCGCAGATTCCCGCAATGAAACCGTTTGATGAAAGCGTGGTAAATTTTCTTAATGATTTATCAAAAAATATAATGAGTAATGTTTCAAGCAGGACTTATTCAGATGTTATCACCTTTGCTTTTTGGATAAGGAAGGCATCTGTATTAAAGATTAAGGAAAAATACAATTTTAATGATAAAAATTTACGCCTCGGACGAGGCGTAGCATTTCATATAGCGCCTTCAAATGTACCTGTGAATTTTGCGTACAGTCTTGTTTCGGGATTAATTACGGGTAACAGCAATGTAGTCAGAATACCGTCAAAAGATTTTATGCAAACGAAAATAATTGTTGATTCAATTAATAAAACTCTTTTGGAATATGAAAATTTACGCCCGTATATAGTTTTAGTAAGATATGAAAGAGATATGCGGATAAATGATGCTTTATCTTATCTTTGCGATACAAGAATTGTTTGGGGCGGAGATGCAACAATAGCGGAAATCAGAAAATCAGAGTTATCCGCAAGGAGTACTGAGATTCTTTTTTCCGACAGGTATTCTTTGGCAATTATTAATAGCGATAAATATATGGAGCTTACGAATAAAGAAAGATTTGCTGAAGATTTCTATAATGACACTTATTTTACTGACCAAAATGCCTGTACGAGCCCGAGGATGGTTGTTTGGATTGGAAATTCAAAAGAAAAGGCAAAAAAACTTTTTTGGGAAAATTTACATAATCTTGTCAGTAAAAAATATACTTTTCAGCCGATACAGAGTATAGATAAACTCGTAAACGGTTACCTATCGGCGATAGCTTTTTCAAACTCAAAGATTGAAAATTCTGATGATAATTTGATTGTTCGTGTAAAGGTTTCTGATTTGTCCGAGAATGTTATGGAGTTAATGCAAAACAGCGGTTTTTTCTTTGAATATGATTGCGATGACATTATGGCTCTAAGAAATGTATGTAATGATAAACGTTGTCAGACGGTTGGACTTTTAGGAGATAGCAAAGATATTATTCCCTTAATTGAATCGGGAATTAAGGGTGTTGACCGTATCGTTCCGATTGGAAAAACAATGGATTTTAATCTTATTTGGGACGGCTATGATTTGTTCGCCCAATTGACAAGAATTATAAATATAAGTTGTTAAAATTTATATTTGTGTTTTTAAGCGGTAGTATTATTGAACTACCGCTTTTTATATTAATATTTATGGTTAAATTTTTATATTATTTTAATGTTATGTAAAGACCAATTTTATTGACATATAACTGTTTTTGTAGTATTATATTAAATGATTGTGGGATACTGTGTTTTTTGTCGTTTTTTGACAAAATTTACTTTTAAAGCGCAGTATTGTGTAGGTGAGGGAAATTTATGTACGCTAAATATTTTAAGCGAATTATTGATATTACACTTTCTTTTTTGGCGCTTGTAATTCTGTCGTGGCTTTACCTCGTAATTATTATTGCGATAAAGATTGACGACCCGGGTCCCGCGTTATTTACTCAAAAGCGCGTCGGACTTAATAAGGAATTTTTTACGTTACATAAATTTCGTTCTATGAAAATGTCGACGCCGCACGATATTCCGACACATCAGTTAGATAATCCCGACCAATACATAACAAGAGTCGGAAAGTTTTTAAGAAAATCAAGTTTTGACGAGCTTCCGCAGATATGGGATATTTTTATGGGAAAGATGAGCATAATAGGACCTCGTCCTGCTTTATGGAATCAGGACGATTTGGTTGCTGAACGCGATAAATACGGCGCTAATAATGTTAAACCCGGTTTAACAGGCTGGGCGCAGATAAACGGCAGAGATGAATTGGAAATTCCCGTTAAGGCAAAATTTGACGGAGAGTATGTTGAGAAACTGAGCTTTTTGTTTGATTTGCGTTGTTTCTTTGGCTCTATATTCAGCGTTTTGAAAAGCGACGGTGTCGTAGAGGGCGGAACAGGTGAACTTGGAAAATCCGACGATTTAGTTGATAATCCGTCTGAAAATTAATATTTAATTAAGGAATGGATTTGGATTATGAAATTTTTGGTTATCACTAATCATTCATATATGTTATGGCAGTTTAGGACAGAATTATTGTTAAAGCTTAAAACTTTGGGCGAAGTTGTTATAAGTATGCCTTTTTTGGGCCATGAAGATGATTTTAAGGATTTAGGCTTTAGATGTATTAACACAAAGCTTGACCGACGGGGAATTAATCCCTTTGAGGATTTGGGATTATACAGATTTTATAAGAAACTTCTTAAATCCGAAAAGCCCGATATGGTTATAACGTATTCTATAAAGCCGAACGTTTACGCAGGTTTTCTTTGCAGAAGAATGAAAATACCTTACTGCGTTAATGTGCAGGGGCTCGGAACCGCTTTTCAAAGCCAGCCTATGGCGTTTTTAGCTACTCAAATGTATAAAGCGGGTATAAAAAAATCTAAGGTAGTATTTTTTGAAAATGAATACAACGCAAGTGAATTTGTAAAACGCGGTATAGTAAAAAAAGAAAAAGAGGTTGTACTAAACGGCGCGGGAGTCAATTTGGATTCTTATGAGTTTAAACCGTATCCGTCGGAGGACGGCGGAGTACATATTCTCTACCTCGGAAGAATTATGAAAGAAAAGGGCGTTGACGAAACCTTTTCCGCAATGCGTATTATAAAGGAAAAGTATAAGGATAAGGTTGTTTTTGACGTTGTAGGTTTCTTTGAAGACGAATATAAAGAGGTTGTTGAAAAGCTTGTAGATGACGGCGTGATTGTTTTCCACGGATTTCAGTCGAACCCCAGACCGTATTACGCCGCGGCTCACGGTTTTGTTTCAGCGAGCTATCATGAGGGAATGAGCAATGTTCTTCTTGAGGCCGCCTCGACAGGAAGAGCGCTGATTACTACAGATATTCCCGGTTGCAGAGAGGCTGTTGATGAAGAAATTACGGGTTATCTTTGCAAAAAGATGGACGTGGAAACATTAGCCGAATGTATGGACAAGTTCTTGAGCAAAACCTATGAGGAACGAAAGAAAATGGGCGAGCTCGGCCGCAAAAAAATGGAAAACGAATTTGATAAAAATATGGTAGTGGATAAGACTATGAAAATGATATTAAAAGATTGATATATTATTTCTTATTTATATTTAAATTATTATCAAATTATACAATTTTAGAAATAATATTTTTGGAGTGTATGGTATGAAGAAGTTTATTTCAGTTGATAAAACTGAAAACTATACAATTTGTCTTTTTGAACATAGATTATTTGAAATTTTCGATCATTATTTAATCTCTTTTTCGCTTGACAGATTTTCTATGAAATTCCCATATGATTTATTAAATATGGAAAGAATTGATAAGGACAATATGCAGTATTTAAAAAATACTGGTTTTAATTATATTACTATGAGTAAATACATTTTAGAGGAAAAAGAACCGATAGATGGATTTATGTTTTTTACACAAGATAAACATGAACCGGTTGGATGCATATGGGTGATGTATAAAGGTGGAAATGAGGCGCAGTACAGGATAAGAAATATAGATGCTTTTGGATTTTATTTTGCTGTCTTTCCCAAATTTAGAGGAAATAGGTATATTGAATACTTTATATATATAGATTGCTCAAGCACATAGAGAAAAAAGGGATAAATAAACTTTATGCAAGTGTCAGAAAAAATAACGAAAGTGCTTTACGGGCTTATTCACGTGCTGGAATGAAAATCGAATCATCGAAAAGATTTTATAGATTTATTAAGTGGCGAATTCCATATCCAATTATTTAACACTAATCAATGAGGTTTTATTATGTTAGGAAACTATTCACAAGAGGCTTTGGATAAACTTCATAAGACTATTCTTAATTGTTTAAAAGAGTTTGATAGAATATGTCGCAAGTATGATATTACATATTTTGTTGGATTTGGAACAGCTATAGGTGCTGCTAGACATCAGGGATTCATTCCATGGGATGATGATATTGATGTATGTTTGATGAGAGAAGAATATGAAAAATTACGTCGAGTGCCGGATTATGAATGGGATGAAAAATATTTTTTAGTTGACCCTCGTGATGACTATAAATTGCATAGAACTTTATTCCCATGTTTATTTATAAAAGAAACTACATTTGAAACAGAAAGTCAGGTAAAATATTTTAAAGGAAAAGATAAAGATAAATATCCGATTCATATTGATATTTTTGTTTTTGATTATTTTGACGAAACTAAGCTTAATCGGATGATTAAAAAAACCGATAATTATAAACGTTTTGTCCTTTATTCAAAATGCAAATACAAAGTTGTAAAATCAGATCCGTTTAAAGTTAGATTATCATGCAGAATTAAGCGGATGATTTCTGACATTTTGAAAATAACAGGAACAACATCAAAAATGATTTATAAAAAATACCTTAACTATCTAAGAAATAACAGAGGAAACATGATAACAAGCTTTGAATTGGTTGATACATATGAGAAAATTGCTTTTGTTTCAACCTACAATGAAATGTTTCCGGTTGTATATTTAAAGTTCGAGGATATGGAAGTGCCTATGATTAAGAATTATCACGAAATTATGACTAAGATGTATGGTGACTATATGGCTATGCCTCCAATGGATAAACGTTGGAATTCTGCCCCTGTGGTTCTTGATTTTGGCGATGGGAAAGGAAATGTTATAAAAACAAAGGAATGTGAGAGTTAATGTTAAATTTTACGGTAGGACCTGTTCAATCTTTTGAAAGCACACTTAAAATAGGAGCTGAACATGTTCCTTATTTCAGAACATCCGAATTTTCAGAAGTGATGTTCAAAAATGAAGAATTAGTTAAAAGATTTGTAAATGCCCCTAAAAATTCGAGGACAGTTTTTATAACGGGTTCGGGAACGGCTTCAATGGAAGCTGTTGTTATGAATACTTTTTCAAAAGATGATTTGGTGCTGGTTGTTAACGGAGGAAGTTTCGGTCAGCGTTTCGTTGATTTGTGTGAGATACATAAAATACCATATATTGAATTGAAACTTAATTTCGGAGAAACCGTTACCGAGGAAATGTTAGAAAAATATACCGAAAGGGGTATAACTGGACTTCTTATTAACATTCATGAAACTTCTACCGGAGTGCTTTATGATAAATATACGGTAGGAGAATTTTGCAAGAAAAACAATATTTTCCTTGTAGTTGACGCAATCAGTTCATTTTTAGCAGATGAATTTGATATGGAGAACATAGGCGCTGATGTTATGATTTCTGGTTCCCAAAAGGCATTAGCGTGTCCTCCGGGAATTTCTTTAATAGTTTTATCTCCACGCGCTGTTGAAAAAGTTCAAAAGTCTGAGGTAAGAAGCCTATATTTTAATTTAAAAGACGCGTTAAAAAACGGAGAAAGAGGGCAAACTCCTTTTACACCTGCGGTGAGTATTTTATTGCAGATTAATGCACGATTGAGAGAAATTGAAAAAGCAGGCGGAGTCAAGTCAGAAGTTAATAGGATAAAGGAGCTTGCCGAAGATTTTAGGAAGAGAATAAATAGTTTACCGTTTGAAATTTCATCAAAATCGCTGTCAAATGCGGTTACTCCGTTACATCCAATTAATGTTTCCGCGTATGATGTATTTTTAACATTAAAAGAAAAGTACAACATTTGGGTTTGCCCAAACGGAGGAGAATTAAAGGATAAGATATTCAGAGTTGGTCATATCGGTGCGCTTACTAAGGATGATAATACAGCTTTGATAAATGCCCTCGAAGATATGAACAGAAAAGGGCTACTGTAATTTAAGAGGAAAAATTATGGTAAAGGTTATTACATACGGTACATATGATTTACTTCATTACGGACATATAAGGTTGTTAGAAAGAGCAAAGGAATTGGGTGATTACCTTATTGTGGGAGTCACGGCTGATGACTTTGACAAAACCAGAGGGAAAATTAATGTTCAGCAGTCCTTAATGGAGCGCGTTGAAGCTGTAAAATCCACAGGAATAGCTGATGAAATAATTATTGAGGAATACGAAGGCCAGAAGATTGACGATATAAAAAGATACGATATTGATATTTTTACAGTAGGTTCTGACTGGAAAGGCAAGTTTGACTATTTGAACGAGTACTGCAAGGTGATTTATCTTGAACGTACAGAGGGAGTTTCCAGCACGGAGTTAAGAGCTGAAAAATGTCAAATTAAAATGGGACTTGTCGGAGAAAGCCATATTTTAGAAAAAGTTGAAAGAGAATGCAGTTTTGTAAACGGTATAGAAATTGCCGGAATTTACAGTGAACTTTGCGATAATCTTAACTTAAATTGCAAAAAGACATTTTCGGATTATGATGAGCTTTTGGATAGTGTGGATGCTTTGTATATAATTTCACACCCGCAAAAACATTATACTCAAATTAAAAGAGCATTAGAAAAGAAAAAACATATAATATGCGAATCTCCGATTTCTCTTAGCAAAATCGAGGCCGAAGAGTTATTCAAAATAGCTGAGGAAAATAATTGTGTGCTTCTTGACGGAATAAAAACCGCCTATTCAACAGCGTTTTCACGATTGCTTCTGCTTGTAAAAACCGGAATAATCGGCGATATAGTATCTATTGACGCTACTTGTACAAGTTTGGAAGATTTATCAAAAATAGATTATGAAACAAAATGGAACAGTATAACTGCCTGGGGTCCGACTGCGCTTTTGCCTATATTTGAAGTACTCGGAACAGATTATATTGATTGTTCAATTGTTTCAAAGGTTTTAGACGAAAAGTTTAACTTTGATTTATTTACAAAAATTAACTTTACTTATGAAAAAGCTGTTGCTTCTTTAAAAGTGGGAAATGGCGTTAAATCAGAGGGAGAGCTTATAATATCGGGACAGAATGGATATATATACGTTCCCGCGCCATGGTGGAAAACAGATTATTTTGAGGTTAGATTTGAGGATTCAACAAAAAACAAAAGGTATTTCTATCAGCTGGATGGCGAAGGTATAAGATATGAAATGATTGTCTTTTTAAAAATGCTTGAAAAAAGAACATTTAATTCATACTTAGATAAAAATATTTCTTTAGAGATATGCAATATTATGGATAAGTTTACTTCAGAGCGATTCAAGCTTAAATAGGTAATGGAGTTAGAAATGGAAAATACTTTAAAAGAATTGCAGAGCGTCCAGTTAGAAATACTAATTCTTTTTGATAGTATCTGCAGAAAGAATAATATAAAATACACATTATATGCAGGAACACAACTCGGAGCAGTAAGACATAAAGGTTTTATTCCCTGGGATGATGATTTAGATGTCGCTATGCCCAGAGAAGATTATGAACGTTTTATAGAGATTTGGGACTTAGAAAAAACTGACGGATATATTCTGCAAAATAAGGATAACACACCAAATTTTGCTTATTCATTCTCCAAAATACGCAAAGACCATACGACATTTATACAATATGATTTTGAAAAGGGAGCTTATCACACGGGGATTTTTATTGATATATTTCCTGTTGACCGCATACCTGACGGCAAGATGAAAAGGATGTGGTTTATGTGGACCTGTTTACGGTATCAGCTTTATACAAGGGAAATGGTTCCCCCGAAAGGGAATTTTATTTTAAGAACAGGAACGAATTTCCTTTTAAAGATTAACAGTAATAAAGCTAAACGCGGTAGAAAGAGAGAAAAACTTTTAAAGAATATTACGAAATATTCTGAGAATTCTGCGTTAAATATGATTTGTATAGAAACCACAGAATCATTACAACAAATCTGTCCTCCTGATTTAATGGATAATATAATAAATTTAGAGTTTGAGGGAAGATTGTTTTGCAGTACAAAGAAGTATGACGAGTGGTTAAAACTCCAATTCGGGGATTATATGCAATTACCTCCGCTTGAAGAACGGGGCTGGACGCATCATCCGATTGTTATTGATTTTGAGCATAATTATGAGGAGTTAGAATGAACGGCAAACCCATTAGAGTTTTACATGTTATAGGTATTATGAATCGTGGCGGTGCAGAAACCATGATAATGAACCTGTATAGAAAAATAGACAGAACTAAGATTCAGTTTGATTTTGTTGAAAATAGCTTTGAGAAGGCTGATTTTGACGATGAAATATTAAAATTAGGCGGTAAGATTTACAGGTGCCCTCACTACAATGGGAAAAACCATTTTCAGTACAAAAATTGGTGGAAAAAGTTTTTTGAAAATAATACACAATATAAAATAGTACACGGACATATAGGAAGTACGGCATCAATATATTTAAAAATCGCAAAAAAATACGGATTATTTACAATTGCGCATAGTCATAGTGCAGGTTCAGATCATTCATTTATGCATTTATTGTATTGCCTTCTTTCTTATAATACAAGAAATATTGCCGACTACTTTTTCGCTTGTTCTAAAGTAGCTGGTATTGACAGATACGGGAAAAAAATAGTTAATTCCAATCGTTTTATGGTTTTAAATAATGCGATTGATTCAAATTTATTTTCTTTTAATAAAGAATTAAGAAGCAAGGTAAGAAATGAGCTTAACCTTAAAAATAAGATGGTTATTGGCCACATAGGAAGATTTACAAAAGAAAAAAATCATATTTTTTTGCTTAATATATTTAAAAATATTTATAATCAAAATAAAGATGCTGTGCTTTTGCTTGTTGGAGACGGACCGTTAAGAGAGAAAATCGAGAAATTAGCTTCTGATTACGGGGTAAAAGATAATGTGATTTTTACTGGTGTTCGTGAAGATGTCAATCGTTTAATTCAGGCAATGGATGTTTTTGTTTTTCCTTCAGTTTATGAGGGACTGGGGATTGTGTTGATTGAAGCACAAACCTCCGGATTACCCTGTGTGATTTCGGATAAAGTTCCGTCAGAAAGCGTAATGGTTAAAGAGCTTGTATCCTCTTGCAAATTAACTGACTCACTCGATGATTGGAAATATAAAATTATGTCTTCCTTAAATATCAAAAGAGAAAGTCGGAATAATGATATTATTAAACACGGGTATGATATAGCTTATACAGTAAAAACTCTTGAAAATTTCTATTTAAATCAATATTAACATATTTTTGCTAAAATACTTTTAAAAGTGGATTTTTAATCAATAACTAAAATTAAATGAATTACATTATATTAAACGTGGAGGTGTTTTTTTGTTAGTTGCGGCTATGATTTTTGCGGTAGAAAACGTTTTATACCATTTATTTGCAAATCCAACAGAACAAACAGATACTTCCGTTTTTATGATTTTATCTTTTTTGATAAACGTAATCATAGTATGTATTGCGATTAACAGCTCCATAAGAGATGAAAAAAACCCTGAACTTGAACAAAGTATTAAATCTATGGTTGTAGTATCATTTTTTATAAGAATCGCTATACTGCTTTGGGATGTGTATGCGAGAGATATATTCATACTTCCTAATAGCGAGGCAGACGCGGAATGGTATCATAATATAGGTGCATCATTTGCTTTCGGTTCAAGGGCCGATGAAGTTGATTTTAATAGATATTCTTACTATGTAGGGCAGTTTTATAAGTTTGTCGGTGTTCAAAAGCTTACGGTTCAATTCTTTCACGTTTTTTTGGCAATATGTTCCGTAATCTTAATATACAAAATTTTATGTATGTTTGGTTTGGATGCAAAAGTTAAAAAAAGAGCAATGATTTTTGCCTGTTTTTTACCAAATCTTATGATGATTACAACATTTTTCCTTCAGGAATCGGTTATCGCGTTTTTTATAATCCTTTCTCTTTATTTATACACAAAATGGTGGTTTGGAGGAAATACATTCAATTTAATTCTTTCTGTAGCATCGTCTTTTATAGGTTCTGTTCTCCATATAGGAGGAATTGTATGCGCGATTGGAATTCTTTCCACTTTGTTCCTTGTAAACAGTAAGGACAGAAAATTGCACATTACAACTGTACGAATGGTTGCAGTTGTATTTATGATTTTTGCGGTTCTTGCCCTTATTTCTGTAGTTGGGGATGATTTACTGAGAAAGATGGGAGGACAACTTACAGCTGAATCTATGACGGGTACAACTGAACTTAAAGAAACAGGAGGAAGCGCTTATGCCATAGGTATTCAAGGTTTACCGCCTGTAGCGGATTTGATAGTCAATACTCCAATTAGAGCGTTTTATTTTGCGTTTTCACCGCTCCCATGGCAATGGAGGGGATTATCTGATATATTGGCTTTCTTCGGAAGTACGATTTTCTATATTTATTTAGTAATACAAACTATAAAAACATACCGTTCAAAAGCAACAAAGACGCTTTCAGATGACAATATAACTTCATATATGTTTGTGCTTGTTGTTATTGTTATTGTTGCTATGGTAATGTTTGGCTGGGGTGTTTCGAATGCGGGAACGGTAATCAGACATAGGGAAAAATTCACCTATATTTGTATAGTGCTGTTTGCGATAACTCAGGAAATTATGCTTAGAAAGAAAGGCGTAGATACTGAAAATGAAGAAAGTGTCAGTGATAGTTCCGATTTACAACGTAGAAAAATATTTGATACCGTGCGTTGAAAGTATAAAAAAGCAAACATATAAAAATCTTGAAATTATTCTTGTAGATGACGGTTCAAATGACAATTGCCCTAAAATTTGTGACGAACTTGAGAAAACAGACAACAGAATAAAAGTTATTCATAAAGAAAACGGCGGGCTATCTGACGCGCGAAATTATGGGATTGACGCGTCAACAGGCGATTATATCGGGTTCGTGGATTCTGACGACTCTGTGGAAAACGATATGTTTGAAATTCTTGTATCAAACCTTGAAAAATATGATGCAGATGTATCATGTTGTCGTTTTACGCGCGTATGGGATGACGGACACATTAAGAAAATAGGCGATGATCATTCCATTAAAATTTATAATGGAATTGATGCGCTGAAAGAATATCTTTATGGTAAAAACATTGACCCTTTTGCGTGCGCTAAGTTATATAAGGCTGAATTAATAGGAAACAGGAGTTATACAAAAAATAAAGTACGTTTTATATGTGGTATATTAGGCGAGGATAATCCGTTTAACTTTGAAGTGTTTAGGAAAACAAATAAGGTTGTTCTTGCGGGAGAATCGAAATATAATTACCTTCAAAAAAGAGAGGGAGCAATTACCAATTCAAAAATATCACAGAAGCATATTGATTCCGTTTATAGATGGGATGAATTCAGAAGAGAATGTATTAAAAGTTATCCGGAAACAGAAGAATATGCGTTAAGAAGAGAAGTACTGTTTTATATAGGCCTATATAATTCTTTATATAAGAGTAAGGAACATAAAAAAGATATTGATAAAGTCAGGAGTTTTGTAAAAGCTCATCTTAAAGAAATAATGGGTAGTGACATTTGTGAGAGAACCGTCAAAATATCTTCCTATTTGCTTGCAAAGGTTCCCTGTATCTACATATTGTCAATGAAGATGTATAAGAAGATTATAGGAGAAGCGAAATTATGAATATTCTAATCGTTACGCCTTTTTATAAACAGGACAAAAACATTGCATCAGTGCGCTGGACAAATTTATCCGCGCGTCTTTCAAAAAAGCATAATATAATAGTTGTCACTCAACCTCTTGATGATATGGATATGAACGTTTCTGTATCAAAGGAAGATAATATTTTAGTAGCACGCGTTAATCAGAAAACAGGATATGAAAAATTAGCGGTTAAGCATTTTAACGGGGCTACAGGCGATGATTGGCAAACCGGAGATATGAGTACAAATAGTGCTCCTAATGATACCTTTATTCGCAGGTTAAAGAATAAGGTAATGTTTGCGTCTATGAAAAGAAAGTCAAAACGGTACGCATCCTACATAGTAAAAAATGTTATACCTAAAAATACAAAAATAGATGTAGTTATTTCATCAGCCTGTCCGTTTATTGAAATGTTGTTTGGTTATGAACTGAAGAAAAAATTAAAATGCAAATGGATAAGTGATTTTCGTGATTTGCCGTTTTATGATGATAACCGTGATGTAACACATAAGGAAAAGAAGATAATGCGTAAAGTTTTACCTAAAGCTGATTTAATATCAGTAGTAATTCCTGTAATGATTGATCGTTTTTATTCTCTTATAGGAGATGATGTAGGAAAACTTATTGTTATTTCAAATGGATTTTCAAAAGTTGATTATGCGGAAAAAAATTATTCTCATAACGATGATGTTTTACATCTCGGCTTTACTGGAACATTATATTCGGATGGCAGTGAATTCAATATGCTTTTCGAGGCAATACGAGAATGTATGAAACAACATCCGGATTTTAAATGTTCAATTGATTGTGCGGGAGGAAATATTTATCTTGCAGAAAATTATGCGAAAAAATACGGTGTAGAAAAGTTTTTAAAGAATAGCGGGTTTGTTTCCAGAGCAGAGGCTCTAAAAATACAACAAAAATCCGACTGCCTATTGGCATTTTCAAATGCCGGTACAGGTGGATTTGGAGCAAAGTATTACGAGTATATTTTATCTAAGAAACCAATAGTTTGTGTTACATATGGAGAAAATGAACGAAGCTACGCAATGGAATTTGTTGAAGAACTTAATCTTGGTATAGCAGTTGTGCACTTTCAAAAAGACGGTGTAGAAAAACTTAAAAATTACTTATTAATGCAGTATGACAGGAAACTAAATGGTAAAAAAATGTTATATGCTCCGAATACTGAAAAAGCAAATGAGTATGATTATGATAATATTGCAGAAAAGTTAGATGTTGTATTAAATGATATAATAAAAGAATAAAAAGTAATTAAAAATTATATTTTCATCTTAATAAATGTAGAAAGGTTTTTATTATGTTATTTACTTACAACTCATACAAAGAGTTATTAAATTTATTAAAAGAGCATCAATATGAATTTACAGATTATTTCAACTGGGAAAAAGAAAGTAAAAGCGTTATACTGCGTCACGATATTGATAATGATATAGAAAAGGCGCTTCAACTCGCTAATGTGGAAAATCGTGCGGGGGGGTATAAAAAGTACTTATTTTGTACTGTTAACAAGTGATTTTTATAATGTCTTTTCAAGAAAAAATACGGACTGTTTAAAACAGATAATAAGTTTAGGTCACGATATAGGGTTACACTTTGATGAGTTAAATTATCCTGATATTGTAGGCGATAAGGATAAAATTATAAAGGCTATTATTAAGGAAGCAGAAATATTAAGTGAAGTTATTCAAATGCCTGTAAAAACTGTTTCTATGCATAGGCCGAGTAAAGCTATATTAGAGTCAAATTTAGAAATTCCTAAAATAATTAATAGTTACAGTAAAGTTTACTTTAAAGATTTTAAATATCTTTCTGATTCAAGAAGAAGATGGCGTGAACCGGTCGAGGAGATTATAAGTAGTGAAAGATATGAACGTTTACATATTTTGACTCACGCATTTTGGTATCACGACGAGGAAACATCTATGACGAAAACAATACAAAATTTTATTAGCAGAGCAAATAGTGACAGGTATATAACCTTTGAAGATAATTTTACTGATTTAAAAAGTGTACTTAACAAACCGTATTAAAAGGAGGATATTATGAAAAGAAAAACTATATTGTTTACTGGTGGCGGATCGCCGGGAATGCCGGGTATTTTACACTGTTTAAAGTACGCAAATGACCCTAATTTTAGATATATCGGAGCTGATATGAATCCATATGCTTCTTGCAGACATCAGTTTGATGCTTTTTATCCTATACCGGCTGCCAAAAGTCCTGACTTTTTGGATAAAATACTTGAAATTTGTGAAAAAGAGAGTGTTGACCTTTTAGTTCCGTGTGTTACAAGAGAAATACATACACTTTCAAAAAACAAAGAGAAATTTAAAGAAATTGGCACTACGGTTGCTGCTATGGATTACGATAAAATAGAAATCGTAAATAATAAGGCAAATTTATTGTCTGAATTAAAGAAAAAAGGTATGGAGGTTCCCGAATTTTATGTCGCTGAAAAATGGGAACAAGCCGAAGAATACGCAAAAAAGCTTGGTTATCCTAATAATTCATTTTGCGTAAAACAGGAAATCGGAAACGGTAGCCGTGCAATAAGAGTTATTTTGCCGTATGATGAAATGGCAACAGAATTTTTCGAGAATAAGCCGAACGGTATGATATGCAGTTACAGCGATATTGAAGGAATACTAAAATCGATTAATCCCTGGCCCTGTAGAATGGTTATAATGGAAAATCTCCCCGGTTTTGAATTTAGTGTTGATATTTTGGCAAAAGACGGTGAGGTAATATTGAGTATCGGACGTAGATCGGTTGTAGTAGTGAGCAGTAATCCTATGCAGTGTGTAATAGAAAAAAATGAATATATAGAGAATTACTGTAAAGATGTTGTAAAGAAATTGAATCTCAGCGGTAATATTGGCTTTGATTTTAAATGTGATAAAAATGGTATTCCAAGGTTGCTTGAAGTTAATCCGCGGTTAACCGGTGCTATTGTATCCTGTTGCGCCGCCGGTGTAAATCTCCCGTACTTAGGAATTTTAAGTTGGTTAAATATGAATTTTGAATTACCGAAGATAAATTATGGTGTACGTATGATTCGCAGACATGAAGAAATTTTCTTTGATAAAAATGATAATCTAATAAGTTTTTAGAAGTAGGAGAAACATTTATGAAGTATGCACTTATTGGCTGCGGGCGAATCGCAACTAATCATATTAAAGCGGTTATTAATAATAATTTAGAGCTTGTTGCTGTATGCGACATTGAACCGAATAATATGGAAAGTCTTCTCGAAAAACATAATTTACATAACGATACTTCCATCAAGAGATATGTAGATTACAAAGAAATGATTAAAAGTCATCCTGAACTTGAGTTGATAGCGATTGCAACAAGCAGCGGAGTTCACGCTGAAATTGCCTTGTTTTGTATTGATAACGGTGTTAATGTTATTATTGAAAAGCCAATGGCTATGTCTATGAAAGATGCTGACGAAATTATACGACGAAGTGAAGAAAAGGGTGTAGTAGTCAGCGCGTGCCATCAAAACAGGTTTAATATTGCTGTTCAAAAAACAAGAAAGGCGCTTGAATTAGGACGTTTCGGAAAGCTTTCCCACGGAAGTATTCACGTGCGCTGGAACAGAAATAAGCAGTATTACGACCAGGCTCCTTGGCGCGGAACATGGGCTGAAGACGGCGGTTGTCTTATGAACCAATGTATACACGGAATTGACCTGTTGCGTTGGATGTTCGGAAACGATGTTGAAACCGTGTTCGGGGTCACCAGACAAAACCAACATCCGTATCTTGAGGCTGAAGATGTCGGTATGGCGGTTGTAACCTTTAAAAACGGTGCAGTCGCAACAATAGAGGGAACAACTAACGTTTATCCGAGAAATCTTGAAGAAACCCTGTATTTATTTGGTGAAAACGGTACCGTAAAGCTTGGCGGAAAGTCAACTAATAACATAGATGTTTGGGATTTTGCCGATGAAACCGACGCGGACCTTGAAAATAAAGGACTTGAAGAACAGACAAGCAATGTTTATGGTAACGGTCACACAAGCTTGTACGCTGATGTGATTGACTCTGTAAAAAACAATCGCAGACCTTATGTTGACGCATATGCCGGCAGAAATGCTCTTGAAATGATACTTGCTATTTATAAGAGTGTAAAAACAGGAGAGCCTGTTAAACTCCCTCTTAAAAACTTCGCAAGTATAGATATGAAAGGCGAGTTTGATAATGTGTGATTATTTTGTTCATGAGAGCAGTTACACAGATGATAATGTAAAAATAGGAAAAGGTACAAAGGTTTGGCATTTCAGCCATATACAAAGCGGTGCCGTTATAGGGGAAAACTGTTCTTTCGGACAGAATGTTAATATCTCCAATAATGTAAAAATAGGAAACGGCGTAAAAATACAAAACAATGTTTCCGTTTACGAAGGGGTAGAGCTTGAGGATTTTGTTTTCTGCGGTCCGTCAATGGTTTTTACTAATGACCTCACTCCTCGTGCAAAATATCCTAAAGGTCCGCAAGGTTACAAAAAGACACTTATACGAAAGGGAGCTACTATAGGAGCTAATGCCACTATAGTATGCGGTCACGAGCTGGGAGAGTGGTGTACAATTGCCGCGGGAGCAGTAGTGACAAAAAATGTTAAGCCTTACGCCTTAATGGCGGGAGTTCCCGCAAAGCAAATCGGCTGGGTTTGCGAATGCGGAAATGTACTTGGCGAAAATTTAATATGCCCGGATTGCTGTAGAGAGTATACTTTAGAAAATAATTCTCTTAAAGAAATTCGGGGGGGGGTAATATTATTTGCCCTAAATAAACTGATTTGTGAAATGAGGATTGTCTTATGAAAAAGATTAAAGTCCTCATCGGAAGTAACGGTGGTTTAACCGGCGTTTATCTTGCAAAACAGTTTAAAAAACACGATTATATTTATGTTTGCGGAGCGGACAGCGCTAAAATATCCGCAGGAAAGTTTTTTGTGGAAAAGCAGTTTGAACTTCCAAATTCAAATGATTCATCTTTTATTGAAAAACTTATCGTACTTTTAAACCGTGAACATATTGATATATATCTTCCTACACATTCAAGAGAAATAGAAGCAGTATCCAAAAACGAGGACAAGCTTAGAAAAAATACACGAGCACGCTTTATCGTATCCCCGAAAGAAACATTTGAGGCTCTCGACGATAAAGTTAATATGAATAGGGAATTTCAAAAGGCGGGTATCAGCGTACCAAAGCTGATTGAAGATTTTGATTGTGATTATCCTATTTTTATGAAACGTAATCTTGGAAGCGGAAGCGCGGGCTCGTTGATTATTGATAACCAAAGTATTCATAAAGCTTACGCAAAAACCTATAATGATTTGTCTTTCTTTGAACTTATAAAAGGCGATGAGTATACATTGGATTGTCTTTTTGACAGAGAGGGAAATCTCATAGGATACAATCAAAGAAAAAGACTTAAAACAATAGGCGGAGCTGTTAGAATTACTCAAAATTCGCATAATTTTGATGTTTCAGAATATATAAAAAAAATAGCAGAAAGCTGGAAATTTTGCGGATGCGTAAATTTTCAGTATATAGTAAAAAACGGTATTCCTTATTTTATAGATACAAATTTAAGGTATCCGTCGGGAGGATTACCGCTTACGGTTGCTTCCGGACTTGATGTGCCGATGCTTACTGTAAAAATGTTAACGGGTGAAAGGATTTCAAAAAGTGACGTCAATTTAGTCCCCAATAAAAAAATTATGTACAGATATTTTGAGGAGATATTTGAGAATGAGATTAATTGATTTTGACGGAACTCTCCTTGACCCTTGGCAACGATTTTATTCCGTATTTTGTAAATTATTAGGCATAAACAACCTCACAATTTCGGAATATAAAAGCATAAAAAAAGAGTTAAAAAAAGACGGTTTACTTGCTGAAAAACTCGGTAAATCATTGCCGAAAAGTTATTTTGAGGATAAGGCAGAAATGCTTGAATCAAAAGAATTACTAAAGCTTGACAAGCTGTATTTTGGTTTAAAAGAAACTAAAAATTTATTTCAAAATGATACGTTTCTTTTTACAAAAAGAAGAAATCCTCAAAATTTAAAATGGCAGTTAAGACGTTTGGGGCTTGATATTCCCGTAATTGTGGTTAAAGACGGAAGTAAATTTGATTGGATAAATGAGAATATTACCGACAAAAAGGTTACGGTAATAGGAGATTCCATACAAGATTTAAAAACTGCCGAAATAAACGGCGTCAATGCTGTTATGGTAGGATACGGGCTTGGAAACAAAGAGCAATTTGACTCACTTGGAATTGATTATAAATATTTTAATTATCCCGATGAGTTATATAAATTTTTAATTGGAGAATGATTTGGTTTGGAGTTTAGAGATTTAAAAAAACAATATAAGGCTTTAAAAGATAAAATTGATTGTGCCGTCAATGAAACTATTACATCTTCGCGCTTTATATCCGGACCTCAGGTAAAGGAATTGGAGGAAAGGCTTGCGGGATATGTCGGTGTTAAACACTGCGTAACCTGCGCTAACGGTACCGACGCCCTTACCTTAGCTTTAATGGTATGGGGAATAGGCGAGGGGGACGCGGTATTTGTTCCTGATTTTACTTTCTTCTCAAGCGGAGAATGTCCCGCGCTTGCGGGAGCAACGCCTATATTTGTGGATGTTGATAAACGTACATATAATATAGACTCCGAAAAGCTTGAAAAAGCTGTTGAAAAAGTTATTGCAGACGGCAAATACACACCCAAGGTAGTTGTCGCGGTTGATTTATTTGGATTGCCTGCTGATTACAACGCCATAAAGCCTGTATGCCAAAAGTACAATCTTCTGCTTCTTGAAGACGGAGCACAGGGATTCGGCGGAAGAATAAACGGCAAGAAAGCCTGTAGTTTCGGAGATATTTCAACAACGAGCTTTTTCCCCGCAAAACCTCTTGGTTGCTACGGTGACGGCGGAGCCGTTTTTACAGATAATGATGAATGGGCGGCGCTTTTAAGAAGTTACGCTGTTCACGGAAAGAGCGGTAATGATAAGTACAATAATGTTCTTGTCGGTATGAACAGCAGACTTGACACTATTCAGGCGGCTATACTGCTTCCAAAGTTAAAGGCGTTTGAAGATTATGAACTTGACTCAATTAATAAATCAGCAGAAAAATATAATGAAATGCTAAAGGATACTGATTTATTACTACCCAAAATTGACAATGATTTTTACAGCAGTTGGGCTCAGTATACGGTACAGTTGCCTGACGGAGTTGACAGGTCTTTTTTACAGTCAGAATTAAAAAAATCAGAAATTCCGAGTATGGTTTATTACGCGAGACCTATGCACTCGCAAGGCGCGTTTGAGAAAACAGATAGCTCAAATGCGGATTGTCCTGTAACGGAAGAGTTATGTAAAACAGTATTAAGTCTGCCCATACATCCGTATTTGACAGATGAGGATATAGAAAAAGTTTGCAGTTGTTTAAAGACTGCGTTAGATAAAGTGAGGTAAACATTGTGAAAGAACAGCTTATTGAAAAAATAAAGAATAAAACCCTTAAAATGGGAGTATGCGGTTTAGGTTATGTCGGATTGCCTTTGGCTGTCGACAAGGCTAAGCACGGATTTTCTACCATAGGTTTTGATGTTCAGAAAGAAAAGGTTGATATGGTTAACAGCGGTCAGAATTATATCGGCGACGTTGTTGATTCGGATTTAAAGGAGCTTGTTGAGAGCGGTATGCTTAAAGCTACTACTGATTTCAGCTTTATTAAAGACGTTGATTTTGTCGCTATTTGTGTGCCGACTCCGCTTGACGCCCACCAACAGCCTGATATTAGTTATGTTCGTTCATCTACAGAAGCTGTTTCAAAATATTTAAGAAAAGGTATGATGGTAGTTTTAGAGTCCACTACTTATCCCGGAACAACGGAGGAACTTCTTAAACCGATTCTTGAAAAGGGAAGCGGACTAAAATGCGGAGAAGACTTTTATCTCGGCTTTTCACCCGAACGTGTAGACCCGGGTAATAAGACATATAAAACAAGCAATACGCCAAAGGTTGTAGGAGCTGTCGGAGATGATGCGGCTGAAGTCATTTCTATGGTTTATTCCGCTATTCTTGACGGAGATGTGCATACGGTTTCATCTCCCGCGGTTGCTGAAATGGAAAAGATTCTCGAAAACACCTACAGAAACATAAATATCGGTCTTGTTAATGAAATGGCGATTTTATGTAATCGTATGGGAATAAATGTGTGGGAAGTTATTGACGCCGCTAAAACTAAACCGTACGGTTTCCAGGCTTTTTATCCTGGACCGGGACTCGGCGGACATTGTATTCCGCTTGACCCTTATTATCTTTCATGGAAAGCGAGAGAATACGGTTTCCATACATCTATGATTGAATCCTCAATGATGGTTAATGACAGAATGCCCGAGTATGTTGTAGAACGTTCTGGCAGAATCCTTAACAGAGATAAAAAAGCGCTTAACGGAGCTAAGGTTTTAGTTTTGGGAGTTGCGTATAAGCAGGATATTGATGATTACCGTGAAAGTCCCGCTATTCGTGTAATTGAGGAATTTAATAAGGTCGGCACAAATATCGACTATTATGACCCGTTTGTTTCCAAGTACAAAGAAAACGGTGTATATCATGAGAGCATAAAGTCTATAGACGCTGATATTATTAAAAAATATGATTTAGTTGTTATCACGACCGCTCATACAACGGTTGACTATAAAATGGTTGTAGATACAGGTGTTCCTGTCTTTGACTGTAAAAATGTCACAAAAGGAATAAAAAGCGGTAATTTAGAGTTACTGTAATATGAATATTTATATAGTTCCGGCGTGGTATCCTGAAAATGAAAAAGACCTTAACGGTATTTTTGTGAGAGAGCAGGCGCACGCTTTAGCCGGCAGAGGTCACAATGTGACTGTTGTGCACATTGAATATGTCTCTGTTACACGCGTTTTTAAACAGCCGTGGAGAAGTAAACGAGTGTGGCAGGACGGAAATGTAAGAACAATTTTTTATAAAGCTATTGTTCCGATTGTAGGCAAGCTGTCGGATTTACAGGATAAATACATTTCCAATATGTATACAAAGATTCTGAAAAACCTGATTGATGAGGATAAGGCGAATGGAATGGAACCTCCCGACCTTATACACGCCCACGTTTCTCACAGTTGCGCTTATTACTGCATAAAAGCCTCAAAGTTTTTACAAATACCGTTGGTAGTCACTGAGCATTATTCCGGTTTGATATTGGGAACGGCGAGTGACAAGGACTATGCAAGGGTTAAGAAAACCATTGAAAACAGCGACGCGTTTATATTTGTCGGCAGTAATTTTCAAAAATATGTATGTGATAAGCTCAACATATCTGTACCTACATATTTTGTTCCCAATATGATAGAAACCTCCGATTACTATATAAAGAAAAATGAAAACAGTGTGTTTACCTTTTTAACGGCTTGTTCACTAAAGAAGCTCAAAAGCGTTGATTTAGTTATTAAGGCATTTAACAAGGCGTTTCATAAAAATAATTACGTTAAGCTTAACATTGCGGGCGATGGTGATGAGAGAAATAATTTGCAGAAGCTTGTAGGTGAATTGGGAGAAACAAACAAAATAAAATTTTTCGGTCGTTATTCAAGAGAGGAAAGCAATAAGATTTTTTCAAGCGCCGACGCCTTTGTTTTGACAAGTGAGGTAGAAACCTTTGGAATTGTTTATATTGAGGCACTCGCGAGCGGTGTTCCCTGTATCGGAACAAAAGGGCAGGGTGCTGACGACATTATAAACGAGTCAAACGGTTTTAGAGTTGAGTATGGCAATATCCAACAACTTGCAGACGCAATGAAAAGTCTGTATGAAAATAGAGATAAATACAACAGCAATTCTATTCGTAACGATTGCATTTCAAGATTTGATAAAGAAAGCGTGTGCAGAAGAATAGAAGAAGTATATAGAAGGGTATTATAAGGAAATTTATGGGTTCACAACTTAAATCCAGAAACAATTCAATAGACATTTTCAGATTGGTTTGCTCACTGATGGTTGTTGCAATACATACGCATCCGTTTTCTGACATAAATGGATTTATGGGTTTTATATTTACTGATGCGCTGACTCGTATAGCGGTACCTTTTTTCTTAGTTGTTTCAGGATTTTTTTATTTTGGTAAACTTGTTAAAACGCAAAATATAATGATAAAGTATGTAAAAAAGATAGCGGTTATATACACAATATGGAGCATACCTTATTTTTTAATTAATGTTTGGGTGTGGCACGATGAATTTTCATTAATTGAAATTATTAAGAGATTAGTTATTGATTATTTGTTTTTGGGAACCAGTTTTCAATTTTGGTATTTTCCCGCTTTAATATACTCGATAATTATTTTTACATTTATATATAAATTATTTAAAGGCAAAATGTTACTAATTTTAATAATTTCAATTATTCTGTTTGTTTTGGGATGTCTACTTACTTCATATTCGGCTGTTATAAAAATACCTTTATTTTTAGATTTTATTAAGATAGAAGGTTCACAAACAATAATAAGAGTGTTTTTTATTGCGTTACCTTTTTTTACAATAGGTTGTTTAATAAATAACTATAGACAAAAGTTTGCAGGATTTTCAAATAAAAAAATGTATGCTTTGTTATTTATTTCAAGCATATTATACTTTTTTGAAAAAACTTTACTTTATCTTTTTTATAAAAAAACAGATCCGATGTCCATATATATATATATATAGGGGTTATTATCATTTTTCTGTTAAAAAATCCACTGCCGAAATTTACTGCGTTTGCGGAAAGATGCAGAATCTGTGCTAATATAACGTTTTATATACATCCATTAGTAATTTTATTTCTTGAAAGATTTTTTTCAGCAGTGTTTAACTGGAATTTAGAACTTGGAACTTTGTTGTTTGTACTTGCATCTGTTATTTGCTTGTCAATAGGTTTTATTCTTAGCAATATAAAAGTTATAAAGAAGATTGTTTGATTAAAATTAATTGTTAAAAAAATAACATGCTAATATAAACTATAATTTTAAAAATAGTATTAGTTAAATTTTAGAAGGGTGTAATTAATGAAGGTAAACAGAAGAACTGTAATGTCCAATATGATTTGGAGATTTATGGAGAGATGCGGCGCGCAGGGAGTGGGCTTTGTTGTTTCAGTAATACTTGCGAGAATTCTTGAGCCGAGCACGTACGGAATAATTGCTCTTGTTAATGTTTTTATGGACATTTTATTAGTTTTTATAAACTGCGGATTCGGAAGCGCTCTTATACAGAAAAAAGAGCCTGACGACATTGATTATTCATCAGTTTTTTATTTTAATATATTTTCCTGTGCTATTCTTTATTGCCTTCTGTTCTTTGCCGCTCCGGGAATTGCTTTATTTTATAATATGCCTGATTTAACTCCATTAATCAGAGTTATGGGTTTAACTCTGATTGTATCCGGTGTTAAAAATATACAGCAATCGTATGTGTCTAAACATTTAATTTTTAAACGTTTCTTTTTTGCCACATTAGGCGGAACCATAGGAGCAGCAGTTATCGGAATATCTATGGCTTTAATGGGATTTGGAGTATGGGCATTAGTTGTACAAAATTTATTTAATACGGTAGTAGATACAATTATTTTATGGATAACAGTTAAGTGGAGACCTAAAAAATTGTTTTCATTCACAAGATTGAAAACTTTATTTTCATTTGGATGGAAAATGCTTGTTTCTAATTTGCTTGATACCGGTTATTCAAAGTTAACACAACTAATAATCGGGAAAAAATATTCAACTGCTGACCTTGCTTTTTATAACCGAGGAGATAATATTCCCAGTTTGGCAATTGCCAATATAAATAATTCTATAGACAGCGTATTGATGCCTTCGATGTCATCAGTACAGGATAATCAAAGCTTGCTTAAAAATATGGTTCGGCGCTCAATAAAAACGAGTACCTATTTGATGATGCCTATAATGGCGGGAATAGCGGCTTGCGCTGAGCCGATTGTAAGTTTGATATTTACTGATAAGTGGTTACCTTGTGTTCCGTTTTTGAGAATATTCTGTTTTACATACGCTTTTTGGCCGATACATACAGCAAATCTTAACGCAATAAAGGCAGTCGGAAGAAGCGACATTTTTCTAAAACTTGAAATATTAAAAAAAATTATAGGATTGACTGCGATTCTTACAACTATGTGGTTTGGAGTTATGCCGATGGCATGTAGCCTTTTATTTACTTCTGTAACCAGTCAAATAATAAACTCTTGGCCGAATAAAAAGATATTGAAATACGGATATTTAGAACAGCTTAGAGATATTATGCCAAGCATATTACTTTCTTTGTTTATGATTGCTTGTGTATTACCAATTCAATATATAGGATTAAATTGTATCATTACTCTTTGTATACAAGTTCCGTTGGGAGTATTAATTTATATATTGGGTTCTAAAGTCCTAAAATTAGACAGTTTCGATTATTTGTGGGATATGGTTAAAAGCCCTTTTAAGAAAATTATAAGAAAACGTTCAAAAATATCCTAAAAATTAGTTTATTATAGAGAAGTAAGATAAAATTTATAAGAATTTTAAATAACAATAAATTACTATAAGGATTGTAAAATGAAAATTAATGTGACAAGGTCGTCAATGCCGCCTTACAAAGAATATTGTGAGGAGATAAAAAATTTATGGGACAGCCGTTGGCTTACTAATTCGGGTTCAAAGCATATGGAGCTTGAAAAACAGCTGTGTAAGTATTTAAAGACAGATAATGTCAGTCTTTTTTTAAACGGACATACCGCTTTGGAGCTTGCATTAAACGCCCTTAATCTTGAGGGAGAAGTCATTACTACACCATATACTTTTATTTCGACTACTCAAGCTGTTGTTCGTAATAATCTCACCCCGGTTTTTTGTGATATAAGAGAAGATGACTATACTATTGACGCTGATAAGATTGAATCTTTAATAACTGAAAAAACCTGCGCGATTTTACCCGTTCACGTTTACGGAAGCGTATGCGATTATAAAAAAATTGATGAAATTGCAAAAAAATATAATCTAAAGGTTATTTACGACGCGGCTCATGCTTTTGGAATCGAAATAGACGGAAAAGGTATTGGTACTTTAGGAGACATATCAATGTTCAGTTTCCATGCCACAAAAGTTTTCCATACTGTTGAGGGCGGCGGATTAACGTATTCAGATAATAATTTAACACCTATTTTAAAAAAGTTAAGGCAGTACGGTATGAGAGGACAGGAAGAAGTAACCTTAGTAGGCACTAATGCAAAGATGACGGAAATGCACGCGGCTATGGGGCTTTGCAACCTTAAACATATTGATGAAGAAATTTCAAAACGTAAAAAAGCCTTTGACAGATATATTGAACGATTAAATGATGTTCAAGGATTAAAGTTATTCAAAATAGGAAAAGACGTTAAGCACAATTATTCATACTTTCCTGTTGTATTTGACGGATATAAATATTCAAGAGATGAAGTTGCCGATATTCTGGTAAGGAATGATATATTTGCGCGAAAATATTTTTATCCTTTAACAAGTGAGTTTGAAGTGTTTCAAAATCGTTTTGAAATTCAAAGTACACCTATAGCAAAATCTGTTTCAGAAAAGGTGCTTACATTACCGTTATACGCAGATTTATCTGTTGAGGAAGTTGATAAAATCTGTGATTTGATATTAGGATGAGGTAAAATGGCATTAGAAAAAAAGAGAGATTCTAATTTAGAATTATTCAGAATAGTTACTATGCTTTTGATAGTAGCTCATCATTATGTAGTTAATTCCGGGCTTCGGAATGAATTGTATTTACACCCTTTTGGAATAAAGGAGCTATCTTTTTTTGTTGTCGGTGCTTGGGGAAAAGTAGGGATAAACTGTTTTGTTTTAATTACAGGTTATTTTATGTGTACTTCAAAGATAACGTTAAGAAAGTTTATTAAGCTTATACTCCAAATAGAGTTTTATACAATTGCAATTTATCTCATTTTTGTGTTTACAGGATATGAAACTTTTTCATTAGGAGCTTTTTTAAAAACTTTAATTCCGGTTTATAGCATAACTGATAATTTTATACAAGCTTTTTTAGTTTTTTATTTATGTATTCCCTTTCTAAATGTATTAATACATAATATAAACGAAAGAATGCATATTAGGTTAGTTCTTCTGTGTTTGTTTGTATATACTGTTATAGGGACAATACCGGTATTTGAAATAAGAATGAACTATGTTTCGTGGTTTGTTGTAATTTACTTTATAGCTTCATATATCCGTCTTTATCCTAAGGCAATATTTAATAGTACTAAATTTTGGGGATACGCTACAATAGTGACTGTATTCGTTTCAATGCTAAGTGTATTATCTTGTCTTGTAATTACATTTAAAACTAATATTGATTTTTTTAGAGAACCTTATTATTTTGTGGCTGATGCAAATAAAATTTTAGCAGTGTTAACTTCTGTTTCTGCTTTTTTGTTCTTTAAAAATTTAAAAGTAAAGTACAGTAAATTTATTAATATAGTTTCTTCAGCGACCTTTGGCGTATTGTTAATACACGCAAATTCAAAAACAATGAGATATTGGCTTTGGAAGGAAACCTTAAATGTTTCCGGCTCATTTTCATCACAATATATATATATATATATATACATTTAGCGACTTCAGTATTGGCGATATATGCTATATGTACAATAATAGATTTATTAAGAATACGATTTATTGAAAAACCTTTCTTTAAATGGTACGATAAGAAAAGTAAAACTATATACACTTATTTTGAAAAAATTGAAAAATATATTTGTGACAGACTTAATATAAGTTGATTGGAGTTGAGATATATGAAAGGTATTATTTTAGCGGGCGGTAAAGGAACACGCCTTTACCCTATGACAATTGCCGTATCTAAACAATTATTACCTGTTTATGACAAACCTATGATATATTATCCTTTATCAATTTTATTGCTTGCGGGCATAGGAGAAATACTTATTATTTCTACTCCTGAGGATACTCCGCTGTATAAAAAGCTTTTAGGGGATGGAAAATCACTCGGAATTACGATAGAATATAAAGTACAGGACAAGCCAAGAGGCCTTGCCGACGCGTTTGTATTGGGAGCTGACTTTATAGGTGATGACGATGTATGCCTTATACTCGGCGACAATATTTTTTATGGACAGAATATAACGGGAATACTAAGAAATTCTATTGAAAAATTAAATGGCGCTACTATTTTTGGTTATCCAGTAAAAAATCCCAGAGAATTTGGAGTTGTTGAGTTTGACGATGATAATAATGTCATTTCAATAGAGGAAAAACCTCAATTTCCCAAATCTAACTATGTTGTTCCCGGATTATATTTTTACGATAACAAGGTTGTAGATATAGCAAAAAATATAAAACCGTCTGAGCGCGGTGAAATAGAGATTACCGCTGTCAACAATGAATATTTAAAGATGGGAAAACTTAAAGTTACGCTTATGGGCAGGGGAATTGCATGGCTCGATACAGGTACTCCCGAAGGTATGCTGAAAGCTTCGGAATTTGTGGAGGCGGTTCAGTCAAGACAAGGCTTTTATATGTCTTGTATTGAGGAAATAGCTTGGAGACAAGGTTTTATTTCCGCAAATCAGCTTTTAAAGCTTGGTAAGAATTTAAAAACAACCGAGTACGGCAGATACATAATTTCTATAGCTGAGGAGGCGCTGAATAAATGACAGTTTTAGTTACGGGCGGAGCAGGATTTATAGGCTCTAACTTCGTTTATCATATGCTGAAAAAATACCCTGATTATAAAATAATCTGCGTTGATTGCCTTACATACGCGGGAAATCTTTCTACACTCGAAAAGGCTCTTGAAAATCCGAATTTTGTATTTTTAAAGACAGATATTTGTGACCGAGAAGAAATATATAAGATTTTTGACGAGCATAAGCCTGATATTGTGGTCAATTTTGCGGCGGAAAGCCATGTTGACCGTTCGATTGAAAACCCTGAGGTTTTCCTGAAAACTAATATTTTAGGAACTCAGGTGCTTATGGACGCCTGCAGAAAATACGGAATAACCCGTTATCATCAGGTCAGTACCGATGAGGTGTACGGCGACCTTCCGTTAGACAGACCCGATATGTTTTTTACCGAGGAAACGCCTTTGCACACATCAAGTCCGTACAGCGCGTCAAAGGCATCCGCGGATTTACTGGTGCTTGCATATTACCGTACATATAATCTGCCGATTACGATAAGCAGATGTTCCAATAATTACGGTCCGTATCATTTTCCCGAAAAGCTTATTCCGCTTATGATAGCAAACGCATTGGCGGACAAGCCCTTACCCGTATACGGAAAAGGAGAAAATGTACGCGATTGGCTGTATGTGGAGGATCACTGCGAGGCTATTGACCTCATAATACATAAAGGAAAAGCAGGAGAGGTCTACAATGTCGGCGGACATAATGAAATGAAAAATATCGATATAGTTAAGCTTATATGCAAAAAGCTTGATAAACCTGAATCGCTTATAACCTTTGTTACAGACAGAAAAGGTCATGATTTAAGGTACGCGATTGACCCTGCGAAAATCAATAAAGAGCTGGGCTGGCTCCCAAAAACAAAGTTTTCCGACGGAATTGAAAAAACGATAAAATGGTATCTCAATAATAAACAGTGGTGGGAAACTATTATAAGCGGTGAGTACCGCGATTATTATGATAAGATGTATAGAAACAGATAATATATTTTTGGAGGATATTTATGAAGGACGATATAATGGTTTCAATATGCTGTCTTGCTTATAATCACGAGAAATATATACGTAAATGTTTAGATGGTTTTATAATGCAAAAATGTGATTTTAAGTTTGAAGTTATAATTCATGATGATGCGTCAACCGATCATACTGCTGATATAATAAGGGAGTATGAGAAAAAATATCCAGATATAATTAAGCCGATTTATCAAACTGAAAATCAATATTCTAAAGGGATTCAAGGGACTACACTTAGAGTTGCATGTTCATATGCTAAAGGGAAATATGTCGCTCTGTGTGAAGGTGATGATTATTGGGTAGACCCTTTAAAGTTGCAAAAACAGGTTGATATCCTTGAGAAAAATCAAAATTGTCATATGTGTGTTCATAAAGTTGCGGTTATTGAAGAAAATGGTTCTAAAACAAAAGAGGCTATGCCAAGTACAACAATGAAAACCGGAATTATTCCAAGTTACGATTTTTTGGAAATTATTTGTAAAAATTACGCTTTTCATACATCAAGCTATATGTTTAGAAGATTTGATTTACCATCATCATATGAAAATTTACCTGAGTTTTTTCAAATTGCTTCGACTGGAGATCTTAAGATATTGCTTTTTTACGGTAATTTAGGTGATGTTTATTATTTTGAAGATTCTATGTCCTATTACAGAAAATTCAGTGTAGGAAGTTGGACATCAAGAATAGATAAGGATAAAAATAAACTTCTTTCTCACTTTAGAGATATGATTTCTGTAATGAACGAGTATGATAAATACACAAAATATAAATATAGCGATTTTTGTAAATATTATATTAGATGGAGAGAGTGGAGAATAGCACAAATTGAATGTGATTATAAAACTATGTTGAGAAGAGAATATCGTCAGTATTTTAAAAAATATGATTTTCGTTCTAAAATATATATTTTTTTATCAGCATATTTCTCTAAAGTTTTATCTATTTTTAAATTTATAAAAAAATAATATAAAGCAACATAATTGTAATATATCTTATTTTATTAAAATTTTATTTTAATTCGTTTTACCAATACACCGAAAGAGAAAATGTACGCAACTGGGCAATCTACCCAAAACAAAATTTCCGACGGATTGAAAAAACGATAAAATCATATCTCAATGATAAACAGTAGGGGGAAACTATTATAAGCGGGGAGTACCGCGATTATTATAAAAAGATGTATAGTAACAGATAATATATTTTTGGAGGATATTTATGAAAGACGATATAATGGTATCTATATGTTGTTTGGCTTATAATCACGAGAAATATATACGTCAATGCCTTGATAGCCTTTTAATGCAAAAATGTGATTTTAGGTTTGAAATATTAGTAAATGATGATGCTTCTAAGGATAGAACGCCTGAAATAATCAAGGAATATGAACTTAGGTTTCCTGAAATAGTCAAGCCTATTTACCAAAAAGAAAATCAGTTTAGTGTATTAGGCTGTAATTATATTAACAATGTAATTAATGTTCCTCGAGCAAGAGGAAAATATATTGCTTGTTGTGAAGGTGATGACTTTTGGACTGACCCATATAAACTACAAAAGCAATATGAGTCTCTCGAAAAAAATAGAAATTGTTTTATGTGTATACATTCTGTGGAGTCCGTTACAGAGGATGGAAAACCCTTAAATGTTTATTATCCTAAAAAAGAATATAAATTATCAACCGGGGTGCTTAGCAGTGAGAGGTTTTTAAGTATAGAGTCGAGTGAGAATAATTCCTTTCAAACAACATCACATTTTATGAGAGCTGAGTATTTAAAACAATTTGCGCAGAATGTTCCTAAATTCTCTGATGTTGCTTCTACGGGTGATCTTCCCCTTTTATTATATTTTGCTCAACTTGGAGATGTTTACTATATTAATGAGGTAATGTCATGTTATCGCAGGGGGAGTACCGCAAGTATAGAAAGAGGAAAAGCATTCTCCGGTTCTGAAAGTAGCGTGTTAAAACACTATTCTCACCAATTTGATTGTCTGAACGAATATGATAAATATACAAATTATAAATTCCATAAGTATTGTGTAAGAAAGGAAAATGCTTTAAGGTTTAATCTCGCCTGGAATTATTCTAATTATAAAGAAATGATTAAGCCAAGGTATAGATATTTTATGAATAGATTTCCTATTAAGGCCAGAATAAAGATTTATTTATCGGCTTTTTTCCCTGGTTTAATTAAGAGATACGACAATAAAGAATAGAGGAATGAGAACTGTGCATATAAAACAATATGTTAAAACATTAGCCGAAAAAATTTTTCAAGCAAAATGGTATCCTAATAAAAAAATACTTCTTGAAAGTATTCCTGATTTAGGAAGCCAAACATATCCTGTTTATGAATATATGTTAAGTCAAGGATTAAATAATGAATATAAGTTGATTTGGCTTGTTAAAGATAAAAAGTTATATAAAGACTTAAAAATAAAAAATGTACGTTTTATGAATTTTTACCCTCAAAACAAATTAGAAAAAATTCATAAATTCTATACATTATGTACATCAAGAGCAATGCTCTATTCTCACGAATATATTGGAAAGATATTTGACAAACAAGTTCTTGTATTTTTAAGACACGGTTCTTTTATTAAATCCAGACTCCAACACTCACGAAAGAATGAGGTTAATGAAAGCGATTTATGCATATGTCCCTCCGATTTTTTTACTGAAATAGATGAGAGACAGTTAAAAATTTCGAGAGATAAATTTATATATACATGTTGGCCTACTAACGATTACCTTTTTACTGATAGAGATTATAGCAAATATTTGTTCAAAGATGAGTCCTTTGATAAAGTTATTGTCTGGCTTCCCACTTTTAGAAAAACAAGAGGCGAAAGGGTAGATTCTACTTTTAATTTTCCTTTAGGAATACCTTGCCTTTATAGTGAGAGTCAATGTAAAGAGTTAAATAATGAGTTAGTAAAAAATAATGTATTACTTGTATTAAAACCTCATCCCAGTCAAGATGTTTCTTTACTTAAAAATTTTAATTTGTCAAATTTCAGAATAATCGGAGATGAAGATTTAGAAAAAGCAGGAATTCATTTGTATCAGTATTTAGGTTCATCAGACGCTATGATTACTGATTATTCTTCTGTATATTATGATTATCTCTTAACAGGTAAAATGCTCGGGGTAACAGTAGATGACTTTGATTATTACGCTAAGGATACAGGTTTTTCTATAGATTATTTTAATACTATTGTTGGCGAGTATATGAAAAATCACACCGATATGATTAAATTTATTAATAAGGTTGCAAACGGTCAAGATGATTTGCGCGATAAACGTATTCAATTAAGGGATAAAGCCTTTAAATACTGTGATAACAGATCATCGGAAAGAGTATACGACGAAGTAATGAGTACAATTGAGAAACGGTATAAATGAGGTAATAATGTTTGATTTTGATGTATTGGTAGTAGGCTGTGGACTTTCGGGCGCTACAGTTGCTCGTGTCTTAGCTGAAAAGGGATATCATGTAAAAATTCAAGAACGTCGGAATCATATTGGCGGAAATATGTATGATTATGTTGATAAACATAATATACTGGTCCATAAATACGGTCCGCATACTTTCCATACAAATGATAAAGTTTTATTTGATTTTATGAACAAATACTCTGATTGGGAAGAATATAAATTAACGTGTGGAGCAGAGATAAACGGAATATGTACTCCAACTCCGTTTAATTATCAGACAATTGATGATTTTTATTCTGATGAAAAAGCAGAAAAATTAAAGAAGCGATTGGAAAATGCGTTTCCTAACAGAACAACAATTACTGTTGTAGAGGCTTTGAATTGTGCAGATAATATAGTTAAAGAGTATGCACAGTTTTTGTTTGATAATGATTACAGCCTTTATACCTCAAAACAATGGGGTGTATCTCCTTCTGAAATAGATGTAAGCGTGCTAAAAAGAGTTCCTATACGACTTGGATATGAAACCGGTTATTTTGAAGATAAATATCAAGTGATGCCCAAAACAAGCTATACCGATTTTTTTGTGTCTATTCTTGATAATAGAAATATAAAAGTTGAATTGAATGTCGATGCGCTTGATTATATTGTTTTAAATTCTGACAATAAATTAATTATAGATAATAAAACTTTTGATGGTGCAATAGTTTATACAGGCGCACTTGATGCGCTTTTTGGATATAAATATGGTCAACTTCCTTACAGAAGTCTAAAATTTGTGTGGAATAACGAGAAGATTAAATCAAAACAGGATATGCCTGTGGTTGCTTATCCGCAGGAAGAAGGATTTACTCGTATTGTTGAATATAACAAACTCCCGGTTCAAGTAACAGAAAGTACAACATATGCCGTTGAATATCCGCTTCAATATGACCCGAAAAAGAACCAAGAGCCATATTATCCTGTATTGACCTCAAAAAGCAAAGAACAATACAAAAAATATTTATCTCTTTCCAAAGGTACGGATAATTTGTTTTTGTGTGGAAGACTTGCTGATTTTAAGTATTATAATATGGATCAAGCTCTTAAAAAAGCTTTAAAGGTTTCAGAACAGATTTTAGAGTTTTTGTACAATAAAAAGTAGTATATCGGAGGAAATACTATGAAAGCTGTAATTTTAGCGGGAGGATACGGAACGCGTATCTCCGAAGAATCAAAATTCAAGCCGAAGCCTATGCTTGAAATCGGCGAAATGCCTATATTGTGGCATATTATGAAGGTTTATTCCCACTTTGGAATAAATGAATTTATAATTTGTGCCGGATATAAACAGCATATAATTAAAGAATGGTTTGCTAATTATTTTCTTCATACATCTGATATTACCTTTGACTTTACCAACGGAAATGATATAATTGTTCATAACAAACGTGCAGAATCGTGGAAGGTTACTGTTGTTGATACGGGATTAAATACGCAGACCGGAGGCAGAGTTAGGAGAGTAAAAGATTATATAGGAGATGAAACTTTTCTTCTGACATACGGTGACGCGGTAGGCGATGTGAACATTACACAGCTTATTGATTTTCATAAGAGCCACGGTAAAATCGGCACGGTATCTGTTTACAATTTCGGACAGAATAAGGGCGTCGTTAAAATCGGCGATGATAATATTATTGAGAAATTTAGGGAGAAAAGCGACCTTGACGGCGATTTGATAAATATCGGGTTTATGGTTTTTGAACCTAAAATTTTTGATTATATTTCAGGTGATGATATAGTTTTCGAGGAGGAGCCCATAAATTCTCTTGTTGATAAGGGCGAATTTAAAAGCTATATTCATAAGGGATTTTGGCAGTGTATGGATACAATGAGGGAAAAGAAGAAGCTTGAACAGCTTTGGGAAAGCGGACAAGCGCCGTGGAAGGTATGGGAAGACTGATGAATTTTGATTTATCTTTTTACAAAAACAAGAGAGTTTTCATAACAGGACATACAGGTTTTAAAGGCTCTTGGCTGTGTAAAATTTTATCCAATGCGGGGGCAGAGGTTACAGGCTATTCTCTAAAGCCTTATACAGAGCCATCGCTTTTTGAAATTGCGGATATAGAAAATGATATCGAAAGCATTATCGGAGATATACGCGACTTAAATTCACTAAAAAAAGCGTTTGATAAATCTAATCCCGAAATTGTACTTCACCTTGCCGCTCAGCCTATAGTCAGGGACAGCTACAAAGACCCTGCATATACCTATGAAACAAATGTAATGGGTACTGTTAATATTTTAGAGTGTGTGCGTCATAGTGACAGTGTAAAATCGTTTCTAAATGTAACTACAGACAAGGTATATCTGAACAGAGAGTGGCATTGGGGTTACCGCGAAGATGAGATGTTAGACGGATATGACCCGTATTCAAATTCAAAATCTTGTTCCGAGCTTGTTACCCACAGCTATAAAAACAGTTTCTTTTCTGACAACAGAGTTGCTGTTTCTACCGCGCGCGCCGGTAATGTTATAGGCGGGGGAGATTTTTCCAACGACAGAATTATTCCCGATTGTGTTCGCGCGGCAAAGGACAATAAAGATATTATTGTACGTAACCCGTATTCAACAAGACCCTATCAGCACGTACTGGAACCGCTTTTTGCGTATCTTATGATTGCACAAAAGCAGTACGAAGATAATAAGTTTTCAGGCTGGTATAACGTTGGCCCCGACGACTGTGACTGTTTTGAAACAGGCTCTTTGGTAGATTTGTTTGTAAAGCATTGGGACAACGGATTAAAATGGGTTAATCAATATGACGGCGGACCTCACGAGGCAAACTTTTTAAAGCTTGACTGCTCTAAAATTAAATCAGTTTTTGGCTGGGCGCCTAAATGGAATTTAGATACCGCTGTTGAAAAAACCGTTGAATGGACAAAATGTTGGTTAAACGGTGATGATATACGACAGTGTATGGATAAACAAATAGAGGAATTTTTATTAAGTTAAGAGGTTTAATATGAAAAAGGTTATAGTTACCGGAGCTGATGGTTTTGTCGGAAGTTATACGGTAGAATATTTTTTAAATCAAGGAGTCAAGGTTTTAGCTGTTGATGTCAACTCAACCCCGAAAAGGCTTGTTCCCAACGTTTCTTTAGAATATGTTAAGTGTGATATTTCCGACATAAATTCACTCTCAAAGGTTGTAAATCCCGGTGAATATGATACTTTTTTGCATTTTGCTTGGGAAGGTTCCGCAGGACCTGATAGAGTAGACTATAATTTACAGTTGAAAAATGCATTAAATACAGTTGAATGTCTTAAGTATGCAAAGCAAATCGGATGTAAGAGATTTGTTTGTGCAGGAAGTATAATGGAATATGAGGTTGAAGCGGCAGTTCATACACAAGGAAACAGACCGGGAATGGGCTATATTTACGGAATGGGTAAGCATATAGCTCATAGTATGTGTAAATCTGTAGCCGCTGATATTGGAATTGAGCTAATATGGCCAATGATAACTAATGCCTATGGGGTTGGTGAGTATTCTCCTCGTTTTGTAAACACTACATTAAGAAAAATAATAAATAATGAACCTCTCGAATTCACTTCGGCTACACAAAATTACGATTTTGTTTATATTACAGATGTTGCAAAAGCGTTTTATCTTGTCGCAAAGAACGGTAAACCTTTTTGTGAGTATATGATAGGTAGTTCAAATGCCAAACCTCTAAAGGAATTTATTATAGAATTGCAAAAATCTGTGGCTCCAAATACAATTCTGAAATTTGGAGACGTTCCTTTTACAGGTGTTAATATGCCGATTGAGGTTTTTGATACATCGGACTTAGAAAATGATTGTGGTTTTAAAGCGGAGGTTAGTTTTGCAGAAGGTGTGAAGCTGACTATAGACTGGCTTAGAACAATTGAATAGGAGAAATATATGATTAGAAAATTTGAATTTCAAGAACTTAAATTAAAGGGAGCTTATCTTATAAAACCATTTTATTCTACTGATGAGCGCGGCGGATTAATTAAGGATTATAACATAGATACCTTTAAAGCGAACGGGATTGACCACGAGCTTAAAGAAGTGTTTTACACAGTTTCAAAGCGCGGGGTTATACGCGCTACACATTTCCAGCTTGTAAAGCAACAGCCGAAGCTCGTACGTTGTATAAGCGGTCACGTTTACGACGTAATAGTCGATTTACGCCCCGAATCTGAAACCTTCGGACAATGGGCAGGTTTTGATTTAACCGGAGAAAATATGAATATGTTGCTTGTACCTGAGCGTTTCGGGCACGGATATCTGGTTGCGGAAGATTCCGTTGTAAGTTATAAGTGTTCCGAGGTTTTCTACGGCGAGGGCGATTCGGGAATTATGTATAACGATAAGGATATAAATATCAAATGGCCTTTTGAAATTATAGGCGGAAAAGAAAATCTTATTATCAGTGAAAAAGATACAAAACTAATGTCTTTTGAAGAATATAAAAACGCCGGGCTTGGTAAAAGCAATTAAAAGTGCGTGAAAAGCTTTTTATAATCAATAGAATTATTATAATTATTTCACCATAGAATGAGGATTGTATTATGAAAGGTATTCAGTTTAATGTGCCTCCACACGTTGGAAACGAGGACAATTACATAAAACGTGCAATTGAAAATAAAAAAATAAGCGGTGACGGAGAATTTAGCAAAAAGTGCAGTCAAAAGCTTGAAGAAATTTCAAAAGCTAAAAAAGCTTTGATTACAACTTCAGGTACCTCGGCGCTTGAAATGTCTGCTATTCTTGCGGATATTAATCCCGGTGATGAGGTTATAATGCCTTCCTATACTTTTGTATCCACCGCGAACGCCTTTGTTTTGCGTGGAGCCAAGATAGTTTTTGTCGATATTCGCCCTGATACTATGAATATTGATGAGAATTTAATTGAAGACGCGATTACGTCTAAGACTAAGGCAATTGTTCCCGTACACTATGCGGGAGTTTCCTGTGAGATGGATACTATTTGTGATATAGCCAAAAGACATAATTTATTTGTAATAGAGGATGCCGCTCAGGGAGTATATGCTTATTATAAAGGACGCCCGCTCGGTTCAATAGGAGATTTTGGTTGCTATAGTTTTCATGAAACGAAGAATTACAGTATGGGTGAAGGCGGAGCCGTATTAATAAATGAAGATAAATATATTGAGCGCGCCGAGATAATACGAGAAAAAGGTACAAACCGCTCAAAATTCTTCCGCGGTCAGGTCGATAAGTACACTTGGGTTGATATTGGTTCGTCATATTTACAGAGTGAGCTTAATTGCGCGTATCTTTACGCACAAATTGAAAATCCTGATATCATTAATGATGACAGGCTCTCATCCTGGAATTTATATAATGAATTGTTTAAACCCATGGCTGAAAAGGGCTTAATTGAATTACCTCATATTCCCAAAGAATGTGCTCATAATGCGCATATGTATTATATAAAAGTTAAGAATATGGAGGAACGCACAAGGTTGATTTCATATTTAAAGGAGAATGGAGTATATGCTGTGTTCCATTATGTTCCGCTTCATTCATCGCCCGCGGGTCAAAAGTTCGGCAGGTTCTTTGGACAAGACAAATATACAACTAAGGAAAGTGAAAGATTGCTCAGATTACCTATGTATTATGGCTTGAAATCTAAAGACATCGAGTATATTGCAAACGTGATACATAATTTTTTTAAATAATAGACGTAAATAGTTTAGGTAATAAAAATATCTTTATATACATTGCTAATATCTTTTAAACGTCTGTTTTATGATAATTTAAAGTACCGCGATAAACTTCTTTAAAATTATTTTGGTGATAAAATGAAACTTCTTTCTTTTGTAATACCGTGTTACGGTTCAGAGAATACAATTGAATTTGTGATTAACGAGATTATTGAAATTGTATCAAAGCGCAAGGATTTTGATTATGAAGTTATTTGTGTTAATGATGCTTCTCCGGATAATGTGTTATCTGTTCTTAAAAAGGTCGCTGATAATAATTTCAAAATAAAGGTTGCTGATTTAGCTAAAAACTTTGGTAAACATTCAGCTGTTATGGCAGGTTTTTCTATGGCCTCAGGTGACTACATAGTAAGTCTTGATGACGACGGTCAATGTCCGATGGACAGGCTGTGGGATTTAATTGATCCGCTTGTTGAAGACAATGCCGATATGACAATGGCTGAATATCCTAAAAAGAAGCAGTCTGCTTTTAAGAATTTAGGCAGTCACATTAACTCTTTAATGTCAAGGACATTGATAAATAAACCTAAAGATTTGCAGTTTTCAAATTTCTTTGTTATGAAATCATATATAATAAAAGAGATATTAAAATATGAGAATCCGTATCCCTATCTTGAAGGTTTGATTTTAAGGACAACAAACAGAATACTTGGCGTAAAAATGGAAGAAAGGGAACGTGTAGCGGGCAGAGGGAACTTTACTTTTTTTAAATCGTTAAGCTTATGGATTAACGGCTTCACGGCTTTTTCTGTAAAACCATTGAGGCTGGCGACCTTTATAGGAATAATATTTGCGATTATCGGCTTTGTATTTGAAATTGTAATTGTAATAAACAGACTTATTAATCCTAACGTACCTATGGGCTATAGCTCAATGTTGGCGGTTATGCTGTTTATCGGCGGTATTATTATGTTGATGTTAGGCTTAATAGGCGAGTATATCGGACGAATATATATAAGCATAAACAACTCACCGCAGTATGTAATAAGAAATACATATCAGTTTGATAATGATAAAAAAGAATAAAAAGCAGTTTTTGAATGTTCCACAGTATTATATTTGGAAGTGTTTTAATTATGGCGAAAGAAAAAAACGGTATAGCAATTTTCGGGTCCGGTCTGCGAGCGAGAGAACTACAGTTTTTATTGGAGTCTGAAAAAGGGATTAAGGCAGATTATTACGTAGTAGACGGACAATATGTAAAAGAAAAACGAATCGGAGATTGTGAGGTTTTAGCGACTGAGCAGTTTATAAAAGACTTTGAACCGACTCAAACTAAGTTATATTTGGGAGTTGGTATGCCAAGTATGAATAGGATAAGGGAAAGGCTTTTTAGACAGTTTCATAATTCAGGTTTTATTTTTGAAAAGTTTATTAGTGAAAAAGCAAACGTATATACTAAAAAAATAGGAGAAGGTACAACAATATTTGCCGGAGTGAACATAGGCCCGAATGTGGAAATCGGCGCAGGCAACCACTTTGAAATGGGCGTTACAATCAGTCACGACTGCAAAATAGGGAATTTTAATTTTTTTGCTCCCGGGTGTGTACTTTGCGGAGATATAACAATCGGGACAGGAAGTTTTATTGGCGCAAACAGCACTATACGAAATTCAGTAACAATTGGAGATTACGCATTGATTGGCGCGGGAGCATATGTGGATAAAAACATCGCCTCTGAAAAAGTGGTCGTTCCTGCGAGGAGTATAATTCTCAAAGAAAGGACAAGCAAAGACTTTATGAGATGATGATACAAAATAAATTAAAAACCGCGAAATATTTAATCGCGTTAAATGTTCTTCTGGTAATATATTCAATGAGCGGGATATGCTCCAAATTGGCGGGAAAATATGATTTTCTGTCGTTTTGGTTTATATTTTTCTATGGATTGGTAATTCTGAATCTCGGGATTTACGCGATAGTATGGCAACAAATAATAAAGCACCTTCCTCTTACAACTGCGTACGCAAACAAAGCAATTACTATTGTTTGGGGCATAATGTGGGGTATTATATTCTTTGGCGAGCAGATAAAATGGAATATGATTGTCGGCGCGGTAATTGTGATTATCGGGGTGCTTGTGGTGGTGAAGTCCGATGAATGAGAAGATACTTTTTTCGCTTATTTTTATTATCGGCGTTTTCATCTCATCAATATCGCAGATTATCCTCAAAAAGAGCGCCGATAGGGAATACCCGAGTAAAATCAGAGAATACCTTAATGTAAGAGTTATATTTTCATACATAATTTTCTTTGGAGCGACTTTATGCTCAATTTTAGCGTACACAAAAATACCGCTTTCCTTGGGACCTGTTTTAGAATCAAGCGGTTACTTTTTTGTAGCTGTACTTAGTTATATCTTTCTAAAAGAAAAAATCTCCAAGCAAAAAATGCTTGGATTGTCTATTATTATAATTGGTATTATTATTTATGCATTATAAGACAAGAGGATTTTGTAATATAAAAAACCTTATAATTTCAACTACAGCGATTGAGAATAAGAACAATTTTATGAATTATCTAAAGAGATAATTATTTACCAATTAATCTGATTTCAGGTGAGTATTGATTGACGAAAGAAAAAACGCTGAAATGCGGATATGATATTGTGTATCTTATAAACTGCGCAATATCGGGTGGAAAACCGAATATAGATAGAGTCAGGTCGATGGATTTAGACGATGTAAAAAAGTTTTGCGGAAGGCACAGAGTAAGCGCTGTTGTTGCTTATGCCTTGCTGTCAGATGATTTGCTTTCTGATGAGCAAAAACTCGTTTGGCAGGATAAGCTTAATTACGCAATGTTATGGTCGTTGACCTTCCAACAGCAACGCGAGAAAATTTTAGAGCATATGAGAAAGAATAAAATAAGATATATGCTTATGAAAGGCCTTGTGTTGAGAGAGCTTTATCCCGAGCCGTATCTGCGTGAAATGGTGGATAACGACATTTATTATGATGCTGACGGATACCGCATTATGCGCAAATTTATGCTTAAAAACGGATACAAAACCCCGAGCGCAACTAAAGAAACCCACGTTGATGAATATTTTATGGAGCCGTATTACAGCTTTGAACTTCATAAACGCTTTTTTATGATTAACCGCGATAAATGGTCAAAATACTATTCCGATATGAGCAAATTTTTGATTTTATCGGGCGATTATGAATATAAAATGAGCGATGAGGATTTTTATGTATATATAACTCTGCATTCCTACAAGCATATGTCCGATAGCGGAGTAGGTTTGCGGGCGTTGCTTGATTGCTTTTTATATAACGAAAAAAAGAAAGATACGTTAAATTGGGAATATATTTATAAAGAACTTGAAAAACTCGGAATATTGGATTTTGAAAAGTCCTTTAAGAATTTGTCTGAAAAGCTGTTTAAAACTAACGAAAAGCTTAGCTTTGAAGAAGAAAAGGATTTTTTATTTATAATAAGCTCGGGAGCGTTCGGGACTGCACGGCAGAAAATCGGCAAAAGTATAGATTCACTTGGAAAATCCTCGTATTTAAGGCGGAGGCTGTTTCCGACTCTTGAATGGTACAGGGGCAACGCTCCGTTTGTATACCGCCACAAGTGGTCTATACCTTTCTACGTCGTTTATCGAATTATATTCAAAGGCATTTCGGGCAGGAAAAGGATAAAAAAAGAAATTGACATAGTAAATAAAATGAAGTAAATTATGTGGAATTTATACTCATCTATATACGCTGTACCTAAAACAACTTTTATAATACTTTCTATATTGTTTTTTGTTCTCTGGGGGATTATCGGACGTTTTGCCATACCGAAGCACAGAAAGAAATGGCGGACGCTTAATTTTTTGGCGTTCGTAGCAGTTGTTTTATTGATACTTTTCATAACACTTTTTATCAGAGAGAAAAACGCAGGATATGAAATTGTTCTGAACCCGTTAATCACGTTTAAAAGAGGGGAAGAGCAGTGGGATTATTACAATTCATTTTTTATGAATGTAATGCTGTTTGTTCCGTTTGGTATTGTTTTGCCTCAGGTTCTGAATTCTACTTTAATAAAAGGGATTTTATTTACCATACTCTTTGGAGCTGTTTTTTCCTTAATTATTGAAATCATTCAGGGAGTGTTCGGATTTGGAAATGCCGAAACAATAGACCTTATATGCAATACTGTCGGTACGGCGATAGGGAGTATAAGTTATTTATTAAGCTATAAAAGAAATGTTAACAAATTGCCCGTATAGTTTCGGGCAATTTTGTTCTTTATACTTATGGATAAGGAGTTGTAAAATGAGCGAAACAGGTAACGTTGTTCATCCTTTCCCTCCGCTATATGATGAAAATTCACACACGCTTATTCTCGGAAGCTTCCCCTCTGTAAAATCGCGGGAATCGAATTTCTTTTACGGGCATCCGCAGAACCGCTTTTGGAAAGTAATTTCCTTTCTGTACGGCGAGGATATACCGAAAAACATCGAAGAAAAGAAAGCTCTTATTCTTAACAATAACCTTGCGTTATGGGATTCGATAAAATCCTGCACGATAACAGGCTCAAGCGACAGCTCCGTTAAAAATGTAATACCTAATGATATATCCAAAATACTAAAAAACAGCAGGGTAAAAAGGATATTCTGCAACGGGGCTTTGTCGCACAAAATGTATATGAAATACATCTATCCCAAAACAAAGATAGAGGCAGTAAAGCTCCCGTCAACAAGCCCTGCCAATGCTTCGTTTTCTGTTGATAAGCTTATAGAGGAATGGAAGAAGATAAAATAAGCATAAAAGTAATATTTTTGCAAAAACAGGAAAATTATATTTTTATAATTCTTGACAAAAAATCTGAATTATATTTATAATAAACTTAAGAAGAATATATTTAATATCATTAAAATGATGTTGTTAATGTTTTTTGAAAAGGGATTATTATGAAAATCAAATTTAAAAAACCATTATCTATATTTTTAATTTTTATTCTATTAGTTTGCACCATTTTTTCTTCCTTTGCCGTTAATGCTGAAACAACAGCAAACATTACTTATAATTTTTCAGGCGCTAATGCTGAAACGGCAGGATATGCTGAGGGTACAATAACACTTTCTGCCCCTGCCGGAACATATTGGCTCTATTGGGCTGACAATACAAAGGCTCTTGACGGATACAGCGAGATAGCCAAGCTGACGGTTTCCTCCTCACAATCACACAAAATGCCCTCCCAAACGGCGATACCTGCGGACGCAGTAAAGCTTATTGCAATTTTTTCTTCAGCAGAGCCGTCAAACAAATCGGTTGGAAATGCCTCTGCAGTTTATGATATTCCCGCAAATAAATTGCCGGGTCATAAATCCTCCGATAAAAAATACAGCTTTGCATCCTATTCGGATATCCATATAGACGGTTTATACAGCACGTATAAATATGCTGATTCTCATTGGCGCAACGCGCTCCAGACCGCCGCGGACCGACAGGTCGACTTTATTATTGAATCAGGCGATTACACAAATAACAATATTGATTCAAAAGGGATTCAGCCTAAGGAATGGAAAATTTATCAAAAAATTCTCGCAGAGTCCGACTACTGTAATCCTATTTATGAGGCGATAGGCAATCACGAGCTTTGGCAAAGCGTCAGCGAAGGCACGTCAAGTTTTATCAACGCGACAGGTCTTGAAGGCTCAAACAACACTTCAAAAAAAGCGTACTTTGAAAAAAATATAAACGGCGACCACTTTATTTTTATGGCTTTGGAGGGAGGTTTCTATCCTGACAGAGTTGAGGAGTTTTCAAGCGAACAGCTTGACTGGTTAGAAGACCTTTTGGAGAAATATTCGGGTGACGGACATAATATCTATATTGTGGAACATTCTCTGTTTTACAAGTACGGCGCAGGGGACACAACCACAGGCGCGCCGTATTATGATATTCCTTTAAGCGATAATCAGGCGTCTACAGTTCGGTTTAAATCACTTCTTGAAAAGTATAAAGATACAATATTTATTTCGGGACATACGCATATAAGATTTTCCGAGCAGTATAATTATTCCGATAATAATGATACATCTGCCCAAATGATACACAACAGTTCTGTAGGAGGTACCCGCAGAATTATAAACAATAAGCTTGACTATACCTATTATGAGGACCAGACCGAAGGTTATATTGTAGATGTATTTGATAACGCAATAATTTTTAATGGGGCAAATCTTTATTATAATGAATATGACCCGAATTGCTGTTATATTGTGAGAACATCTGACCAGGCATATAAGCAAATGACCTCTACCGACCCTACAACAAAACCCGCTACCGAAAAGCCAACCCAGGGTACTAATCCGTCATCTTATTATTTGAAGGGTTCCTTTAACAGCTGGGGAACAGACAATCCTCTGTACTATACGAGTGATTCTTCCGTTGTTTCAACTACCTTGCAGTTAAAAGGGGGAACCTACACATTTAAGATAAATAACGGCTCAACCTGGTATGGAAACGACGGTCAGATTGAGGATACTACAACAAAAACCTCAATCGGAGGCTGGGTAATGAGCACGTCTGCGGGAGATTGCAAACTTATTGCAACAGGCGGTTTTTACACATTTAACTTTAACACATCCACGAAAAAGTTGATACTTTTGTATTCAAATAAAAATCCTAATGAAACTGAAAGTTCTGAATCAACTGCTTCAAATCCTAATGAAACCTTATCATCTGAAACAACTGAAACAAATACTATTTCCGAATCGACGAAAGCTTCAGCTACTGAAATGACGGAATCAATAACTAATTCTGCTTCATCAGAAAGCTCGGAAGTAACAACTAACTCTACTTATTCAACCTTTACCGAAGGTTCGGAATCGACCGCAGATTCTAATTCCTCAACCTCCACCGATAGCTCGGAATCAACCACTCAATTGATTACCGCTGAAAATTCAGACGCTTCCAAAGAAACAACTGAATCCACAGAGAGCGTTGAAACATCATCGAGTGAAGCTTCAACATCTGAATCTACTCTTGTTGAAGGAAAGGACTATACATTGGGTGATGTTAATGCGGACGGAAAAATAAATATTATAGACGCAACAGTAGCACAGAAACATATCGCAGGTATGTTAAAACTAACAGAAGAAAAATTTTCTTCCGCAGATGTCGATAAAGACAGAGAAGTTAACGTAAAGGATGTAACTTTAATTCAAAAATATGTCGCAAAGATAATACTTTCTTTCAACGGTACATCTGAAAAACCGAACGTGATTTCTGCAGGCTCAGGAATAGATTCTGTTTTTAAAGAGGTTGAAGATAATCTTTCTCTTTACTACCGTTACAGTTCATATGACTGCTACCAGGCATTAAAAAAAGAATACCGTATCGACAAAACGCTCTACAGTAACGGTACTTTAGATACTGACTTGGCTGTCAGCAGGCTCACAGAGCTTCAGAAAGCTTTACTTGCAGTAGTTGACCCAAAAAATGTAGACGGTAATGACGAAGATATTAAAAATACAATTACTGTCTATTTTGAAAATACAAACAACTGGTCCTCTGTTTATGCCTACTGTTGGAAAGGCAGTAATGAGGAGGCTGTTTGGCCCGGAAAAAATATGACCTATATAGGTAAAAATGATATGGGAAAATCAATATATAAATATACTGTTAATATGGATATTTACGACCATATAATTTTCAATAACAATTCCGGAAGTCAAACCGAAAATATTGCATTAACTGTTGACCGTACCGCTTATTATCTTTCATCTTCATCGTCACCATATTCGGTTTCAACATATTTATTTAAAGACAGTTATATAGTTTCCTGAAAATTATAACCGCCCGTTGATTAACGGGCGGTTTTATTAAAGATAAATAGTCTAAAATTATTTATTTTTCTTCATCTGATTTTTAAAGCATTTTTTGTCAAACTCGGGATTAAACGCATAGAAGTTTTTCTCGTCAAGCTTGTCGGTTAAAATTCTTAAATTTTCACCGAAACGCTGGTAGTGAACAACCTCACGCTGTCTTAAAAATCGGATAGAGTCCTTAACGTCAGGGTCGTCGCAGAACCTTAGAATGTTGTCATATGTTGTTCGGGCTTTCTGCTCAGCCGCCAAGTCCTCGTGAAGGTCTGTAATTGCGTCGCCCTTAGACTGTAAATATGCCGCCGTAAAAGGAACGCCCGCCGCTGATGACGGATATATACCAAGAGTATGGTCGACAAAGTAGTCGTCTATGCCTGCCGCCTTTATCTCTTTTTCAGTAAGTCCTTTAGTAAGCTGATAAATGATAGCTCCGACCATTTCAAGGTGGCTGAGCTCCTCTGTACCTATATCCGTCAAGGTTGCTTTGAGTTCGGGCAACGGCATTGTGTAGCGTTGGCTGAGGTATCTTACCGATGCGGCGAGCTCGCTGTCGGCGCCTCCGAACTGGCTCATAATTATTTTAGCAAGCTTCGGATTCGGATTTTTAATATTTACAGGGTACTGTAATTTCTTTTCATATACAAACATTTATTCAACCTCCTCGTTTTCCCAGGGCCAAGGAGCGTTTACCCAGCTCCAGCGGTTTTTTTCGGCGTCAAAGGTAGTAAGCGGGCCGTAAAGCTTTTCGTACTTATCTCTAAGCGGAGCAAGCTTAGCGGTATATTCGTTTACTTTTTCAATAGTTGCCCTGTCGTTCGGGTGAGTGTCAAGATAAAGCTTTAAGTCGTGAACCAAAAACTGATACGACGAAAGCTGTTTCATCAAAATATCTCTTTCAGTCATTTTTTCCACCCCAGCATTTACTACCGAAGAAAGGTTTATCTAATATCGGATACACCGTACCGGCCTCAAGCGCCTGTTCGGGTGAGTAGGTTTTAGAGTTATATTGTTGAAAAGGCACATACGCCATAGTTTCCACAGTATTTTTCGGAAGAGGCGTAAGTCCGTAACTTTCCATAACGGATTCAAAAATTTCCAAAATCGGTACTCCTTAAAATTTATTGAAGAAAACTTCTATATATACTATGCGTACGATTAAGATTTGTCCTAAATATGTAAAATTTTCAACTTAGTTTCAAACTTATTTCATATACTTTTCACTTTAGGGAATTATTATTTAAGACATAGAATAAAAGATATTGGAGGTATAATTATGAATTACAACCCATATGAACCTTATGAAAACCAAAACGGCGATAACAAAAAGACCGAACAGCAGGATTATGAAACAAATAATATAAATTCATCGTCAAATCCATATAATACGGAGCATACTTCAAAAACTCCCGACTATACTCCCGATGAATATTATCAGAAAAATTTTGCGAACGCTTCAAATTCAGCGGAAAATTACGCCCGTTACGGAGAAAGCTTTTACACGGGCGAAAGACAGAGTGAACAAAACGACAGCTATAAAGCTGAAAATCAGTACAGACAAAACACCTACGCAGGCACGCAAAATCCTGTAAATTACACGTCATCATATCAAAATGTATACAGCGCGCCGAAACAGCCCAAGAAAAAGGAGAAAAAGCCGATAACACGCGGTACAATCGCGGCGGTTTTAGTTATAAGCGTTATATGCTCCGCGATTTTAGGCGCGGGAGGCGGATATTTGGCGGCGAATACGGCGGGCAGTAATTCCGATATGCTCAACGTCAGCAAGTCCGAGGGTTCGGGCGCTACCTACGCGTCGTCTACATCGGCGTTGTCGACTACCGAGATTGTAAAGAAAACCGCCGATTCTGTTGTTGAAATCACAACCGAGCAGGTAACAACAGGCTCGTTCTCACAGCAGTATATTCAAAAAGGCGCGGGCTCGGGAGTTATCATTTCAAAGGACGGATATATAATCACAAACTACCACGTTATTGAGGGCGCGTCGCACCTGACGGTCAATCTGCGTGATAAAACCGAGTACACGGATGTTGAGGTCGTCGGAACATACGAGGCGGGGGATATAGCTCTCTTAAAAATAAAACCCAAGAAAGATTTAACCTATGCGACATTCGGCGACAGCGCAAAAATTTCCGTAGGCGACTATGCCGTGGTAATCGGCAATCCTCTCGGACAGCTCGGCGGAAGTGTAACTGACGGAATTATCAGCGCGCTCGACCGCGAGGTAACAATAGAGAACGAAACTATGAATTTGCTCCAGACAAATGCTGAAATAAGTCCCGGAAACTCGGGCGGAGGACTTTTTAACGGCAACGGCGAGCTTATAGGAATTATAAACGCTAAGTCAACCTCGCAGTCGGCGGAGGGAATCGGCTTTGCGATTCCGATAAACGATGTTCAGGACGTACTCTCCGACCTTAAAAAATACGGTTATGTAAAGGGACAAATTGACCTCGGAATGTCGCTTTCCGATATAAGCTCCACGGCACAGCTTTGGATGTACGGCACATCGCAGACGGGCGTGTATGTAACCGCTGTAAATTCGGGCAGTAACGCCGAGCGCGCGGGCTTTAAATCGGGAGATATTATCACGGAGGTAAACAAGACCGAAGTAAAATCCACGACCGAATTAAACGCTATAATCAAAAAGCTAAAGGTGGGCGACGAGGTAACCTTCGGCGTGTATCGCGCGGGAAGGTCGGGAACAATTAAAATGAAACTTCAGGAATACACAAGAGATTCTCTGACCAACGACAATTACCAAAACCGTGATGAAGATATAGACGACGGCGACAGCGTTTGGGATATATTCAGATAACTAATATAATAGCCATAATCGGGAAGATGAATTTTTATCTTCCCGAATTTTATGGTGTCCTTTAGGGCGTGGAAAAATCCCCCGGTTCAACCGGGGGACGATAAAAAAAGCTTTAGCAAAAGAA
>CANPXF010000005.1 GCA_947585745.1 uncultured Clostridia bacterium | reverse complement strand
CCTCCTCGTATCTTTGGTATTGCGTCGTCAAACTCTTACCATTATACTCGGAGGTTTTCTTTTGCTAAAGCTTTTTTATCTCCCCCGGTTGAACCGGGGGATTTTTTCACGCCCTAAAGGACACCATATTTAAAAAAACGGCGCATAAGCGCCGTTTAAATTATCGTTTTTACTGCTCTGAAAAACTGTCTTTATCTACTCCGCAGATAGGGCATACGAAATCATCGGGAAGGTCCTCAAATTTAGTACCGGGCTCAATACCGTACTCGGGCGCGCCCTTTTCCTCATCGTATTCCCATCCGCAAACATCGCATACATATACCATTAAAATCACTTCCTTTCTATTCTGATTATTTTTTATATTTCTGCTATAACCTCTACCTCAACCAAAACATTCTTGGGAAGTGTTTTTACTGCAACGCAGGAACGCGCGGGTTTTTCGGTAAAATATTTTCCGTATATTTCGTTAAAAGAACTAAAATCGTTCATATCCGCAAGAAAACATACGGTTTTAACCGCTTTCTCAAGAGATGAGCCTGACGCTTCAAGAAGATTTTTCAGGTTCGTACAAACCTGCTCGGTTTGTCCCTCAATCGTATCTGCCTCTACATTTCCTGTTACGGGATTAATTGCAATCTGACCGCTTGTAAAGACAAGACCGTTAACCTTTACAGCCTGACTGTAAGGTCCGATAGCGTTAGGGGTGTTTTTTGTATAAATTTTTTCCATTATAATTTCTCCTTATAATTAAACTAATCTGAATCCTTCGCTTTTAAGAGCGTTGGAAATCTCCTTAACGTGTTCAAAATTACGGGTTTCGAGAACAATTCGTAAAATACAGTCAGTAATTTCACCCTCGCTTGCACGCTCGTGGTGAATACTGATTACATTACCTCCGCGTTCAGCAATTATCTTCGATACTCCGAGGAGCTGTCCCGGCTTATCGTCAAGCTGTATGCAAAGAGTCTGCTGGCGTCCTGCTGTAATAAGTCCCCGCTTAATAACTCTGTTGAGAATTGTAACGTCAATGTTACCTCCCGAAACTACGCAGACAACCTTTTTCCCCTTAATCGGAAGCTTGTTAAACATTACCGCGGCCAAAGGAGCTGCTCCCGCGCCCTCGGCAACCATTTTTTGCTTTTCAATAAGAGTTAGAATTGCCGTTGAAATTTCATCGTCAGATACGGTAACAATTTCATCAACATATTTTTTAACATATTCATATGTAAGACTGCCGGGTTCTTTAACCTGTATTCCGTCGGCGATTGTACTCGCCTTATCAAGAACGGTGATTTTTCCGTTTTTTATTGAAGTAAACATCGAGGCGGCGCCCTCCGCCTGAACTCCGTAAACCTTAACCTTGGGGTTGAGATGTTTAATCGCGCAGGCAACGCCCGAAATAAGTCCGCCGCCGCCGATTGCGCATATTACGGCGTCAACGTCGTTCATTTCATTCATAATTTCAAGACCGATTGTTCCCTGGCCTGCGATAACATTCTCATCGTTAAACGGGTGAATAAATGTGTAATTATGCTCATCTCTCAGACGGCAAGCCTCATTATAAGCGTCGTCATAAACACCCGGAACCATACAAACCTCCGCGCCAAAGCCCTTTGTCGCCTCTACCTTTGAGATAGGCGCGCCGTCAGGCAGACAAATCAGAGATTTAATTCCGTATTTTGTTGCGGCAAGAGCGACGCCTTGAGCGTGATTGCCCGCAGAGCAGGCGATTACTCCTCTCGCCTTTTCTTCATCGGTTAACTGTGAAATTTTATAGCCTGAACCTCTAAGCTTAAACGAGCCTGTAAGCTGTAAGCATTCGGGTTTCAGATACAAATCGCAATCCGTGTCAATTGCAGACGCTTTTACAATTGCAGTTTGATGAATTACATCTTTTAAAACATTTGACGCGTGATAAATTTTATCTAATGTCAGCATTTTCATCGACCTTTCATACCTTATCATTGTATTACAAATAGGAAAATAAATCAAGTTTTTTCTACAATATAGGATAGTTATTAATTTAAAGGCATATTCGTAATTTAAATTTATTGTAAATTGCTATTAAATATGTTAAAATAAACTAAATAAACTTTAGGATAAATATGATGAATAAAACTAATCAATGTCCTTTGTATAAAAAATGCGGAGGATGTCAGCTTCAAAATTTAACATACGAAAAACAACTTTTATTCAAAATGAAAAAGGTTGTCGGCTTAATGGGTAAATTTCATCGTGTGGAAAAAATTATCGGAATGAAAAATCCATACCACTACAGAAACAAAGTTCAGGCGGCGTTCGGGCGCGACAGGCAAAACCGTATTATTTCAGGCGTTTACCAAAGCTCTACCCATAAGATTGTTCCTGTGGACAACTGTCTTATTGAAGACGAAAAAGCCGATGAGATAATTGTCACGATACGAAAGCTTATAAAAAACTTTAAAATAAAGCCGTTTGACGACAACACAATGACAGGATTTTTAAGACACGTTCTGATTAAAAGAGGCTTTTCGAGCGGTGAGATTATGGTCGTCCTCGTTACGGGCAGCGAACAGTTTAAATCAAAACGCAGTTTTATTAACGCTTTACTCTCCCGCCACCCCGAAATCACCACAATTATTCAAAATATAAACAACAAGCGGACAAGCTTAGTCCTCGGTGATAAAAACATAATATTGTACGGTGACGGAGTTATTAAGGAAAGTCTCTGCGGATACACGTTCACTATTTCCCCAAAAGCGTTTTACCAAATTAACCCTATTCAAACCGAAATACTCTACAAAAAAGCTATGGAGTTCGCTGATATTCAAAAAGATGATACAGTTATAGACGCTTACTGCGGAACGGGCACAATAGGAATTATTGCGAGCGAATACGCGGGACAGGTTACAGGCGTTGAGCTTAACAAAGACGCTGTAAAAGACGCAATAAGAAACGCTAAGCTTAATAATATAAAAAATATAAGCTTTATATGCGCAGACGCGGGCAGATATATGGTTGAAACTGCAAAATCTGGAATTTCTGCCGACGTTGTGATTATGGACCCTCCGAGAGCCGGAAGCGATATGAAGTTCTTGAAATCTCTTTTAAAACTTTCGCCGAGAAAAGTTGTTTATATATCCTGTAATCCCGAAACACTTAGAAGAGATGTTATGTTTCTTTCAAAGAATAATTATAAGGTGCGTAAGATTCAGCCCATTGATATGTTTCCTCATACGGAGCATATAGAATGTATTACACTTTTAGAAATAAAAAACAATAAAATATTATAATTAACTTGTCTTAAAAGACTTTACTTGACTAAATTGTTAAATGGTGATATACTGACAAGGTATTTAAAAACAGAGAGGAAAATAATTTATGAATATTGTATGTTTGGATTTAGAGGGAGTACTCGTTCCCGAAATTTGGATTGCTTTTGCCGAAGCGACAAAAATTCCCGAACTGAAAAAAACTACACGCGATGAGCCAGATTACAACAAGCTTATGAACTACAGACTTGATATTTTAAAACAGCATGGTCTCGGTCTTAAAGAAATTCAAGACGTTATCGCAACCATTGACCCTATCCCAGGTGCGAAGGAATTTTTGGACGAGCTTCGCAGTATTACGCAGGTTATTATAATAAGCGATACTTTTACTCAGTTCGCGTCTCCGCTTATGAAAAAGCTCGGCTGGCCGACTATTTTCTGCAACTCTTTAGAGGTATCGGACAGCGGTGAGATTACAGGCTTTAAAATGCGCATAGAAAATTCCAAATACACAACAGTCAAGGCGTTACAGTCAATAGGTTACGAAACAATAGCAAGCGGTGACAGCTACAACGACCTCGCTATGATTAAAGCAAGCAAGGCGGGCTTCCTGTTTAAGAGTACGGATAAGATTAAATCCGATAATCCCGACCTTCCCGCTTTTGAAACATATGATGAATTACTAAACGCTATTAAAAAGGTTTTATAAAAGCGCTAAAACAAAAATTATTTTATACATAAAAATGAGAGATGACTTTAATAGGTCATCTCTCATTTTATTTAATTAATACTTTATTCTTCCTCAACGGAAGTTTCTTCAGATTTTGCTTCTTCAACTTCGGCGGTTTCTTCGGGTTCAATAGCTTCTTCAACTTCAGCAACCGCCTCTGTTTCGGGTGTTTCCTCTGTTTCAGCAGACTCCTCGACCTTTGGAGAAACGGGTTTGTCAACAGGCGTTTCTGTGGACGCTACCACCTCTTCTTCACCTGTAGATGCCACAACCTCCTCGTCAGGCTCTGACGGAGCAGGAGCCTCTTCAACGGGAAGAAGCGCGCGAATTGAAAGACTTACACGTTTTTTATCAAAGTCAATAGCGATAATCTTAGCCTTAACCTTTTCGCCTATTGAAAGAACATCCTCGGGTTTGTTAATTCTCTGATTTGCGATTTGAGAAATATGTATAAGACCGTCTATACCCGGGATTACATTGGCAAATGCGCCGAATGATGTCAAGCCGACAATTGTAGCGTCAACAACCGTATCAACAGGATAGTCGCGTCTGAGAATTTCCCACGGATTAGCGTCGGGGTCTTTATAACCAAGAGAAATTTTCTTAGTTTCCTCGTTAATTTCCTTAATGTAAACGTCAACCTCGTCGCCGATATTTACAACCTCTGACGGATTTTTAATGTGAGTCCAGCTAAGCTCGGAAATATGAATCATTCCGAATACTCCGCCTAAATCGACAAAGGCTCCGTAGCTTGTAATGGATTTAACCACGCCCTTATAATGCTTGCCGACCTCGCAGTTTTCCCAGAAGGTTGCCTTTTGAGCCGCTCTCTGTTCACGAAGCACCGCGCGTATAGAGCCTACAATCCTTTTCATTCGTCCGCGCTGTGAAGCCTCAATAAGCTTGAATTGCACATCCTGTCCGACTAAATCCTCAAGGCTGTCATCTCGTGACGCTGTAGCCTGAGAAGCGGGAATAAATACGCGGTTGTCATTATATATAACAATTACGCCGCCTTTAACAACGTTTACAACCTTACCTGTGAGCACTTCGTTTGACTCGGCAAGAGCCTTCAGCTCTTCCCAGCCCTTTTGCGCGTCTACTCTGCGCTTTGAAAGCATTATAGTTCCTTCAACATCGTTAGTCTTCATAATAAGAAGTTCAAGTTCATCGCCGACCTTAACAACATCTTCAGGCTTTACCGACGGGTCGCTTGAAAGCTCATCTGCGGGAATAAATCCCGATTGCTTTCTGCCGACATCGACAATAACTTCATTAGGAGCTATGCTTACGACTGTGCCTTTTACCCTCTCGTTAGTATTTAAATTTTTGAGGGATTCCTCAAGCATCTCCTCAAAAGATTCAGTTTCTGCAACTGTTTCGCTGGATTTAATTTCTTCACTCATTGTATCCAGTACCTCCTTTATAATCCTTGCCGGTGTCGAAGCGCCGGCAGTTACACCGATTGAACGAGATTTACTAACGAGATCTTTATCAAGCTCTTTTGCCGTTTCAATCAAACAGGTATTGGCGCACCTGCTTTTGCAAATATCGTAAAGCTTTGCGGTATTTGAGCTGTGGCGGTCGCCGATAACTATCATTAAATCAGAATTGCCGGAAATCAGATCTGCTTCCTTTTGACGTTCAGATGTAGCCTTACATATTGTATCAAAAATTTTCGCATTTGTATAGACCTTTTTTACTGTTTTTAAACATTTTTTCCATTCTTTTTTTGAAAAAGTTGTTTGTGCGACTACAAAAATTTCATCATTATTCTTTATTGGAATATTAGCGATGAGGTCAACAAGCTCTTCATCGTTATTAAACGTATAGCAAGTTGAACTGCAATGGCCTATAATACCTTGAATTTCGGGATGATTTTTATTCCCCGCAATTAAAACAGGGATATTTTTCTCCCCTGCTTCTGTCACTATTTTATGTATTTTTTTAACGAACGGACAGGTTGCGTCAACACATTTTAGCGAAAGCTCATCGACCTTATCCATAACGCTCTTTGCGACTCCGTGGGAACGGATAACTATAGTTGCGTCTTTCGGGCAGTCTTCAATCCTGTCTACGGCGTTACAGCCTCGTTTTTCAAGCTCCCCGACCATTTCCATATTGTGAATAATAGGTCCTAACGTGCAGACCTTCTCGCCTTTTTCAAGTAAATCGTTCACAATATCAACCGCACGATTTACACCAAAACAAAAACCCGCGGTTTTAGCAACTTGAATACTCATCTAAATCGTTCTCTCTCATTTCTTTAATCCTGTCCATAACAATCGCGCTCGCCTTTTTTAAAGCGTGGCGGTCAATTGAATCAAGACCTAACTCTTCTACGCTGATAGGGTCAGAAAAATGTATAATTCTTTTAGAGAAACATTTTCCCTTTCCTGCCTTTGTAATGCAAGCAGGGACAACAGGCGCGCCGGTCTGCTGTGCAATTACGGCAAAACCGCTTCTCGGACGCATAAGCTCACCCGTTTTGCTTCTTCCGCCCTCGATAAATATAGTCATCAAATTTCCTTCGTTAATAATGTCCTCGCCGTTCTTAATTGCTTTTCCGTCTCCCGCTCCCCTCTTCACGGGGAATGCTCCGAGATGACGAATAAGAAAAGAAAAAAACTTATTTTTAAAAAGCTCGTCCTTAGCCATAAAATTAAGGCGGCGTTTCTGTCCCAAGCCCAGAAGAACAGGGTCTGAAAATGAAATATGATTTGAGGCTATAATATAGCCTTTACCGTCGTTTGGGATATTACCCTTGTTAATAACCTTATAACGATAAAATAACTTCATAATAGGCGCGCAGACTACACGTCCTACCGAATAGAGCAATTTTGATTGTGCCATTAGCTGTGTTCCTTGATAATTTTAATAATTAAATCTATACTTTCCTGTAAACCAATTTCAGTTGTATCCGCCAAAACAGCGTCGTCTGCCTGTTTAAGCGGAGCAATTTCTCTGTGAGAATCATTATAATCACGGGTTTTGACGTCGTTTAATATATCCTCGTATTTAACATCCATACCCTTTTCAATAAGTTCTTTATAGCGCCTTTCGGCTCTCGCCTCGGGAGTTGCCGTCAAGAAGATTTTAACGTCGGCGTTTGGAAGTACAACCGTTCCTATATCTCTTCCGTCCATTATGACGTTGTCTTTCTTTGCCATATTACGCTGTAAGTCCAAAAGGTAAGCGCGGACTGACGGTATAGCGGAAATTTTAGACGCGGTCATTGAAGCCTCAGGCGTGCGGATAAGTCCCGACACGTCTTCTTTGTCCAAAAGAACGATTTGTTCTCCCTTATCGTTAAAGGTAAGCTCAACATTAATTTTCGAGAGGAGCTCGTCAACTTCTTTTCCCTCAACAGGCTCAACATTCGCGCGCGTTGCCGCAAGTCCAACCGTTCGGTAAAGCGCTCCCGTATCAATATAAATAAATCCGAGCTTTTTCGCCGCGGACTTTGAAATTGTACTTTTTCCTGCTCCCGCAGGTCCGTCAATTGCAATCGCTATAGACATATTTTACCCCTTTTTATGAAATAGTTAATCAGAAAGCGCGGCATTTTCTCCCGCAAGTCTGCCCGTAGCCCACGCTATGATTAGATTAAAACCGCCCGTATAAGCGTCAACGTCAATTATCTCGCCTGAAAAATAAAGATTTTTTACAATTTTACTTTCCATAGTTTTAGGATTAATTTCACTCACCTTAACTCCGCCCGAGGTAATTATTGCTTCACTAATCGGACGCGGTTTTGTAATTTCCACAGAAAAATCCTTTAAAATATTTTTGAGAGAATTGCGCTCTTCTTTTGTAACCTTATTACACTTCTTACAGTCGTCAATCCCCCACCTGTTAAGTATAACAGGAATAAGCTTTCGTGGCAATAGTTTTGAGAGGGAATTTGACACACTTCTGTTAATATTTTCCTTTAAATCGCGCTGAATACGAATGTCAAGCTGTTCGTAATTCAGCGCAGGCTTCAAATCAATATGAGCCGTGTATTTAAGAGAATAATTACGCATATTACAGCTTGCGGAAAGAACCATTGGTCCCGATATGCCGAAATGAGTAAAGAGCATTTCACCGAAATCCTCAAAGACCGTCTTTCCGTTTTTATCGGTAACCTTTAGTCCGACATTTTTCAGGGAAAGCCCCTGAAGCTTTTTACAGTCGCCGTCAGCGCTTTCAAGCGGAATGAGCGAGGGCTTGGGCTCGACAATAGTATGTCCGAGTTTTCGGGCAAATTTATATCCGTCGCCTGTCGTTCCCGTGCGGGGATAGCTTGCCCCTCCTGTCGCAAGAATAACACTTTTACAATCATACACCTTACCGTCCGCTTTAACAGCCTTTACAACGCCGTTTTCCGCAATTATCTCATCAACGGTTTTATTTATAATTTTCGCCCCATTTTTTACAGCGAAACGGCGCATTATATCTACAACGTCAACCGCCTTATCAGACGCGGGAAACACACGGTTTCCGCGTTCAATTTTAGTTTTTAATCCCTGCTGTTCAAAAAAATCTATAATCTCAAACGGCGGAAAGTTATTGATTGCGCTGTATAGGAATTTATTGTTTACGGGAACATTGTGCATAAAGGTTTCTATATCACAAGCATTGCAGAGATTGCATCTTCCCTTTCCCGTAATCATAAGCTTTCTGCCTACCCGTGGCATTTTTTCAAAAACCGTAACATCAGCATTATACATAGACGCAAATCCTGCCGCCATTAAGCCCGAGGCTCCTCCGCCTGCAATTATTATCTTATTCATAAATTAAAAATTCTGATTGCGGGTATCGTAAACGCCCTGATGATTCCACACCTTTTCAAGTTCTTTGAATGTTTCGGTTACCTCGTCCTTTTTTTCGAGAACGGTCGCTACAATAAGCGCGTTAATAAGGCTTAAAGGCGCCACCAATGAATCGACAACCGACGCCATATCACTGCGCGCGATTAAAACCTCGTCGGAGGTGGAAACAAGAGGAGAAACCATACTGTCTGTAATTGCGATAACATTTGCCCCGCGTTCACGCGCAAGCATCATAGAATCAACCGCCATTGTGCTGTATCGCGGAAAGCTGATTCCAATCATAACATCTCCCTTTCCGATACGGAAAAGCTGTTCGTAGGTATGGGTTTTTGACGTATCGGTAATAACCCGCACATTATCAAAAATAAGTCCGAAATAATATCCGAGAAACTGCGCAAGCGACGCGGTCGAGCGCACCCCGAAAATGAAAATTCTGCGAGCGTTTACTATTGATTTAACCGCTGATTCAAAATCCTTGTGGGAGGTTTCCTCTAAGGTTCTCCTTATTTTATCAATATCCTGATTCATAATAGAATCTAAAACATTATTGTTTCCTATACGGTTGGTAGTCACATCTATACGCTGAACGGAAGTCAGCTTATCGCGAATCATTTCCTGCATAGCCTTTTGAAGCTTCGGATAACCTGAATATCCGAGTTCTGTCGCGAAACGCACCACTGTGCTTTCGGAAACGCCTACGGTTTTTCCAAGCTTTGACGCGGTCATAAAGGCGGCTCTGTCATAATGTTCCTCTATAAAGGTTGCGATTCGCTTTTGACCTTTGGAAAAGTTATTCATATTCATTTCTATTCTTGAGAGTAAATGTTCTATCATTTTTACTTCCTCATCTTTTTATTAATATTTGTTGTTAAAAATAATAAATTCATTTTATCACTTAAACTTGCAAAACTCAACTGTTTTTAAATAAATTATTAATATTTATGCAAGATTAAATAATAACGCTATCATTTTCTTGCGTTATGTTAGCTAATATGTTAGAATAAATTTAAATTTATGATGAAAATATGAGGTAAAATATGATTACTATAATTGATTACGGCGCGGGAAATATACAAAGCGTTTATAAAGCGCTTAAATTTATCGGCTGTGAGTGTAAGGTTACAAACGATAAAAAAGAAATAATGACAAACGACGGCGCAATTCTGCCTGGTCAGGGCTCATTCGGCGACTGTATGAAATCTATGGAAAATTTAGGTATAAAAGAAACAGTAAAAGAGTTTATTCATACGGGCAAGCCCTTTTTGGGAATATGCGTCGGACTACAGTTGCTTTTTGAGGGCAGTGAAGAAAGCGAAAATATAAACGGGCTGTCGATATTTAAAGGTAAAATAAGAAGAATACCGAACAAAGCGAATTTAAAAATTCCGCATATGGGCTGGAACAGCTTGAAAATATTGAAAAAAGACGGCATTTTTAAAGGAATAGAAGACAACTCCCATGTTTATTTCGTTCATTCATACTATCTTAACGCCGAGGACAGAAATATTGTCAGCTCACAGACCGAATACGGAGTTACAATAGACGCGTCAGTAAGCTTTAATAATGTAACGGCTACACAATTCCACCCTGAAAAGAGCGGTGAAACGGGACTTAGAATGCTTAAAAATTTTGTAGAAATGTGTGAGGTTAAATAGATATGTACGCAAAAAGAATTATACCCTGCCTTGACGTTAAGAACGGCAGAGTTGTCAAGGGAATGAGCTTTGTTAATCTTATTGACGCGGGCGACCCTGTCGAGTGCGCAAAGCAATATGATAAACAGGGAGCTGACGAGCTTGTCTTTCTCGACATTACCGCGTCAAGCGATTCAAGAAACATAGTTGTTGATATGGTACAAAAGGTTGCGAATACGATTTTTATTCCGTTTACCGTTGGCGGCGGAATAAGAAGCGTTGACGATTTTAATGAAATTCTAAGAGCAGGCGCGGATAAAGTCAGCGTTAACAGCGCCGCAATTAAACGTCCAAACCTTATAAACGAGGCGTCGGCAAAGTTCGGAAGCCAGTGCGTTGTAACCGCAATCGACGCAAAGCGAAATGGAGAAAGCTGGGAGGTTTATATCAACGGCGGAAGAGTACCTATGGGAATTGACGCGGTCGAATGGGCGGTTGAATGTGAAAAACGCGGAGCAGGCGAAATACTGCTTACAAGTATGGACGAAGACGGTCAGAAGAAAGGCTATGATTTAGAGCTTACCAAATCGATTTCAGAAAAGGTCAATATTCCCGTAATCGCAAGCGGGGGCGCAGGAGCGTTAGAACATTTCTATGACGCATTTACACAAGGCAAGGCGGACGCGGTTTTAGCGGCGTCGCTGTTTCATTTTGGAGAAATACCGATACCAAAGCTTAAAAAATATCTTGATGAAAAGGGTATATCCGTAAGATTGTAATTAAATTACGGTAAAAGGGCTGTCGCATTTGCGACAGCCCTTTTGGGAAAGGATATATAGAAAGGAGGCATCAATCTATATTATAAGTTACATATGGTTTAAAAGTCTTATAAGAAGATTTTTTAGGGTCGTAGCTAATTTCTATTTTCTTGCTTTCTACACTTCCGTCACTATAAGTAACTTCAACTTCCACATTAGTTCCGTAAAACATTTCCTCATATAAATATTCAAGACTGTTTTTTACGGAATACTTTTTAATATCAAAATCCTTATCGTATTCTCTCCCCGCTGATTTATTCATAGTATAATTCCAATACTTATCTATTTCTTCATCAAGCATCAGGCTTCCCACATTATCGGAATCAGTAGATTTAACGCTGATTAAAAGATTAACGGGATGTGTGCTGTCCTCACATTCTCCCCATTTAGGCTGGTTATCATAGTCAACCGTGAATGAACTGCAAATCTTTCCCACTCCGTTTTCTCTGTCGCGTCCATTAATTTTTATATCCTTATAATAGGTATCGTTTATAGAAAATTTTGCATAATTTGCCGTGTAGGTTATTTCCTTTATATTATTTCCTTTACACATAACGTCAAAATCAAATATCATTTCAATAAGGTCTTTATCCTGATTTCCTGCATAGCTAATAAAATGATTATTACCGCCTGATGTGTCAAACGGAGGCTGACCGAATATTTCGTCAGAGTCTACAGCCGTACCCGTTATAATTTCAAAATTGTTGTTTGCCCCGAAAAGCGAGGTAATATGACTTGCAAAAAATCCTATTACAAAAGCCAATACCAAACATAGAACAGATAAAAATATTTTTAATTTTTTAGATTTCATAATTTTCTCCTTTCAAGAATAAAATGACAAAAGTCCTCTGCTGAATTTGCAGAGGACTTTTTTTAATATAAACACTGATTATTCAGAGCTTATATCGGCTTCAAAACAGAATCCCCAATTGATTCGGTTCTAAAGCAATATGGAAAATAGATTTGAGGGGGAAGAAATCTATTCAGGGGTTATTTAAGAGTAGCCGTAACTACCGGTTTAAAGGTTTTGTAGGAGGAATCCTTTTCATCATACGCAAGTTCAATTCTATGGTTATCAACGCTTCCGTCGTCAAAGGTTATTTCCATATCTACATATACGTTTCTGAAAATAGAATCATATAAATCATTAAGGGTATCAAATCTATCCTCGCCGTTTTTATATTTTTTGAGAAGTCTTTGAGCTTCAAAGTTGTAGTCCGCGTCTAAAAAACATACAAGACTTACGGGATAGTTATCACTTATTTCGTTGTCAATAAGAACACTCTGGGAGTCATTGTCAACGGAATAACGGTTGCACACAACACCGTTATGATTAAATTCCATTTTCTCTCTTGATGAAATATCAAAATTCTCAACGCTCACATAGTTAATTATAAAATATGAATAGTTCGACGTATACGTTACCTTGCTGATATGTTTTCCCGCGCAGCAAACCCCGAAGTTAATGTCAACCTCGACCGATTTGTCGTTTATGTCATAATCATAACAGCTTAGAGAGTCCACCTTAACAGGCTGATAGGCTGTTAGTATCTTGTTCTCCTCAAAAGCTCCCTGCGCGTTCGCGATTATAAAAAAGTCATTGTAGGAAGTGAAAAAATTGGGAATCGAGTTTACGCATAAACCTATAAAGAAAGCAAAAATCAAAATATAGCAGGCTGTTGAATACTTAATTTGAAAACGTTTCTTTATGCGCTCCCTTTTTACTTTTTCTTTTACCCTGAAAGTATAAGGAGAGCTTTTTTTGCAGTAATTTGAGAGCATTTCATCAAGCTTTTCGTCGTTTATTTCAAATTTCCTCATTATTAAGCCTCCTTTTTAATGTTGATTTAGCAAGATTTAGTCTTGACTTTACTGTTCCTATGGGTATCTTTAATATTTCTGATATTTCGTTTAAGGAATAATCCTTGAAATAATAAAGAACAATGACAATTTTCTGCTTTTTTGGAAGAGCATTGACTGCCGTATGTAGCTGTAAATAATCATCATAATTATCGGGACAGCTGTCGGGGATAGAATTGAGAAATTCGGTCTTATCCTCCTCAGTTTTAAAAATCATCTTACGCTTATTATAAAACAGACGCAGGCTGTCTTTGTATGTGTTGACACAAATTGAGTAAAGCCATTTATCGAAAGGCATATCAAAATTATACTTACCGTAATTTTTTATCGCCTTGTACCAAGTATCCTGAAACAAATCGTCCGCGTCTGAAACATTACCGCAAAGCGAGATACACAATCGCGTCAAATCGGCGCTGTAATCTGATATATATTTTTCAAAGACCAAATTCACCCTATCACCCCCTATTGAAAAATTTGCCTGAATTAAACCGTTCCTCTGCAATTCGGTTGTATTCAAGCTGAAAGCTTTCACTATATATACGATTGAAAAGCGAAAAAGGTTCGGTTCAAAAAAATATTTTTCTATAATTTACATAATATCGGCATAATTTTTTAACGCTGTTTTCTATAAATTAAAAAATGAGCCGTAAAATACGGCTCAAACAAATAAAATTAATATTTACTGAAAATTTCAGCACTTGTGTTTACAATATGGTCAACATACTCCTGACCGCATTTATCACGGATAAGATTGATTGTCTGAGTATATTCATCGGGATTGCCCCGTGTTAAGGAATGGCAGTCTGTACCGACAATATCTATATATCCGCGTTTAATGTACTTTAAAAGCCGTCTTTTTTGCGAAAAGCCCTTAAACGCTCCGACATTTGTCTGAATAACAATATCCTCATCACAAAGTTGTTCAACAAGTCCTTCATCAGCCATAAGATGTTCATACCGTTCGATGTGAGTTAAAACAGGCTTTAAGCCGTAGTTTTCTTTCAGACGATAGAAAGTTTCCATAGTCTTTTCAGAAAAATGAGAGCCAAAAGAAAACTCGCAAAGAATATAATCAGAGTTTCCGTAACAAATCTGCGATAAATCCTTGTTGTTAAAAAGATAATCTGTCACATAAACCTCTGCCCCGATACATATATTTACGTCGCTCGGAAGCTTTGGCAAGAGTTTATTCATAGATTCCTGTCTGCGGGAAAGAAAACTCTGCATACTCTCTTCATTTGTATAATAATGAGGTGTAAAACAGATATTATTTACATTCTGCGCACGAAGCTTATCTATAATTTCAAGGCTCAATTCAACGCTTTTTGAACCGTCGTCCATTTCGGGCAGAATATGGGAGTGCATATCATAAAAACTCATAAAATCACCGTGTCAATTCTTAAAGATACTCGCAAACCTTGTCGCCCATTTCACTGCAGCTGACTTTGGTTGTATCATCGGAAAGAATATCGGGCGTACGGTACTTTTTCAGCGCCTCGTTAACAGCGTTTTCGATAGCGTCAGCCGCGTCGCCTCGGTCGAGCGAATAGCGCAGCATCATAGCAACCGAGAGAATTGTCGCAAGCGGATTGGCGATTCCCTTGCCCGCTATATCGGGAGCCGAGCCGTGGATAGGCTCATAAAGTCCGAACTTACCCTCTGCCAGGCTTGCGGAAGCGAGCATACCGATTGAACCTGCAATCATAGACGCCTCGTCAGAGAGTATATCTCCGAAAATATTAGATGTAACTATAACGTCAAACTGACGCGGATTGCGGACAAGCTGCATAGCGCAGTTGTCAACATAAAGATGATTTAACTCTACCTCGGGATAGTCTTTGGAAACCTTTATAACCGTTTCTCTCCAAAGGCGGGAGGACTCCAGCACGTTAGCCTTGTCAACGCTTGTAACCCTCTTATCCCTTTTCATTGCCATTTCAAACGCTGTTCGCGCGATTCTTTCTATCTCCGGGACAGAATACATTTCGGTATCCCAAGCGGCGTCCGCTCCGTCGTCGGTCTTGGTTCTTCCGCGCTTGCCAAAGTAAATTCCGCCAGTCAGCTCGCGAACGATAAGAATATCAAGCTGACCTCCGATAATCTCGTCTTTAATAGGTGAATCGCCTTGCAACGGTTCAAAAATAACAGAGGGGCGGAGATTGGCAAAAAGCCCCAAAGCTCCGCGAATACCTAAAAGTCCTGCCTCGGGACGTTTATTTCCCGGGAGATTATCCCACTTCGGACCTCCTACAGCCCCCAAAAGAACGCTGTCGGAAGCTTTACATTTATCAATAGTTTCCTGAGGTAACGGCTCTCCCGTTTTATCAATCGCGCATCCGCCCATTAAAGCCTCGTCATATTCAACAGTAAATCCGAATTTCTCTGACGTTTTATTTAAAACCTTAACCGCCTCGTCAACGATTTCAGGTCCGATACCGTCGCCCTTTAATAAAGTTATTTTATAATCTGACATAAAACTTCTCCTTTTTATTACTCTTGTCTGATTATCTCATATTATACGAAATAAGATTGTAAACTTATTTACAATTTACTGTATTAATTATTCGCTACAGGTATTTTTCTGTAGACCTCCATCACCCTGTCACGCTGCCACATCATCGGATTTATTCTTACAGAATAACCAAATCCGTTGTCCATTACCCATTCAAACGGTTTTGCGCTAGGAAGTCCGTAAACCGAAAGAATAGTCATAATCACACCGCCGTGAGTTATTATAACGCTTTCGGTATGATTTGTTTTCATCATTCCCTCTACAATCTGTTCAAAAACAAGGCAGACGCGTTTTGTAAAATCCGCTCCGCTTTCTCCTCTGGGCGGTTTGACATCGGTTTGTCCCGCAAGCCACCTTTCAAAATCAGGGTTACTTTTAAGCTCGTCCGCCGTTTTGTTCTCCCATTCGCCGAAACAGCACTCGGACAGCTGTTCAATGACAAGAGGGTTTTGCTGTGGATATAAAATTTTTGCCGTTTCAATACAGCGTTTCAGCGGACTTGTAAAGACAACCTGCGTTCCAGGATAAATATACTTACTGTCGTATTTTTTTAAATCCTCTATACCCTGCTTGCTAAGCGGAACATCCGTAGTTCCGATGTATTTTCCTTTGTGGGTATCGGAAATATCACCGTGGCGTATAAAATGAATTAAATAAGACTGCATATAAACATCTCACTTTACAATTTGTAGATTATATTGTATAATAATTATACTTATAGTAATATTCGAGGTGGAATATGGATAAAGAATTTGGTAGAATCATTACTCATTTAAGAAAAAATAAGGGACTCAGCCAAAAGGAGGCAAGCGCGCAATTGGGAATTTCGCAGGCGCTTCTCTCTCACTATGAAAAGGGAATACGTGAATGCGGACTAAGCTTTCTCGTAAAAATCGCGGATTTTTACGAGGTTTCGGTAGATTACCTCTTGGGCAGAACAACTAATCCAAACGGAAGTGATACCGTTGCAGACGATATTCCCGATGTTGAAAATATTGAGGACGTTAACCGTACGAAAAGCAATACCTACTGTATGGTTAACAGAAAACTGCTCATCAATTCAATCGCGGTTATTTACAGCCTTCTTGCAGAGATTAATAATAAAAAATTAAGCAAAAACGTCAGCGATTATTTAACCGTATCACAATACAATATGTTCAGGAAGATTTATTCTTTAAAAGAAAATAACCCGTCTGACGTCTTTCAGCTAAACTCAATATCCATAGACGAATACTGCAACGCCTCTCTCGCCTTTAACAACGCGAAGATAAACGATATAAAAAACAACAAAAGTATTGAAGGAATTAGTCTTTCGGCGGATAAGCTTTTTGAGCAATTCAGCGAAAGCTACACATCACTTCACCAAATGATAAAAAATGCCGAGAAATCCATAAGTCAGAATTTTAAGCTATAACGGTAACGTGCGCTTTAAGACGCAACCGTGTGGATAGTATTAACTGATTTTATGGACAACATATTTATATTCCAATTAAAATTTGGGGCTGTTTCAAAACTAATTTGAAACAGCCTTTTGTTATTTACGTAAAAATAATAGCTTAGCTTTCGGATTATCAAATATTAATCAGCGGTAGATGAGGATTCTTCTGTTTCCTCGGGACCCTTGCTTACTATGATTGTTACTGTTGAACCGTCTTCAAGCGTATCTCCCGCCTTATAATCCTTATAACCGATAACCCTTCCCTCATCAATATCATCGTTATACTGATATTCCGCGTTAACGACAAAGCCTTGATTTGCGAGAGCCTTGGCTGTGGAATTTACCGATTTTTTCTTAATTGCCGGCAATTCCCGCATTTGCATACCTTTGCTGATTTTTACAGTAATTGAAATTTCGCCCGACGCGGTAAGCTTATCTCCGCCCTTTGGAGATTGCTCCATAACTACTCCTTCAGCGTACTGGTCGCTGTAGAGCTCCTCTGTATCGCGGTAAATTGTAATATTGGTCGTGTCTTCCGCCGCGTCAACGGCTTCTTCATATGTCATTCCGACATAGTTCGGAATAGTTTCTCCCGTCCATTTTTCCGTAGCCGCTGTAGATTCTTCTACGCCGTTATCGGCAAATACTCCTTTTAACGGATTTTGCATTACAAATAAAACTCCCAAAACTCCGAGGACTATTACAGTTATTGCAGCGGCAATAAACGCTACTCCTCGATGGGACATTCCTCCCGCGCTGTTTATATCTGATTTTTTCACATTCATATTGGCTGTTCTTGAAATTTCCTCTTGAATAGCCTGCGCGGTATGGGATACGGAAAGCTGTGAACGCAAATCGTCAAAATCGGTAATACGGTTCTCACGCTTAACCTGAAGTCCGTTCGCAATCGCGGTTACAACGTGGGGAGGTAATCTCTTAACCGTATTTGTGCTCATTAAAAGCCTTGAATCCTTCATTCTGTCTTTAGCGCTTGCGGGAAGATTTCCTGTAAGCGCATAGAATAAAGTCGCTGATATTCCGTAAATTTCTGTAATGCTGTCAATCGGGAAATTGTTTTCATACTGCTCGGGAGCGGCGCAACCCGAATACAACTGCGATTTAAGCGGTGTTCCGCGTTTGCGCTCGTTTGCAGTAGCAAATCCCGAAATTTTTATTTTACCGTAAGCGGTAACATACATATTTTTAGGAGAAATAGCGTAATGTCCCAAACCTCGGCGGTGCATAGCCTCCAAAGCGGAGATAACAGGCATAAACAGCGGTCTTGCTATTTCCCACTCAAGATGTCCGTTACTTCTCTCGATATATTCCTCAAAGGGAATCAAATCCTGATTTTCCTCAATTACATACGCTGTGTTGTTTTCCTGAAAAATATTATGTATTTTTATAAGAGCGGAAAAATCTTTAAGCTCCGCTATTGTGCGGAAATAAGATATAAAATCGGACATAAGCTTTTTAAAAATATCGTCATTTTCAAATCTTATGTGCATATTTACTTCATCGTGCTCACGGTCAAAAAGCCCCATAGGAAGAAATTCGCAGACAATCACGACATCCCCCGTCTGTTTATCAAAAGAAATATAGCGTGAGCTTTCACCGTTTGTATCAATTACGGAGCCGACAATATATCTCCCGTGAAGAACTGTCCCGTAAGGTAAAAACGGAGAATGCTGGCCCTTTGAATTATCAAAACCGCAACTCGGACAAACAACATTGTCCCCTATCTCACGCATACACCCCATACACAATGACATCCGAATACCTCCCGAATATAAAACTGATTACACAAAACGCACTTAGCTTATTTTAACATAAAATGTGATTTTATTATACCATAGCAAATTATAAAAATGCAACAATAGTAAATGTATTTTAAGTTACAGTTTTGTTAAGTTAAAATTGATTTAGTTACGAATTTTATTATATTACATCAAAAATATTACTAAATCATAATTTATTGACGATAAACAGCGCTTTTCCGCTTAAAAGCCTCACTTTTACACTTTCTCCGCGAAAGATGTTGGATATACCTAAAGCATACGAAGATTTCACTAATAAACTGTTTGCGGGATATTCAACATTTCCCTCATAGGAAATTTTAATACTTTCACAACCGAACGGGAAAACAGAGAAAGTTTTTCCGTTTTTATTATATTTATATTCACCGCCAGTTAAAATCTGTACTGTTTCTTTTTCATTTTCTATATAAGCGTTAACTCCGTTTTCGTTGAGATAATCAAGAACGCATATATTTGCGAATGTATGGTCAAGCCGCGCGCCTGTCGCTCCGAAAAGAACAACCTCTTTAAATTTTTTCTCAACCGCTATTTTCGCGCAATACATAGAATCTGTGTCGTCCTTATGAACCTTAAGCTTAACAACATCAATTTTATCTGAAACTTCGCCTTGATAAGAGTCAAAATCCCCGACAAACAAATCGGCTTTTATGCCTGCTTTTTTTGCGGTTAAATAACCGCCGTCAGCGCAAATTATATAATCGGTTTTTGGATTCACCGAGTTTTCAATAAAATCCGCGTTAAATTCGGGTGATCCGCAGATTATAACACACCTTACTTTTTCTGCCATTCTTTTATATCCTTTACCTCGTCATACATAGCAACGTAGCTTTGATGTCTGCTCTTCGCAATTTTCCCTTCGTTTACCGCCGAAATAATAGCGCATCCCTTTTCGCAGGTGTGGGAACAGGAAGTAAACTGACAGGAGGTCAAATATTCTTTAAATTCAGGAAAACAAAACTGAATATTATCCTTATCAATCATATTATACCTCTCAAGGTCAACTGTTGAAAATCCCGGCGTATCGGCTACGTAACCTCCGTCAACTTTAAAAAGCTCTACTGTCCTTGTAGTATGTCTTCCGCGTCCGAGCTTTTCGCTTATCTCTCCTGTTTCAAGCTTTAGCTTTGGATAAAGTATATTTAAAAGCGTTGATTTTCCTACACCGCTGTTGCCTGTGAAAGCAGAAATTTTACCTTTCAGTATCTCCTTTATTTTTAAGGCGGACTCAGGTTCGTTTTTAGAGTATGAAAACACCTTTATACCCGACTTTCGGTATGTGGAAAGCAGTTCTTCGGAGGATTTCAAATCCGACTTTGACACAACAATCAAAGGCTCAATATTATTATCGACAGCCGCCACGGTCATTTTGTCTATTACAAGATAATTAGGTGAAGGCTCCGCAGTTGATACCACTATTACGAGAATATCTATATTCGCAAGAGGAGGTCTTCTAAGAGAGTTTTTCCTTTTATAAATTTCGTCAATTGAACAGTATCCGTCCTCGGGAACGGTTATTTTTACTCTGTCACCCGCCTTAGGCGAGTTGTTTTTCTTTCTGAATATTCCCCGAGCCTTACATTCATATACCACATCGGCGACTTCTACATAATAGAAGCCGCCTGTGCTTTTTAAAATAATTCCGCTAAATGTTTTCATTTACTCACCGTCATCATCGTCAACCTGTTCGGTTTCAATTTGTATGGTTTCCTCTTCCGTAGGAGGTGAAGTTGTCGGCTCGGTTACCGTTGTAGGCTCTGTGGGAACAAATTTATACGATGATGTCTGATATTCGCCCGTAGTGTAATCTATTGTGTACTTTCTATAGGTCTGACCGTCGAGCATAACTATAACGGTCGACGTACCGCTTCCCGTAAACGATATTGTATAGCTTGAATTATACGACGGATTCAAACGTTTTGAATAAGAGGAATCAAGCGTACCGTCTACCGATACGGTCATATCAACATTGTAGTCCACGTTAGTGGGCATATCCACTGTTATATTAACAGTCGACTGACTGCCCTTTCCGGAGCTTACAACAAGATTTACTATTGTTCCTTCCTCAACCTTGCTGTACTGGAGAGGTGACTGCTGAATTACGGTTCCCTCGGGCTCCAAGCTTTCATCATCGTAAGTGTATTTGTACTTAAGACCTTTTCCTGTCAGCTTTGACTGCGCTTCATACAGTGTTGAATCGGTAACTCTGGGGACTGATATTTTTTCAACATATTCGTCCTTTGCAACAATTACAAGTACCGTTGAGCCTACAGTCAGCTTTACTCCCGCGGGCGGGAACGTATCGCACACATAACCTCTCGGAGTAAGCTTATCATAAACCTCTATAACCTTTGGAGAAAGGTTTTTCGCCTCGATACCCTTAACCGCTTCACTTTTTGAAACGTTTTTACAATAAGGTACGGACATCTCGGTATCCTTACCGTTGATTGTAAGTTCAATTACTGAGCCTGATTTTACACGTTTTGAGCCGGGTTCGGGGTCCTGCGCGAGAATTTGTCCCAACTCTTTATTTTTGACGTATCTGCTTGTCATTTCAAACCTGAAGTTATTAGGATTTTTCTCCTTCGCGTCAACAATATTCATACCTACAAAATTAGGAACCTCAACGTCTGTAGCCTGGGCAGACGTACATCCTCTGAATAACGCGACAAGCATAAAAACAACAATAACTATAATCGCCGATATAACCGCGCTCTTTACCGCGTAATAGGAGTTTTTATGCTGTTTCTTTCGGTCTATATCCTCCGCCTCATCATCTGAATCCTCAGCAGGAGCTTCTTCAACAACTTCCTGTTTTTTTAAGGATTTTTTTACATTTTTAACATCTCTTGTGGGTTCGGAATCAACAAAATATTTATAATCAAAATGCACATTGGGGTTTAGCCTGAAACGCTCTAAATCTCCGAGCATATCAAGCGCACTCGGATAGCGTTTTTCGGGGTTTTTCTGCATAGCGTGCATCGTAATCTGTTCAAGTCCTACCGGAATACCGGGATTAATTTTTCTCGGCATAACGGGAGTTGACTGCAATTGCATAAGAGCAACGCTCACGGCGCTGTCAGCGTCAAACGGAAGCTTGCCCGTAATCATTTCGTACAGCATAACGCCTACGGAATAAATATCCGATTTACCGTCGGTTTTACTTCCTCTCGCCTGTTCGGGCGCTATATAGTGGACAGAGCCTATCGCCTGTTCGGTCATAGTTTTTGTTTGTGTATCGGTAAGTCTTGCAATGCCGAAATCCGTAACCTTAATTGTACCGTCTTGCAAAAGCATAATATTATGAGGCTTAATATCTCTGTGAACAACACCCTTGTTGTGGGCGTGCTGGAGCGCCTTTAAAATCTGGGTTGTTAAATGTAAAGCCTCGCGCCAGTCAAGCACACCCTGCTGACCGATATACTCTTTAAGAGTAATACCGTCAATATATTCCATAACGATATACTGTATCATATCGCCGAAGCTTACGTCATAAACCTTTACAATATTAGGATGTGACAGCATAGCGATAGCTTTACTCTCGTTTTTAAACCGCCTTATAAATTCATCGTTATTTAAAAATTCATCCTTTAATATTTTAACCGCGACTTCACGGTCGTCTATAGTATCGGTACAACGATATACATACGCCATACCGCCGACGCCGATAAGCTCGTGTATCTCATAACGTCCGTCTAACTTTTTTCCGCTGTATTTATCCACAATTTCACCCCTCTTTAATAAATAACCGCAACTGTTATATTATCTGTTCCTCCGCCTTCCTTAGCCTTCTCGACTAAGGTATCCGTAAGAGTTTCTCCTCGGTTTTCGTGGCAGATTTTAACCATATCGCCCGTTGTGACGCAGTTGGAAAAACCGTCGGTACACACTAAAAGTAAATCTCCGTAGATGAAGTTTGTTTCGATATAATCAAGGTGAACGGTGGGTTTTATTCCGAGCGCTCTTGTTATAAAGTTTTTGTTGGGGTGATTTTGAGCCTGCTCGGCGGTAATTTCACCGCGTCGCACCATTTCCTGAACGACGGAATGGTCCTCGGTAAGCTGTTTTATCTTTCCTCCGCGAATGGCATAGGTACGGCTGTCGCCTATGTGAACAACATGAACGGTAGTATCCTTTACCAAAACGAACTCGCAGGTCGTTCCCATTCCCGTCAGCTCAACATCATTCTGAGCCATATCAAAAATAGCCTTATTCGCCTGTGATACAATTTCAGTCATCAAGGTTGAAAGCTCCGCCTTTGAAAGCTCATCGGAATACATCTTTTCAATTTCACGGCTTATGTACTCAACCGCTGACGCGCTCGCAATATTACCTCCGTTAGCGCCTCCCATTCCGTCGCATACAACCGCCCACGCACAGCTCGGGGAAATTACTCCGAAACGGCAGTCGTCTTGATTTTGGGTACGGACTAAGCCTATATCGCTTTTACTGAATATTTCCAAGCTGTTTTCCTCCTTCTTGAGTGTGATTTCGTTTCAGCTGACCGCAGGAAGCGTTTATATCGCTTCCGAGAGTGCGTCTGACGGTCGCTGTTACAGAATTTTTGTTAAGTATATTTATAAATGCCTTCTGTCTTTCAATACGGCTCTTTTTATAGACTGAACCCTTAACAGAGTTTACAGGTATTAAGTTAACGTGGCAATTCATTCCATTTAATAGAGATGAAAGTCTTTTCGCGCATTCGTCAGAATCGTTAACTCCGTCAATCATAGCGTACTCAAAGCTTACCCTGCGCCCTGTAGAATTGAAATAATCACGGCACGCTTTTATAAGCTGTTCTATCGGATAACGTTTATTAACGGGCATTGTTTTATTTCGTGTTTCGTTATCGGGAGCGTGGAGAGATACCGAAAGAGTAATTGCAAAATTATATTTTGCAAGCTCATAAATTTTCGGAACAATTCCGCAAGTCGAAAGTGTGATATGACGCATACCGATATTAAGTCCGTCATCCGCGCTCACAAGCTTTAAAAACCTCACGACATTATCAAAATTATCAAGCGGTTCGCCCATTCCCATAAGAACAACATTGCTTATTCTGACTTTTAAATCCTGACTTGCGCTTTCAATCTGCGCAAGAATTTCAGACGCCGACAGATTTCTTGAAAATCCGCTTTTCCCCGTAGCGCAGAAGGTACATCCCATTTTACAGCCGACCTGTGTTGAAACGCAGATTGAATATCCGTGGCGGTATTTCATCACGACTGTTTCTACAAACTCCCCGTCATTAAGGCGGAAAAGATATTTTACTGTTTCATCATAGCGTGATATGAGTTTTTTTTCAATATTTGCAACAGAAATGTAACAACTTGTTTCAAGAAAATCGACCAGGTTTTTCGGCAGATTTTTCATATCATAAAAGGTTTTTACTCCCTTATTAAGCCAGCTTGAAATTTGTTTCGCGCGAAACCTCTCAAAACCGTTTTCCGAAATAAAGCTTTCAAGCTCGCTAAAATAGAGGGATTTTATATCAATCATAATTTTACCCTCCGAAACGCGGAAATAAAAAATCCATCGGTTTTATTAATATGAGGGAAAAGTGTAATCATATTTTCGGGTTCCTCTATAAGACGTTTTGCGTTTAACTCAAGCTTTAAAGGCTCAAAATCAGAATTTTCGTTTAAGAAACGCTCCGCGTTTTTATTATTTTCCATAGGATTAAGAGTGCAGGTCGAATAAATCAAGGTTCCGCCCACAGCGACAAATTTACTGCTGTTGCAAAGAATTTTATACTGAATTTCGGGTAAATCATTGTTTAAAATGTCTTCCTTGTAACGAATTTCAGGTTTGCGGTTCATAATTCCCAATCCCGAACACGGAACATCACAAAGCACCTTATCCGCTAAGGCAATTTCCCTGTTATCGTTCACGGCGTCGCGAATGTCCGTGATTATACAGGTTATGCCCAGACGTTCGGCTGTTTTTTCAATTAATTTAAGTTTATGCTCGTAAATATCAAAGGAGAAAATTTTTCCGCTGTTATTCATATATTGCGCCGAAGTAAAGCTTTTTCCGCCCGGGGCAGAGCAAATATCGAGCATAATATCTCCCCGCTTGGGATTTAAAGCCTTTACGCAAAGCTGTGACGCTAAATCCTGAATATAGAGCTTTCCCGTTTTGAAAGCTTTCAAGCGTTCAATTGAGCCTGTGTTTTTAAGTATGAGAGCGTTGCTGTCAAGCGGAGATTTTTCCGCCTCCACCCCTTCGTTTTTTAATTCCCCGATTAATTTATCGGCAGAAATTTTAAGAGTATTCACTCTTGCCGTAAGATTGGCTCGTCCGAATGCGGATTTTAAAATTTCCTCGGTATTTTCCCTGCCGTAGGAATCAATCCAAAGCTCGACAATTTCACGGGGGCAGGAATACCTTATGCTCAGATAATATACAAAATCCTTTGATTTATCGGGCAGAGTGTATTTTATCTCAGCTCGTGTAATATTACGCAAAATTCCGTTTATAAAGCCCGAGGATTTTTGCAGTCTGCGTCTTTTCGCGAGGTTGACGCTTTCATTTACCGCCGCGCTCTCGGGAATTTTATCCATAAACAAAAGCTGTAAAATTCCAAGGCGGAGTATAATCTTTGTTTCAAGTTCTATTTTCCTTAAAGGAATTTTAGAATATTGCTTTATTATATAATCAAGCGTTAATTTTCTCTCAAGGACGCCATATACAAGAGCGGACAGGAATGAAGCGTCTACACCTTTTAATTTATTTTCTTTAATAGAATTATTTAAAACTAAAGCGGAATAAGATTTTTCCTTCTCCACCGAAAGCAAAACCTTAAACGCCAAATCTCTTGTGTTCATATCAATTTCTTCTGTTTGCTATAGACAGCAATCTTAAAAGCTGGAAAACAGCCGTTGCCGCTGCCGCAACATAGGTCATAGCCGCCGCCTGTAATGTTCTTTTTGCGCCCGTGTACTCTCCCTCTGATAACATTCCCGTTTCTTTGATACAGCTAAGCGCTCTTGACGACGCGTTGAACTCAACGGGAAGAGTAGCTAAGGTAAATAGTACGGAGGCTGAAAAAAGAATAATTCCAACATAAAGGAGAGGTTGAAAAAAAGATGTTACAAGTCCCATAAAAATCAAAATCCAGCTAAGCCTGCTTCCAAGATTGGCAACAGGTAAAATAGCGCTTCTTATTTTATTGGGAATATAGCCTTCGGCGTGCTGTACGGCGTGTCCCGCCTCGTGGCAGGCAACCCCTACGGCGGCGATTGAGTCGGAATTATATACGGAATCCGAAAGACGGATTACGTTTGTCCTCGGGTCAAAATGGTCTGTTAAATTCCCTGAAACGTGTTCTATTGTTACTCCGCTTACGCCGTTTTGCATAAGCACACGCTGCGCCGCCTGCGCTCCCGTTAAACCGCGCGAATTGCGGATATTGCTGTATTTTCTGAATGTTGAGTTCATACTTACCTGAACAATTATCGTCAAGATAATGCAGGGAAGCATAAACAAAATATAACTCCAGTTGTAATAATAAAGATAATTAAAATATCCCATAAAATTCACCCTCAACTAAATTTATCACCAACATTAATAGTATGCCCCGTCAAAAACGATTTGCTGTCCATTCTTTTTTTTCCGTTAAGCTGAAGTTCATTTATAATAAGCGAACCCGAACCGCAGGCTACTGTAAGAGGATTTAAGCTTATTACCTCCCCCGCGTTTCCGCTTTTATCACACAAAAAGGTTGAGTGGATTTTTATATCCTTTCCGTTGAGCTTTGCAAAAGCGACGGGCCACGTCTGAAGTCCCCGCACCTGATTATGAATTTCATAATTTGCCTTTGTCCAGTCTATAGGACACATCGACTTTGTAATTTTAACGGTATAGGTTGCCTTGCTTTCATCCTGCTTAATCGGAGTTATTGAAGAATTTTCCAGACCTTCAAGAGTTTTTAAAAGCAGGTCAGCCCCAAGCAGGGATAAACGCTCAAAAAGCTCGGCGGAAGTTTCATTTTCACCGATTTCGGTTTTATCGGTCAGTAAAATATCACCCGTATCCATTTTTTCTCCCATAAACATAGTTGTTACACCTGTCACCTTATCGCCGTTTAACACAGAATGTTGAATCGGAGAGGCTCCGCGGTACTTCGGGAGAAGCGAGCCGTGGACATTTACGCAACCGTATTTCGGAATATCAAGAATATTTTTCGGAAGAATTTTTCCGTACGCTACAACTACAATTACATCGGGATTAAGCGATTTTAGTTCTTTAAAAGCATTTTCATCACGTAGCGTTTCGGGCTGAAAAACAGGAATATTATACTTTTCCGCGCAAAGCTTTACATCAGGCGGTGTTAAAATCTGCCTGCGTCCGACAGGCTTATCGGGCTGGGTATAAACAGCAGAAATTTTATGACTGCTTTTTACAAGCTTTTCAAGCGCAGGCACCGCAAAATCGGGAGTGCCCATAAAAACAATATTCATATTTACTCCTCAACATAACATTCGTCAGAAAAGTCAAGTTCTCCGTTGTTGTATTTCTCGACTTCATCGGGAAAGAGCATACGCTCAACTATTGTGTTATAAAGGATTCCGTCGAGATGGTCTATTTCGTGGCAAAACGCCCTTGCTAAAAGAGCCTCGCCCGATATTGTAAATTCCTTTCCGTTCCTATCCTGCGCCTTTACGGTTACTCGGTAAGGACGGGAGGCTATTCCCCATTTCCCGGGTAAACTTAAACAGCCCTCTAATCCTACTTGTTTACCTGATTTTTCAATAATTTCGGGATTAACCAGCTCAATAACCCCCTGTTCAGGGTCAACTTCAATAACTACTACACGTCTAAGGACACCGACCTGCGGAGCGGCTAAGCCCACCCCTCCCGAATTGTGCAGGGTTTCTGTCATATCATCTATCAATGTCCAAAGACGGTCGTCAAACTTTACGACCTCTCTGCACTTTTTCGTCAGTATATCGTCACCCTCTGTGACAATTTCTCTGAGCGCCATATTTACCCTCCTTATTTTTAAAATCTTTATCTTTATAAATCCTATTTTTTTAAAATAACAACGCGTTCATATCTACATACGCGGTAACTTGTTTATTTTCTTTTATAGAATTAAATTCCGTTATCGTTTCAGACAAAAGGCTTCTGAAATTTTTGTCATTTCTGCATTTAACAAGAATTTTATATCGGTACTTATTGCTTACCTTCGCTATACGCGCAGGCGACGGTCCGAGTATTCTAAGCGGTAAATCCTTGTAATCGGATTTCGCTCTGTTTACAAAACGATTTAAAAAATCACGAGATGATTTTATTGCCCGCGTATGGCTGTCTGATACAAAAACAATCATACAAATATCGGCAAAAGGCGGATAAAGCATAGCCTTTCTGATTGTTATTTCACTGCTAAAAAATCTTTCGTAATCCTGCTGTGCCGATAAGGATATTATTTTATTCTCGGGGGTAAATGTCTGAATAACAGCCACGCCCCTTTTATCTCCGCGTCCGCTTCTTCCGACAACCTGCGTCAAAAGAGAAAAGGTTCTTTCATAGCTTCGGTAATCGTCTGCATAAAGCATTGAATCGGGATTTATTACGCCGACTAACGTAACCTTTGGAAAATCAAGCCCTTTGGCGACCATCTGCGTACCGATTAAAATATCATAATCTCCGTTTGAAAAAGCGTTTAGGTATTTTTCGTGGGAGGATTTGCGCATAGTCGTATCAGCGTCAAGGCGCAAAATTCTCGCATCAGGTAAAAATTCAGCCAACTGCTGTTCAATTTTCTGTGTACCTGTTCCGCCGAAACGCAAAGAATTATTATAACATATGGGACATTTGTTGAGATAATCTATCGAATATCCGCAGTAATGGCACATAAGCCTATGATTTTTGCTGTGATAAGTCAGCGAAATTGAGCAGTTGGGACAGGTAATTGTTTCACGGCAGTTTGAACAAATTGCGAATGTGTTGTGTCCGCGTCTGTTTAAGAGCAAAATACTCTGGTTACCCTTATTGAGATTTTCTTCAAGCAAAGTTAACAGCTCCCTTGAAAATCCCGTTGTATTGCCTTCTGCGATTTCCTCATTCATATCAATGATTCTGACATTCGGGAGCATAGCGTTTCCATAACGTTTAGTCAGCTTGTTTAAGGAATATCTTCCCGAAACCGCGTTGTAATAGCTTTCGACGTCGGGTGTGGCAGACGACAAAAGCAAAAGAGCATTGTTTTCTTTTGCTCTGAATTTTGCAATTTCACGCGCGTGGTAACGCGGGGTTGATTCAGATTTATAAGTATGCTCCTGCTCCTCGTCCATAATAATTAAGCCGAGATTTTTAAAAGGGGCAAACGACGCGCTTCTCGTTCCTATAGCAATTTTAGCTATTCCTCTAAGCACACGTTTATATTCATCAAGTCTTTCTCCGAGGGACAGACCGCTGTGAAATACAGTTACAATGTCGCCGAATTTCGATTTAAAAATGTTTATAAACTGGGGTGTGAGAGAAATTTCGGGAACCATAACGATTACATCTTTTCCGTCCTCCACGGCATTTTCAATCAGCTTTAAAAAAATTGATGTTTTTCCCGAGCCTGTTATTCCGAAAAGGAGGCTGACGTGCGGTTTGGTATCGTTATACTCTGAAAGCAGATTTTTATACGCTTGATTCTGTTCCTCTGTTAAAATTATTTCTTTATTTTCTTCTGTATAAATTTTTTCACTGTTTCTGAAAATTTCTTCGTCGTAATAAAACGCAAGGTTTTTCTTTACCAAATTATCGACAACAACACTCGTAACTCCTGTATAGTAGCATAGCTCCTTTACGGAAGCCGAACCGTTTTCTTGCAGAATTTCAAGGACTTTTTTTTGCTTAGGGCTTAACTTAACGGAGGAAATATCCGCGTCCTCGTTAATTGCCACCATTTTCATTACAGCGTCGCCGACCTTGCGGAACGCCTCGTCGGTTTTTCTTAAAAAACCTTTTTCAACAAGATTTTCAAAAATTTCCGACTTTAAGCCGAGATCGTCTGAAATATCCTCGCGCTTCACAGGCTTTTTGTGAGAAATAAGATAGTCATAAACCTGCTTTTCATCAAAAGACAGTCCGTCGGTTTCCATTTCCTTTACGGCTGAATACATAGTGGAAATATTGTAGTTTATTCCCGCGGGGAGCATAGCCCTTAAAGCGTCATAATAAGTGCAAAAATACCTGTCGTGCATAAAGTATGCAAGCTTAATCATTTCTTCTGTGAGAACCGGCTCGCCGTCAAGCACGGAAATCACGGATTTAAGGTTATCCTTATTTCCGTTTTTAATATCCATAATCATAGCCTGGCGCTTGCTGTTACCGCTTCCGAACGGAACTATAACACGCTTTCCGACCGTAATTTGAGATAATAAATTACCGTCCACATAATAGTCGAAAATCCTGTCAAAAGAATACGTTGTATTTTCTACCGCAACAGAGGCGATATAATCAGTCTTCATTTTCAGGCTGCATAATATTTATTTTATGGTTTTTAATCTCGTCAATTGCGAGCATAACTGCCTTATCGTCAGTTACAACTTCCTGGTCCTCAAAATCTTGAGTAATCTGACGCGCTCTCTTTGCAACTCCTATAACAAGCGCGTAACGGCTTGCCTTTCCCTCAAACAATTCATCAACATTTACTTTTTTCATATTAATTTCTCCTTTATAAGTGTGTTAATTTAATGATTCCTTTTTAAGAATTTCAAGTATTTCCTCTACGGCGCAGTCAACATCGTCGTTAAGAACGGAATACTTATAATATTTTTCATATTCCAATTCCTCCAGCGCTCTGTACATACGCTTTTTTATAGTTTCCTCGTCCTCTGTACCTCTGCCTCTTAAACGGCGCTCAAGCTCCTCAATCGAAGGAGGCGTTATAAAAATGCTTACGCAGTCGGAACGTTTTTTCATAACCTGCATTCCGCCTAATACTTCAATTTCAAGGAACACATAAAAGCCCTTTTCAAGCATTTCATCAACCGCTTTTTCCAGAGTTCCGTATAAATTATCGCAAAACGAGGCATATTCAAGAAATCCGTTCTGTTCAACGATTTTGTTAAAATCGTCTTTAGTTATAAAATAATAGTGAACTCCGTCTATTTCGCCCGGACGCGGCGCTCTTGTGGTACAGGATACGGAAAGCTTTATTCGCTCGTCCTTTTCCAAAAGCTTTTTCATTATAGTACCCTTGCCGACTCCCGAACAGCCTGTATAGACAACAAGCCTGCCTTCTCTCATATTACTCCTCCTCGCTTCGGTTTTCGATAGTTTCGGGCGACAGCGCCGAAAGGACAATGTGGTCGCTGTCAGTTACAATAACCGCCTTGCACTTTCTTCCGCAGGTTGCGTCAACAGCCAAGCCCTTAGCTTTAGCCTCCTGAACAATCCTCTTTACGGGAGCCGAATCGGGAGATACGACAGCGACAATTTTAGAGGAAGAAACCATATTTCCGTAACCAATATTTATAAACTTCATACTATCACCCTACTCGATATTCTGGATTTGCTCTCTTATTTTTTCTATTTCATTTTTTATTTTCACTACCATTTGCGCGATAGTTGCGTCCTTAACCTTTGAGCCTATTGTGTTTGCTTCCCGATTCATTTCCTGAATTAAGAAATCAATACTTCTTCCGACGGGTTTATCCTCATTAAGATAAATATTAAGCTGGTCAAAGTGACTTCTTAAACGCACGGTTTCCTCATCCACAGCCACCTTATCGGCAAAAACAGCGACCTCTGTTATTACCCTCTGTTCATCGTATTCCTGCGACTGCAAAAGCTCCTCTATTTTTTCTTTTAGACGCGACTGATACTCGCTTACGGTTTCGGGTGAACGCTTTTCAATTTCGCTTACAATTTCAATAATCGTTTCGGCGCGTCCTAAAACGTCGGCTTTAAGCCTCTCGCCCTCTGCCTCACGCATAGCGGTAAAATCTTCTAAAGCTTTATCCACTGCAGTCTTAACATCAGACCATACCGTTTCCTCATTTTCGGGGGCCTTGTGCACAGTTAAAACATCGGGATAACGTCCAACGTCAACGGTAGTAGCGTTATTAACAATCCCGTACTTTTCTTCCAGCTCCTTTAACGCGTTGAGATATCCCTCGGCAAGGTTATGATTTACCAGAACCTCGGTGGGCGTATCTTCGGGTTCGGTTATAGAAACAAACATATCAACCTTACCGCGGGATATTTTTGAGCTTATATAAGACTTCAGTTTTTCTTCAAGAAAGCTGTATCCTCTCGTTGTTCGGCAGGAAAATTCAAAATAACGGTGATTTACGCTTTTTATTTCAAGACTGATATTCCGTCCGTTAACCTGGCCTTCAAATCGTCCGAAACCGGTCATTGATTTTATCATTATATCCTTCCTTTCCCGAATTTTTATTTAAGGCTATTTTAGCACTAAAAAAATATAAACACAATAGTTTTGTAACCATTTTGTAACCTTTTGTCCGAATAATATAAAACTTGATTTTATTAAGCTAATCGTATATAATATTAAAAGATTAAAGGTAAAAGGAATGATTTTATGTCAGGACATAATAAATGGAGTACAATTAAACAGAAAAAAGGTAAAAATGACGCGGCGAGAGCTAAAATATTCACTAAAATCGGACGCGAGCTTATTGTTGCCGTTAAAGAAGGCGGAAGCGCGGACCCCTCCGTTAACTCAAAACTGCGTGACGTTATCGCAAAAGCTAAGGCGAGCAACGTTCCTAACGATAATATAGACCGTATTATAAAAAAGGCGGCGGGCGACAGCGATTCCGCAAACTACGAATCAGTTACATACGAGGGCTACGGTCCAAACGGTATTGCTGTAATTGTTGAGGCCTTGACCGATAACCGTAACAGAACGGCAGGAGAAGTAAGGCATTACTTTGATAAATTCGGCGGAAATATGGGAACTCAGGGCTGCGTAACCTTTATGTTTGAAAAAAAGGGTGTGCTTGTTATTGAGCGCGAAGAGCTTGACGCTGACGAAGATAAGGTTATGGAGGACGCTTTGGAATCTGGCGCGTCCGACTTTGAGGCTGACGAAGATATATTTACAATTTACACGGAGCCTTCCGATTTCGGAGCCGTCAGAGATGAGCTGACAAAGCTCGGCTACAGCTTTGTCTCCGCGGAAGTCGAAATGGTGCCAAACAATTACACAAAGCTCGACAACGAGGAGCAAAAAACCGCTATGCAAAAAATGCTTGATATGTTCGAGGATAACGATGATATTCAGAACGTATGGCATAACTGGGAAATGGATTAATAAACTTTTGGCTGTATCGATTTGATACAGCCTTTTGTTTTAAGGGTTTAGATATGAAAACGAAAATCAGTATTATTACTGCATTTGTAATAACTGCTTTATTGGTTTTATTCTCTATGTATCCGGCTTCTTCGTCAGGATACGCTACAAAGAAAATATACTGCGATGACAACGGAGTTTATATGGCGCAATACGGCGAAAGCAAGTTAAAGGTGTCACAACTGATTCCTGTAAAAACCGAATACAGCTTTAGTTTTAACAATCAGTTAAGGACCTGTTGCATTTACAATAAAAAGGCGTATGTTTTGGTTGAAAATCCAAAAATTAAAAACACCTGTTCCCTTTATATTATTAAAAGCGCGTCTTCATACGAGGAAATAATATTATATAATATTGATGTTAACAGTTCCGCTATGCTGTCTGTAGACAAAAGCGAAAATATCTATGTCTTAAACTCGAAAGACAAAGTCCAGGTCTACAACAAATCCGGCAGACAAATTTTTAAACATTCACCAACATTCTATTATATTATTCCGTTTAAGGGGTATACCCTCGCGTCGAACAACAAAGGTTTTTACAAGCTCACTTCATCGTCGCAGACAACACTCACAAACGATAATGACGAAACCCTTATTTATAAAATTTCCGAAAATTATATAGGCGACTACGGCGGTAATGTATATAAGGTTTCAAACGGTTTTTCTAAAATTTTGAATATAGGAAAATACGGATTTTTTAATGTTGCCGAAACAAAAAATTATCTTGTCAGCTTTTCGGGAAATACTCTTTACGCTTATAATAAAAACAGCGGAGCTTACGTCGGTAAATATAATTATGATGATGTAATTTATGCAATAAGCACATTTAAAAATAAGATCGCGGTCATAAATCAACTTCCTGACGGATATAGAAGTGAAGCTGTTTCTCAGTCGAAAGCTTTTCCCGATTATAAATCAGACAGTAATAATGCTTCATCGGGTTCTTTAAATATCGGAGCATTTAAACATAATAAAAAATATATTTATGCAGACAGCGGAACAACAATAGCGGTATTTAAAAATAAAATCAATTATGACGGATACGAAATAAGCTTCGGCGATAGAAAAAGCGGTAAAATCAGGACAAATATGCAGGTTAAATTCAGTAAGGGTAAAACCGTCTTAAAATATATATTTATAGTCAGGGGCGACGTCACGGGCGAGGGAAACGTAAATTCCCGTGATACGAACGCGTTATTTTATCATTTGTTAAATACGGCTGAACTACAAGGCGCTTTCAGGCTCGCGGGCGATTTAAACAATGACGGAAAAATCAGTAACGCAGATTTGGTTTTATGCGCTCAAAAAATTTAATTTATTGCTTTTTTAATATCTTAAACAAAAAACGGAAAGATAAATTTTACTTATCTTTCCGTTTTTATTAAGCATTAAAATATTTATACACCTAAGATTGATTTTATTGACTTTTCAAGCCTTGAAGTAATTTTCTCCGCGTCGTCTTTATCCTTGCCTACCGCGGTGAGATAAATTTTAATCTTCGGCTCTGTACCGCTTGGGCGGACTATAACCATATTTTCGTCCTCAAGGTTATATTGAAGCACGTTTGACTTAGGCAGGTCAATCGTCTTTTCCTTGCCTGTTACAATATCCTTTTCGATGCTCTGACAATAGTCAGCGGTTTTAACCACGTTATATCCTGCGATTTCAGAGGGAACATTTTCGCGTATTTTACTCATAATTTCAGACATTCTGTGCATTCCCTCGGAGCCTTCAAACTCAAACGAGAGGGTTGTATTTTTGTAGTAGCCGTACTCCTCGTAAAGTCCGTCGATTACTTCAGCGAGAGTTTTCCCCTGTTTCTTAAACGTAGCCGCCATCTCGCATATGAGCATAGAAGCGACAACGGCGTCTTTATCTCTCACATAAGAGCCTGCAAGGTATCCGTAGCTTTCCTCAAAACCAAATAAATAGTTATCCTCCTCGCCTTTCTTTTCAAGTCCGAGGATAACTTCTCCTATATATTTAAAGCCTGTAAGTACGTTTTTAAGCTCTACGTTATACTTTTCACAAAGCTTTTCAACGAGTTTAGTTGAAACAATCGTCTTAACTACGACAGGTTTTTCAGGTAATGTTCCGTTGGCCTTTCGGGCGGAAAGTATATATTCGGTCAGCATAATGCCGTTCTCATTACCTGTTATAAGGCGGTAGCTTCCGTCATAATCCTTAACGGCAATACCAACACGGTCAGCGTCAGGGTCTGTCGCTAAAAGGAGGTCGGGCTGAAGTTTTTCACAAAGCTCCAATCCTTTCATCAATGCCTCTTTATTCTCGGGATTCGGGTAAGGACAGGTTGTAAAATTACCGTCGGGAAGCTCCTGCTCCTTGACTATTGAAACATCTTCAACTCCTATTTCTTTAAGAATACGGCGTACAAGCTTATTACCGCATCCGTTAAGCGGAGTATATACAACTTTTAAATCGGCGCCCCTGCAAACTCCGGGGTTAACCTGCTGTTTCTTAACCTGTTCAATATAGCTTGTATAAACATCGTCATCCACATACTCGACAAGTCCGTTTTCAACAGCCTCGTTCAAATCCATAGTTTTAACATCGCTGAACATATCAAGCTTGCATATTTCGTCATATACAGCGCCTGCCGCAACGTCTGTCATCTGACATCCGTCCTCGCCATAGGCTTTATATCCGTTGTACTTTGCGGGATTGTGGCTTGCGGTAATCATAATACCCGCCTGACATTTAAAATACCTTACAAGATATGAAAGCACGGGCGTCGGCTGTAATTCTCTTGTAATATAAACCTTAATTCCGTTCGCGGCCAACACCTTAGCCGCCTCATTCATAAATAAATCAGCGTTAATACGGCTGTCGTGTGAAATCGCAACCGCGCCTTTTTTATATTTCTTAATAACGTAGTTTGCCAAGCCTTGAGTAGCCTGACGCACTACGTAAATATTCATTCTGTTTGTGCCTGCTCCTAAAACACCTCGAAGTCCCGCGGTTCCGAACTCAAGACTTCTGTAGAAACGCTCGTAAATTTCCTTCTCGTTATTTTCGATGCTTTTCAATTCTTCAATTAAATCCTTATCCTCTACCGCCTTATCAAGCCAAAGCTTATATCTCTCCATAAAATCCATAAAATTACCTCCTGACATATTATGTCAACGTAATAATACCACATAAAACAACAAGTTTACTATATCACAAAAGCAATTTCTTTTCAATTATTTTATTGAATTAAATTGTAATTTTATTCTTATTTTTACAAATTTAACAAAAATCTTGATTTTTACTATAAAATATAGTATCATTAATGAGATATTTAAGGAGGTATCACAATGGAAGATTTTGAAAAGGTTGAACAGCCATCCGTTGAGGCTGAAACTGATGAAGAAATTAAGGATAATATTGAACAAGCCGATGAAAATTATGTTGACGGCGAAACCTTAAATAAAGCTTTAGAATCTGAAAATCAAGCTGACAAAACTGTTAATGAAAAAAAGAATAAAAAAATTCAAACACCGATTATTATTGCGGCGTGTATCTTTATTGTTGCTATTCTCGCGGGAGCGGCTTATTTCTTCTTCTTTAACAACAGCATTGTGGGAACTTGGGTTGAAGCGCCGACCGCGACAGGCGATGAGGCGGCAACTCAAAACAATAATGATATAAGATATTTTACATTTAACAATGACGGCACCGCGTCAATCTCGTTAGGTTCTCTTGAATTAAGAGGTACTTGGAGCTACGCAAACGATGATTCCTCAACAACCGACCAGCAGAGCAACAAAGTCAGCATTACAATATCTTACATAGTTGTGGGAACATTTGACGTAGATGTCGAGGGTAACGCCATTACGGGCAGAACTCTCACGTTAACAAGCAACGGAAATTCAGTAAAATTTAATAGCGCCAACAAGGTTGTGCCTGAAATTAAGGTCGACAAAAAATTTAAACCGAATAAAAAAATTACAGGCAAATGGAAAGACGCGAAAGACAACCTTACTTATACATTTAACGAAGACGGCACCTGCGAGCTTGACCAAATGGGTCAGCTTATAGTCAAAGGAACATATACGATTGACACAAAGAAAAACAACATTGTTATTTCATATGTTGACCAAAGCGAAAAAACAATGGATTGTAACTATGTTACAGGTAATGACAGTAACAAAATAACATTCTCGGGATATGAATTTGAGAGAGTAAAAGAATAAAAGCTTTATATAATTTCTTAAAAAACAGGCATCGTAATGATGCCTGTTTTTTAATTTTATTATAATTTTACCAGCTTCCGAAGCCGCCGCCTCCGCCGCCTCCGCCGGAGAAACCGCCGCTTGAGCTTGTTGACGCGGATGCCATCGCCTTAGCCGCCGCCTGAGAGTTAATACGGCTGATAGGCTCGTGTATTTCCGTTGTCAACATTCTGTTGAGATACATTAATTCCCACACGGTCATAGTGTCGTAACGGGTGTACCAGTAAGGAACATCTACTTTGATATTGGTAAACGCTTTAGCCCACTTATCCACAAGTCCGAAAACCATAGCGTAAGGGAGAATATCATAGTAATAATAAGGATTTTCCTCTGTCATCATTCTAAGCCTGTCAAGCTCGGCTGTTTCAATAAAGTTTTTAAGTCCTAAGAGTTTTCCAAGCATTTGAACACGGTATTCTGTATCCGCTATAATTCTTGTAGAGAAAATAATACCCGCTGTTGCAAGTCCTAAGGCAATGAATGGAAGATACATAGGAAGAACACAGTTTATGGTGCAGGAATATGTTAACGCAATCGAAATTGCAAACAGAACAATACTTATAAAACCGTATAAGATTTTTCCGCTCATCTTTTTAAACCCTTTACGCAAACCGTACGTTGTCATAAGACCGAAAAGAAATACAGGCAATGTGGCAAATACCGCTAAAATTAAGTTTTCAAAGGTTGAAATCACACTGCTGAAGGCAAGGGATAAAAAGAGTGAAACTGATATTAAAGCTGTCATTAAAATTGCTTTTCCGTATCCGACAGAAAGGCTTTTTTCTCCGCTGTACAGTCCGTTTAAAGAATCCTTCGCTGATGTAAAGCGTTTTGCAAAGCTTAGCTTTAAATCTCTTAGGTCGCAATCGCCGCTCTCCGCAAAAAAGGCGCTGAAAAGATTTTTCTGGTAATCGGGCGCATTCTGAGGAAGCTCGTTTTTCTTATGGAGAATAAGATGTTTTTTACGCTTTTCTCCTGCCTCCTCAATTGTTATATAGCCTTTTTGCGCCCACCACGGTATGAGTGACATAAGGTCAATATCATCAACCTTTTCGTCAATAATAGTACCGACCTCCGCACTGCTTATCCCGTCGGGAGGATAAAATTCTACCGTTTGTACAGGCTCGTAGTGCTTGGTTTTAAGGGCAAGAACAATTGTAACTAAAACCGCAAACAAAAGAAGCGTCATAGATATTATCATAGGAATCGGCGATACAGTTTTTGTTCCTGTAAAATATCCCTGCTTTAGCTTTGTAAAAAGCGTTACGGCGCAGTAAGGCGGAATATTATTAACCTCGCCCGAAATGCTTTTTTCGCTGACTTTATATTCAACGCCTAAACTGTTTTCCTCAGTCCCGCCCGAACCGCTGAAGATTTTCAGATTTTCGAGTGATTTTTCGGGAAGCGCTTTATCGAACTTAACGTTAAATTTAAAATTATTAATTGCCGTGCCTGTCTTGTCGCCTAACACGGAATAAAAAAGAAAGTCGGTTGTGTCAAGCCTGTCATCGGGCATCGTATAGGTATATGAGATTTCATATTTCTGATTGCCGTCGACGTATTTATCTTCACTTCCTATTTTTATATAGCAGTAGTCGTCCTCTTCTTCCACGTCAAAATTATAGCCGTCAACATTCACGTCTGTTACATAGTTGCGGTATAAAAGCGTGTCGTCTAAATCGGCAATCTTACCGCCGACATACATAGTCAGCGGAATTGCACGATAAATTCCGTGGCGCTGTTCATAAAAGTTAACGTCAAGCGTTTCCGTCACCGAAACCGAATTGTTTTCGTGAACTACACCTTTAAAATCCAGGCTTTTTATTGTATAACCACCGCTGTCTGCCGAGGCCTCTATGCCCAATTTTATTACAAAGAGCGAGCATAATACGGCAATAATCAATATGGTCGAAATTAAACGGATTGTCTTTTTCATTTTAGAACTCCACTTTTACATTATTTCTCTCTGCAGAATCGTCAACCTCAAACATAGGCTTTTTCTCAAAGTGAGCAAAATTAGCGATAATGTTCGAGGGGATTGTCATACATTTCGTATTAAAAATTTTGACGCAACCGTTATAGTACTTACGGGAATTTGCTATATCCTGCTCAATTTCTTTAAGCTGTCCCTGTAAATCCAGGAAATTTGTATTAGCTTTAAGGTTAGGATAGTTTTCGGCTACGGCAAAAAGCTGACGTAAGGCGCCCGAAATCTGATTTTCATCATTTAAACGTTCTTCGGTCGTTTTTGAAACGCCTGAATTTCTCGCCTCCATTACCTTCTCCAAAGTTTCCGCCTCGTGCTTTGCGTAGCCCTTAACCGTGCTGACAAGGTTCGGGATAAGGTCAAAACGTTTTTTCAGGTAAACGTCCATCGTGGAAAAGCCTTCCTCGCATTGTGTCCTCAATTTAATAAGCTTATTATAGGTAGTCACAACCCATAAAATTATTAAAACTACTATTACGGCTATAATAATTCCGATAATCAAACCTGTACTCATTTTTGTTCTCCTTTTGTAATTAATTTTATTTTACCCTTGTTTTAAGGGTTGTTTACATTATATTTTTTCCATTTTGCAGAAATTTGCCATGAGCGTTTTTGTTCCTTTAGTTTCAAATACAATTTCAAGCATTGTATCGTTACCCATTTTTTCTGCCTTGACTACCATTCCTTTGCCGAAAACCTTGTGCAAAACATTATCTCCCACATTATAGGATACATTTGATTTAGCTATCGGTTTTTTAAATGAAGGAGCAATTCTGCTGTTGTAGTTATAAGACGGTTTTGAATCTATATTAACCTTATCGGAGCCGTACTTCAGGCTCGAAAAATCGGTAAAATCTCTTTCTCCCGAGCTCGTGATAAATTCATCGGGAATTTCATCTAAAAATCGAGATGTCGCGTTATGGGTAGTTGAGCCGAAAAGCATTCTGCTCTTTGTCTTAGTAAGATAAAGCTTTTCTTTAGCGCGGGTAATTCCCACATATGCCAGACGTCTTTCCTCGTTAAGCTCGTCGGGATTTGAATAAATCGCAATTGAGGGAAAAACGCCCTCCTCCATTCCGGCAATAAACACAACGGGAAATTCAAGTCCTTTTGCGCTATGTAAGGTCATCATAACCGCTGTATCTGCCTCCTCATCGTAATTGTCAATATCGGTTTGGAGCGAGATTTCTTCAAGAAATGCCGAAAGCGAGGCTTCGTCGCCGTATTCCTCCTCAAATTTAATTATATTGGATTTTAATTCCTCGATATTTTCAATGCGTACATCGGCATTTTCTTTCTCGGTTTTTAAATAATTTTTATAATCGGTATGCTCCAGAATAAGCTCATATAATTCTGCTAAAGAATAATCCCCGCTTGTTTCGGCAGAGCGCAGTCCGTCTATAAGCGAAACAAATTCTTTGAATTTATTAACTGCTCTTGAGAGTTCGGGATAATCTGACGCATTGGAGATAACATCATAAATGCTTAGTCCGTTTAAAACGGCAATTTCTCCTGCTCTGTCCATTGTGGTCTTTCCTATTCCGCGTTTTGGAACATTGATTATTCGGTTAAGACGGATATTATCGTTGGGGTTATCTATAACCCTCAGATAAGCCGTCATATCTTTGATTTCCTCACGGTCATAGAAACGGTGTCCGCCGATGATACGGTGGGGTATTCCGCTTCTGGACAGCGCGGTTTCAATCGCGTTTGACTGCGCGTTCATACGGTACAGCACAGCAAAATCAGAAAATTTTCTGCCCGAGGCTACGCCGTCGAGAATCTGCTGAGCGATATATGATGCCTCTTCCCTCTCGGATAACGCCGTATAGACCTGAATTTTATCCCCGCTTTTGTTCTCTGTCCACAGAGTTTTACCCTTACGGGCGGTATTGTTTTCAATCACCTTGTTAGCCGCGTTAAGAATAGTTTTTGTACTGCGGTAATTTTGCTCCAGCCTTATAACCTTCGCATTTTTAAAATGGCTCTCAAAGGATAAAATGTTTTCAATTGTGGCTCCTCTGAATTTATAAATACTTTGGTCATCATCGCCCACAACGCAGATGTTCTTTGACTTTTCGGCAAGCATTGAAACAAATTTATACTGAACCTTATTGGTGTCCTGGTACTCATCGACCATAATATATTTAAAAAGATTTTGATAATAATCGAGTATATCGGGATTTTCTTCAAAAAGCTTTACCGTATTGCAAAGCATATCGTCAAAATCCATAGCGTCGCTGTTTTTAAGCTCGGACTGATAAATCTGATAAATTTTTGCAATTTGCTCCTTTCTGAAATCTCCCCCTGATTTTTTGAGCATATACTCGGGCGACCGCATTTTATCCTTTGCGCTTGAAATTTCCGAAATAACGCTTTTTACAGGCAAATGTTTTTCATCAATATTAAGCTGTTTCATAGCCTTTTTTATAAGACTTTTCTGGTCCGCTGTATCGTAAACAGTAAAATGGCTTGAATAGCCTATTCTGTCACCGTAACGTCTTAAAATCCGCGCGCAGGTTGAGTGAAACGTCGCCGCCCAAATATCATCACCGCCCTCGGGTACAACATTTAAAATACGCTCTTTAAGCTCGCCCGCCGCCTTATTGGTAAAAGTAATCGCCAAAATCTGCCACGGACGGCAAAGACCGCTTTGCAGAATATACGCAATTCGGTTAACTAAAACCGTAGTCTTTCCCGAACCTGCTCCCGCCAAAATTAAAAGCGGTCCTTCCGTGCAAAAAACAGCTTTTTTCTGCATATTATTCATATGTGAAAAATTTTCTTTTATATCCATAATAATTACCTTTTCTTCAAACCTTTTAAAAAAATTATATCATATATAATAAAAAGTCACAACTTACAATGTTGTGACTTTTTAATATACACTTTTCATCAAATAGTTTTATCTGAGTTTTAATTTTTCATCCTTTTATAACTGCTTAGAATACCAATATATTCTAAATACTCACAAGTTCGGACTGTTTTTTCACATATAAATATATTAAAAAACAATAACAAACATTCTACAGCGTTTTTTAATTAGTTTTATAGTTTATTATATCTGTATTAAGTAATAATATCATAAGATTTACATTCCTTAAAGTTAAATCCATAAATGCTATAGCTGAAAATAATACATAAAAAAACGCTAAACAAAGCCTTTTAAAGCTTATTCAGCGTTTTCTTTTATGGCTGAGGAATAGGGATTCGAACCCCAACAAACAGAGTCAGAGTCTGTCGTGCTACCGTTACACTATTCCTCAATGTCTATAGCTATTTTGTACAGCATTATTAATTATATTACAAAAACTGGATTTGTCAATACTTTTTCCTAAAAATAATTTCATATATTCTATTGAAATATTTTAACTTTTATGTTACAATAGCGAAGTTGAACACAAAATCGAGGTGTGGCTCAGTTTGGTAGAGCGCTGCGTTCGGGACGCAGAGGCCGCAGGTTCGAATCCTGTCACCTCGACCACGTCGGAGCAAGTGTCGCTTGCTCCGATTTTTTGTACTTTACAAAAAATCAGTCGCCCGCTTGACTGCTCCTCCTTTTTCGCAAAAGGTCACGTTCGGCTCGCCTGCTCGGTTGTAAACGCCCTCCCAACGGCTCGCTGTCGCTAACAACCTTTTGCGATTGCGCCTTCGGCGCTTTGAAAATACTATATACGAAAAATTATAAAAGTAATATACCAATGAATCAGGGAGTATCTTTTGATACTCCCTGATTTATTATCAAAAAACTAATAGGTGACAGGACTTTAAGCCGAGCACAAAAAGCTTTTTTCAAAAAAACGTGACACAGATGTGACACGTCATTTTTTGTTATTCATCTTTAATCGTTGAAAAAGTTATTAAAATAAAACTGCGGTATTTTTACTTTTTCATAAGCCTTATATCTCTGCCGAAGAAGTCTAAGCGTTCAGCCTCTCCTATTATTCTTGAAACAAAGCGCTCCGTGTAGATTTTTTCAAGCTTATCCAAAGTGAGATTCGTATTTACTATTACGGGTTTTCCGAGCAAAAGGCGCGAATTGAAAATATTGTATATTGCTTTTGAAGAAAATTGTGTTGTGAATTCCGTGCCGAGGTCGTCAACTATCAGTAAATCACATTCGGAAAGAGCATCCTCTGTCGTGCTGTTTTCCTTATTTTTTGAAAAGTATTCTTTTTCAAGCTTTGATAAAAGTATCGGCGCGGACACATAAATTACGCCGTATCCCTTTTTTATAACTTCGTTTGCTATTGCAAGACTTAAATGGGTTTTACCGAGCCCTGTCATTCCGTTCATAAATATACTTTTTGAATGTTTTGAAAACGTTTCGGCGTATTTTTTACAAAAATCAAAAATTCTTTTCATCTGCTCATATGACGAACGCGGATAATCCGAATCCAAATCTTTGCTGTAATAATCCAAATTAAAATCATCGAATGTGCAAAGGCTCAACGGAGAACGTCGGTTAAGCTCCTCGCAGGCAAATTCAACCATAGCTTTTTTAAGGCAGGAACACATAACGGTTTTATTTTTAAGTTCAATATACCCCGTGTCATTACATTTCTCACAAAAATATTTCGGCTCGGTGTCCTTTATGCTGTAGCCCTTTGAATTTAAAAGAGTTTCATATTCTGCCTGCAGTTTTAAACTCTCGTCTTTAAGCTTTTCAAGCTCGTGTTTAACATCTCCGCCCGATAAAACGGCGCGCCCCGCTTTAATTCCGCAGGAGGCGATTTTTCGCTCATATTCTTTGGCGTCCTTAAGTTCGGAAAAAATTTTATCCCGCCTTAAATCTGCCTCACGCTCTGTCGATAGCTTTCTTTCCCTTATTTTATTTATGGCGTTGTTTTTTACTTCTATACTGTATCCCATAGGACTACCTCTTACTGAATTTTCATAAGCTCGTCCAAATCATATGATGATTTTTTTGAGTTATTTTTCTTTTTTGCTTTACCGGTTTTTTCAATATCTTCAAGAGTAATAATCCCCGCGTCATACCAGCTTTTAAGAATTTTATTTATATACGGAAGCGACATTTTTCCCGTGCTGTCCACATTCAACTCATATGCAGTACGAAGCATTTCGTCCGAAAAATGCCACTGACCTACCCACCTGTCCGCAAATTCAAGCTGTTTTGGGGTCGGGGAACCCGCGCTTGTCAGACCGAAAACGTATTTTACCCTGTTCCAATTCTCATTTGAACGCTTATTCTCGGCAATTCTGTTCTCTACAGCCTGTACGGTATTAATTTCTTCGTCTGCCCATTTTATTCCCATTCGCTCAATTGTACGCATATCCGACTTTCCAATACTGACACAGTAATTAACAAGCATTATTATGACCTCGGCAGGAAGTCCGCAAGTATCGTAAAGCATAACAATAACGGAGGTTCCGCCGCTTGAAAGAGGCTTTGACAACGCGTTTTGAACCATAGTCAAAAGGTCCTGAAGTTTTTTATCGGAATTTATAATTTGAGCAGACGTTATAATATCAGGTCTTAAAGGTCTTTGATGAATATTTTTCTTTTTGGTATCCTGCGGTTTTTTTTCATCTTTCTCTGTTTCTGAATCATTTGCTTTATCGGGTATAAGTATTCCGTCAATTTCAGCTATTACCTCACGCTCTATCCAAAAATCAACGCAGTCTTTCACGTCAGCCTCATGAATGGATAAAGCCTCGCCTATCTCTTTATATGTATAAGCTTTATAAGAATTTTTAAGCAGGAAAAGAAGGACTTTTATCTGGCTTTCGCCCGCAATTTTTATATGTTCGTCAACTACACACGATGGCACAGCGAACACACTGCCCCATTTCCCCAAATTTATTCGGACAGACATAAAAACATCCCTTAAAAAATAATTTAATGATAGTATAACATAAAACTTGATTTAACGCTACAAAAATATACAAATTATTTTCTTGACTATTCTTTTATAGGGACATATAATTAAAATCAGAAACAAATATTTACCGACATAATTATATTGCAAAGGGGATAAATATGAAATATTCATACACTCCGACGGGAGTTTGTTCAAGAAAAATTATGATTGAAATTGAAAACGGAATTATTAAAGACTGCGAATTTACAGGCGGTTGCAACGGCAACACGCAGGGCGTCGCGTCACTCGTAAAGGGTATGTACGCAAAAGACGCGGTTAAAAGACTTCGCGGAATCGACTGCAACGGCAGAGGAACCTCCTGCCCCGACCAGCTTGCGATTTGTATTGAAAAAGCTTTAGAACAAGAATAATTCTTTTGTGGAATAATATGAAAAAGATTTATCCAAATTATTATAAAAAATTTAAATGTATTGCCAATCGCTGTCCTGACAGTTGCTGTCAGGGCTGGGATGTTGTTGTAGATAAAGATAGCGAAATTTATTACAACGGCATTTCTGGCGAGTTCGGCGACAAAATAAGAGAAGTCACCGCCATTGATGATGACGGTGACAGAATTTTTTCTCTTAAAAACGGAAAGTGTCCTTTTTGGAACGAGGACAAGCTATGCGACATCTACATAAATTTAGGCGAAGAGCATCTTTGCGCAACCTGCAAAAAGTTTCCGAGAATTACTATGGACTATGAGTGTTTTACGGAATATACTCTTTCACTCGCCTGTCCTGAATCCGCAAAGCTTATATTAAGCGAAGATTTTACAATTCCCGATAATTTTCAAAATTATAACTTTTCGGACGCTGGATATAACGGAAAAATTATGAAATTTCTATTAAATGCGAGAATAAAATCCGCCGAAATTCTAAGTAATAAAAACCTTCCGTTTAATCAAAATCTCATAAACTGTCTAAAATTCAACAACGAAATCCAAAATATGTTTTTTCCATTAAAAAATGAAAACGCAGAAAAATATGAAGATTTTTCTTTTTTATTTGAAATTTATGAACGTCTGGAATTTATTGATAAAAGCTATTGTGAAAAAATTAAAAACGCCTCAAAATTTTTACCAAGCAAAAGATTTGATAAGGAATTTCGCAGACTGTCGATTTATTACATCTACAGATATTACCTCAATGCCATTGAAACGCTTGACGTTCTGTCTGCCGTTAAACAGATTGTATGCGCTTACATAGTTATAGGCGCGTTAGCACGCTTTAAAAACGATTCCGACATTATAAAAATAACTCAAACCTATTCAAAGGAAGTTGAACACTCATACGAAAATATGGAAACTCTACAGTTTTTCTTTGAAAACAGCGACGGATTTAAAATAAATAATTTAATAGAACTTCTTAACTTTTAATAAAAAGATTAAGCAATTCTATTTATAATCAAATGCGCGGAAACGGGTTGCGTTCCCCCGTCACTCGGAGTAACAATTAACGCATTAGAATTATCTGACGGGTTTTGAACTGTAAGTGTTGAATTTATCTGTGTTGTTTCCACAATAGCCATACCGACAATTTGTGATGTTCCTAATTCACGACCGACAACCGTATATGGAAGCGGAGTATTATTTAGGCTTAACACAAGCTGGCCCGCCTGTTTTATGGGAACCTCATAAATCACTTGATATACTCCTATTTCGGTTAAGTTAAAGGAATTATCGCTTATCCTTACAATATCTTTACCGCTTTTAGGACCGTCTTGCGGAAAGCTTACATTTGAACCGGGAGCTACCGAATCGGAATTATCAGGTGGCATTAACGCAAAAAAATCCGCATATCCCATTATACTGCCCCGTTCTCCCTGCGGTCCTTGCTCGCCCTGTGGCCCCTGTTCGCCTTGCGGTCCCTGCTCACCCTGCGGTCCCTGCTCGCCCTGCGGTCCCTGTTCGCCCTGTGGTCCCTGTTCGCCCTGTGGTCCAGGCTCGCCTTGCGGTCCCTGTTCGCCCTGTGACCCCTGTTCGCCCTGTGACCCTTGCTCGCCCTGTGGTCCTTGCTCACCCTGTGGTCCTTGCTCCCCCTGTGGTCCAGGCTCACCCTGCGGACCGGGCAAGCTAATACAACACCCGCAACAATTGCATTGACTGCAGGAATTATTTTCACTAATTTTGCAACCGCATTCGTAAATATGACAGGTATTATTAAGATATTTAAGCCTTTTCATTACAACCCCTCGCCAATACCCTATATTAATAATTCATTTTATGTCAAAATTTTATATTTGCCACAGATTACTCTTTAAATTAAGGAGCTTTTATGAATTTACAATACAAAAAGGCAGAAAAAAACAATTTGGATGAAATATATAAACTAATACAATCAGCTGTTTTGGCTATGGAAAGTTTGAAAATTTTTCAATGGGACAGCGTCTACCCTGATACGGAAGTAATAAAAAAAGACATTGAAAACGGCGAATTGCAAATTGGAGAAATTTGCAACAGAATAGCTGTTATTTATGTAATAAACAAATACTGCGACGATGAATATAATAATGGCAATTGGCTGTTTCCTAATTCTGAATACAGAGTTATACATAGACTTTGCGTTCATCCTGATTTTCAAAATAAAGGAATAGGTACAATTACAATGAAACATATAGAGAATGAATTATTAAAAGAAGGCGTTGAGGCAATTCGCCTTGACGCGTTTTGCAAAAACCCGTACGCGTTAAAGCTGTATAAAAAATTAGATTATAGAACCGTCGGGCACGCAAATTGGCGCAAAGGTAAATTTATTTTAATGGAGAAATATTTAAAATAGCAAATGAAGAAATATTATAAAACGCTTTAAATCAGTCGGTAAAGGAGCTTTTATGAAAATTTTAGTTACTGGCGGTACAACATTTGTGAGCAAATACGTTGCGGAGCATTTTGTTAAGAAAAATCACGAAGTGTATGTTCTTAATCGAAACAGCAGAAAACAAATTGACGGAGTAAGCCTCATTAACTGCGACAGGACTATGCTGAAAAACAGGCTGAAAGGCAAATATTTCGATGTGATTCTTGATATAACCGCTTATAACGAATATGATATAAAAACACTTTTATCTTCCGGTGTTGAGTTTAACGATTATATTTTTATAAGTTCAAGCGCAGTTTACCCCGAAACAAACTCTCAGCCGTTTGCCGAAGAACAGCCGTGCGGTAAAAACTCAATATGGGGTGATTACGGATTAAACAAGCTTAAAGCCGAAAAATATTTGACTGATAATTTTTCTCCCGCCTATATTTTACGACCGCCCTATTTTTACGGAATTTACGAGAATTTATACCGTGAGGCATTCGTTTTTGACTGTGCGGAAAAAGACAGAGTTTTTTATCTTCCGAAAAACGAAGATATGAAGCTTCAATTCTTTAATGTATGCGACTTATGCAGATTTATTGAAATTATACTCAATAAACACCCTGAAAACCGTATCTTTAATGTCGGCAATAAAGATACCGTGACCGTTAGAGAATGGGTAGAGCTTTGCTATAAGGCTGTCGGGAAAGACGTTAAATTTAAAAACGTACCCGAAAGCTATGAACAAAGAGATTATTTTTGCTTTTACAATTATGAATACATACTTGACGTCACTAAACAAAACGAGCTTATGTCTGACACTCTTCCCCTTATGCAGGGGTTAAAAAGAGAATATAATTGGTATAAAAATAACCGTGACAGCATATACAACAGAAAACCGTACATTGAATTTATAGATAAGAATTTTTCGTAAAAAAACCGCGCTCTTTTTTCAGAGTGCGGTTTACTTTTAGTTATTTTCAAGAGTTCCTGTACTAAGCGCTTTTAAGTAGGCGTTTATAAATCCGTCAAGGTCACCGTCCATCACCTTTTCAACATTTCCTGTTTCAAAGGATGTTCTGTGGTCCTTTACCATTGTGTACGGCATAAACACATAGGAGCGAATCTGGCTTCCCCAGGTTATTTCCTTTTGCACGCCCTTAATATCCTCAATTTTGTCGAGGTGTTCTCGTTCTTTTATCTCCATCAGCTTTGAGGCAAGCATTTTCATAGCAACATCTCGGTTTTGATACTGACTGCGCTCGACCTGACTTGCTACGACAATTCCCGTAGGAATATGAGTAAGGCGTACGGCGGACGAGGTTTTGTTAACTTTCTGTCCGCCCGCTCCGCTCGCGCGGTAAACGTCCATTTTAATGTCCTCAGGGTTTATTTCGATGTGAATATCATCGTCTATTTCGGGCATAACTTCAAGTGAGGCAAAGCTCGTGTGGCGTCTTCCCTGTGAGTCAAACGGAGATACTCTGACAAGGCGGTGGACTCCTGCCTCGCTTTTGAGATAGCCGTAGGCATTTTCGCCCTCGATAAGAAGTACCGCGGATTTTAATCCCGCCTCGTCACCGTCAAGATAATCGACGGTTTTAACCTTGAAATCGTGGTCAGCCGCCCATCGTGTATACATACGAAAGAGCATTTCTGCCCAATCCTGCGCCTCTGTTCCGCCTGAACCCGCGTGAAAAGTGAGAATTGCGTTATTCTTATCGTATTCACCTGTTAAAAGGGTTTTCAGCTTTTGCTTAGCAAGCTCCGATTCAACAGACTCAACCTCCGATAACGCGTCATCATAAAGTCCCTCGTCCTCTTCCTCGTTAGCAAGCTCAATTAATGTTTTTGCGTCGTCGTAATGTTCAACAAGCTTATTATATTCCTCTACAACGCCTTTAAGCGCTCCTGTCTTTTGTAATACGGACTGCGATTTTTCAACGTCGTCCCAAAAGCCCGGCTCGGTAGCCTTTAATTCAAGCTGTTGTATTTCGGATAACATTGATTTCAAACCCAAAGCGTCTGATAAATCGTCAATATCGGGTTTGGAATTTTCAAGTCTTAAAAGGAGTTCTTCAAACTGAACCATAACAGAACCTCATTTTCATAAAATTACCGGGTAAATTATAACAAATATTCGTAATAATGTAAATAATCTTTTTAAATTTGCTTTTTTTAGTAAATAATGGTATTATAGATAAAATATAGATTAAATAACTTTTAGGGAGTAATCTATGGATTTTAAAGATTTAAAATGTCCCATATGTGATATTCAGTTTAAAGACGGCGACGATATTGTAGTTTGTCCCGAGTGCGGAACTCCTCATCACAGGGAATGTTATGAAACTCAAAACCGCTGTGCGAACGCGGATAAACACGGCGAGGGCTTTAATTTCAACGACAGTTATAATACAAGTGAAGATAATTCAACAGACGGCGATAATGATACCGTTATCTGTCCGAGATGTAAAGCGGAAAATTCTAAAAATATGTTTTACTGCGGAAAATGCGGATTTCCGCTTTCTATGCAAAATCAGCAAAACACCGGTAATTTTAATAATACCCAAAATAACGGTATGCCGTTTAACAACATTTTCGACCCGATGGCGGGAGTAAACCCCGAAGAGGATATGGGAGAAAATGTTACCGCGGGAGAAATTTCAAAATTTTTGCAAAATAACACTCCGTATTTTATAAGGGTATTCAACAATATTAAGAATTTCTCTAAGGGCCGATTTAACTTTTGCGCGTTTTTATTCAGCGGAGGATACCTTTTATACCGAAAGATGTATAAAATCGGCGCGATAATTACCGCGGTTATGCTCTTGCTTTGGACTTCGGAGCTTTATATTCATTACTGTACCCCCGCGGGTCAAAAAATGATTGAATTTATGAACAGCTATTACAGCTCTGCCTCGACTTCACAAAACGCTTTAAACGAGCTTTATAACGGTGTTTTTTCTCTTAACCTGACAAATCAGATTTTACTTGCCTTTATGTATCTTTCGTCAATCATTCAGCTTGCTTTAAGAATTATCATCGGAATACAGGCGAACAGGTGGTATTTTAAACACTGCAAAAAGCAAATTTCTAAAATAAAAGCTGAAAGTGGAAATCCCGATAATGAAATTCAATCGCGCGGAGGAGTTAATACCGCAATAGCGGTAAGTCTTTTGGCGGTTTACTTTATTATAGAATTTATCCCGTTCATTGTTGTAGGAGGAATATGAATATGAAAATAAGAAAGGCCGTTATCCCTGCCGCCGGTTTCGGCACAAGAGTACTCCCCGCGACAAAAAGTATGCCAAAGGAAATGTTCCCTATTGTGGACAAGCCGACAATTCAATACATTGTCGAGGAGGCAGTAAACGCGGGAATTACGGATATTCTGATTATCACAAACCGCGGTAAGGGAATTATCGAGGACCATTTCGACTATTCGCCGGAGCTTGAAGCTACGCTTAAAAAAGGCGGTAAAGATGATTTTTTAAAACAAATTCACGAAATCGCGAATTTAGCGGACATTACATTTATCCGCCAAAAGGAAATGAAAGGCTTAGGCCACGCCGTACTTAAAGCAAAGGCTTTCGTAGGTAACGAACCGTTCGCGGTACTTTTCGGAGACGGAGTTATAGACTGCGACGGTACTCCCGCGATAAAACAGCTTATTGACGCTTACGGCGAGTTCGGCGAGGGCGTACTCGGAGTTACAAAGGTTTTGGAAAGTGAAATCCATAAATACGGCTCGCTTAAAGTTGAAAATATTCACGATAATGTTTTCAAATGTACGGATATGGTTGAAAAGCCTCAAAGGAAAGAAGACGTTTTATCACTCTATTCCATTACGGACAGAGTTGTCCTGCCGCCGAACATTTTCGAGATTTTGGAAAGGACAAAACCCGGCGCGGGTAATGAAATTCAGCTTACCGACGCTATGAAAGAGATTGCCGTTACAAAGGGTATGACTGCCGTTGAATTAGTCGGAAACCGCTTTGATATGGGCAATAAATTCGGAGTTCTTAAAGCTAATATTGATATGGGATTAAAACACCCAGAAACAAAAAACGAGCTGAAAGAATATATAAAAAAACTTGCTAAAGAGCTATAATTTTGATAAAATCGACTATTTTTTAAAAGTTAAAAAATTTGCTTGAAAATTGCTTGAAAATTATTTTTTATAGTGCTATAATTTTTGCAACAACGAAAGGCAATGGAGCTTTCCGCTTCATTGCCCTTTTTATTGTAATATTTTTAATTAATACCAAATTTCAATCAATTTCGGCTCGCGTTTTTCATAAATCGTGTAATGGTCAAAACCGCATATTTTTGCAATCTCAATTCCCTTTTCTACTCCCTTGCCGAGGTCTTTGCAATTGTGCGCGTCACTTCCGATTGTTACATATTTTCCGCCGAGCTCCTTGAAACGCCTGACTAAATTAATATCGGGCAAGGTTGTTTTTATCGGCTTAAAAAGCCCCGAGGTGTTAATTTCGAGCGATTTTTCTCTGTTTATAAGAGCTTTAAAAATCGCGTCGATTATCTCGCCGTAGCTTTCGAGGTCGGGTTTTATATCCGTTCTCTCATAAATATAGCGCAGAGGATACGTTAAATGGGCAAGGCTGTCAAAATCAGCGTTTAACGCAGTATCCAAAAGCTCCTCAAAATAGCTTTTCAGCAAACTGCCGATATTCTCTTCGGTGTATTCAAGATAGTAAAAATCTTCCGTATCCTTCAGATTGTGTACGGACGCAAGGATAAAATCAAAATCCGAAATTTCCAAAGCCTTTTTTGTCAGCTTTGGAAAGTGCATAGGCTCTCCGAGCTCCATTCCTTTTAAAAGCTTAACCTTACCGTCAAATTTCGACGCTGTTTCTTCTACATCGGATACGGATTTACCTATCATTTTTTTTGCGTTTCCATAAATGCTCTTATCGCCGAAACGAATTTCGGGCGCCTCCATATGGTCGGTAATCGTTACGGTATTTATTCCCTTTTCCACGGCGCTGTTGCAAATATCTGAAACAGAGCTTTCACCGTCAAAGGAATTTTCCGAATGAACGTGGGTATCACATATAATCTTCATAATATCACCTACGATAAAATATATCATAATTCTATCCTATATGCAAACATAATATACATTATAACATTTTCAATAAATATATTTTTCAATAACAATTTGCAAAAATTCAAATAATATAGTAAAATAATAAGTTGTATTTATACAGTAAAGCGCAGAATATGCGCAGATTTTGGTTTAGCAATTTAAGCTAAGCTTATAAATATCCTCAAAAACTTTTATTGGGAGGACAAAAAATGAAAGCGATTATTACGGTAATAGGCAAGGACTCTGTCGGTATACTTGCTAAAGTATCTACCGCCTGCGCTGACGCTGATGTTAACATTGTCGAGGTTACGCAGAGCGTTTTGAAGGATATGTTCGCTATGACAATGATGGTTGAAATTGATAAGAGTATGGGACTTGACGTTTTAAGAGAAAAACTCGATAAGGTAGGAGAAGAAACCTGTACCAAAATCCACGTTATGCACGAGGACATCTTTAACAGTATGCATAAGATTTGAGTTGAGAGGATTAAACCGTTATGTTGGAAACAAAAGATATTCTTGAAACAATTAATATGATAGATAACGAAAACCTTGACGTAAGAACAATTACAATGGGTATTTCGTTGCTCGACTGTATGGACGAGAATATTGATAAAGCGAGCGGTAAGGTTTACGATAAGGTTTGCAGATACGCTCAGGACCTCGTCAAAACAGGAGAAGATATAGAAAAGCAGTACGGTATTCCTATTATAAACAAAAGAATTTCCGTCAGCCCTATAGGTATGATTGCGGCTCCGTGCCAGAGTAAAAATGTTGTAAAATTCGCAAAGGCTCTCGACAAAGCGGCTCATAACCTCGGCGTTAACTTTATCGGCGGTTACTCCGCTTTGGTTCAAAAGGGCTTTTCATCGGGAGATTACGCTGTAATTGACAGTATACCTGAGGCTTTGGACCAAACCGAAAGAGTTTGCTCCTCTGTTAACATTGGTTCAACAAAAGCAGGACTTAATATGGACGCGGTTAAAATGATGGGTAAAATCGTAAAACTCACCGCGGAAAAAACCGCAGACAGGGATTGCATCGGAGCGGCAAAGCTTGTAGTTTTCTGCAACGCTCCCGAGGATAATCCGTTTATGGCAGGAGCTTTTCACGGTACGGGCGAGGCGGACTGCGTAATAAACGTAGGCGTTTCGGGTCCCGGCGTTGTAAGAGCCGTTTTGGCTAAAGACGGCGCAGATAAGAGTATAGACGAAATTGCGGATATGATTAAAAAGACCGCGTTTAAAATAACAAGAATGGGACAGTTAGTTGCGAGAGAAGCATCAAAAAGACTTTGCGTTCCATTCGGAATTGTTGACCTCTCCCTCGCTCCCACTCCCGCGGTCGGCGACAGCGTAGCATATATTCTTGAGGAAATGGGACTCGAAAGCTGTGGATGCCACGGAACTACCGCGGCGCTTGCGCTTTTAAATGACGCTGTTAAAAAGGGCGGTGTTATGGCCTCGTCGCACGTTGGCGGACTTTCGGGCGCGTTTATTCCCGTAAGCGAGGACGCGGGTATGATTGCCGCCGCCAAAAGAGGAACGCTCGATATTACCAAGCTTGAATGTATGACTGCCGTTTGCTCTGTGGGGCTCGATATGATTGTTGTCCCCGGTGATATTACTCCCGAAACAATTTCGGCGATAATAGCTGATGAGGCGGCGATTGGTATGGTAAATTCCAAAACTACAGCAGTCCGCCTTATCCCCGCTATCGGGAAAAAAGCAGGAGATGAACTCAGCTTTGGCGGTCTTTTGGGAACTGGGCCCGTTATGCCGATAAGAGAGGGCGACCCGAGCAAATTTATAAACAGAGGCGGACGGCTTCCCGCACCGCTTCAATCGCTTAAAAACTGACGGAGGTTATTTCTTATGAAAGATGTAATTAAAAAGCTTGTAGATATTGAAGAACAGGCGAAAATTTACAGCGAGGAAACCAAAAGACAGAAAGAAAAACTTGAAAAAGAAATATCTAAAGAAACAAAGGAAATATATGATAAATGTATGGCTGACGCCAAAGCGGAGGTTGAAAAGCAAAGCGAAATTATCAAGAACGAAAGTCAGAAAAGCTTTGAGAAAAATGAGAAAAAACGCCTTGAGTCAGCAAAAAAGCTACAGAAAAAATTTGACGATAACTCTGACACCTGGGTTGAAACCATAGTAAAAAACGTTTTATCTTAATTATTCACGCTAAGGGAAAGGCGGTGTGTATATGTCAGATACGAGCTATGCGGTTTTAACGCGCGCGAAAGCCAAATACGGAAAACGTCTTAAAGGCAAGGATTATAAAGCGCTTCTGGACTGCGATAACGTTACCGACGTAATGACATATTTAAAATCGAATACACACTATATAAACGCGTTCGGAGAGGCAAACGAGAGAGGTATTCACAGAGGTCTTTTTGAAAGCCTTTTAAGACAGTATGTCACAAATGAATTTGATACTATATGCCGTTACGAGCTTAGTGTGGGAGAGGATTTTTCGCAGTATATAGCGCACAAAACCGAGATAGACGAGATTATACGGATTTTAACGCTTCTTAATTCAAAGGAAAAGCAGGAATACAACTTTACCGTACCTGCTCATATCGCGAAAAAAACTTCAATTGACCTTAATATTTTAGCTAAGGCGGAAAACTACGAGCAATTTTTACAGGCTATCAAAAACACAAGCTACGAGGCTGTTTTAAATGAATATGATATTAAAGAAAGCTCAGCAATTCCTATTCCCGAGATAGAAAACAGACTATACACCAAACTCTATTCTGAGCTTTTCGAGGCGATTGAAAAAACAGACGCCACTGAAAAAGAGGAACTGAAGGAGCTTTTTAATACGATTATCGACTATAGAAACTTCCTTAATATAATTCGTTTAAAGAATTTTTATAACACTGACAGCAAAACAGTCCAAAAATATATTCTTCCCTTCGGAAATCTTAAAGCGAAAGTTATTCAAAATATGTGCGAGGCGGAGGACCCTCAGTCGGTTTACGGCATTATGTCCTCCACACGCTCAGGCAAATTAATTGACAAATTTGAATTTGAAAATATAGATGTGCTTGAGCTTACTGTTAAATTTAATAAAGCTAAGCATAATATGTACTTTTCGGACAGTCCCGCAACAGTTATGATGTCATACATTACTCTTTGTGAAATTGAACTGCACAACCTGATTTGTATTATTGAGGGAGTAAGATATAATGTGGACAGAAGTATGATTGAACCATTACTCATTTATTGATATAAAACTCTAAAAGGAGGTGATTTGACTTGAGTGTTGAAAACATAAAAGCTTTCAGTATTATCGGACATACGGACGCGCTTGACAACGTTGTTATGACGCTTGGAAAATCAAAGGTTTTTCAGCCTGACGAAGTAAGCAATTTTTATTCCGACACGCGCGGTTTTGTAAGAGTAAGCAGTCAGAATAAGTACGGCGAGCCTGTTTCAAGAATTTCAAACGCGATGAGAACACTCGGAATTGAGCCGAGATATATCCGCACAAAAAAGAAATTCGCGCCTGATTTTGAGACTATTGACCGCTATTCAGAAAATCTTATTGAAAAGGTTGATAAATTAGAGAAAAAGAAAGCAAAACTCCAGCAGGAATACAACGAGTGTAAACGCGCAAGAGAAGAAACGAGCCATTTTGTTTCCATTGACCGCAACATAGAAGAATTGCTTGAAATGGAATACGTCAAAGCGGTTTTCGGACGTATGCCTAAAGAAAACGTCGATAAGCTCGGCACAGAAAACTATAACACTGATTTTATCGAGTTTATTCCCTGCTCCGAGGAAGGAACCTATATATGGGGAGTTTACTTTGTGCCTTTAACCCAATACGAAAAGGCAGAAAGGATTTTCTCCAGACTGTATTTCGAGAAGAGCTCCTTCGCGACTATGGATGAGGCTCCCGAAAAGCGTTACAAAAGGCTTAACTCCGATATTGAAAAGCTAAAAAACAATCTCGAGCAAATCAACAGCAAAATTAAAGATTTTGCAGATGAGAAGGAAAAGAAAATTTTAAGCTACTACACCAAAGCGGCTGAATACAACCTTTTCTTTTCGATTAAAACCCACGCAATGGAAAGAGGCAAAAGCTTTTGCCTGACGGGCTGGGTTCCCGAAGGACAGTCTAAAAAGCTTAAAAACAATTTACAGAGTATCGAAAGCGTGGAGGTAAGCGTTTCAAACGGAAACGACGAGCTTCAACTGTCCCCTCCCGTAAAACTTAAAAACTTTTTCCTTACGCGCCCGTTCCAATTTTACACTGAAATGTACGGTGTGCCGAAGTACAGGGAAATTGACCCGACGGCGTTTATCGCCTTTACTTACGTTTTGCTGTTCGGAATAATGTTCGGTGACGTCGGACACGGTTTTTGCGTAATGATTGCCGGAGCGCTTATGTGGTTCCTAAAAAGAATGCCTATCGGTAAAATTCTCTTGCCGTGCGGATTTTCAGGTATGATTTTCGGAGCGGTTTACGGAAGTGTTTTCGGATATGAAAACGCTATGGACTGGTTCTACAGAGGTCTTAATATGGAGGAAAAACCGATTGAAGTAATGTCCTCCTCATTTACAAACAACATTCTGTTTATTGCCGTGGGAATAGGTATGGCGTTGCTTTGCACGGCTATGCTTCTGAATATCTACACCTCGATAAGACAGAAAAATATAGGGAAAATGATATTTGATACGAGCGGAATCTGCGGACTTATATTTTACGCGATGATTTGCGCGGGATTAATCGGAATGATGATGTTCGGTATTAACCTTTTCAGCATCCCCTATATAATAGTAATCGCGGTTATGTTTATACTTATTTTCCTCAGGGAACCGCTCTCTAAGCTTGTTGACGGCGACCCCGAATGGGCGCCCGAAAGCTGGGGCAACTTTATTCTTGAAAACGTATTTGAATCAATAGAGGTTATTTTAAGCTACGTTTCAAATACTATGAGCTTTTTAAGAGTCGCGGCATTTGTGCTTGTCCACGCGGGTATGATGCAGGTTGTATTTACTCTTGCCGATACGGCAGGTCCTATCGCCTACATTCCTGTCGTAATCATAGGAAACGGACTCGTATGCGCGCTTGAAGCGCTTTTGGTATCAATTCAGGTACTGCGTCTTGAATATTACGAAATGTTCAGTCGTTTCTATTCGGGAGAAGGCAGACCATACGAGCCTGTCAGACTTAATTTAGTTAGAAATTAATTTTTATATTGGAGGTTTATTATGATTTTTAATTCGATTTTACTTATTGTTCCCGTTGTATTTTTAATTCTTTCCGTGGTACTTGCCACTAAAACTTTCGCAAAAGGCAGAAACGCTAAACGTTCTATGTTACTTCAGTTCCTCTCATTCGGCGCTGTCGCGGCTTTTTGCCTTGTTTGTCCTCTCGCCGTAGGAGCTGTGGGAGAAGCGGGCGCCGCTTCCGCTCTTGACCCTATCGCAAAGGGTTTACAGTATCTCGGCGCAGGTCTTTCGACAGGTATCGCCTGCATAGGAGGCGGTATCGCGGTTGGACACGGCGCTCCTGCCGCTATAGGAGCTGCCGCTGAGGACCCGAAAAACTTCGGTAAAGCTATTATCTTCGTTGCGCTCGGTGAAGGTATCGCGCTTTACGGTATGCTTATTTCTATCCTTATTCTTAACGGTTAATTATGAAATACTATCTTATAAGCGATAATGTCGATACGCAAATGGGAATGAGGCTTGCGGGCATTGAAGGAGTTGTCGTACATTCGGATAAGCATATCCGTGAGGAGCTTTTAAAGGCTATGGACAATCCCGAAATCGCGGTAGTTCTTATGACGGAAACCTTAGTTTCTAAATGCCCCGACCTTATATATGATTTAAAGCTTAACAGAAAGCGTCCGCTTATTGTAGAGATTCCCGACCGTCACGGAAACGGGAGAACTGCGGACAGTATTACAAAATACGTTCAGGAAGCAATCGGAGTTAAGCTGTAAACGAGGTTACAATTATGAAAAATGATAGTAAAGCAGACAATTTTTTAAGCGCTGTTAAAAAATATAACGAAGAAGAAAGAGCCAAAATTATATCGGAGATTGAGAGTAAAAAATCAGAAGCGGTAAAATCAGCGCAGGCTAAGGGTAAGGCGGACGCCGACAGATTTGTTAAAAAAAATCTTTCCGCTAAAAAATCCGAAATAACGGGCGAATTTGCCGTTAAAAACCTTGAGGCGCAGGGAAAACTGTTTAAAAAGCGTGACGATATGGTAAAGGAAATCTTTAAACGCGCGTCAAACAAGCTTGAGGATTATACAAATTCACCGCAGTATAAGGATAAGCTTATTTCCTACGCTAAAGAAATCTCTGAAACTTTCAAGGAAAACAGCTGTACTGTTTATGTTAAAAAAGACGACCTTAAATATGAAAACGAGATTAAGGCTGTATTCACCTCGGATATTAAGGTTGAAAGCGATATTGAAATCCGCATAGGAGGACTTCGCGCCTATTGTGAAAAGCTTCAGCTTGTTTGTGACAATACTCTTGACAGCAAGCTTGAAAACCAGAAAAACTGGTTTGTTGAGAACGCGGATTTAAAAATCAGCTGAATTAAGTGAGATGAAACTATGGAAAATAATGTAATCTACGGGATTAACGGACCTGTTATTACAGTTAAAGGTCCGACCGAATTTAAAATGATGGAAATGGTTCACGTCGGAAACGAAAACCTCGTAGGCGAGATTATAGGCGTTACCGACGAATTTACAACCGTTCAGGTTTACGAGGAAACAACGGGGCTAAAGCCCGGCGACCCTATTACGGGAACAGGCAACCCGATGAATGTTTTACTCGGACCGGGAATAATAGATAATATTTTTGACGGAATTGAACGTCCGCTTAAAGCTATCGAGGAGGAGTCGGGCGCATTCATCAGCCGAGGCTCGCAGGTTAACGCATTAGACGACCAAAAGCTTTGGAACGTAAGCTTAAAGGTTAAAGCAGGCGACAGGCTTTCGGGCGGAGAGATATACGCTACTATTCCCGAAACAGAGATTATTGAACACAGGCTTATGGTTCCCCCCGCCCTTTCGGGTGAAATTGTAGAGGTTAAACCCGACGGAGAATACAGGCTTTTTGACACGATTGCAATACTTAAAGATGAACTCGGAATTGAGCATAATCTGACTCTTTGCCAAAAGTGGCCCATACGAACATCACGTCCTATTGAGGACAGACTTCCGACTACTGTTCCGCTTATTACAGGTCAGCGTGTTATGGATACGATGTTTCCTGTAGCTAAAGGCGGTACGGCGGCTATTCCGGGAGGATTCGGTACGGGAAAAACTATGAACCAGCATCAGCTCGCCAAATGGTGCGACGCAGATATAATCGTATATGTCGGATGCGGAGAGCGAGGCAACGAAATGTCGCAGGTGCTTGAAGAGTTCTCCGAGCTTATTGACCCGAAATCGGGCAGACCTATGACTGACCGTACCGTACTTATAGCCAACACCTCAAATATGCCTGTTGCCGCCCGTGAGGCATCAATTTACACGGGAATTACGCTTGCTGAATATTACCGTGATATGGGGTATGATGTCGCTATTATGGCGGATTCTACCTCAAGATGGGCAGAAGCGCTCAGAGAAATTTCGGGACGACTTGAAGAAATGCCCGCGGAAGAAGGCTTCCCCGCGTATCTTCCCTCCCGTCTTGCGGAATTTTATGAGCGCGCGGGCAGAGTTAAAACGCTGTCGCACGATAACGGCTCGGTAACAATTATCGGAGCCGTTTCACCGCAGGGTTCTGACTTCTCGGAGCCTGTTACGCAGAATACAAAGAGATTTACTCGGTGTTTCTGGGCTTTGGATAAAAATTTAGCGTACGCAAGGCACTACCCCGCTATTAACTGGATGGATTCCTACAGCGAGTATTTTAATGATATTGACCCCTGGTATAACGAGCATTTAGGTCCTGAATTTGTGGAATACAGAAAAAGAATTTCCGCGCTTTTACAGGAAGAAAGCTCTCTTATGGAAATCGTCAAGCTAATCGGCTCCGACGTTCTTCCCGACGACCAAAAGCTTGTTATTGAAACAGCCAGAATTATCAGAGTCGGTTTTCTCCAGCAAAACGCTTTCCACGCTGACGATACCTACGTTCCGCTTGAAAAGCAGATGAAAATGATGGGCGTTATATTACATCTTTACGACAGAGCAAAAGAGGTTATAGCCAAGGAAATTCCCATTTCCAAGCTTTTATCATCGGGGCTTTTCGACAAGCTTAACAAGATGAAATATGACATTCCTAACAACAAGCTTGAAATGTTTGATGATTACATCAAGGAAATTGACAATAAAATTGATGAAATTCTTTAAGGAGGAAACGCTATGTTAATAGATTATGTAGGCGTTAAGGAAATTAACGGTTCTCTTATAGTTATCGACGGCGTTAAGGGCGTTTCCTACGAGGAAATTGTCGATATACGCCTTGACGGCGGTTCAGTAAGGCAGGGACGCGTCGTTCAGATTGAGGGCGAAAGAATAGTCGTGCAGGTATTTGAGGGTACGAGAAACATAAGCCTTGCAAATACAAAAACAAGACTTACGGGACATCCGATGGAGCAGGCTCTGTCGCCTGAAATTATCGGACGTGTACTCGACGGCGCGGGACGTCCGATAGACGGACTCGGTGAAATTTTCCCCGAAAAGCGCGCCGATATAAACGGTACCCCGATTAATCCCGTATCGCGAGTTTATCCGACAAACTATATCAACACGGGCATTTCAACAATAGACACTCTTATGACGCTTATACGCGGTCAGAAACTGCCGATTTTCTCCGGCTCGGGTATGAAACACAATGATTTAGCCGTTCAGATTGTACGTCAGGCTAAAATCAGCGGCGCTACCGAGGATAATTTCTGCGTTGTTTTCGCCGCTATGGGCGTTCAGAAAGACGTTGCGGAATACTTTAGAAAATCCTTTGAGGAATCGGGAGTTCTTTCACACGTCGTTATGCTTTTAAACCTTTCTAACGACCCGATTATTGAAAGAACGCTAACACCGAGATGCGCGCTTACAATCGCCGAATATCTCGCATTTGACCTCGATATGCACGTTCTCGTTATTATGACGGATATGACCTCATACGCGGAGGCGCTCAGAGAATTTTCATCATCTAAGGGAGAAATTCCGGGACGTAAAGGTTATCCTGGTTATCTGTATTCCGACCTCGCCTCTATCTATGAGAGAGCGGGAATGATTAAAGGTCACGAAGGCTCCGTTACGCAGATACCGATTCTCACTATGCCGAACGATGATATTACCCACCCTATACCCGACCTTACGGGATATATTACAGAGGGACAGATTACTCTTGACAGAACCCTGCAGGGACAGGGATATTATCCGCCCGTTTCCGTACTTCCGTCACTTTCAAGACTTATGAAAGACGGTATCGGAGAAGGCTTTACGAGAGCGGACCATCAGGCTCTCGCGAACCAGCTTTTCGCGTCATACGCAAAGGTTATTGACGCGCGTTCGCTTGCGTCGGTTATCGGCGAAGAAGAGCTTTCCCCTATTGACAAAAAATATATGGAATTCGGAAAGCTCTTTGAAACAAAATTTGTTAATCAAGGCTTTAATGAAAACCGCGATATTACGGAAAGTCTGGATTTGGGCTGGGAGCTTCTCTCGACATTGCCGAGGAGCGAGCTTGACAGAGTTGACGATGAATTGCTCGATAAATATTACAGACCTTAATTAAAAAGGAGTTTTCAGAGGTGGCAGTACAGGCAGTACCCACAAAGGGTAATCTGATGAATACAAAAAAATCATTATCCCTTGCTAAAATGGGCTATGAGCTTATGGATAAGAAAAGAAATATTCTTATCAGAGAGATGATGATGCTTATAGATAAGGCTAATGAAATTCAGGGGAAAATTGACAAGGCTTACTCCGAAGCTTATCAGGCTCTGCAAACCGCAAATATTATTCACGGCTACTGCGCGGATATAAGCAAGACGATTCCTGTTGAAAATTCATTAACTCTCGATTACCGTTCCGTTATGGGTGTTGAGATTCCTATTGTAAGAATGAACGCTCCCGATAAAACGAAGCTCCATTTCGGACTTAACTCGACAAGCACGGCTCTTGACAACGCGTTTCAGAAATTTACCGAGGTAAAAATTCTGACCGCCGACCTTGCGGAAATTGAAAACAGCGTATACAGACTTGCGGATTCCATTAAAAAAACGCAGAAAAGGGCAAACGCGCTTAAAAATATTATGATACCAAAGTTTGAGGAAAGCGTAAAATTTATAACCGACGCTCTGGACGAAAAGGACAGAGAAGAATTTTCGAGAATGAAGGTAATAAAAAAACAGAAAAGCAAATAAAAAAAGCTGTCCGGACGGACAGCTTTTTTACGTCAGAGAGCGTTTACATATTTTAAATTTCATACTTTAATTTTAATCTTTCGATTTTCTTGCCGAACAGCGGAGCGAAAATTAACAGGAAAATAATATTTGAAATCACATAATATTCTAAAGTTATAGGAAGAGCGGATATTATAGCGCCGTAGAACCTGACAAGATTAAATGTTCCGTCCGACCACATCGTTGTCCATACATCCATTAAAAGAGAATAGGCTATTCCCGAAAACGCACCGTATAAAATTAAAACAAGCTTGTTCTTTATAAGCGGATTTGAGATTATTCCCGCTACAAAGCCGATTATTCCCCAGGAAAACATCTGAAACGGTGTCCACGGTCCTTGCCCGAAATAGAAATTAGAAACAACCGCAGAGAGCGCTCCTGTTAAAAATCCGAACTCCGAGCCGAAATACATTCCCGCGATTACCACAATTGCCGTGACGGGCTTAAAAAACGGCAAAGGAGCAAAAATAAATCTTCCCGCAACCGACAACGCGGTCATCACGGCGAGCAGAACTATCCGTCTTGTTGAATATTTATTTCTTTCAAAGCATAAAAAGAACGGAATACAAGCAAAGAAAGCTACCGCTATTGAAATTACGGCGTAGCTTCGGTCGGAAAATAAGACAACGCCGAGAATAATTGTCGCCGGTATTAATATAATTGTGATAACATATTTTAAAACTGTTTTAGCCATTTATACACCCAATAATATCGTCGGCGGTCACGGCATTTTCAATCATACCCTTAGACATTTTTGAAGCGGAGGTCGTGTAAAAAATATTTTGGCTGAAAAATTCCCTCACGGAATTTTCGCTTGTTATTCCGCCGTCAAAAAGCAAACCGCATCTGTCTGAAAATTCAGCTGAAAACTCAACATCGTGAGTTACCATAACAATTGTTAATCCTTTTTTACAAAGCTGTTTTAAAAAGCTTCCGAGGTTAATTTTCGCGAAGGTGTCAAGTCCCTTTGTCGGCTCGTCTAAAAGCAGTATATCGGGATTTGAAAGCAGTATTTTGCATATTGACGCCCGCTGTAGCTCTCCTCCGCTTAAATCATACGGATGTGTTTTTAAAAAATCGCTTAACCCAAACTGTTCCGATAATTCTAAATAAGAATTATCAATCATCTTGAAGTCCTGCTCCAATGTATCCTTAACGAACACGTTTTTAGGATTTTGCGGAAGATATGCAGATTTTAAATCGCATTTTATTTTGCCCCTATACGGTTTTAAGGAGCCGTTTATAATATTTAAAAGCGTGGACTTGCCACAGCCGTTTTCACCGAGCAGAGCATAAAATTCGCCCTTATTAACATTAAAACTACAATTTTTTAAAATATCTTTTGATTTCCTCTCGTATCTGAACCAAATATTTTTGCAGGATAATATTACATCGTCATTTTTTAATTCTTCAGAGGAAATTTTATTTCTGTTTAAAGCAATAGAGGAAAGCATTTTTCTCCCCTCTTTTACGGTTATGGGACACTCTCCGTATGCCTTAACGGAGTTAAAAACACGGGCGGGCGCAGGCAGGGTTTTCATAATTTTTTTTCCTTTTAGTGATTTACATACATTTTTTGGCGTATCGAGCGCCGTTATTTCGCCGTTTTCAAGACATACAACTCTATCGGCAAGATGAAAAACCTCCTGCAAATGGTGTTCCGAAATGATGACGGTGGTCCCAAAGTCATTGTTAATTCTCTTTAAAGTGCTAAAAAAATCGTTTGCGGAAATCGGGTCGAGCATAGACGTGGGTTCATCAAGAATAATTACCTCGGGATTCAAAGCCATAACCGAGGCGAGGTTGAGCATCTGCTTTTCCCCTCCCGAAAGCTTATCGACAGAACTGTCAAAGCTTTCGAGAAAACCGAAACAACTCGCAAATTCCGACACCTTAGCCCTTATTACTTCTTTATCATATCCGAGATTTTCAAGTCCGAAAGCAAGCTCGCTGTAAACCTTGTCGGTAACGATTTGCGAGTCGGGGTCCTGCATAATAAAGCCGATACTTTGAGCGCTTTCTCTCTCATTGAGCAATTCTATGTTTTTTCCTTTATAGAATATTTCCCCCTCTTTCTTTCCAAAAGGGGTAAGCTCTTTTTTTAACATTTTCAGCAAGGTTGTTTTTCCGCAACCCGACTGACCGATAACAAGCAGGAAATCGCCTGAAGAAACGGTCATATTAATTGAGTTTACCGCCTTTTTGTCAGAAGTATTGTAGGTAAAGCTTAAATTTTTGATATTAAAAATTTCCATTTTGCTCCCTCCTTAACTTCAAACAAAAAGGGTACGAACGATAAAATTAAAAAAGATATATAACTCAATATATTTAATGTATCAGCTTTAGGTATAACAAAATAGGGATAGAATTCAAACGAAGTATTTCCGGCTAACGAGAGCGAAAAAAGAATGATTGATACCGCCAAATATGTTAAATCGTAAAAAGTGAATTTAAAACGCGAGTAAAATGTACGCTTTTTAAGCCCGTAACCGCGCGCCTTCATACTGTCGGAGGTTATCATCGCGTTCTCCATACTTTGTGTTATCACAGCGGAAAAACTGTTTAAATACCGCTTTATACGGGAAGTTTTTTTGCCCGAAAGCCTTTGAGCCGTATTGATATTTTTAAAACTCCTTAACAAATTCGGAACAAAATTAAGCGTCATTGAAAAAACAAGCGCAAGCCTCGGAAAGCTTTTTCCCAGGAAATATAAAATCTTTTCGCTGTCAAAAACAAGATTGAAGCATCTAAACCATATTACAGCCACAGCAATCATCAGACCTAAAACCGCGCCGTATATGAGCGCCTCAAGGGTGATACGGTTGTCGTTGATAAAAAATAAAACCGTTGCGCCGTTATGCGAAAAAATCGGGTTTGTAGCCGTTACGGCAAAAATCAAAATAATATAGAAAATTATGCTTTTAAATACCGCCTTGAAATCTGAAATACAGGCGTAAAAAGATATTGAGCCGAAAAATCCGAATATTAAAAACAGCGGATTAAATGAAAAGATTGAGATAAAAAGCACAAACAGGAAGTAGAAAAACAAGGTAATCGGGTGAAAATTTTTAAAAGTATTCATCTTTTCCCCTCATACTTATCGCCTATATCCTCTCCGAGGTCGCAGGTATAAAGCCAATCAACCTCATCTCCGTCTTTGAGCTTATAAACATTACATCCTTTGTTCGGAAAAATTCCGTTTACGCTGTATTTCCAACCCGAAAGCTCTCCGCAGTCGAACTCATAAAGATAGTCAATGCCCTCAATATAAATGCTGTCGCCGTTTCCCGAATATTCAAACTGGATTTTATTTTTTTTACAGGCGTTTTTAAGAGCGTCGTACACGGTATCGCCGTCTTTAAAATTCACTTTACAGTCTGATAAAATTTCAGCTTTTTCACGCTTTGAACCCTCATAATCAACGGCCGTACGGCAATTAATTGAAACCGTCGCCGTTAATTCGCCGTTTTCGATTTTGTTATAGTAATCATCGGGTGATTTTATTGAACAGCCCGAAAATAAAAGTATAAATATAAGAGGGAAAAAAATCAGCCGTTTCATTTTTTACCTCCTTTTTTAATTAAAAACAGGGTTAAATAACTTATAATTAATAACAAAAAATCTATGTAAAAAGGCTTCGGGGTAAACGGTTTACCGCTTTCAGAGTTTGATTTTTGTTCACTTGTTTTCGGAATTACCGTTTGTGTTGTTTCATTTTGAACAGCCTTTGAGGTTTCTTTTTCAATTTTATTTTTTATTTTTTTCTTTTTTGTTTGTTTATCTGAAACTATTTTATTTTCTTCTTTAGAATTTTGATTTATTGTTTCAGAGGTTTCGGGATTAGATATTTTTTTAGATTTTTTACTTTTTGTGTTATACTTTTTTTCAACTGATTTTGTAACAGCCCTATTTACAGATTTAGTTACGGTTTTAACCTTTGAATTGAAATCATAGAATACTCCCTCTCCGTTAAAAAATCTGTAAGCCGATACCAGCGCGCAAAGGCATTGATATGTCGCCATATTATTTTCCGAAGCCCCTTCGGTATGTGAAAACGCTCCGTTATCAAGCTTAAAATTCATTAAACCGTCAAGCAGGGTATTTCCGTTTTTTATAAATCTGCCGTCAGAAGCAATGTCTATATTAAGAGATGTTAACGCAATTATAACCTGTGCGGTGGTTTCGGAAGTTATGGTATTTGAAAACGATTTATATGCTCCGCTTTCGTCCTGACGGCGAGAAAGAATATCAAGGCAACGGTCAATACTCTCACTAACCTTTTTCCTGTTTTTATAAGGCGCAAGCGCCTGTAACGCGATTGCCGTCATATCGGTATCAGCCGTACTTCCCGAAAGCGCATAACCGCCCTTGTTCGTTTCTCTGTCTAAAATACGATTGATAATACTGTCCCTTGTATCCTTTGCTTCAAACGGTGTCTTATAGTCTTTTGAATCCAAAAGCAACAGAGCGTACGCAAGCGAATTGGTACCCTGTGCGTCGAGCGGTCTGTATTTTGAGCGGTTATAGGTGGCGTCAGCAAGAAGATTTCGTCCGTTTATATCGGTTATATCCTGTTTACAAGCTAAGAGGGCGAACGCAACGCGCTGTAAATCCGTTGCTTTTACACTGCTTAAACCATTTTCATAAAATTCTTCCACGGCGCTTTTAAGAGCGGAAATACTTTTACTGTTTTTACAGTCAACTCCGTATTGAGACAAGGCTGTATAATACCAATCTGACGAGCTGTCGCCCGCATTTTCACTTAATTTAGAGAGCATATCGTCAACCGAATTTGCGTTTAAAGACGCGCATTTGTATAAAATTACACCCTCGACAGACGATTTAACGCCGTCGGGGGTGTTGATTTGCGAGCAATAGGCGGTAAGAGGCGTAGTTACACACAATAAAACCGCTAATATAACTACAAATATCCTTTTACCCATTTTTACCACCGCTTTTACTTTACTTTTACTTTAAGCTTTAATTTAACGCTCTTATTTGTTTTTACCGTAATAACAGCTTTACCCCTCTTTTTAGCCGTAACTTTTCCTTTTTTTGAAACCTTAGCCACGCTTTTTTTAGAAGAAGTATATGTCTGTTTTCCCGCTTTACCCGTAATCTTGATTTTAAAGCTTTTGCCTTTTTTAAGATTAATTTTAGTTTTATTAAGCTTTGGATTTTTAACTGTAATTTTAACCTTAGCTTTTACTCCGTTATTTTTAACTGTAATTGTGGCTACGCCTTTCTTTTTTGCTGTTACTTTACCGTTTTTATTTACTACAGCCACGGACTTTTTATCTGAAGTATAGGAAGTTTTACCCTTGGGGTTAACGACATTTGTATTAACCTTCGTTGTCCCACTAACATAAATTTCATTTTTCGCCAAAACGGCAGTAACTTTTGTCTTTTCAGTTACTGTCGGCTCGGTTGTTTCAGTAACGGACGGGTTAGTGTTTTCAATCTCAAAGGAAAAGGACTCACGGCAAACAGCGGGCGCGCCCGAGGCGGACTTTTTATCCACATCAGCTTTAACCGTACCCGAAAAATCATTAACCGTAAAATTGATAACTCCGTTTTTGTCCGTAACATATTTTTGTGATTTATTGTTATCGGTTAATGTTACGGTTGCCCCTGTAACGGGAACCCACTCGGACGATGAAATCCAATCGCCCTTATCGTCCTGTATCCACGACGTATCATAGCTTGAAATCGTGATAATTCCCTCGCTTGCCTTGCTTAAATCCGCAACAGGAATTTGGCACGGGTAATCGCCGTAGTATAAAACAACAACATCTCCCGATGATAACTTATAGTCGCAGACTCCAACAGACGGAGCAATACCGTTAACTGAATAATTCCATCCGTCATATCCGCCGAAAGTCGCGGATTTTTCGCCGTTGACCTCTGTAATAAAGTTGTCCGCGATACCTTTAATTGTAATGGTATCATTATTCTTGTCAAGAGCTGTCAACGCGTCGGCGACAGTTGCTCCGTCAGAAATCTCAATTTCACCTTTAAACAAATTTTTCTCAATACCCTCAATGCGTATTGATACCTTTGAACCCTCCGCGCTGACGGCTACCGTAAAAAGAGACGCCAAAAGCAAAACAGAAAGTATGATTGCGATTAGTTTTTTCATTATAAAACCTCCGTAAAATAAAAATTACCCTTAAAAAAGGGCATCGCAAAAAAGCCTTTCGGCAATTTGTACTGTATCTCCATATGCCCAAGAACGGTATAAAATACGAGTACGGCAGGTCTCCCGACTTATAGTCATATATTTCAAAGCGCCTTCCCAATCACAATCAGTGGCATAATGCTTTCTTTAAACTAAATACGGTAATGGCTGTTGCGACGGACTCTCACCGTCTTCCCTATTAATTCTTGCGAAGCCGTACAAGCTATATTCAATTATGGTGGTATTATAACACAAAATATCAGACAGCGCAAGGACTAATAGCTTACGGAACGAGAAAATCCGCAGGATAAATATTGCGCACAACGGCAAAGATAATTAAAACCGCTATAAGAAAATATAAGGCCCTGTTTTCCCACTTGCTAATCCCTCTTTTTCCGTAACGCACATAGCGATAGCTGTGCCAAATAAAAAATCCGAATAAAACAGGCAAAACGCAGAACAGAACGCAATTACTCTTAAACGCCGACAAAAAATCGAATTCAAAGAGGTTAAAAAACATTCTGCTTATTCCGCAACCGGGGCAGTAAACGCCAAAAAAGCGATTAAAAGGACAAAACAGAGAAAATCCCGTAGTGTAGTGTATAACTGTATAAATAAAGCCTATAGCCAATATAACGGCAATAGGCTTTACTATACTTTTTAATCTTACAATCAATTTTTTCTCCAATTATTCTGCAAGCTTGTTAAGGCTGTCCTGCATAAGAGCGTAGGCAATAATTCCAAATCCGAGTAAACCGAGAATAAGATATAAAATTCCGCTGTTTGACGCCTGAATTCCCCTGTCGTTCTTCGCTTTATCAAGCTTTTCTCCCTGTTTATACGCCCAGTAAAGACCATAAATTCCGCAAGTAACAATGGATAAAAGTAAAGCTACTCCGCCGGAAGTTCCGTCGTTATCATTTGAAACATTATTTGTTTCATCAGTAAGTACAACAAACCAGTACAGCGCATAAATTCCGCAAGTAATTATGCTGAACACTATGCACAATGCAATATTTCTTTTCGTTACCATTTTTATCTCCTCCTTTTATGGTTAAAATTATATCATAAGTATTATAGCGTGTCAACAAAAATTCGACAAATTAGAATACGCTTGTTATCATAAATTCTAAGGATTTCACCTCTGATTTTACGTTCTGTAAAAGTAAAAAGGCTGAAAATAAAGGGACATATTCGATAAGGAATATGCCCCTTTTTACATATTATTTAAAAACTCTTATATTGGCAAAGCCTATTTTATTCAAAGTTAAAAAAAATTGTGAACCATCTTTTGTTACTATAAGAAATTCAAGCTTGTTGGCATTGTCAATATTTAATGTGACTGTCTTTGTAAGGTCGCCGTATTTTAACTCATATGTTTTAATAACCTCATCATCTGCGATTATACTGAGCGTATCCTCCGCTTTAGTATATTCCGTACTGTCGTCATAGCCAAAGGTAAACTGAATTTTACTGTATTTCCCCTTTAAATTAAAATCCGCAAAGGATTCTTCACCCGAACTACACGTACTAAAAACAAAACCGTTATAATATTTTGTATCGTTCATTTTGAATGATTTTATTCCCTTGAAAATTTCAAAATTTTTTACTCTGTACGGGTTATGGAGATTGACTAAATAATTTGTGCATCTTATTGTCTTAATGTTTGAATATTTGCTGTACTTTTTCTTGCCTTTTACCTTTTTATACGATTTTAATTTGTAGTAATATTTTTTATTATTTTTCAGCTTTTTGTGTGTATAGCTCTTTTTTGATGTTGTGACGAGCTTTTTGTATCCTCTGCCCGTTGTGCTGTAGTAAAGGACATAGCCCTTTGCTCCGCTTGCCTTGGACCAGCTTATTTTTGCCGAGGTCAGTGAAGTTTGCGTTATGTACTTTAACTTCGGCGCTTTTATTTTTGCCTTTTTTGCGCCCGCGGAAAAAGACAGGCAGGACACCGCAATAACGGCGGTGAGAATAAGTGATAACACTTTTTTCATTTTCATTTCCTCCTTTTAATAATTATAAAATAAAAAAGTGCGTACAACCTAAGTTATACGCACATAAAACACATAGCTCCGATTGTCGCCAAACAATTTCAAATATCACGCAATGTTTCCAAAAAGGGAATAGCAAGATATAGGAGCAGGTGTTTTTTACAATAAAAACACTACTCCCTTGGTATAGGAAACATTTAACGTAATTATACAATTTTGAAATTGTTGGCAACACTATTGTACCACACGAAAATGAATTTATCAATATCAATTTATAAATATTAACCTTTAAAAACAAAAAGCTGAACATTCAACCTACTGACTAAAAAACGGCTCGGAAAACACATTTTTCTTCTAAGTATGGGAAAGGGGATTCTCAAACACTAATAAAAAAGCCTGCTCTGTATATTAGCTGAACAGAGCAGACTTTTAACCTTAGTAATTTAATGTAAATCCATTTATATATTCGTTTTTATTTTCCTTTAATATTACTGATGTGTTTTTAGTTTTTATGTTATATGTATATATTCCTCTGACATCATTTTTCTCACCTAAACAATACAATGTGTTTTTCCATAGAGCCATCTCTTCAGTAATATAAAACGGAACTTTTATTTCAAAACTTTGCTTTGTAGAAAGATCAACTTCATACAGCTTGTTTTCAGTTTTATCGCTTGTACCACTTGGAGAACAACAAAAATATAACTTTTTGTCATTCCCGGCGATTGCCCAAACATATTGATCAGTTGTATATATTACATCAATTTTTTTTGTTTTCATATCCAATAAGGCTATATCAGACGGTGCGCTGTCGTCTTCTTTTGTATTATCACATTTCCGTGAAATTTTATCAGAATAATACGAAAATAATACTTTATCATCTTGAGGAATAGTGCTTACGCTCCATGTAATACGGTCATCCTTTTTATCCGGAAATACCCGTTGAGGTGTTTTAAATTTCTTATCAAATATAAAAGGTTCAGTAGAATAATGCTCTAATAACTTCGCAACAGCAAAATATTGATTACCGCATTGTATAACATAATTAACGCCGGAAAATATGTCGGTCTTTTTTTGAGCATCACCGTTATTATATAAATATATCTGATCACCTTTTCCGCTGTAAGCAGTATAGAATATATCATTTTTATCACTTGAATACAATGTGAATGGATAAGCAGACGTGTAAGGTACTACACCTCTTTCAGATATTTTATCACTTTCAATATCATAAGTAAAACAACGGCTGTTCATATCTGACTCCGTTTCATCTGTATAATATGTTTCTGTAATTGATAAATATGGTTTTATTTCAGGTGCTTGTAAAGCATTTTCATTTTGTTGTGATTTTTCACATCCAAAGCCACATCCAAAGCAAAGTAAAGAAAGTGAAATTGTCAAAACAGTTGCAACAATTTTTTCAAAATACATCATCCTCTTAATATGTATATTTAAACTTGCATGCCTTTTAATATTACTATAGTTTATTGATTTTTCACCTAACATTTTCACACCGATTTTCCATATGTAAATAAACGTAATTAAATATTTTTTAAATTATATGTCTGCATTATTTTAACACACGAAAATGAATTTATCAATATTTATATATTAATTTTAATACTTTATTAAGGCTAAACATAAACGCTCCTCGCTAAAATCGTTTCACCGAAACGATTTCTTAACGCTTGGCTTTGAATCCCGCCATATAAAATAACAGACAGGCTTTTTGACTGTCTGTTTTTTGGCTGGTCTAACGCAATCTAAGTCGAACACTTGAGGTGTTCGACTTAGACGTTCATTGGCTGAGCTTGTGTCATTCGAATATGAGCTTAGTTCTGATAGAGTTTTACATATTTCTTTTGTGGCGACAAACAGTAACGACGAAGAAATAGACGTCGTTTTTGATTTTGACTTATAGGAGGGCTAAATGTCGGCTTTAACTGATTTAGGCTTTAACAGGCCTACCTATGATGAAATACTGGAAGCTCAAGAAAATCGCGCTAAAGAGCTATTTGGTGAGCAGATTGACACCTCGGAGCTTACTATACTCGGTAAGTACATAAGACTTAACGTGGCTGATTTAGACGAGCTATACCAAACTTTAGAAGGCGTATATTATTCGCGCTTTCCTTCTACTGCAAGTGGCGTGAGCCTTGATAGACTTTGCGTTTTTGCAGGAATTGAAAGGAACGCACCGACTGCTGCGGAGTACCAGATAACTTTAAAAGGAACTCCCGGAGAGACGATTGAGTTTGGCTTTGAAGTATCAAACGCTACGCAGTCTTTAATCTTTTCTACCATTGACGACTACGTTATACCAGAAAATGGTCTTGCAACCGTTATTGTACGGTGCGACACAGCGGGTCCAGAAGGTAATATTTACGTAAAAACTATCGATACAATAGTAAATGCAGTTGAGTATGTTGATTCAATTATAATTGACCTCGCTAAAGGAGACGGCCTTATATCCTCAGGCTTGGCTACAGAAACTGACACGGAACTTAGAAAGCGATTCATACAGGCGATTGCCGGCTCTGGCTTAACGACTCTTGAAAATATAAGAAGCGCAGTGCTAAGAGTTGATGGCGTTAGCGACTGTATTATCATTGAAAACGATTCTGAGGAAGTGAAAGATGGACTCCCACCTCACTCTTTTAAGTGCTACGTTTTGGGGGCAACTGCAAATGATGACGAAGTGGCAAAGGCAATATTTGACAAGAAGCCTATAGGAATTCATACTTGCGGTGATATTACAACGATAATTGCTGACGACTACGGAAATGAGCATGAGGTTTCATTTTCTCATACGTCTCAGAAAAACGTATATATAGCGATTGAACTTGAGACGAATAATTTTCTTGAAGACTCCGCTGAAGCTACTATTAAAGCAAATTTGATTAGCTATATAAACTCCTTATCAGCGGGAGAGTCTTTATACCTTAGTAAACTGTATTCTCTTATCAATATTACCGGTGTCAAGAATATTAAAAGCTTAGGCTTAGGTACCAATTTTGAGAATACTGGCGTTAGAGATATTACTTGTGAGCCTTATGAGGTTGCAAGAACTAACGAAGACAGTATCAAAATTATACTCGACACTTAGGAGGCGTATGCCGTATTATGAAAAATAACGTAAAGCGCTTGCCTGACGCTTACTACAAAAAGGTAGACGGTAACAACTTTAAGCTACTAAATCTTAATGAGCTTGCGTGCCGAGAAATTGCAGCGGATTCCGATATTGTGATGGAGTCCGCTGACCTTTTTAAGGCAGCCGGTAAAACGCTCGACTACTTAGGACAATCGGTAGGACAATTCAGGGGTAAGCTAAATGACGAGCAGTACAGGCTGTTGATTTTAAATCGAATTTGGCGAAACACTTGCCAAGGCAACTATACAAAGGTTATCTCGCTTCTTGCTCCATTATTGAATTGCGAAGACGAGCAAAAATTGTACTTCCGCGATACTGATATATCCGGCGCAGTTGAACTGGTAGGATTTACCCTGCTGGACCTTGTAAGGTCCGAGTATACCGTAGAAGAGGCTATAGCTCTTATTGAGTCTATGCTTCCTATAGGCGTCCGTCTTAATGACGCCAATTTTGAAGGCACATTTGAGTTCGGAGAAGAAAAAAACGAGCGTATTAAAGACTTAGAAAAAAATACTTATGAAGAGCTCAGTGCTTCAACCTATGCAGACTTTGAATATCCGTTTGAGTATAACCCGCAAGCAGGCTTTGGTAGCGAGGAACAGACTACTGGCGGCTATCTTGGAACAATTATAGGTGACTCTTCAAGTGTTCACCTACCATTATAAAGAAGGTTATAAAGTGGCTAAAGTTACAGCAAATTTAGGCTTGAAATTACCAGAAAGAAATGACTATTTTAATATTGATGACTTTAATGAAAATTTCAAAAAAATCGACGCGGACGCAGGCAACAAGGAGGTGTACTATAAAGACTTAGGTTTTTTATTTAATCTTTCAGAAATTGATAGCTTAACGGAAAATGGAATTATATACCGCTTTGTCGCACAGGGGGCGTTGTCATCAGCTTTAGGCGGAAGCTTCCTTTATGAATTAAGATATATTGAGCCTGAAGACTCTGACGCTTATCAAGTGGTTACATCTGTTTATTATCAAAATATCCTTGTACGACGCCGCTTAATGGGTAGCTCCGTATGGGCTGATTTTATTGATAGGACCATACCTGATAATAGCATCACATGGAGCGCGTTAAGTACATCTTTGCAAAATGCACTGGCAAAAATTGAAACAGGTAAAATAACATCTGATAATCAAGCTTGGTATTCAGATAACAGCGCTAAAAAAATGACCGGAACATATGAACTGAATGGGAATTATTGCATTATATCAGCAACCGCGCATTTGATAAAAGGCTGGGGTAAGGTCTACTACAGTCTGCCTGTTGCAGCGAAATCAAATGCGGCGGCGGTTGCTGTAAACGACGTAAACTATACGATAAATACTACAACTCAAAGTAACATTTCCGTGTTAGAGATAAATAGATTTGACCGGGCTGTTATGGCGAATGATGATACTATTGATTTTGTATTAAAATATAAATACAAATAACGGAGGTTTAATTATGGCAAGTTTACAAACTTATTCAGAAATCACGTTAACATTACTTAACAAAAACAGCGTAAGCGTCTTGATACAAATATTTGCTGACCTCAATGGTGATAAAATACAAATAGGAGAGCCGTCAAGAAAAAGCTACTCAAACTCTCCTATTGGTAGGCAAATGGTAATTGATGAATTACCTGAGCATGAAGCACTTACAGTCATGACAATGTGGGGCGACGAGCCGACCGTTACCGACCCTGAGCCTCCGGCTACCGATGAGGAAAGCGAGGAATAACTATGGCTTCATTTAATACTAATGATTTTACAAATAGCCCACCTGACTGGACCGCACTGGGCGTTGAGCCTAAGGAATCAGTTAAAGCTACAGGCTTTTTCGCAGGCTACAAGCCCCCTGCTGCGTACTTTAACTGGTTTTGGACTAAAACCTCAAACTGTTTTAGGGAGATTCAAGAAAAGATTCGTGGTATCTGGGACTTTATCAGAAACACAGAAATTGTAATTAAAGAAGATTTAGGCAATGTCCATGATGAAACTACCTTAAATACTATGTTTGACCGAGGACAAAATTCTGATAAACGTACTTATCTCTTTCAATTTAGAGTATATGATTCTTTAGCAGAGCTTTTTAATGTCCCAGACGGAACAGAGGCAGAACTTACGGTCCGATATACCGATATAAAGTATATTGTATATATTCCCTATTACAACAGAACATTCTTTTATATTCGACATGGCGCTCAAATACCGTATGCGTGGGAAGAGCAGATTGTTAATCCTGAAAAAATACCTGACAAATCAATATCGCCTACTAAATTAACCGACTTAAATTTTTTAGTATATGCTCAAGCCGAACTTAATCAAAACATTGTTTTTGAATACGGCGACGGCACTTATGAGGTAGGTCTTGAAACGCCGACAAAAGGTGACCTTATCGGCGTATATATTCCACATGGTCAAGGCACTGTTCAAACTTCTAATTACGAGGACTACTGGCGTATTCACCCGAGCGGGTACAAAGTCCGCAATCTTTATATTAACGACAGTCCAGAACAAGTACAGATTTATAACGGAGATATTGAGATAACAAACGTCGACTGGGTTTACTTTACATATATATCGCAGAAGCTCTCTCAAAAATATTTACAGGGGGCATAAAAATGGACACTGAGGTTTTAGTCGGTATTATCGGACTTGCGGGCTCAGCTGTTGGCTCATTGGGCGGCATACTTATTAACACTAAGCTATCTAATTATCGCATAGAGCAACTGGAGAAAAAAGTCGATAAGCATAATAATCTTATAGAACGAACGTATCAAATTGAGAAAGATATTGAAGTTATAAAAAATGACATTAAGGTAGCCAATCATAGAATTGATGACCTTGAGGACGAGGATAGCTAAATGAAAAAACACGTTAAAAAGCGTTCTATGCGCGAATATTCAAAGAAAATTATAGCTGCTATGATTCTACTATGGTTCATAGTAGCTATTTTCGGTATTAGCCTTACAACTTATCAGGCGATTACCGTACCTGAGTATATCAATGCCGAAGGCCTTTATAATTTTGTCGGCTATCCTATGACAGGAGGCATAATCGGCTATTTAATTAAATCTGCCGTTGAGAATAAGCAAAAAATCAAAAATGCGTCTGACAGTTCATTGTCAGACGACTCAGAGGAAGGAATGATACCTAATGGATAAAGTTACACTAATGATAATTTCAATCGTTATAGCCGCTGCGATAGTTGGCTTTTTAGCTCTCCGCTTTGACGCTTTTAGACACTGGCTTGTATACGCGGTTAGCGAGTCTGAATCAGTATTCGGAAGCGGAACAGGTAAGCTCAAGCTGAGGTACGCCTATAATCTTGCGGTTAAGGCTTTTCCGGTTATAGCAAAACTTGTTCCGTGGAATATGTTCTCAAAACTGGTAGACGAAGCTCTTGAGATTATGCACGAAATGGCAGAGCATAACGAAAATATTAGCGCAGCTCTCAACGGAAAGGAAGAATTATAATGGCTGTAAAAACGTATTCTTACGCAAAAGATAAAAATAAAATGCTCTCAGACCATTTTGCTGTCGGCGAGTTCGCGTCAATCGGTCAGGGAAAGCTCTATAGCGATAAAGTCCTTATTGATACGGACCTCATCAAACTGCTTGAAAAGGTTTTTAAGAAGTTCAAGTGCTCCAAAATTATTATCAGCAGCGGTTACAGAACAGCAGCCCATGACAAAGCAGTCGGCAGCTCCGGCAGTGGATATCACTGTAAAGGTATGGCAGCGGACTTTGCTTGCTATAATAAAACCGGAAAGCTTATTAACAGCAAGAAAATTGCTTGCTATCTTGAAGACATAAACTGCTACGGAATCGGCTATAAGTGCGGCGGCGCTCAGTATTATACTCATGCCGATACTCGTGCAGCAGCAAATAAATGGTGGGGCGACGAATCCCAAAACTCCAAAAGTATAACTACAATCAACGGAAGTACAAGTTTTTATACGTATTTTGGAATTGCTAAGACGGCAGCTACAAAAACGGCTCAAAAGAAAATAAAGAAAATGAGTATATCTGAGAACGGTGTAAACCTTATAAAATCCTTTGAGGGCTGTAGCCTTAAAGCTTGTAAAGCTTTACCTACAGAGAAGTATCTTACCATAGGTTATGGGCACTACGGCTCTGACGTTAAATCGGGGCAAACTATTACCGAAGCCCAAGCCATTAAACTACTTAAGACTGACTTGAAAACCTATGTTTCCGCAGTTAACAGCGCTCTAAAGGTAGCCGTAACTCAGAATCAATTCGACGCGCTTGTCTCTTTATGCTATAACATTGGCACGAACGGCTTTAAATCGTCCGATATGGTTACTTTACTCAATCAGAATAAACTTATGAGGGCCGCTTGCGAATTTGTGTTATGGCGCAAATCTGGAGGAAATATAATAGTTGGACTTCAGAATCGCAGAACTAAAGAGCTCAATACATTCTTAACGGGCGTGTCCTATACGCTCAATTCTGTTATGAATGTACGCAGCGGACCCGGTACTAACTACTCTGTTAAGAAAACCTTGGCAAAAGGCAAGTCAGTTAAAATCACAGAGGCAAGAGTTAACTACTCAGCCGCCAATATTGATATATGGGTAAAGACTTCTCACGGCTGGCTTTGTCTTAAGACCGGCAACGAGTATTACTTCGCGTAAATAACATAATAAACTAAGGCCCCTGAGGTATAGCTTTCGAGCTGTATATCAGGGGCCTTTTTTCTGTTTATACTCGGTAAAACTACATAGCAATAACGCTTAAACTCTGGTGGTTATGTCGGCATACAAATGCCGCAAAACACGGTAAAATTATAAATGTCAGGTGGTTAATCTGACAAAATAAATAGCTCCCGAAGACAGCGGGAGCTAAAGATTGGAGGTGAAAACCTTGGAACAAGGGTTCACTCCTGACGGCTATTATGTAGCTTGTGTCAATGGTATTTGGATAACTTTCGTTAGTTACGAAGAATATCTTGACTACATATCTTCTGACAAAGAAGAGGCCGTCTAAAAACCCAGCGAGCGACAGTCTAAAGACTGTCGCTCCGAAGGGAGGTGATATTTATTATAGCGTATAAAATTCAATTTGTAAATAGAAAGGAGAAAATTTTATGGCAAATGAATTCACCCAGCTTTGCGTATGGCCGGCCACAATGCTCGGCGAATATACCGCAAAAGAATTTGAAGATTTTATGAAAGAGCAATTTGGCGTACGCGTCAAATTTGAGATTGAGACCGTTACTAACGGCTCTGTAGAGCGTAACGAAGAAGGCGGCCGTCACGACCTGCTCTTTTATGTACACTCGGAGGATATTGGCAAATTTGCCGTTCCTCGTTTAGTCGCCGGAATCAGATGGTGGGAAGATGTTATTAAATATAATGACGGCGCCTACTTATATTCTGATGAGATACTTAAAAAGTACCCCGCGACTTGGTAAGTCTTAGGCTTAGCGCTTTTGTTAGTTTCATACAGCAAAAGCGCTAAAACCTCGGCTGTTTTGTCGGCATACTTTTCTTAGTAAAAGCGTTAAAATTATAAATGTCAAGAGCGCTAAGGATAAAACAGAACGCTCACTGACCGATACCGCGGTATCTTCCCACCGCGTGAGGTGAATAGCTGCGAAAGGTAACCTTTTCGCTCTTGCTAAAATAAATAGCTCCCGCGGGACAATCGCGGAAGCTATGGAAGGAGGTGAAAACCTTGGTTGAGGGATTCACTCCTGAGGGTTACTATGTAGCCTGCGTCAACGGAATTTGGATAACTTTTGTTAGCTATTCGGATTACCTTGACTACATAGCTTAAGCTGTGTCCAACAGTGCGGCCACTTCGGTTGCCGCACGACCGGGATCTTATTTATTATTATAGCGGATAAAAATTCATTTGTAAACAGAAAAGGAGAAAAAAAAACATGGGCTATCTCGAAAGCTTATGTCACGAATACGACCTTCCTGTATTTGAAAATCCAAAGGATAATTTTCTTATGATTCTTGAATCGACGGAGCCTACAAAAGAAGAAAAATGGAAAGCACTTGACGAATATGAGCAATGGCTTCTTAATCTCCACTCTAATTCTTAAATGGTAGATAACAATGAATCTCATAGAAATTAAGTCTACGCGAAAAGCCCTGAAGCTCTTTAGAGCACGAGCTTTTTGTGGTGACGACGAAATTTATATTACCTCTTTTGACAAGAACTCGCTGGAATCTGTCATAAGCAAATATGAGCGTAAAGGCTTTGAATCCACCTACTTAAATCCTTTAGAATATATTGCTGTAAGAGGCGAAATATACGACCTTACACGCGCTTATATTACGACTTTTAAAAACAAAAAGCTTTTATCCCATGTAGAAATTTAAAACAGAAAGGAATCTATGCTATGGAATTACTAACTAAAGAAATTGAAAAGAAACTCACGGAAACACCTCTTGGCTCGACAGACGGTCAGGGATTCAATGCTAAGGTTATTGTTAAATATTTCAATCCTTGCGGTGCAGGTACTTGGCTTATTACTGAAGGCGAGAAACAGGAGGACGGCGATTGGCTGCTCTTCGGATATGGCCATATCTTTGAATGGGAATGGGGACATATTCTTTTGTCTGAATTACAAAATCTTAAGCTTCCTTTTGGCCTTACCATTGAGCGTGACCTTTACGCTAAAGGCACCGTTAAAGAACTTATTAGATGAAGGGGTGATAATTTGAGCCTAAAAAACGAAAGAAAAAAGCGGGGCCTCACTTTAGAAGGCCTCGCTGAGAAGAGTGGTGTGCATTTTGTCAAAATCCATCAGATAGAGTCTGGTCGAATTAAAGCCGAAAATATGACCCTCAAAAACGCCTTAAGGCTGTCTGAGGCTTTAGAGTGCCACCCGAAGGATTTGATTTAAAAGGAGTGATTCTTAATGATAAGTGAAAATGCAAGAGAGAATTTTGTTTCTTCCGTTTATAGCCTTCTCAGCGATGAACCGACGAATGAAAAGGCTAATATGATTATTGACTTTTTCGACACTATAACAGAGGACATGGTTGAGCTTCCTAAAGAAGGATTACTAATTAACGCACCTTGCAAGCTTGGCGATACGATTTATGCTAAAGCACGGTTAAATTCAGGCAAGACGCAAATGCTGACTATGATTGTTACGGAACTCAGCTTTAGGCAGCTGGAGAAAAAAGATAGCGTAATTGTATCAGCTATCGAAAGTATACACATTGTTGGTAAAGAGTCAAAGCTTTATAAATTTGATTCTTCTTGCTTTGGTAAAGTAGTCTTTACTAACATAGAAGACGCCATGAATATAGAGCCATTTTACGCGCTTCCACAATCATAAAAGCATATTGTTAAAGAGCAAATAGTGTCTTGACCTAAAAGATGTTAAACTTCCTCCCGAGTGCCTTATAAAAGTAAAATCCTGATAGAACTGCATAGCAAAATTGCTAAAACCTCGGCTGTTTTGTCGGCATACAAATTTTAGCGATAGCGTTAAAATTATAAATGTCAGATAACAAAAGTAAATTTTTTAGGAGGTACTTATTATGACATTATTTAAGGTTTACTGTAATAGCGAGTGCATTGATTCTTTCAATACTCATGACGAAGCGAAACGCTATGTAGAAAAGGAAGTACTCGACGCATGTCGCGAAGCTGCTCTTTATGACGAATATAGCAAGCGCTATGAAGAACACTGCTGGAACTCATTTAAAATTAAAGAGGTGGAAACGAAAATGTATGTACACACAACAAAAGGAACAAAAGCGACACTCATAAGCGACGACGGCAAAACAATCGAGCTCAAGACTGAAAATGGCGAGACTCTTACTCTCAACGCAATAACCTTCCGTCGCTGGTGGAAAGAAGTTGAAGAAAAAACTCCTGCTCAAGCAAAGAAAGTAATCAATAAGAAAAACGAAGCGCCTATGACAATGAGCATGGTAATTACGGCGCTTGAGGACCTCTTTGACAAGCTCAACGCTATCTACTATGAAGGTAAACTCCCTAAGCCGGTCATCACAGTACAGTCTACTCCGAGAGCTTACGGCCATTGCTCTACTAAAAAGGTATGGACCGGCGAGGATTCCGAGCGTTACGAAATTAACATAGGCGCTGAGTTCCTTGACCGTCCTATGGAGGAAACTGCGGCAACACTCAATCACGAAATGGTACACCTCTATTGCCTCGTGAACGAGATTCAGGACACTTGCCAAAATGGTCGTTACCACAACAAGACATTCAAGGCGGAAGCTGAAACTCGCGACTTACATATTGATTATAACCGTACAATCGGCTACTCAATCACAAGTCCTACAGAGACCTTCACTAACAAGCTCAAGCAGAGTGGCTTCGATATGAGCATAAACTTTGCAAGAGAAAAGCCTGCGGCTAAGGGTGAGTCAAATACAGAAGGCTCAAAGAGAGCTAAGCCGCATAAGTATGTTTGCCCTTGCTGCAGCCAGACCGTACGAAGCACTGCTACCCTTCATCTGATTTGCGGAGACTGCGACGAAGAGATGGAGATGCTTTGATGGGACTTTCAAAATCCAAAAGGAGAACTATAATATGGCTAATGCTTATAAATGCGATAGGTGCGGAAAGTTGTTTGAAAGGGACCGCCGTCCTTCTCTTACAATACAACAACAATACAGTTATTGCTTTGGAAACACTACTTATGACTTATGCCCGAGCTGTCAAGAAAAGTTAGAAAAATTTATCGAAGGAGGCGACTGACTAATGCCGAAAAAGCATTGCAACACATGCAATCCAACGAGGCCACAAGCCAATGTGTGTAGCCCTTTAGAGGTTTTACTACTGGTAAAGAAATATAACTTTTGTCCTATGTGCGGAAGAAGAATAGTAAGCAAAAACAAGCTGCAGCAGGCCTGAAAAGGTCTGCTGTTTTGCTATCAGCAGTTTCAGCGGCTTCAGCAGGTCATTTGCTGATTGATAAACTCAGGTTTTATCTGGTTTTTTCTTATAAATCAGCAGAATCAGCAGAAAAATAGTATAAAAATAAAAAATGTATGATTAGAGAGAATATATTATGACTTTACTCTCTAATCATACATTTTTTAATTTATATAGGAAAATCTGCTGCAACTGCTGATAAAACGAAAGCCCGCATTAGAGCGGGCTTGTCAGTTTGTGAGTTAGTACGAATCCGTAAGGCAAGATTATTACTTGCGTTTCAGGTGTTCGACTAACTTCCATATTGGCTGACCTAACGCAATCTAAGTCGAACACTTGAGGTGTTCGACTTAGACGTTCATTGGCTGAGCTGGCGGGATTCGAACCCACGAGTGCAGGAGTCAAAGTCCTGTGCCTTACCGCTTGGCGACAGCTCAATACTCAACTCGTTGATTATAACATATAAAACGATAAAGTGCAAGAATATTTTATTTTTTATCTTTACAAAAAATTTTCATTGATGTATAATATAATCGTCGTGGGGGTATAGCTCAGTTGGAAGAGCGCTTGGTTCGCATTCAAGAGGTCAGGGGTTCAAATCCCCTTATCTCCACCACGTAAAGCCGCATCAGAAAGCCAATCACAGGCAATCCGGTGCGGTTTTCTTCTGCTTAAAGCTTCCCAAAACAGACTATTATTACGCAAAAAGTTATAGTCAAAGTTATATTCAAATAACATCGAATTATTTTAGAATATAAAAAATTAATCCCGACAAGGATTTTATAACCCTTGTCGGGATTTTTTAGTTTAATATTTTAACGGGCAAAATTAAGAATAAATTTGTCCCGCTCTTCCTGCCCGAGCAGTAACCTTAACTATATACCATTGAATACAGGTTGCGTCCTTAATGCTTATATAGCTGTCCGAGTTAACATCGCACTGCTTTTCGGCATTCGACGAAAGCGGTTTAATTCCCGCCAATGATTTTTGAATAGCCGAAACATCAGCAATATTTATAACCCTATCGCCGTTAGCGTCGCCAAAGTACTCGTGGATTACCGCCTGAGTTGTAGAGCTTGTTGCTGTCGTATCAGTAGGCTTTTCTGTTGTTGCAAAAGTAGGCGCTGTGGTTGCGGTTGTTGGAGATGTAGTCGGATTATTTTTTACATAATCATTCCAGCTTCCGTTTACATATATTTTGGATTCACCCTGCTTGACGGGATGTCCCGCGCCTGTATCGGTCTGTGAACTTCCGTTATCACTGAATATTACATACGCGTCACTCCAGCTGTCGTCAAGAGCATAACCCCATATATTGTTATCAAGCTTCTGCATAGCAACGCCGGGCCAGTCTGCATTTTTCTGATCGCCGTTATTTCGGTACGCATAGACGTAAACAGTATTCCAGTTTGTTGAGGAATTATCGTAATATACAGTGGTCTTTCCTGAAATTGCCGGCTGTTTCATTTTAGTAAAGGTATAGCTTGCGCTCACCGTTTTTCCGTTTGTTCCGACACCCGAAAGGACAAGATTAACGCTTTCTCCCTCTCTCATATTTGCGCCGATTGTAATTGTATCCCCGTTTTTATAAGATACCGCAGAGGAGGAGCCGAGCTTATAGGTTGATGAGGTTGTCTTTGACGCCATAAGAGTAACAACGGCTGTATCCGTAAAATTGCCTCCGTTATTCGCGCCGTTGTAGGAAATTGAAACCGAAGGACCCTCAATAACAGGTTCCTGATTGTATACAACCGCTACACCGGAAGAATCTACAGTACCCTTAATCTGACCTCCCGAAACGGTAAAAGTTCCGCCCGATACGGCATCTTTGTATGTACCCTCTTTCATTTTATGGGCTGTTAAGGATACAGAACCGCCGCCATTCAGCTTTGAAATTACAACGCCTGTCGTTCCGCGCTCATTATACGCCACGTCGCCCGAAGAGGAAAGCTGTTCACTTTCTCCGTCAAAATAATTCTTAAACTTGTTAACCTCTGCTACAGCTTTTGACTTCCAAGTAGTATTTGAACTCGGGTCGCCCATATTAGACGCAGGCCGTGCGAAAAATAAAGCGGAAGAATCTGCTCTGGAGGCAACAATAGCCCACGTTTTTACGATTGAGTCATCAGAAATATTTTTTGTGTTTTTAGTTCCTGCAGAGCCCGAATCGCCCATATATGTATCGTGTGATTCACACCAAAGTACGGACTTATCAGCCGTTCCGCCTAATTTATATGAAGAATTCGCAAGATTTGAGGCATTCTTGTTGTTTGCCGCAACCAAAAGAGCATCGCCTGTCTTGTTGTCGGTAACACTCATATACTGTGTATAGTTGCTTATGTCCGTGCTTGCGGTATTGAGGATTTCTCCGTAAAAATAAACATCGCTCTTTTTACTTTTTGCCCCGTTTAAAACTGTAGGCCAGAAATTACTTCCGCCGTTCTCGTTCGGTAATTCAATGTGCTTGGCGGCGTCAAAACGGAAACCGTCTACACCCTGGTCGATACAGTCGATAAGAAGCCGTTTGTATTTATTCTGAATGTCGGTATTACCCGTGTTGAGGTCGGGCTGTCCGATATGTCCGTGAGTCATAGAATAACGGTCGCTGTCGCTCGCATAATATTCCTCGGTATGATAGTACTCACTGCGTTTAAGCTCGCTGTCTACACCGTCGTTGAGGTTACCGAAACCGCCTCCTGTGTTTTTGTTGGCGAGGTGGTTAGCTACAATATCAACAATTACCTTAATGCCGTATTTATCTGCCTCAGTACACAAGGATTTTAAGTCGGATTTATTTCCGAGCCAGGAATTTCCGTCAGCAATTCTTATGCCTAGAGGCTGATATAATTTCCACCACTGACCATCCTGGTCCCTCCAATTAGAATTGTAATCCTTAGGCGGTTGTACGGGTGAGGTCTGTACTGCTGTATAGCCCGCGTCCTTAATAGCCTGAAGATTAGCCCTGATTGACCTGTACGACCAGTCAAAACAATGCAAAATTGCAGAACCCTGGATTTTACTTTGCGCCCCTGTACTGCCTGCTGACTGTGTTACTTTATCACTTTCAACAGCCTGAAAGCTTACGCTTCCAACCGCAAAACACGTCAAAAGCATACATACCGCAAGCAGGATACACGTTAATTTCTTTTTCAAAACTCTCACTCCTAAATATTTATTTTACGGATTATCACTTTAGAAAATTACTTTTTTGATTTTTTAACCCTTACGTTAAGCTTTAGCTTTATCCCGTTTGTTTTAACGGTTATTTTTGCCTTGCCTGCTTTCTTCGCTTTTACCTTGCCTTTTGAGCTGACGGAGGCAACCTTTTTATTTGATGAACTGTATTTCTGACTTCCAACCTTTCCTGTAACTTTAATTTTAAAAGTTTTTCCCTTTTTAAGGGTAACAGAATTTTTATTAAGCTTAGGATTTTTAACTGTTATTTTGAAAGAAGTACTTACTTTATTATTCGTAACTGTAATTTTAGCCGTACCCTTTTTAAGAGCGGATACTTTACCCTTTGAATCAACCTTTGCTATTTTTCCATTGGAGCTTTTAAAGGACATCGCGCCGTTTTGGTTTGTTACCTTGACGCTGATTTTTGAGGAAGCTTTAACATATAACGTCTTTGGATATTTAACTAACTTTACTGTCGTTTTGGGAGGAGCGGTTGTCGCGGGTTCTGTAATATCGGGAGAATAATGCGCGCTGTCCGTGTTATTTAATACAACAATCTCTCCTGCTTTTACAGTACCTGTGAGCATTCCGTCCTTAACAGTAAATGTTGAACCGTGAGCCAAATCTGTATATTTACCTGTGATTAGGTCAGTCGCGTGATTTACCGTTAAATCGGACGTATCGTTATTTACAATTACCGCGCCCTTAGTACCTCGGCTAATCATAACATATTTTTTATTTCCCAGATTTTTCATAGAAGAAGCTTCGCCGTTCATAGCATTATGGAAATGGTTAACAGCGCTTACCTCTGCGTTAAAGTAGTTATCATCGCCCGCAGGACCGATTTTATTATTGCCCCAAATATTATTAACAGAGCTTCCGTCGGGTCGGCTGAAGAACAGAGACGTAGAACCTCTTGATGCAAGAATAGCCCAGCCTCTGCGAATCTGGTCGTTAGTCAGCCAGAATGAAGTGGAGGAATTTTCAGACCCGCCGTTTGCGTATGTATCGTGAGATTCAACCCACGTTACAAGCCTGTCCTCCGACACTCCCTCGCTCGAGTAGTTTGAAAGAGTGTTTGCGGAGCTTGAATAACTTTTTAAATATGAGCGCAACACACCGCCGTAGGATGACGCGGTTACGTGCATAATTTTAGCGTAATCGGCAAATCGGGTCGACATTCTTTCAGCTGATGAACCGCCCTGAAGAACCTCTCCATATTGGAACGACGAGTCGTTTTCAAGAACAGTAGGCCAGAAATTACCTGCAAATTCCGCATCATCATCGGGAAGCTCAATATGCTTTGCGGTATCATAACGGAAACCGTCCGCACCGTCTGCTATGCACTGCTTTAAATAATTTAAAATTACACTCTGAAAGGCGGGATTCTGCGTATTCGTGTCAGGCATTCCGCTGTACCATTGAGTTACTGATTTACGCGAAGCTTTGTCCTGCGCGCCGTTGTAATTGTGATAAAGTCCTCCCTCAATATTTCTAAGCGAGGAAGAAACAGCGGAATTACTTGACGTCGTATGATTCGCTACTACGTCAACGATAACCTTGACGCCGTAATTATGCGCCTCTTTACACATAGCTTTAAACTCGTCCTCTGTTCCGAGCTGATAGTTGCCGATTGTGTAGGCTGTGGGCTGATAATGATAATACCACTTTCCGTCCGCGTTGTCGCCGTTAATCGCAAGTCCTCCGCCCTCTCCCTGATAAACTTCATTAATCGGAGAAGTCTGAACAGCGGTATAGCCCGCTTTTGCGATATTTTCCATATTTTCTTTAATGCTGTTAAAGCTCCAGCACCAACAATGAAGAATTAATCCGCCTTCAACATTATCCAAAAGTCCGTAGGGATTATCGGAAGTCTGAACATTTTCAGAAGCGGCGCTTGATGAAACCGCAAGTCCAGAAAACACTCCCGCAACCATTAAAAGCGCAAGAAAAACGGATATTATTTTACTTCTTTTTTTCATTTTAAACATTCCTTTCATTTCAAAGCCTCTGTATAAATTATCGGTTCTTGCTGTCGAGATAATTTTGTAAAATTATTGTAGCGGCTACGGAGTCAACAACATTTTTTCTCTTTTTACCGCGTGTATTGGTCGCATTTAGATACTTGTGCGCAGTTATAGTTGTTCCGCGCTCGTCCTGCATACGGACTAAAAGTCCCGTTTTCTCCTTTAATTTTGAGGCAAAATCACGGGCATCCTGCGCTGATTCTCCCTCGCTCCCGTCCATATTTTTCGGAAGTCCCACAACTATCATTTCGACTTCTCTCGCTATTGCGACATTAGCAACCTTATCTATAAGATGTTCAATATTTTTTTCGTGAATCTGGGCAAGCGGTGACGCAAGCATCTCCGTCTTATCGCATATTGCAAGACCTGTGCGCGCCTTGCCCAAATCTACTGATAAAATTATCATATTATATTTTCCCTATTCTTTCCTTTGTTCCCTTTTATTTTAACAGAACAATTTAATATAATCAATATTTTATTTCAATATCTTAAATAATTATCGGACATTGCAAATTGCGCCCCGTTTTCGCATAAAAATTCGTATTCTTTTTTTGAGTTTGTACTGTAAAGTCCATACTTCAATTTTAGTTTTTTGCAATAATTGTTTAAGCTTTTTGCGCTTTTATAAAGCTTAATTCTTTTCATATCCGCAAAAACAATAGTGCCCGCGCCGTTTTCACTGCACCATTTTGCCATAGATTGGAGCCGGGATTTTGTTTTAGGCGACGCGTATATTCCTGTTTTAAATCCCTTATTTATAAACGGTTTAACGTAATTCATAACACCGAAAATCAAGGCCTTTTTCTCAAGATTATACTTGTGCAGAATTTTAAGGATTTTTTTCACGCCTTTTTCCGACATATGATATTTATCATCAAACTTTATGTGAACATTAATATATCCCTTATAATCGCTTACAAGCTTTGCGACCTCCTCCAAGGTCGGAATAATCAGTTTTTTAGATTTATATTTCTTTATATTTTTGCCTTTTTTAATCGGGTATTTATATCTTGTTTTCTTGCTAAGGCGCCATATGTACTGCTTTTTACCTGTCAATCTTGTTGTTGTAGGGTCGTGATGAACAAGAATATCTCCGCTGTTGGTTTCCCACACATCGCACTCTATACCGTTAAAGCCCTTCTCAAACGCGCCCTCAAAGGCTTCAAGAGTTGATTCAGGGTATTCGCCTGAATATCCTCTGTGACCTATTAAAAGGATTTTATTTATAACCTTAACGTTTAGCTTTAGGTTAGTTCCGTTTGTTCTGACGCTTATATACGCTTTACCCGTTTTTTTAGCTTTTACTTTACCGCTTGCGCTTACTTCGGCAATTTTTTTATTCGAGGATTTATATATCGGAGTTCCTGCCTTGCCGATAACAGAAATTTTAAAGCTTCTTCCCTTTTCGAGTGAAATTGACGTTTTGTTAAGCTTCGGCTCTTTCACATTAACTTTAAACAGAGCTTTGCTTTTATCATTTAATACCGTAATTTCGGTACTGCCTTTTTTAAGAGCTGTTATTTTACCGCTTGAGTCAACCTCAGCAACCTCCCTGTGGGAGTTGAGATATGAGGTTTCGCCGACGGGGTTAGTTATCTGCGCGTTAATTTTAGCGGTTTGGTTAACATATAGAGTTATTGAAGACTTTTTAAGCTTAACCTTTGTTTCTTCAGGAACACTTTCCGTGGAATTTGTTATATCAGACGGCTCTGTTTCGGAAACCGCATTTGAGGAACCCGCAAACGCTGAAAACGCGCCCGAAAAAATTAAAAGAGCAAGCAGTAATGAAATTATTTTGTTTTTCCTTTTTTTCATAAAGTCATATCCTTTTATTTGACATATAAATTAAGCTAAATGTTTATTTTACAAAATTATCCGACATTGAAAAATCAGCGTCTATATCGCAAAGGTAGTCGTACGCTTTTTTGGAATTTGTCCGATAAAGCCCGAACTCAAGCCCCATATTTTTTAAATATTTTTTAAGGCTCTTTCCGTTTTTGTAAAGCCTCAGTTTTTCCATATTGGCAAAAATAACGGCGTTTGCGCCGTTTTTCTTGCACCAGCGCGCCATTGATTTTAAATCTGATTTTGATTTCGGATTGGCATAAATTCCGGTTTTAAAACCTTTGCCTATAAAGGGTTTAACATACTCTTTCACGCCGAAAATTAAGGCTTTATCCTCTAATTTGTATTTACGCAAAATCTCTAAAATTTTATTTTGACCTATCTCTCTCAAATAGTATTTCTTGTCAAATTTAATATGGATAAAAATATAGCCGTGATTTTCGGCTGTAATCCTCACAACCTCCTCCAAGGTCGGAATAATCAGCTTTTTTGATTTGACATTATCTGAATTTTTTCCTTTTATAATCGGATACCGTGTTCTTGTTTTTTCAGTCAACCGCCATATATATTCGTTTTTCCCCGTCATTCTTTCTGTTGTGGGGTCGTGATGAACAAGAATGTCACCGCTGTTGGTTTCCCACACATCGCACTCTATTCCGTCAAATCCGCCTTTAAATGCGCCCGAAAAAGCGTCAAGAGTAGATTCGGTATACTTTCCCGAATAACCTCTGTGACCTATTAATGGAATTTGTTTTTCAGCATTTTCAGACTTCGGGCAGGCAGTTTCTTTAACTGTTGTATCCTCAATTGAATCGGAAGTTACAGAAACTTTTTTGACTGAAGTACGGGAAGAAACAGCCGACTCTGAAGCCTCATTTTTAAACGGAGAACAAGATACGGTTAATATACATTGGAGCAGAATTAATAAAAGCAATAAAAACTTAGATGTTTTATTTATCATATACCATCATCTCAATTTAGGAAATACTTATTTGTAATTAGAAAGTCCGCGCCTAAATCAATCATTTTAAACGCTGATTCTCGGGTGTTTGTATCGTAACATCCTATTTTAAGCTTATACTTATGGGCTGTTTTTATGTCTTCTTTTTTTAAATACTCGGTAAACTGCATTATAAAAACGTCTGCCTTATTTTCGCCTGCAAACCTTATACCTGTTTCAATATCGGCTTCGCTTTGGGGCAGTACTAAAAATCCCGTACGGCAATCATACTCTTTAAGCTTATGTAAAAAATCCTCACTTGATGTAAAAACCGTAGCCTTATCAAGCATATTATACTTTTTGATAATCGAAACAAGCTTTTCTATTCCGCTGTATGACAACTCAAGATTTTTTGTATGAAGATAAATATTCATCTTATACTTCGAGGCTGTGCTTATAGCTTCCTCCAATGAAACAAGATATTGGGTTTTGTACTTTTCTACGTTAACTCCCTTTGTTATAGGATAATTTTTACGAGTGGATTCCGTAACGGATTTTACATTTTCGTCAACGTCTGTATTCACAAAAAGATTTTTTTCGTGTGAAATAATCAGGTCCCCCGAAAATGTTTCCCAATAATCGGTTTCAAAGCCCTTGTACCCAAATTCATACGCCTTTTGGTATGACGCAAGCGTGTTTTCGGGCGCCTCGTCCATCGCTCCGCGGTGGCCGACTACCTCTATCATATCGGAAATTGTCACAACCTCCGTTTTAGCGGATTTTTCGCTGTAATCGTTCCAGTTCCAAACCTTTTTATAAGACTTAACAGCGTACCTTGTGTCGCTTAAATCTGTAACATAAGAATTTGTTTTTTTATTTAATTTTTTTATCGGTTGAAATTTATTTGTTTTGTAATTGTATTTGTATAGCTTATAGCCTTGCGCCCCCTTAACAGGGCTCCATTTAAGCATAACTCTGCCGTCAGCCTGTTCAACCGCCGTAAAACTTTTGGGCGGATTAAGCGGTTTTACAAAGGTTCGATAAATTTCACGCCTGTTGCTGTAACCCAAAAGAGATATATACAATACAATTAAGACAAAAATAAAAAAGAACAAAAGCTTTCTCCGTCTTCTTCTTTTTCGCCCGAGATTTCGTCCGCGGTAAACGGGCGTAATGTACTGTGTTTTTTTTATCATAAAACTCCCTTCAAATCAGAGCAACGCTTTGCCTTGCCTGCAAGGGGCATAGCGTGCGGCAGATTTACTCATGCTTACCAAGGTATTACCGAACCTGTCAGCTCGCTTATCGAGCTGATATTTTTTTCTTCCATATAATTTTTCAGGCTGTAGTTTATTTTCAGCGGAGCGTAAGGGTCATTAAACAATACTGTGCCGATTTGCAAGGCTGTCGCGCCTGCCATAAGCATCTCGACAGCGTCCTGCCATTTTGAAATTCCGCCCATTCCGACTATAGGAATTTTAACAGCATTATAAACCTGCCATACCATACGAACGGCAACAGGAAATACCGCGGGACCGCTTAAACCGCCCGTATTATTGCGTATAATCGGTCTTTTTGAATTTATGTCAATTCTCATACCCGTGATTGTATTTATCATAGAAATAACGTCCGCGCCGTTAAATTCGGCGGATTTCGCAATCTCCGCAATATCGGTTACATTCGGACTTAATTTTACCATAAGAGGTTTTTTGCAATGCTTTCTTACCTCTGACGTTATATTTCCCACTGTCTCGCATGAGGTTCCAAACTGAACTCCACCGCTTTTTACGTTGGGACAGCTTATATTAAGCTCGATAAAATCGACGCTTGTTGCCGATAATTTTTCCGCCATAGCGCAGTAATCCTCTACGGTGTTTCCCGCTATGTTAGCGATTACGACTGTGTTCTGAGCTTTTAGCCAATCCAAATCATATTTGATAAAATGGTCAACTCCGGGATTTTGAAGTCCGACAGCGTTTAAAATTCCGCCCTCTGTTTCAGCAATTCTCGGAGGAAGATTACCGCTGCGCTCTTTAAGAGTAATTCCCTTGCAGGATACGCCTCCCAAATTTGAAAGCGGATAAAATTCAGCAAATTCCCGTCCGAAACCGAATGTTCCCGAAGCGGCGATGAGAGGACTGTTAAGCTCCACCCCGCATAAATTTACCTTTAAATTACTCATTAAAGAACACCTCCTCTGAATCGTAAACAGGACCGTAACGGCATACCTGCGTCATCATTTCTTCATTGCCGACCTTAGTTTTACATGCGCAGACAAGACACGCGCCTATTCCGCATCCCATTCGCTCCTCAAGTGAAACCTGACATTTTACCTTTCCTCTGCATAAGTCCGCGACAGCTTTCAGCATAGGAATAGGACCGCAGGCGCATACCTCGTCAATTTCGTCAAGGTGTTCTTTTAAAACATCGGTTACAAATCCGTGTATTCCCGCGGAGCCGTCGTCTGTAGCAAGATATAAGTCATCGGTAATTTTTTTAAAATCGTCCTGTAAAATTACTAAATCCTTATTTCTGAATCCTGTGATAACCATAGGATTTTTCGTCTGCTTCGCGCTGAAAAGGAGCGGAGGTACGCCTATACCGCCGCCTACAAAACAGTAGCGTTTTCCGTCTTTTATTTCAAAGCCGTTTCCCAAAGGAGCAAGGATTTCAACCTCATAGCCGACCTTCATTCGGGACATAATCTCAGTGCCTTCTCCCTTAACCTGAAAAACAAGCCTAAGAGTGTTTTCTCCCGCGTCGCATATTGATATAGGACGGCGCAAGGTCTTTCCCGGAACCTTTATATTCACAAATTGTCCGCATTTCGCGAGCTTTGAAAGCTCGCGGTTTTCAACGGTCCAGTCAAAAATTCCGCGGGCTATTTCCTCATTTTTAATCAATTTAAAAGGTCTTGTATCGTAAATCATACTTTTCTCCTTATCTGTATTGAAGTTCAACGGTTATGGTATTTAAGTTTTTCTTTTTAGTAACGGAAACAGACGTCTGTAAAACATCAGAGCCTAAAATAGAGTTTGCTTTCTTTATATAATTTGAAAACCCGAAAATATCGCTGTCAAAAAGCTGGTCGTAGGTTATTTTATAATTCATATTATCGGGGTCCACATAAATATAGAAATAATCTTCTCTTTTTTCAGCGGTTTCTGCCAAATCTTCAGCAAGATTGTTATCTGTAATATCGCTCATAACAGAGCCTTTATATTTATAATAGTTGTATTTTGTCGCCGTACATTCGGGAATAATAAGATTTACGGTCTTTATTGTACCGTCATCCGAAAAAAGCTCGCTGTCGCTGTATTCGTTCATTTTCGGCACCAATTTATGCGTTTTCTTCAGCTGTTTTGATGTGATATTAAAATTGTCATACATAAAGAAGTCGCCCGTATCGTCCCACGTCACGTCGGTATAATACCAATCTCCTCCGATTTTAACGGCATTCCATATATGCCCGGAAGCGGTATTAGAGCCGTTTACGGTAACGGATTCAATTCCCACATAAGAAAGCAGTAATTGAAAAGCCGAAGTATAGCCCATACATACCGCGCTTTGATTTACAAGGCAACCGTAAATGCTGTAAGGGTCCTTTTTATTTTGGCTTTTTTCAAGATATTTACAGTTTTTTACAAGATAATCGTGAAAATAAAGCTCCAGTTCAAATTCTGACATTCCCTTTTTCAGCTTAGACAAAAGGCTGTTTATAACCGCGTTAATCTGTTTAAGATTTTTATTATACTCGCTCTCGGTCATAGTTGCATACAGGCGTATGTTAACAGAATCCTCTGAAATGGAATACGCATAAGGCTCGTCAAGCCAAAAAAGCTGTGGATTATCCTGAAAAACGGCAAAAAACGCCTTTGCAAGCTGACGCCGTGTTATTGAGCAATTGACTTTAAAGCTTTCCATCTTATAGCTTGTATCGTAACTGTTCTCTTTTTCATCGGTAAAGTCGGTACAATGTGAAAGAATTTCATTATATACAATTCTTTCGCTTTCGCTTTCAAGAGTGTTATAACCTGCCGTTAAAGAGATTTTTTTATAATACGGGGAGAATTTTATCTCCTTGTCAAGCTTGCTCTTATCAACTTTTACCGAATTGGCTCTATTTGTATTTTTTTCTATATTTTTTGTTGTTTTGGTAATCTGCACAATTTGAGTACAAGACGAAAGCAGTACAGAAATTGTGAGTAAAATCGGAATTATAATTCTTTTATACAATTATTTCATCCTTTATCTATAATCTATCGGAAGCGTTGCAACCGCGTTTAAACTTAAATCCGTTATATTTCCGCTTAAATATTCATAGTAGCCCTGCGAACCCACCATAGCCGCATTATCTGTGCATACGCTCATATCGGGCTTGTAAAACGTAAAACCGTTTTTCCGCGCCTCCTCGTCAAGACGCTTTCTCAAAAGAGAGTTGGCGGAAACCCCTCCTGCAACAACAAGCCTGTTTACGTTATAATCCTTTGCCGCCTTTATAAAATTAGAAACAAGCAAATCCACAACGGCAAACCTGAATGACGCGCAAATATCCTCTTTCGGAATTTCCCCGCCCTTTTGCTTAATATTATGTATAAGATTGATAACAGATGTCTTTAAGCCCGAAAAGCTGAAATCATACGGAGCGTCCTTAACAGTCGGACGCGGAAATTCAAAAGCCTTTTCATTTCCAAGCTCCGCAACCCTGTCCATTTCTATTCCGCCGGGATAGGACATTCCCATAGTTCTCGCCGCCTTGTCAAATGCCTCGCCCGCCGCGTCGTCGCGGGTTTTTCCGATAACCTTCATCTTTGTGTAGTCATAAACCATAACTATGTGGCTGTGTCCTCCGCTTACGACAAGACACATAAACGGCGGTTTTAATTCTGTATGAGAAATATAATTTGAGGCTATGTGACTTCTCAGATGATGAGTAGGAATAAGAGGTTTTCCGCTTGAAAGCGACAGCCCTTTTGCAAAATTAACTCCTACAAGCAACGCGCCGATTAATCCGGGAGCGTGTGTGACGGCGATTGCGTCAATATCTTCCATCGTGAGATTAGCGTCAGCAAGCGCGGTTTTAAATACGGGTACTATTGCCTCGGCGTGACGGCGCGACGCTATCTCCGGGACAACCCCTCCGTAAAGCTTATGCTCCTCCACCTGTGACGCTATTACAGAGCTTAATACCTTTCTTCCGTCCTCGACTACCGCCGCGGCTGTTTCATCGCAGGACGTTTCTATTGATAATATTTTCATTTAATTTTCCTTTTCAGAATTAAAATATTTTGTCAGCAACAGAGCGTTTTCTAAAGGATTTGAGTAATAGTTCTTTCTTTCGCCGACTTTTTTAAATCCAAGTGAAGAATAAAGCTTTAACGCAACAATATTTGAAGGTCTGACCTCCAATGTCAGAAAGCTCAATTTTTCCTTATAATTCTCAATTACAAAGTTTACAAGAGCCTTACCCGCGCCCCGACCTCTGAAATCAGGATGAACGGCAACATTGAGAATATAACCCTCGTCAGCCGAAATACTGACTCCTATATAGCCGATTATATCGTTTTCAATGGCTGTAAAAAATTTATTTGACGCGTTTTTAAAGGAGCTTTTTATGCTCTCTTCACTCCAAGGTTTTGAAAAACAAAGCTTTTCAAGCTCGGCGATTTGGGGAATTTCACTTTCCTTTAGCTTATCAATAGTCATACTTGTTTTGTATAATCATTGGATATATAATCATTAATCGCGTCATATATTTCATCTCGGCAACGGCGGTACGTGTCCTCGTCCCCGCCGAACGGGTCGGAAATTTCTCCGTTTTCAGTACCCAAAACCCAGATTTTATAAGGATTGGCTCCGAGCGCGATAAGAGCGTGCTTATGGCGTAAGCTCATTGTGAAAATCGCGTCGAATTTACTCAAATCCAAATCGCGGACATTAACTGCCTTATGACGTGAAATATCTACTCCTATCTCTTTACAAACAGTACAAGCGTTCTCGGAGGCGGGCTGACCCTTAACAGCGGAAAGTCCCGCGCTTTTGCAGGATACCTGAAAATCCTTATCATCTGCAATTTTTTCAAAAATCCCCTGCGCCATAGGACTGCGGCAGGTATTTCCCGTACATACAAATAAAACGTTTTTCATAATTACACCTCATTATTTAATTTTTAGCGTCATACCAGGTTTCGCCCGCACAAGCCTCGGCTACCAAAGGAACGCTAAGGCTTACCGCCTTTTCCATTTCCTCCTGTAACAGCATTGCCACCCTAAGCGATTCCTCGACAGGCGCTTCTACAATTAATTCGTCGTGAACCTGAAGAATAAGCCGCGCTTTCAGATTTTCCTTCTTAATTCGGTCATCGACGTTTACCATAGCTATTTTTATAATATCGGCGGCTGTACCCTGAATGGGCATATTACGGGCTACTCTCTCTCCGAATGCTCTTGTCATATGGTTACCCGTGTTAAGCTCGGGAAGATACCTCCTTCTTCCGAACATTGTGACAGCATATCCCTTTTCTCTTGCCTGCTCAACAACGTTTTTCATATAATTGTCAATTCCGCTGTAATGGGCAAGATATGATTTTATATAATTAGCCGCCTCTTTGTTGCTTACTTTTATATCTTTCGCAAGCGAATATGCGCCTATTCCGTAAACAATACCGAAATTTACCGCTTTGGCACGGCTTCTCATTTCAGCAGTCACCATATCAATCGGCATATTGAAAACCTGAGACGCGGTAATCGCGTGAATGTCTACGTTATTTTTAAAAGCGTCAATCATATTTTTATCGTCAGATAAATGAGCGAGAACTCTAAGCTCAATCTGGCTGTAGTCAGCGTCAATTAAAACACAGCCCTCTTTAGCGATGAAAAACTTTCTCATCTCACGCCCAAGCTCCGTACGGACAGGAATATTCTGCAAATTCGGCTCGGTTGAACTGATACGTCCCGTTCGGGTTTCAGTCTGATTGAAGCTTGAATGTATACGTCCGTCCTCACCGATAACCTTCAGAAGTCCGTCACAGTAGGTGGATTTAAGCTTTGACAATGCTCTGAAGTTTAAAACCATCTCAACTATCGGATAGCTGTATCTGAGTCCTTCCAAAACCTCGGCGCTGGTCGAATAACCGCTTTTAGTTTTCTTTTTAGCGGGTAAACCGAGCCTTTCAAAAAGAACTGTTCCGAGCTGTTTCGGTGAATTTATATTAAATTCATATCCCGCGCAGTCATAAATTTCCTGCTCAAGATTTTTTATCTGAACAGAAAGCATTTCGCCATAAGCGGTAATTCCCTCTTTATCGACTGAAAATCCGATATTTTCCATTTTGGAAAGCACATTTGCAAGCGGAATTTCTACATCGTTTAAAAGATGGAGCATACCTTTGTCGTCAATATCGCTTAATATTTTTCCGCTCAACTCAGGCATAAGGTATACAGCGGAATATAATTCTTTTTGAGAATTATCTGTTTCAGGCAATTCCAATCCGTAGGATATACAAAGCTTGTCAAGACTGTATGATGACGACGAGGGCTGGAGAAGATACGCCGCTAAGAGCAAATCCGTTTTCAGATTTTTAATTTCTATGCTGTTTTTATCCGCGTAAGCAAAAAGCGGTTTGCTGTCAAAAGTATATTTTTCAACTGCATTATCGCAAAGAATCTTTTTTATTTCATCCTCATCTTTTAAAATTCCGATATAACCGTCGCAGGCAATTGCAATTCTCACGGAATTATTCTCAAATTCCGATATAAAATAAAGCTTTTTTAAATTACAGCTTTCAATTTCTTTTACCTCAACAAATTCTTTTTCAGCCGTTTCTTTTAAATCGGGTTTCTTGTCTGAGATTTCCCGAAGCTTTAGCTGGTCTATGAGCTTAAACAATTCAAGCGAGCCCATATAGCGTATGGCCTCTTCGGCGTCAGGCATTTCAACCTTGTAGCTGTCAAAATCGGTGTCAATAGGAACGTCACGTTTAATCTCGCCGAGCATACGGCTCATATAAGCCTGCTCCTTATCCCTTATTAGCTTTTCTCGCATAGCGGGTTTAATATCTATTGTATCAATATTTTCATATATATTATCAAGATTTCCGAATCGGCTTATCAAATCTGTCGCGCCCTTAGGACCGATTCCCGTTACTCCGGGAATGCAGTCGGAGCTGTCGCCCTGAATAGCCTTTACGTCAATAAGCTGAACAGGCGTCACTCCGTAATCCTCTTTCACCTTTTCGGGGGTGTAAAAAATATTACCCTTATTTGAAGCTAAATCAACTGTCGTATTTCCGCTTACAAGCTGTAGAGAATCACGGTCGCCTGTAGCAATAAAGCATTTATCACCGTTTTTATCGGCTACAGCCGATAATGTTCCGATAATATCGTCAGCCTCATAGCCCTTGCAGGTCACAAGAGTGTAGCCGAGCATTTCAAGCAATGTTTTAACAGGTTCAAGCTGGCTTGCAAGCTCTTCGGGCATACCCTTTCTGTTTGATTTATATCCCTCGTACGCCTTGTGGCGGAAAGTTGGGTCCTTTAAATCAAACGCAATTGCCACACGGTCGGGCTTTGTATCGTTTTTAACTTTTTCGAGCATTGTAAGAAATCCGTAAATTGCGTTAGTCGGCTGACCGCTTTTTGTTGAAAGCGGACGAATTCCGTAGAACGCTCTGTTTAAGATACTGTTTCCGTCTACAACAAGAATTGTCATATCTTATACATCACTTCCGTAACTTTCTCATTATGTACGAATAATCTCGGCACACGCTTTGATATCGTGCAAACAACCTCATAGTTTATCGTATCGGCGCATTTTGCCAAATCATCGGCAGTCCGCTCACCGCTGTTTCCGTTTCCGAAAACTATAACCTCGTCGCCCGTTTTTACATTTTCGATATTCGAAACGTCAATCATAGTCTGGTCCATACATATTCTTCCTATAATATTTGCCCTTTTGCCGTTTACTACCATATATCCGTCTTTTGCATAGGCACGTATAAAGCCGTCGGCATATCCCACGGGAACAGTCGCAACCCTCATATCCCTGTCTGCGGTAAAGGTTCTGCCGTATGAAACGGTTGCGCCCTTTTTGATAGTTTTTATATGAGAAATTATAGTTTTCATTGACATACACGGCGTAAGCTTAAATTTATCTTTCAAAAGCGGTGACGGAGCAAGCCCGTAAAGAATAATCCCCGCGCGCACCATATCGCAGTAGGTATTCGGATAATCCTCGACAGCGCCTGAATTTGAACAATGAACAATATCAAAATTAATGTTATTTTCTTTTAAAGAATTTATTGTGTGATTAAAATTATTAAACTGTCTGTTTGTAAATTCCCTGCCGTCCTGCGCGCAGTCGGAAACACAAAAATGAGTAAAAATTCCTTCGGGTTCAAGTCCCTTTAATGAACAAGCTGTTTTTATTTCTTCAATAGAATTATTATCTCTCGGAAATTCCTGACACATAAATCCGATACGGCTCATTCCCGTATCAACTTTAATATGAATTTTTACACTGCAATTATTCTTTACGCACTGTTCGCTGAGGGCTTTTGCGTAACTGAGCGAATAAACAGCCTGAGTAATATTAAGCCTTTGCAAATCCAAAACATTTTCAACAGGCGTAAAGCCTAAAATCAAAATCGGCAGACTTATATCAGAATCCCTGAGTTCCTTTGCCTCGTCAAGATTGCTGACAGCAAAAAAATCAGCTCCGAGCCTTTCGTAAAGAGTAGCTAAAGTTACCGCTCCGTGGCCGTAACCGTCTGCCTTTATTACGCAACAAAGCTTTGCATTGCCTGTTTTTTTCTTTATTTCTTCAAAGTTCTTTTTAGCATAGTCGAGAGAAATCTCCGTCCATGTACGTCTGACTGCTTCCATAAAATCGCCTTCCAAGTTTATACTATTTAAATCGGAGCAACGCTCTGCTTTGTTTGCAAAGAGCAGAGCTTGCGAACAATTGCAACCTGCGCAGGGAGCGTTAGCTCCTCAGAATATCAGCGGGGGTATATTCCACCACTGAAAGTTTGATATGGGACCCGCATCTTAGGCGGGGACATCTGCGCTTAGGTTATATATTTAGACATAGTACACTTAGAATAATTATAATATAAAACCGTATTTTATTCAATAAGAAATTAAAAATTATATATGTATATATATAAATAAAAAAATTATTTGCAAAATTTGTATTAATATGATAGAATAAAACGTAAATTTTAATTTAGTAAAGCGCTAAATTATAAATTCAAATACATAGGAGGAAAATTATGACGACATCCAACATAATAGTGCTGAGCGCTTTTGCGTTTTATATGGTTATTATGATTGTAATCGGCGCTGTTTACTCAAGGACTACAAAGAACAATGAGGACTACTTCCTCGGCGGCAGAGGACTCGGCGCGTGGACAGCCGCAATATCGGCGGAGGCTTCCGATATGAGCGGTTGGCTTCTTATGGGACTTCCGGGTACATTTTATCTTGCGGGTTCGGGAGATATATGGATTGCTATCGGACTTCTCGCGGGTACAATTCTTAACTGGTATTTCGTTTCTTCAAGATTAAGACGTTATACAATCAAAGCAGGAAACAGTCTTACAATTCCGAGCTTTTTTGAAAACCGCTTCAGAAGTAAAGGAGCCTTAAAAATTGTTTCCGCAATAATTATCGCTATCTTTTTTGCTGTTTACACAGCCTCTGCGTTTTCAAGCGGAGCTAAGCTTTTCGCAACGATTTTCGGCACCGAGGCAAATTATTCGCAGGTTTACACAACAGGACTTATCATCGCCGCAGCTGTTATCCTTATATATACATTCCTCGGAGGCTTTAAAGCCGTATGCACAACCGACCTTATCCAGGGACTTTTAATGCTTGTGGCTATTCTGTCTGTTCCAATTATAGCTTATGCCGTTCTTACATATGACACGTCGTTCAGCGCGGCTCTCGCTTCAAAAGGCGTTCCCGACGCGGCGTCATTTATTAATCCGCTCACAGTTAACGGCAATCCGATTTCAATTAATCAGATTATTTCGGGACTTGCGTGGGGACTCGGTTACTTCGGTATGCCTCATATCCTTGTCCGCTTTATGGCTGTTAAGAGCGAAAGCGAAATGAAAAAATCAAGAAAAGTCGCAATTACCTGGGTTACTCTTGCGTTTATCGCGTCATTCTTAATCGGTATTATCGGTCGCGCGTACCTCACCGCAACGCTCGATGAAACAACAAGCGAAACAGTATTTATCAGAATGATTCAGAATCTTTTTGACTCAAACGGAGTTTTGATATTTATCGGAGGTATTTTCCTTTGCGGAATTTTAGCGGCCATTATGAGCACGGCGGACAGCCAGCTTCTGGTCACCGCTTCCGCAATTTCAGAGGATATGTACAAGGGTGTGATTAAAAAGGACGCAAGCGAGAAAAGCTCGCTTATGGTAGGAAGAGTTTCAGTTGTAATAATCGCAATTATTGCATTCATAATCGCATTGGACCCGAAATCAAGTATTATGGGACTTGTTTCCGACGCTTGGGCAGGCTTCGGAGCCGCGTTCGGACCTGTTGTACTACTCGCCCTTTTCTGGAAAAGGAGCAACAGCGCGGGCGCTCTCGCGGGTATGATAAGCGGTACTGTTACGGTTATACTCTGGGACTACATTCCGCTTATAAACGGCGCTACTATCGGAACAACAACAGGACTTTACTCACTCGCCGTAGGCTTCCCCGTCGCGCTTGTAATTATGGTTATTGTTTCATTAATTACTAAGAAACCGAGCGATGAAATTGTAAATGAATTTGAAAGCATTAAAAATGTTGAAGTCTAAAATAAAAACACTTTAATATGATTTATCAAAACCACCCGTTGAACGGGTGGTTTGACCAGCCCCTATAAGGGGCTATTACAGGCTTACCCCCTGCAGCCGGG
>CANPXF010000004.1 GCA_947585745.1 uncultured Clostridia bacterium | reverse complement strand
TTCCTTTAAGTCTTTTCTTTTTAACTCAAAGTCATCTCGGGTTTCTTTACTTGCGTTGTTTAATTTTCAAGGTTCTGTGCGCTCAACACATAAATTACAGGAATGTAATCTCTGCGCTACAGCGTATTTGTTATTATATTATAATCAACACATAAAGTCAATACTTTTTCCAAAAAATTTCAAAATATTTTTTTAAATTCTATAATATTATATTAACAGACATAGCGCATTAATATACAATATATATTGAATATAGTTGTATTTTTAAAATTAAAGGATATTATATACAAACAAAGCATAATTCTTTTATGCTATATTTACAAAAATGTAAATTTTAGTTGATTTTTTGGTGCAGATTGCATATAATGTAGGCAGAACTTCGTACAGGAGGGTCAACAATGGCTTGTAAAAACATTATTACAATTGCCAGACAATTTGGTAGCGGCGGACGAAAAATCGGTGAAGCGTTATCCAAAAGACTTGGTATAAAGTGTTATGACAAAGAGCTTATCTCAATTGCCGCTAAGGAAAGCGGAATTGACCCGGAGATTTTTAACAATGTTGACGAGAAAGCTACCAACAGCCTTCTTTACTCTCTCTCAATGGGGCTTTACTCTTTCAGTACCAGTTACAATTCAGGTCAATTACCTGTAAATGACAGACTTTATCTTTTACAGCATAAAATAATTAAACAGTTGGCAAGTAACGAACCGTGTATATTTGTCGGACGTTGCGCAGACTATGTGCTTAAAGACAGAGCAGACGTTGTTAAGCTTTATATATATGCTGACAAAGATTACAGAATTAAGCGCGCTATTGAAACAAAAGGGATTAAAGAATCAAAGGCGGAGCAAACTGTCACTAAAACCGACAAATCAAGAGCAAATTATTATAACTTTTATTCAGGCAAAAAATGGGGTCTGACGGAAAATTACGATTTATGTATAAACAGAACAAACCTGACAGACGAACAGGTTGTTGACATCGTGGTTAATTATCTGGAAATTATAAACTAAAATCCGCGCCCCCTTATTTGCTATATTAAGGAGGTGCATTTGTATGTTATTCATATATTATATTGATAACGGAGATATAGACGATTTTATTTTCGGTAACGAAGAATGGCACGAAAGCGAAAGATAAAGTGCATAAAATATAAATGTATTCAGGTCGGATAGACAAATCAGTAATTTTATTACGTTTGCCGTTCGACCGCTTTTTTATAAAATTAATAAATTATTTCCGCAATCTAACACATTTCCCTATGGCATAATATACATATATTATAGTAATATTTTGTACAAAAAACGAATTGTATTTTTGACGAAAATAATTTATTATAGTATGTGATAAAAAGGTTTTTATACCTTGTTAGAAGTTATATTACATACGGCAGAATAAATTAGCGTGAATTTTCACTGATTTTATCCCTGTTGTACGCTTGGTTTCCTTAACGGTGGCCGAGCGATGATTAAATTTCCAAACACAACTTATCAGCCCACGATAAGGTTGCGGGAAATTTTGTCTACTATTTGTGGGCGGAAAGGCTATGGATTTTTTATGAAAAGAAAAGTTATTTCTGTAGTGTTGGCAGTTTGTATGTTGCTTACCTGTTTTATTGCCGCAAACTACACAGCCAACGCGGTTACAACGACAAAAAGCGTTTCGGGCGTACCTGACACCTATTCAGATGTCACGAGTAACCCTTATGGTCTTACAGATGATCTCGATAACGCTACCATTCTTCAGGCATGGAACTGGAGTTATGCTAATATGACACAGGAACTGGATAAAGTTGCCTCACAGGGATTTACTGTTATTCAGATTTCTCCCCCAAATGAAATCAAAGAGGGAACAAAGGGACACAAGGTTACCGGAGAAAACGACAACGGATGGTGGATGTTCTATCAGCCCGCCGGTTTCCAGCTTAACCAAAGTTCTGATAACGCTCTCGGAACAAAGAGCGAGCTCGTTACAATGGTCAAAGAGGCTCATAAGCGTGGCATTCGTATTATTGCCGACTCCGTTATCAATCATATGGGTACCTGTTCGGGTGAGGACAATATCTCATCATCCGACCCTATGGCTCATGTAACGCCGAAAGCAAAGCAGTTTGAACCTGAAATCTATGATAATAAGCTTTTTCATAATCCGTGGTTTAATATGACATACCAATACGAGTGGTCCGGACCTCAGGATACCTGTACAAACGACCTTACCCGCGGATGTACATCACGTCTGCCTGACCTCAAAACCGAGGACAGCAGAGTTCAAAATGCTATTTATGAGTATCTGCAGGAAATGGTAGACGCAGGTATAGACGGTTTCCGTTTTGACGCGGCAAAACATATTGAGACTCCGTCTGATATGGATAAATATAAGTCTGACTTTTGGGTTAACACGGTTAATAAGGTTAAAACATACGCCAAAAACACCTATAACAAAGAACTTCTTTCATACGGAGAAATTCTTAACACTTGCGGATACGGACGTTCTTACAACCACTACTTCCCGTTTATGAAGGTTACTGATTCCACAATATACCGCCAAATTCAAACCGCGGTTACCAACGGAGGCGCCGCAAACGCAATACCGCAGAATATGGCAAACGGTTCAAAAGCTCAGACAGTCCTCTGGGATGAATCTCATGATACATATATGGACAACTCTTCAAAGAACTTCTCAAAAGCGCAAAGAAATAAAACTTGGGCGGCTATTGCGGCTCGTGACGGCATAACATCAATGTATCTTGCTCGTCCCGCAAGCCTTACCCAGCAACTCGGCGTTGCTTCTGAAACTGACTGGACAAGTAAAGAGGTAGCAGAAGTCAACAAATTTAACAATGTTTACGCGGGTCAAGGCGAGTACCTCGCAAACGCTTCGGGCGTAGCTGTTATCGGACGCGGCAGTAAAACTCAGAACGGCGGCGCAGTTCTTGTTAATTGCTCCGGCACGACTAAGAGTGTATCAAACCTTACAGTTGCCACTATGGCTGACGGCACATACACAGACCGCGTATCAGGCGGTACATTTACTGTATCAAACGGAAAAATAAGCGGTTCTATCGGAAATACAGGTGTAGCAGTTCTTTATAATGAGCCGGGTCCCACAGTATACGCGACAGCAAGCCAGAGATATTATACAGACAATATATCAATTACACTCAGCACTAAAAACTGCGACAACGCAACATATTCTGTAAATGGCAGTGCTGAAACAGCTTATACAAGCGGACAAAAAATAACCCTCGGAACATCTGCTGACACAGCAGGAGCAACATATGTAGTAACACTTAAAGGTTATAAGGGCGGTGCCCAGGTAACGACTGCAACATACACATACACAAGGGCTGTAAAGTCTGACAGCTATACAGTAACGGTTAACACGAATAACGTTTCGGGTTGGTCGGGAACTCCCAACATTTATATGTGGAACAGCGCAACGCAGGTTAACGGCGGTGATTGGCCGGGAACAGCAATGTCAGGCTCGGGCGGTACATATACCGCAACTGTAAGCAGTGAATATGATAGAATTATCTTTAACTTTGGTGCAAAACAAACCGTTGATATCTCAATTGACGGCTCGACAAACTACACTATTAAGAGCAGTACTGTTACAAACTCCGGCGGAACAACTTGCAACGAGGTCGACGCTGTTTCGGCAGAAGACCCGATTCCTACTTACTATCCCGGAGGTAATCCTACGCCCTCATCGTCTTCACAGGAAGCTTCTTCTCAAATAACACCTACAACCTCTCCGATTGCAACATCAAGCGAAACAGCCGATACTTCAACACAACCGACAAGTATTCAGACCAAATATTCTTACGGCGACGTTAACAGAGATACGCTGATAAATATTTCGGACGTAACGCTCATTCAAAAAGCGCTTGTAGAGCTTATTATATTTGATGACGAGCAAACGCTTCTCGGCGATTATGACAAGGATGGAAGGCTAAGCGTTAAGGACGCTACAAAAATTCAATACACGATTGCTAAAATCGCATAAAAAACGGCTCCCATAGGGAGCCGTTTCAATTATTAATATAAAACCTAATGCTAACGATACATAAGGAAGTAATCTGAAAAAACATCAAAATAAAACTTTATGGGCGTGATATAAATGCAAGAAAGACAGAGTATACGGCAAGAATGCTTTTTACTCTGTCTTTTTCCATATCAAAAAAATCACACATTCGTCATTCCAATAATCTGCTACAATGTAGATTCAAAAGAAGTTGAGCATATGGAGAAGAAAAAATACTACTTAGAGATTAACGATTATGAGTGTAGCGTTATTATCAATATTTGAATAAATTATTAAATAAATTGATTGCAGACAAAAAATATACAGGATGCAATTGATAAACTCATTATCAAATTTGCTCACGCGCCGATTAAGAAATTTAAAATTATGATGACGGAGGTTTAAGAGTATGGAAAAAATATTTTTAAGCAAATGGACGGCATATACTAACGGCGGGGAGATTATCTTATTCCCTGCCCTGCCTTACCTGCAGAAAAATCAATAGGAAATCTGCGCTATCTCAAATGACACTGAAAAATCACCTACAGAAATATGTTGACAAGAGTGAAATGATGCCTCGCTGATATTGACAACAAGCAGACAGAGAATATATTTTTTCAGCTTGTAAAACATATAGCAGAATGTGAGAGTTTGAATGAACAGCTCCAAATCAGACAATCAAATAGGGTGGGTTGCTCGGATGAATAATATTCGTAGCAAAGCACAAAAATCTAAATAATAATATAATTTATAATTAAATGTGAAGAGCGACAGCAAGAATAATTCTCACCGTCGCTTTTTATCTTTAAAACGAACTAATGCAATCAATCAAATCAAGCCGTTTTCAAATGCAATAAGTTTGATTCTATTCATAGTGCTCTTATCTTTCACAGATATTTCACTTTTGGGTTTGGAAATATAGTCAATCAATCTTTTAACAAACTCAGTATCTGATACCGTTTCAAAATTCTTAGTAACGGAAATTTGTTCTGTATAAAACAGTTTATTATGATAAAGATGATTTTTAAAATAATTATCGAAACCTGCAATTTCTTCCTTTATCAATAAAGCGGTTAAATGCATTAAAGCTCTCCCCGGAGCTTTTGTAAGGTCGGCATTCGAATATAGAAGGATATCTATATGATTGTCATTAATATTGACAATCTCTATCTTCTTTTTGTTCCTTGCGTTTTGCGCAGCTTTATTATACTCATCTACACAATGCTGAAAATACTCTTGATGCTCTTTAAAAGAGCCTGTTTGATTTGGATTAGCAAATCTTAATCGCAAATTATAAAAATAATTGAAATCTGTCATTTTTAGCACATCCTTTCAATAGTAGTATAATAATATAACTTGCCAAGAATGTCAATATCTTTTTTTTCGTTGACGAATTTGACAAAAGTAACGTGCCGTGATATAATGCATATGTAAGTTAAAAATTGATTAATTTAATTCTTATCCCTCTAAGATTGACATTTCGGGTAATTTATGGTATAATTATATATATGGAGGTGGAAATTATGTGTGAAAAATTCTCGAATAGCCTCTCGCTTGAGGAAGAATTTAATTTTTTGAAAGAAGGGTTTCTTAAAGTAGGAGAGTACTTTAAAAATGGCGGCGAAATATATTCACAAAACGAATTGATAACTAAAATTGAAAATGACTTTGGCTATATGGAAAAAGATATTATCTTGCTTTTAGATGAATGTGAAAAAAGAGGATTTATTACCCCAGTCGGTAATAATGTATATACAAAATAAATAAGGTTAAAAAATTATTAAACAGCTTTATGCTTATATAGGAGTATGTTATGAACAAATTAGTTACCTTTGTCATAGGTCCTACGGCATCCGGAAAGACAACTTTTATACAAAATCACTTTTTAAATCAAAAAAATGAAGTAATTTTGAATGTTTATGATTATCAGCAAGCTTCTTTTAAGGAGGCCGGCTTTAGCAGTAATCATATACCATTTAAGCAAGAAACTAAATGCTTATTAAAAGCCAATGAAAATCTTTTAGCTGATATTATTTCGACATTACAAGAAGGTAAGAACGTTGTAGTAGAGCACACCTTATATAAGGCTAAACGTAGAATCGCATATATTGAAGCGATTCGAAGCGCGGTAGAAAATATTAACATTGAGGTTTATGTAATGTCCCCGAGTGACTCTGTTTGGGATACATACATAAAAAAGAGAAATTTAAAAAATTCAACCTGGTTAAAATCAATTAAGAAGGACCTCGACTTTCCGAATTTGGCTGAAGGATTTGATAAAATTTATGAGGTTACAGATGACGACATTCGATTGCGAACCGATCCTCTCAAACAGGAAATTGTTGTTGCCGCCCATAAGGAACTAAAGGAAGAAGCTCAACGAATGAAGAAAGAGGAAGAAGAAGCAAAGCAAAGATTAGCTTTGCTTGAAAGTATGAATTCACGCCCGTTTTGGCATTATTGTGAATCCTGCGGAACAAAAGTTTTCTGTACAGCTCAAGAAGCTTATGACGAAGGATGGGATTACCCGCCGAGGATAGGAACATTTGGGGTGTTAGGACCGCGAACCTGCGGAAATTGCTGTATGATCAACACATTATATCTAAAAGTAATGAGACAAAAAATACCTATTATCATAAAATCAAACTTAACAGAAAATGAACTGCGAACTTGGCAACGAATAAAGAATGAGCCCGAAAGCTTACTTGAGGAAGAAAAGTGATGTGGATTGAAACGGTATGTGGTCATCTTATGAATCTAAAGAAAGAATAAGAATGAAAAGAACTTATACCAAAAGAATTCCTTAAGGGGGTATGTGTGATGCTTGAAATAATTGATTCAAATTATACACGGAACAGGTATGAGGAAATAGGATTTCAGTTGATGGATTTCCAAAAAGCGACATTGATTTGGAACAAACCTAATATTACTCGGCAGGAGCGACTTTCTGCTTTGACTAAATTGGCAATCGAAACTGAAGATGCTAACCTTAAATTCCAAATCAATGAGCGACTGCTTTATGAAGAAAAAGCGATGAAACAATTTGAATCCGATTTGTACGGAGAAACGCTCTATGTTGTATTTGATAGCGAAGGCGATTGCGCCCGCGGTTATTTTGGGAAATATAAAACAGCGTTTAACTACGCTAAAAATTACATAAATAAAGAAAAAACTCGATGTGTAATTGAAAAGCACAAAATAATCAACGGCGAAACCATACCATTGGTTAAAACAAGTTATCGTATAAATCCAAATATTTCAAAAGAAAAACCGAAAGAATTGGTTGAATATAGCGGTGAAGCTATTGCTTGTATGTATTTGGACAAAAATGCCAATATTACAAAGCTATGGTCAAATGAATTAGATGACAGAGAAAAAAACAAGGTTGATGAATACCGCAAAGAACGTTTTGAAAATCAGTTTTTAGCACTGCCTTATGTTCATCACGAAGGACTTCCCGTTAAATATATTCCTACAGGTGAGTATGGAATCATCGAAACTACTATGGACGAGTGGAATTGCTTTTTGGAAAGTGTTAGCAACGGACTTTATGTGGATTTTTCCGACACAGTTTTTAAGGTGATTTTTTTAACAGAGAAAGGCTATTGGTCGCATCAGCATTGCAATCCAATATATCTTGAGGTTGAAATGCCCGAAATGAACATTAACGACGAAAAGCAATGCGCTTTTTGTCGCGCTATAGACGCAATGAGTTATTATATGGATGGACACAAAGATGAAGAACAGAAAAAACTCGTACTGAAAACCGCGAGAGAGTATGCCTATATTATTGAAAAATTAACTGTTGATGAACAGGGTAGCAAAAATATAAACTAAAAAAGCAAGAAATATCAAAAATAAAATTAAGAGGATTAAGAAATTAATTTTTTAGCTCCTTTTAGCTTACATTCAGTAGGTGTAAAAGTTAGCACAGGAGATTTTCCTGTGATAACTTAGTCCGGAATTCTGTCCATTATATAGTCCTCTATTTCATCCTTATCGCCATTCGGGAAAAAGCCTTCGAGGATCTCAGAATAGGTCATTGGACACTCATCTTCTTCAGGCGCGAGCCTATTAGGGCTATTAGCGAGTTCCTTACACATAATTTCTACCTCCTTTATTCTCTATTCTTTATTATACTATATAAGCTACTTAAAGTCAAGCTAAGAATAGAATATTCTTATTTTTAGTTACAAAAAAAGAATACGATGGAACCCATTTTACTGAGTTACACCGTATTCTGTATCAGAACTCCCTTATTCGGCGTTGCCAAAAAAGGTTATCTTCTTTTTTGCCCCTAAAACGAAACGAGGGCATTTAGTTTGCTTTTTATTTGCGCGATGTTTACCGAAAACTATTCATCATTATTAATAACAGACAGAGGGTCTATATACTGCCCGTCTACTTTTACGGATATATGAACATGGGAACCGTCAAGCTCCTCGCTCGGTACGTTATCCGCTGTACCAAGTACGTCGCCTGCTTTTACCGTACTTCCCTTTTCTACCTTTATATTTTCAGATAAACCGCTGTAATATGCCGTGTATGTCGGTGCTTTTACAATAATGGTTTTTCCGAGTAAATCATCATCATAAATTTTCTTAACTTCGCCGTCGCCCATTGAATATACGTTATCGCCGACATCACAGGCAAAATCAACTCCCGTGTGTGCCTCCCACTGGTTAAGTGTTTTATTATATACGCTTTCCTCGCTGTATTCCTTTATTACCTTTCTCTTGTCAAGAGGATAGGACAGACTGGTGTTTACAGATACCATTGTCTGTAAGGCTGATTTCGTTTCCGCGGGAGGAGTTTCCTCCTCATATTCCGTCTCTTCCTCGGTTTCGGTTTCGGCAGTTTCCGTCACGGGTTCCGTAGATTCTATTTCAGTAACAGTTTCTTTCTCCGTTTCTGTTACACCTGTTACTATATTATTGACAGCTAAGGTCTCGGTAGCGCTGTCGTCAAAAATACCCGTGAGGCTTGTGTATGTTGAATAAGCCGCCATTCCAACAGCAACAATACAAATCGACAACGCAGTAAAGAATCCGACGCGTTCCTTTCTACTACGCCTTTTATTTTCACTGTATCTCATATAATCACCTCTGCCGTTATTATAGACAGAGGTAAAATTTTTATTCAGTTTTAATAAAATATTTTCAGACTTTTTAAAGTAGATATTAATCACATATTAATTAATTTAGTAAAGATAAAATGTTTAACAAATATCTTTTTTAAGACAGACGCGGAATTATCTGATGTGAATATTTTTATTCAAATGCCAAACCTATCCTCACTACCCAAAGCAGTATAAGAAAAGGGAGTTGAGGGATATTGGGGAAAGAGAATAAAAAGTTTTAATGTAAGAATAAGAAAAAAGGGCTGTGACCGAAAAGTCACAGCCCTTAAATATGCTTTAAGCTATATATATTAAGTTTTTAATTAGGGTATGTCGTCCAGCTTTCGGAGCTAAGAACGAAACAGTTGTTAGGCATACTAACCGTAATATCCTTCGTTTGATTAACAAATGATTGTGGATCCTCGGTATCCTTTAAAAGGAATGTCTTAATTCCGTCGGGGATAGGCTGTGGAAGGTCAATTTTCCAATAGTTTCCTTCTATCTTTTCAAGCTTAATAGTGTTGTTAGCCATACCGTAACCCCATCCGTAGATATATACTTCGCTCCAGCCTTTGTCATTAAGGACATAAAGCGTTGACAAGGAATCCGGTTGTTCTTCCGCAACATAAGGTTCAACAGCTCCGTCAGGCTGACCTCCGAGGGGGAAATCTTTAAGGCGGTAACAATTATTGGTAGTTGAGAATGTTACAGGCATAAGGTTGTATGCCTCACTGCTTGTTTCAGGATTATCAATAGGCGCTGTCGCACGATATATTATAGCACTCGTGAGTGATGTTGGAACACTCGCGTAGAACACCTGAGGATAAACGCTTGTATCCTGTACCATCAAATAGCTCTGACCCGTAGCAGTATCGTAAACATATGGCTCAGTACCCATTGAACTAATCCACGAGAGTGTTGTCTTTAAATAAACAGTATATGTTGAATCCTCGGGAGTAGTCGGGGCATCTGTCGGAGTATCTGTCGGAGATTCTGTTGTAGGTTGTTGTGGTGTAGTGGTAGGTGTTGTTTGCTGTGATGAGTATTTCTCGCCTGTCTTACCCGACTGATTCATTTTTGCAATATACTTTTGAACACAAGTTGCGTCTTTAATTTTAACTATACCGTCGCCGTCAACATCAGCTACGGAGCAAGCATCGCCTGTGAGTGTAATAATCTGCGCAACATGCTTTTGAATCGTTGTAACATCAGCAATATTAATTCCACCGTCAAGGTTAACGTCTCCATACATTATATCGCCTGTTATGGTCTGTGATGTTGATTCGCTTTCGGTCGGAGATGAGGTTTGGGGCTGTGTAGTAGCGGTTGTAGCCGTAGGTGACGGAGTCGAAGCAGATGTCGCTGTAGTACCTTGAGTTGCATTACCTTTTGTTACATCAGTTGCAGGAACTGACGAAGACTGTCCGGGCTTATCAGTTGTTACTGCCCAGTTAGATTCGCTCGGCGTACCGGAAAGTGCTGTCAGCTTATGAGACTTACCGCTGAGGTCAAGAGTTTTTCTTGAACTTGAACCCGGGAACTGTTTACCCTGCGAAACACCGCCCGCTGATTTAGACGAGTCGCTTACGATAACGTGAGTATTCGCTGAACCTGCAAGATTGAAGCTTGCTGTAACCGGGGACGCTGAACCTGTAACCTGTCCGTTTGTAACCTTTGTGGTTTTTTCTGAAATACAGGTAGTGTTGCTGACCTCGAGGTAATAAGCGTTAAGCTTAGAATCAAACTGCATTTCCTCGCCCGGCCAAGAAGCGTTCTTGTAAACCTGACCGCCTACTGTAAGTCCTTTTCCTGAATCCTGGTCAAACAGGTAGCAGTATAAAGGAGCATTCCATTTTGCGGTGCTAACGGCTGATGCAGGAAGTATAATATATACTCCCGAGGAAGCCGCCTCAGCCTTAGTATACAGATACTGCGACGTTGTTGTCTGTACTCCGTCTGTAGCTGTTAACGTAAGCTTAATTGTTTCTCCTACCTTATAATCGGAACCAATTCTGATTTTCGGTGAACCTGTAAATGTTACAGGTTCATAGTTATCAAGCTGATAAGTACCGCTTGTCGCGTTTGAAAGTGAAAGACCGACTGTGATTGTATCGCCCTTAAAGGTCTGTGTTTCCTGGTCAGCAAAAGCCATAGGAGTTGTCGAACCTTGAGTTACAACCGCGATACCTGTTGAGCCTATCTGACCGCTTACAGTACCGCTTGATACCGTAAAGCTACTTCCTGTAATCATATCCTTATAGGTACCGTTAGCAAGACCTGTTCCGCTTACATTTGCGGTAGCTGTTGTGCCGTTTGTGTTAACTAAAACAATACCTGTCGTACCTCTTGCTACATAAGCGATATTTCCGCTTGCGCCTGTTTTCTCGCTCTGTCCTACAAAGTTGTTGTGGAATTTATTAACTTCCGCAACCGCTACGCTCTTATAAGAAGTGTTTGTGGCGCTTCCGCCCATATTCATACCGTTTGTACGGGCAAAGTAGAGAGGAGTTGCGTCTTTTCTTGAAGCAACCATAGCCCACGTCTTCATAATATCAGAGTCGGATACGTTAGTAGTATTACCTGAGTCTGTATTTAAGTATGTGTCGTGGGATTCTGCCCAAAGCACTGCATGAGTCGCTCCACCCGATAGAGAATATGAAGCGTTAGCCGCACTTGAAGCATTATGACCTGTTATAGCGTTACGAATAGAGGTTGATGTAACATTATCTGTAACTCTGTATTTACCATTGTCAAGGTTTGTATAACCTGTAATGGACCTTCCATTACCCGGGGTATTAAGAACCTCTCCATAATAGAACAGGGACTTATTCGCTTTAGACTGAGCATAGGAAGAAGCTTGACCTAACACGTTAGGCCAATAGTCGTTTGGCGTAATACCCGAATCTGCGGGAGTCTCAATGTGTTTAGCCGCGTCAAATCGGAAACCGTCAACTCCGCAGTCAATACATTCTTTAAGAAGGCTTACAACTCTTCCTTGAACTGTTGGATTACCTGTGTTAAGGTCTGGGCAAGCCGATGACACATACTGTGTTACTGACCTTGCGTCGCCATCGTTCGCTGTGCCGGAGGGATTATGGAAGTAAGGGTTGCCTGCTACCTTACCTGTACTATTCCAAAGAGTAGGCTCGTACGTCTTAACTTCAGCAGCAAGTTCGTTGTAGCTGTTTTCGTTACTTGCACCGAGGTGATTTGTTACAACGTCGCAAATAATCTTAACGTTGTACTTATGAGCCGTTTCACAAAGAGACTGAAGCTCCTTTGCCGTACCTACCCAGCTGTCTTTAGCGATTGAAAGACTTACGGGCTGATAAAGCTTCCACCACTGACCCGATACGTTAGTGGAGGTGTTTACGTCCTTCGGCTGCTGAACAGGAGAAGTCTGAACCGCAGAATAACCTGCCGCGGCAATCGCGGGGATATTCTTTTCAATTTCGGAGTAACCCCAGCAAAGCGCGTGGAGGATTACACCGTCTGAGATATTGTTCTGGAGCTTTGTATCCAAACCGGTATTGTCTTTAGCGGTTTCGGCAGCCTGCGCCGTAGTCGCAAAGACAAAAGTTGTACAAAGCAAAGCTAAAACCATCACAATGCTCAATATACCTTTGAGTTTTTTCATTTTCAAAACTCCTTTCATAAATTAACGCAATACCTTTTTACGCAGTACACGTTCTATCACAATAATTATACCAAAAACCTCAAAATATGTATATATATTTTTTTAACTAATGTCAAAGTAATATTTTGTGTATTTTGCTAAAAAGACAAGCATATATTTATGTGAGGTTATTTTTCATTGACTTTTAAGCAAAAAGAAATTATAATATTTTGCGGTGTACTATACTATTATATAAAATACTAAATAAGGGAGCAGATAGATGAAAAAAACTAAGAACGATATAATAGTATCATTAAAGGATATTTTTGTAGAGTTTGACGGTGAAGTAATACTAAATCACATTAACCTTGATATAAAGGATAAAGAATTTTTGACCATACTTGGTCCCAGCGGTTGCGGAAAAACCACAACACTCCGTATTATCGGCGGATTTTTACAACCAAAACAGGGAGATATTATGTTTGACGGAGAAAATATAAACGGTCTTCCGCCTCATAAACGTAATGTAAATACCGTTTTTCAGAAATACTCTCTCTTTCCGCACCTGAATGTTTTTGATAATATTGCCTTCGGTATGAGAATAAAAAAAGTGCCGAAGGATGAAATAAAAAAGCGTGTTAAGGAAATGCTTTCGATAGTTGACCTAAAAGGCTACGAAAAACGAAGTGTAGCCAAGCTTTCGGGCGGTCAGCAACAGAGAGTTGCGATTGCGAGAGCGCTTGTATGCGACCCTAAAGTCCTGCTTTTAGATGAACCCTTAGGAGCGCTTGACCTTAAACTTAGAAAAAATATGCAATGGGAGCTTAAACAGATTCAACAAAAAACAAACACTACTTTTGTATATGTTACACATGACCAAGAGGAAGCTCTCACTATGTCCGATACAATAGTTGTAATGAACAACGGTGTTATTGAGCAGATAGGAACTCCCACCGACGTTTACAACGAGCCTGTTAACGCATTTGTTGCAGATTTTATAGGCGACGCTAATATTTTAAACGGAATTATGATAGACGACTGCCGTGTTAAGGTGTTAGGAGAGGAGCTTGAGTGCGTAGACAAAGGCTTCGGTCAGAACACACCTGTCGATATAGTTATAAGACCCGAAGATATTGAAATTGTAAAGCCTGAACAGGCAAAGCTTGTCGGGGAGGTTACAGAGGTCGTATTTAAAGGCGTTCACTATGAGATGACCGTTATGTGCAAGGGATGCGAATGGATAATTCACTCAACCGAATGCGCTCCCGTAGGCTCTAAGGTCGGAATGAAAATTATTCCGTTTAATATCCAGATTATGAACAAAATGTTCCTTGCGGAGAAAAACACTTTTTACGCTGAAGTTATTTCCTCAAGCAAGGAGGAAAACCGCATAACGGTAAGCGTTGAGGACTGCGAATTTGATATAGAAAATCAATATTTTGAACAGGGGACAAAAATCGCTGTCACATTACCCCCGAACGCGCTCTCAATCGCGGGCGACGGAGTGGGTCACATTAATGACGTTTACATCGAATCAGTCATTTTTAAGGGCGAACACAACGAAATTATACTCGAATCAGATAAACAAAAATGGCTTATGGAAAGCGATGTTGACGAACAGGTAGCGACCTATGTACCGCTGAAATTTGATTTTACAAAAGCCGAATTTAAAGTCGTGGAGGGTGAATATGAAACTTAAACGCCCTTCTATCCCCTATATATTTTGGATGGTAATTTTTACGCTGATTCCGATTGTACTGATACTTTACTCCTCTTTTACCGACAGAAACGGTAATTTCAGCTTTGAAGCCTTCTCAAAAGCGTTCGGCTATTACGACGTGTTTTTGAGGAGCCTTTGGATAGCGTTTATATCAACCTTAATCTGCCTTATTCTCGCCTATCCGTTAGGATATATTATGAGCCGTCAGAAAGCGAGCGTACAAAATACGCTCACAATGGTAATTATGATACCTATGTGGATGAATTTTCTTTTAAGAATTTACGCTTGGGTAACTCTGCTTCAAAACGACGGACCGATTGATATAATGCTCTCTCTTTTGGGGATTCACACCACGCTTATTGGTAATCAAGGCGCTGTAATTTTAGGAATGGTATACGAATATCTGCCGTTTATGGTTCTTCCGCTGTATACGGTTATGGCTAAAATCGACAAAGGTCTTATCGAGGCGGCGGACGATTTAGGCTCAAATAAATATATCATTTTTAAAAAGATTATATTTCCGCTTAGTATTCCGGGAATAATCTCGGGAATTACTATGGTTTTCGTTCCCTCGGCAAGCACATTTTTAGTTGCCCAGTACCTTGGCGGAGTGGACGATATTATGATAGGCGACGTAATCGACAGAATATTCTGGAGCGACCAGAACACAGGCTCCGCAATCGCTCTTATATTGATGGTTGCGATTCTCGTATTTCTGATTATCCTTAACTTCTTCGGCGACGAGGAGGCGGTTGCAACGTGAAAAAGCTTTCAAAAATTTACACCGCTCTGATTATATTTTTTATGTATATGCCTATTGTTGTTCTGATACTTTTCAGCTTTAACGACGGCAAAACTATGGTTTGGAAGGGCTTTACGCTAAACTGGTACACGGACCTTTTCAAAGACAGTCAGATTATAAACTCGCTTTGGAACACGCTTATGATAGCATTTTTGGCGTCGCTTTTTGCAACTGCTCTGGGAACTATGGCGGCGATCGGCATAAACAACTTCAAAGGCAAAAAACGAATTTTTCTGCAAAACGCAAGTAATATTGAAATTTTAAGCCCCGATATTGTAACGGGAGTTTCACTTATGCTTATGTTTACATTAGCAGGTGTTGCTTTCAATTTTAAAATGGGATTTTTAACCGTGCTTTTGGCTCATATTACATTCTGCACGCCGTATGTGGTTTTAAACGTCCTTCCGAGAATAAGACATATGGACTACTCGGTTTACGAGGCGGCTCTCGACTTAGGCTGTAATCAATGGCAGGCGTTCAGAAAAGTTGTTATACACGAGCTTATGCCCGGTATGTTCTCGGGATTTTTAATGAGCTTTACGTTCTCAATGGATGACTTTGTAATAACTTATTTTACAAGGGGCGCAAGCTTTCAGACGCTTTCAATTCAGATTTACACAATGACTCATCAGAGGATTTCGCCTAAAATAAACGCGCTTTCCGCTTTGATGTTTGTTGTAGTCCTCGTTTTAATGGTAATAATAAATATTAAGGACAGAAAACTCGAAAAGCAAAACGTACAGAAAGCATTATAAAGGAGAATATAATGAAAAAATTTTTTAGCGCTTTTATTGCTCTCGCAATATTTGTTTCCTGCGCGGTTGTAATGTCATCCTGCTCGGGCGGTTACGACGGTGAAATTAACGTCTACAACTGGGGCGATTACATTTCCGACGGGAGCGACGATTACCTCGACACAATTAAAACATTCGAGGAAGAATACAATATTAAAGTCAACTACACAACCTATGAAACAAACGAGGAGCTTTACAACATTTTAAGCTCAAGTAATTCAAGCTACGACGTAATTATCCCCTCTGATTATATGGTCGAAAAATTAATTGACGAAGGATTACTGCAAAAACTCGATTATTCAAAAATTCCTAATTCAAAGGATTTAATGGATAATTTTAAAAAACCGTCATACGACCCGAACGGAGAATACTCTGTAGCCTATTCGTGGAACGTTACGGGACTTGTTTACAACAAAACTATGGTAAAAAATAAAAAGCCCGACAGTTGGGAGTATCTGTGGGATAAAGACCTAAAGGGTTCAATTTTACAGTTCAACAACAACCGCGACGCTTACGCAATTGCAATGCAGCTTTGCGGTATTACTCCCGATAAATTCAGTAAAAAAGACGTTGACAAGGCTACCGTTAAGCTTAAAGAACAAAAACCGTTGCTTAAAAAATACGTTATGGACCAGGTATTTTTGGAAATGGAAAAGAATCAGTCAGCGATTGCTCCATACTACGCGGGCGATATTTACACAATGATGTTAAATAACGAAAATCTCGTAGGAGTTCTTCCGAAAGAGGGTTCAAACCTCTTTGTTGACGCTATGTGTGTTCCTAAAAACGCCTCAAATGTGGACGGAGCGCATAAATTTATAAACTTTATGACAAGAGCTGACATATCGGCCGCAAACTCCTCATATATCACCTACGCAAGCCCCGTTAAAAGCGCTAAAAAGCTTTTGGATAAGGATTTAAGGGAGAGCGAGCTTGTATATCCCCCTGATGATTATCTAAAGAAATGCTACACCTTCCATAACGTAGACGATGAAACCTACTCCTATATGCAGGAACAGTTTGTAAAACTGATGTCATAACAAAATTCAGTCGGGAATGACAGTTATTAAACTAACCGTCATTCCCGACTTTATTATATATTCTAATGCACTATTACCAAATTAATAATAAATTTCATTATATTATCCTTGATTTTTTATATCAAATCTACAGTTGCAATTCTTGGTTCAAAACAACAACAAGGGCGCACACATACAATTCTTACGCCACTTGCCCTTTGCGGTCCGACCTTCAAAAATGTAGCTAATACACTTGTTCTTCCATGTAACCCAAGTGGTCCAATATTAGATTCATTAACTCTACGAGTAATCTCTCGCTCCATTTCCGATTGTACACTGTAATCTCCATCAACTTGTGCTTGAATCATCATAGACGCGGCTTCAAAATGACTTCTGCCTATTCCTACCGCAAGGGTGCATGGAGAACAACCAAGCAGTTTAACCGATTCTGTTGCCCAATTCACAATCTCATCCAGTACAACTTGAATATTATGTTTGTGAAAAACACGATAGGTTTTTGCACGAATCGCAGGTCCTCCTCCTAGCATAAGAATATGAAGTCTCAGAACATTTTCTTCACATTGACGAATGAGAATCGGTGCCGGAGCAACTCCGGCACTATCCGGATTCAGCCCACCCGACTGATCAATTCGACAGCTGTCATTTCCCATAATTCCCATAGGTCGACCTGGAAGTTTATGAAGTCCCTCTGCCACACCCTCTTTAATCGCATCAATCGTTCTACCAGTAACAACGGCATCCGGTCCTATCTCAAGTACAAGATGGGGGATTCCAGTATCATCACATAATGGACTGCGGTTTTTTTCCGCAATTTCCGAGTTTTCAAGAATTGTCTCCAATACCCATTTTGCCTTTTCGTTAGTTTCTAACGAAATTGCCTTGCAATATGCTTCTTGTTTATCCTTACGAAACGTTGAACCAGCATAAATCAAAGCATCCCGAACAATTTCTATAATTTCTTCATAACATTTACTCATAGATACTTCTCCCATGCGCTGCGCCTATAATAGCCGGATATTTTTCAACTTTAATAAGGTGCAGTGCCTCCATACCAAGTTCCGGAAAAGCTATAATTCTTTGCTCTTTTGTTTTTGCCCCAAGCAATGCTGTTACGGGTGGAATTACACCATAAACGGAATTATATTGATTTAATGACTCAATTGTTTCCTTATGCAATTCACCTTTTCCAAGATGAAATTTAACACCCGCTTTTGAAAGCGGTTTTATACTGCTTTCAATCTCCAACTTGTTGCTTGAGGTTGGTCCGACTCCAGCAGGACTTACAGCCGTATGAAAAAACACCTGACCGTGCAAATCCACTCCCAAATCCCCTATCGTCTCGTCTTCAATCATTTTCAACACTTTGGGCAAAACGGCATCGCGTCCACAAAAAATGTATCCAGAAATGTAGACGGTATCGCCCACATTCAATTTGTTTATGCAACTTTCGGATAATGGCGTATGTAATTCTATTGACATATCTTCCCCCAACTACTCGTTAACTGCAAACAACTTAACATATGCGCCTTCGTTTTCAATTACACCAAACGCACGCGCACGTCCCATAACTTTTTTTGCCCAATTAGTATGCGGTTTAATTTCATTCATCTTATTTCCGCCAGAGCTCTTTACAACCCCTCCACCTGTTCCGAGTATTTGAGAAGCATCGTCATACTCTTCTTTTGTTACCGCCATCAAGGCATTTACAAACTTTACATGTGTAGGATGGATAACTGTTCGGCCGACAAATCCGTTTGCCTTATCAAGAACCACTTCTCGCAACAAACCATCAATTTCATTATTCACAATTGGTAGCCGTTTCATAAGGTAATCTTCCAATCCATGCTTTGGAAGTTCCTTAAACATCATTTCCTTCGGGGCACGGAAATACTCCCAAACAGGTCCGGAAATCACATAATCATTATTGCGACCACACACATTGATAATATCGCTTAAGCATTCCCGTACTGTCATAATGTCGTAAATTGAATAATCTACACCTCTCCGCACACCAAAAACTGAACTAAAATCCGTACCGCCTACACGTACTTGAAGAACAAGGTCATGATATTTATCAAGAATTTTTTTAATTCCAATAAGTTCTGACATTCGGGTTTCTTTATATGCAACCTCAGGATCCTCAATAATTGGCATACCATATAAAATTTCGTCAAATCGGTTATTCAAATCCTGCAGATAGGCGTAATACTCGTAGCCATTCTCTGCATTAAATTTAGGAAAATTTATGCCACAAAGGGAACGTACCTGTTTTTTTGTCAATTGCTCTCCGAAAACTTTAAACTGCGCCAGATTGCGAATACGCACAAAAATCAATGGAACTTTTCCTGCATCCAAAGTACCGTTCTCAACGGAATCTGTTACGGTTTCAAGTAAGCGATGTACATTTTCCATTGCAACCGACACCTTTTCCTCAGGACAGGCATCCTCAAAACAAAGTACAATAGTCGTCAAACCCGGCATTGCATTATTCAAAATTTTTGGCGTAAAGTCCTTAAATCCGGGCATATACATTGCCGCACCAAGACAATATTGCAACAGTTCTCGTTCTGTATATTTATTAAAATTCTCAGGATTAATCACAAATTTAAATTCTGGATTGTAAAGATGATGTCTCATCGTCTTTTTTCCTTCCTATCATCAATATCATTTAAACTAAACTACCTTTCGGAGACCATATCGCTTCCGAATAATACTCATCAATCATCCTCTTAACTAAGCTACATTGTTTTGCACGTTTGCGCGCGTCATCCTCTGTGCTATCCCAACTATGCGTTTTCGCAACGGAACCACCGGTTTTAAGGTAAATCGGTGCTGCAATTCTTATCATTTCCGGCACCTCATAATGACGTATAAAGCCACCCGTAGACTTTGGATTCTCTGTATGAATATCAATCGGACAATCCACAGCCTGACGCATTGATGCTAACATCTGTAGTTGAATATCCCGCACCGGATTAATAGAATCAGCGCCAATAGATTCCAAGAGTTTTGCAGAACAAGGATTTCCATGCCCTGCATGAGCAGAAATTTTAAAATGGCAGTTTTCAGGTATTTCTCCTACTTCTCTCATTTGATTCAAAACCCACAGACAACCTTCATCATAAACTAAAAACCCCCTACAGCCAAGACGGGCAGCTCTCTTTACATCTTCGACCGCTCTCACAATTTGCTCCTGCCCTCTAAGGCGGTAACCCATACGGACACCTTCTTCCGTATGAACGGATGCGGATGTATCAGTCGTAGCACGAGGTCCAATAGCAAGAATCAAGTCGGTTTCCCACCTGTGAGCCAGTTCAACCATTTTTCCTATTTCATTGTCTGTTAAGCGCATAATACCCTGAGTCTGGGTAACTCTATGAAGATACAATCCGTAGTCATCCATCGCCTCAAGCAGTGCCTGCATAACCTTTGGACCCTGAATTCCCGGTACTTCAAATCTATATTGGCCTCCATCCGCAAACCGTTTTTCGGACGATGGCAGTTCATAAGCATCTCCGCCCGGCAAACCTATAGATTTTAAATACATACGTGTTTTTTCCATGCTGTTCATGTTACACAATCCTTTCTCACAAAATACCGAGTTGGGCAAAAATTTTTCGCCACGGCAAAATACAATATTTCTCTACTTATTCAAACTATTGATAAGCGAATCAATCGCATTTTTATGATCAAATACAATAGGCGGAAGCTTTCTGGTTAATCCCTTATGAATTCGGCAATCAATAAAGGACGCCTTCCCACAATCTCTTAAATTTTCCAGCGCTTCCGTTAATTCTTTTTCCGTTGACACAGCTTTACCAACTGTTTTGTAGCCACAACCTTCCGCAATCTTTGTAAAATCCACACAATGTCCTGACGAGGGTTGTCCTCCTACTGATTCATGCGCCCCATTGTTCAAAACTATATGCAAATAATTTGGAACATTCAATTTACTTACCATTGTCATTGCGCCCATGTGCATAATGCAAGCACCATCGCCGTCAAGAGCAACAACCTTTTTATCCGGTCTTTCCATTGCAATTCCGAGCGCAACTGAACTGGCGTGTCCCATTGAACCAACATTTAAGAAATCGTTATTCTTCGTTTCGCCCCGCTTTTCACGCAGAAAAAATAATTCTCTGGTCGCTCTTCCTGTCGTGGCGGAGTAAATCGTATCAGACGGCATATTATCAAGAACAATCTCTATTGCTTCCTCTCTGCTCATAGGATATACCATATCCGCATTGTTAGATTTTTCATTTGCAGCCATTACACCCTTAGGGGCAATAAGCGCAAATGGTCGGCGGTTTTTTCTGCAATAGTGGACTGCATATTCAATAGTCTCCGAAAAACTATCGCTATCATCCTCCAGTACGGAATAATTAATGTTCATAATTTCAAGAAGCCCTGGTGTAATTTCCCCTTGTAATCTATGTTGAGGATGATTTGGTTCTGTATTTCCTTGTCCTCGCCAACCGATAAGTAAAAGCATAGGTATTGCGTAAACATTTCTATCAGCAAGGGAAACCAAAGGATTTAACGCGTTTCCTATGCCGCTGTTCTGCATATAAACAAGGGGAATTTCTCTTGTAGCCATATAATGTCCTGCGGCAATCCCTACAGCATTTCCCTCGTTAGCAGCAATGATGTTTCGCTCGCCTGATTTTTTCAAAATAAAATCGCAAAATCCATTCAAATAAGAATCCGGCACACCTGTAAAAAAAGTTATACCGTTTTCTTTAAGCGTCTGAAACACCCGTTCCTGATTTAACATCATTTTCCCTTTCTTCTTAATATCAATTCATATCAGATCCGTAAAAACGGAAATATTCGGAGCTATCTGCGCGACAGGTTTCCCATACATTTTCATAAACACTAAGCAAATTTTCCGGCAAAGGTCCGGCATTCAACGCATCTAAATTTTGTTTCAAATGCTCTAACTTGGAGACACCAACAATGATAGAATCATTCCTATCTGCCCTAAGCATAGAATGATATGCAAGCCAACGATAGACGGATTCTATTATTCCAATACCATTTTCATTGCACGAGTCTTTAATGCTTTCCACAGCACGAAAAAACGATGGTTTCCAATATCGCTTTTTATAGTTTGGTCTGTGGGTAAATCTTCCATCTGCAGGCGTATCCTCAAATCGGTTGTACTTCCCTGTCAACAACCCTCCGGCAAGCGGATTATAGGCATAAAACCGAAGTCCGAAATAATCTAATGCATCATTTAACTCTATTTCAGCCTTTCGTGTCAAAGGATTATAAATACCCTCGTATACCGTTGGCAATACCCATCCCTTCTCTTTGCAAATATGGTATACATCTGCAACCAACCAGGCTGGAAAATTACTGAGACCCAGTTCCTTGAATTTCCCCTGACGATGCAAATCCGCGCACGCTTCCAATACGGATATTACAGGAGTGTCTTTATCGGGAAAATGAAGATAAAAGGTATCAACACTGTCAATGCCGAGCCGAAGTAAAGATTCGTTCAGCTGTCGATATGTGGCCTCTCCGTCTAATTTTCCTGTAATGCGGGGATTAACCTTAGTTGAAATTTTCACTTTATCCTTACCGATTTTTTTCAGTGCCGTGCCGATTAAAGTTTCACTAAGACCATTATTATATACATAAGCCGTGTCCAGTTCGTTATAACCAGCGTCTATAAAATGTTGAATTATTCGTTCAATATCACTGGCAAACACAGATTCGCCGAAAGTCATCGTCCCGAGAACTATGTTGATATTCATATAGCGCACCCCTTATAAGATAAATTTACATAATGTTTATATATCAATTTTTTACTATATATTCTTTTTATCCAAAAAAAGCTGACACCATGTTTCTAACCCAACTGCGCGCCACATACAATTAAATTCATTTTTTGATATTTTCTGAACATTTTCGTACAAAGACTTAATATATCCGACATCAACCAAATCTCTCTTTTGCATCGATGGCAGTATATTTTCGTAGAAAAGTTCTCTAAAGCCGTCCGATGCCAGCATATTTCTTTCATCAAATACCATAATAGCTTTTTTTCTATATGCAAAATCATATCCAAATTTTTTTGCGCATAACTCTTTGAAAATAAATTTACCCTGCACCCATTCAAATGGATTATCAGAGAGTTGAGTCGGGGAAAACTTTTTAAAGCGAAGTAACATCTCCTCCGGCAATTCCATAATAAAATCTACTACTTCGTTATCCACAAGTGGAACTCTATTTTCTATAGAGTTAGCCATAGACATTTTATCCTGTCTCATAAAAGACTCCGGAAGGCGACACATCGTCTCAAACTTTAATTGCTTGGTAAAATTACTTCCCCTAAAATGATTAAAAATATCAATCTGCTCATCAATCAAATTTTGTGCTCCGGTATATCCCTTAGTCGTAAAACCTGTTATCGTAGAATCCGTCATTACAGCATATTCCGCATAACTTTTATAACTCTTGATTTTCCGGGAAGAAGTTCCGAATTGGGATAAAAAGGGCTGATATACACCTGCTGCAAACCTTCCATATCCACCCGCTATTTCATCGGAACCTTCACCGCTCATTAGAACAGTAACATATTTTTTGGCGCCTTGAGTTAATTTATAAAATGATGTAAAAAATGGCTTATATAGTGGGGCATCATTATACCATACCAAATTTTCATAGTTATCTAAGAAAAATTTTTCTGTTAACTTAAATTTGTGCAAATCTAACCCTAAGTTTATCCCAACTTGGTTGATATAATATTCTTCCCCATCATTTCCGGCATCATCGATAATCGATACACCGTCCTCTAAATTTTTTCCTTTAATTTTGTTCGCATAGTAACTTACAATAGTTGAATCAATTCCGCCCGAAACCTGACACCCTACTTTTACATCACTAACCAATTGGCGTTGTACCGCATTGATTAAAACTTCATCAAACGATGCTATAGCATCCTCAATATTTTTAAATTTTGAAGGGTCTCTTTCGTAAGAATCAATATCAAAATAATTCCATATACTTATCTTTCCATCCATTTCCATACAAAGAGCCTGACCGGGATCCATCATTTTTACATTATGAAGCAAGACCTTAGAACTTGGTCGGGAAAATATTAGCCTTGCATTAAAAGCATCTATATCTAATTTCCTTTTGAATTCTTCAAACTGAATAAAACATTTCAGCTCAGAAGCAAATAAAATATTTTGATCGGTACAAGAGTAATACAAAGGTTTGATACCAAAGCGATCCCGTGCCAAATAGAGCTTCTTTGAACGTAAATCCATAATTGCAATTGAAAACATACCGTTTAATAAAGGGAGCATATTGTAAAATCCCATCTCCAAATACAGATTTAGGATTACCTCTGTATCCGTATTGCTTTTAAACTTGTACCCCCCCCCGAATTTTTTAGAAGGTTCCTTAATTCTTCATCGTTATAAATTTCCCCGTTAAATACAATAATTACTTTTTTATCTTGAGAAATCATTGGCTGATGCCCTGCGATAGAAAGGTCTTTTATACTAAGTCGATTGAATCCAAACATTCCGTCAAATTTCCCATATTTATTCAGATTTTGCGGATTCTGTTCCTCATAAACCTCAGGCGGAGAAACCCTAAAACCGCATGCACCGTCATCATCCGGTCCACGATGTTTTTGTACTGCCATTGCCCTTTTTAGACCGTAAAGCGTATTCTCTCCCAACGGTGAGAGATTTATTCCACGATTTACAAAACCAACTATTCCACACATTAAAAAAACTCCTTTTATTATATTATTGTTTACAAACATCTCTATAACTATAACTCATCTTTAAGTTATTTATATGCAAGCACCCTGAAATACAAAATTTCACATTAATAGCACTTCTATAGGATATATCGAACCCTCTTAAATCCTTCATCAAATTTACAAATGCAGGTGGAATCAAAGTTATAACACCCTGCATCAAGAAATGTATTAATAAAAGCACCAACTTTTGGTACAAACACCGATTCCCCGAATGTCATAGTGTCGAACACTAATTTCATAAGCGTTCTCCTGTAAGTATACACATTGGATTTTTGAATATATTTTGTCCTCCAATCTTCTCTATAGCTTTAACAAGTCTCATAAGCGTTCCCTCATCAGCTTGTCCTTTAGCACAAACACATAGCTTTTCGATAATATCATTTTTACTTAGCGGATTTTCGGGATCTCCCTTTGGCACCAACACGGTTTCTTCTTCCCTGCGACCATCTTTAAGCACAATCTCAACTTTAGTACCGCGGATTCCTTTACTTCGATTTTCCATTGAGCCTTCTGGAATAAGAGTTATCTTATTTATTATCTTTATTACATCATCTGTCATTCCCGAAAGATCCATATTCTCAATTCCATAGCTTCCTTTCAAAAGCGCACACGCCAAAGTATACTGAATTGAAAATTTTGTTTCATCCATATTTTTAGGTACCTTAATTCCTGCCAATTTTATGGCATTAGGATAAATATATACATTAATTTCAGCTATTTCATCGATTTTTATCCTCTTACGCAAAATAAGTATAGCATCAATACCGCAATGAGTGTGGCGACATGATGGATATAGCTTAAAGTAACAGTCATGTAAAAGCAAGTGATCGGAGCTTTTCAGATACTCATAATGGATTTTATCTGTAACAGCGTGAAACCATCCATTTGACCCCTCTAAAGCCTCAATAGGTCCTTTTATTCCCTCATTTGCAAGCATTGCGGCAAATACACCGTTTTCTGCAGCCTTTCCCGGATTTAACGGTTTAATAGCCGGTCTTGAATCCCCATAGGAAAGAAGTCCTCCTGTCATTGTGGTCGCCAGAGCAATAGCATCTTCAATCCCTTTTGGATCCAAATTATAAAGTCGTGCGCACGCAGCCGCGCAACCTAAAGTTCCCGCCATTCCAGTTGAATGAAATCCATGTTTAATAAGCCCCGGCTGTGCTGCCGATGAGATTCTTATATATGCTTCATATCCTGTCGCAAGAGCAATCAATACATCATCATCAGTGCTTCCAAGCTTTTCAGCAAGAGCAAACACAGCAGGAATCAAGTGTACTCCCACATGACCCGCCGCCCTCTTATTTCCGTCATCCAACTCTGCACCATGTCCGTAAACCGAGTTCATAAATGCCGCCAGCCTTACAGGGAATTTCTTATTCTGCAAAAAAACCGTACTTTCTCCAACACCGCCTTGGCTATATATTACCCTTTCAACAGCGTTGTTAAATACTCGGTTTTGCTTATATCCTGCAAAAGTTGCTGCAAAATAATCAATAATAAGCGTTTTTAATTGAGCAACATCAGAATCGTCCAATTTTTGTATTTTGTATAGTTCCGAAACAAGCTCTGAAGTAATCCCCATAAACTTATCACCTATGTTATTTTTAAAATTGTTTTTCCATAAAGCATTTCATTTCCATATTCATCCTTCACTTGTAAAATACTGAAAAGCTTTAAACACGCTGACTCTAAATCCTCTAAACTTTCAGCTTTCAAATTGAATTCTGCAAATCGCTGATTAACATCCCCTGTAGCCAGTATTTCATCGCCCTCACAATGTCTTATGGAATACTTTACAATATTAGGGATAGATTCAACTTGACTTATTCCTCGTATTTCAGTAATCTTCCCCGGTCTTAACATTGGAAGAAGTGTAAGCCCCACCTTACCATTTAATAGTTCCGTCCTTGTTTCAAAAGGGAAACTGGAATCATTCATTTTTCCATTTAATGCAAACTCAATCAACAGTTTAGAAATATCCACATTCCATACTGCCTTGAATATTTCATCATAATCACTTCCGGGAGCTCGAAATCCGGGATCATAAAATCTAACCGTATTGCCATCCACAAAGCCTTGGGCAAAAACTGGTCCATTCTTTATCCCTAACTTTTTCAACATATCGAGAAAATGCTTTTCAACATAAGTACGATACATATCCGTATAACGAGATGGAGATAAGCCCCCTGCCGCAATTCTTCCAAGACCGGCACTTTTTTCTCCAAGATACCTATCTGCCGTTTTTGTCAAGTATGCCTTTCCATCGACCAACAGATAGACCATAGAAAAGTCGCTATATCCACTCATAAATTTCTCAATAATTGCTTTTCCGTTATTTGATATTGCTTTTGCTCTTTCATAGGCATCGACTACCTCTTGAAATGTATTACATATCTTTTGTCCGCGAGATCCACGACTGATTGCCGGCTTAACCAATACCGGATAATTTATCTCTTCAGGTTGTTCGATATCATATGTTGGAATAACATCGATTCCATTTTGCATACAAATAGCTTTAAACTGTTCTTTATCCGTTAAAGTAAAAACCTGCTCCCATGTATCAATATAGCAAGGAAGCCCAAGTCGATGACAAATGAGAAAATATGGACGTTGGCAGGGGTCTAAATAAGGTCCGAGTACACCATCCACTTTTTCTTTTTTACACATTTCTACAATTCCGTCTATGTCATTGATATCATACATATAACTTTTGTCAGCAATTTTTTTCGCCGGAGAGTCAATGAGATAATCCGTTACTATTGTATAAAGTCCCATTTCTTTTGCAGCTTCCACAAGCTTAACATGAACACTTGCACCGCCCAAAATCAGCAATTTTTTCATTTAATCTACCCTTCTGTAAACCACTTCAGTTATTCTCTTCACTTCAATTTCAAAAAAACATTTAAACGTATTTCCATATCAAAAAATATATTGTATCAATTTCTGTCTGAACATTTTATTAATTCCGTAGTTTCTTAGATAGTCAAAATCCAGACAAATGACAAATTATTATAAATTTTTATATCTTTCAATAAAATTTATAAAATAAATGTGTTATATTTTTTTAAAGTAATTTTAAAACGCTATGCAATAAGTATAACATCATCTTATTTAAATAATTTTAAGTTTAATTCGGAAAAATTTGTCCATTTAACTTGATTTCTTTATGATTTAATTTAACACATTTCAACAACCTCTGTCAAGATTTCAATTTTGCCATCGGAATAAACCATAAAAAATGGAAATACACAAGGAAATCGAAAAAAAATTCAAGCATAAAATCTCTGTTTTTTATATTTTCTCAATATTATTAACACATAATTCAAAACTCGGAATCCATTTCTCCTGAATCCCGAGTTTTTCATTTTGGAGGCGTCACCCAGATTTGAACTGGGGAATCAGGGTTTTGCAGACCCGTGCCTTACCACTTGGCTATGACGCCGTATATTTTAATCGTATAACATATTATATGAAAAATCACTCAAAATGTGAACTTCCCGCAGCTCAATCTCAAGTGATTAATTGGAGCGGATGACGAGGCTCGAACTCGCTACCTCCACCTTGGCAAGGTGGCGCTCTACCAGATGAGCTACATCCGCATATGGTGCCTCCGGACGGAATCGAACCATCGACACGGGGATTTTCAGTCCCCTGCTCTACCGACTGAGCTACAGAGGCACATTATGGCGACCCGGATCGGGTTCGAACCGACGACCTCCAGCGTGACAGGCTGGCGTTCTAACCAACTGAACTACCGGGCCATATAATAAAGTCGATATGCGTGCATATGACATTATATTTAAAATATGGTGGGAACTACAGGGCTCGAACCTGTGACCCTCTGCTTGTAAGGCAGATGCTCTCCCAGCTGAGCTAAGCTCCCACAACGTCGCTTTTATCAGCGACTTGATTATCATACAACAAAAACCTCTTAATGTCAATACTTTTTTGGAAATTATTTTTTGTTTTTGATAATTTCATCTATATCCTGCTTTGAAAAAATATAGGTTTTGTTACAGAATTGGCAGTTGACCTCTGCTTTGCCGTCTTTTGACAGGCACTCTCTAAGCTCATCGTTTGGAAGTCCTGAAAAATAACTCTCAATTTTCTCTCTTGAACAACCGCATACGTAATTTACAGGCTTTTCGTCTAAAACCTCAACCTCAAATCCCGCAAGCGCCGTTTTGCATATATCTAATATACTCATTCCCTTTGCAAACATTGTCGTTACGGGGTCAAGCTGTGAAATATTTTTTTCAAGCTTATCTATAGTGCTGTCGTCAGCTCCCGGAAGCAGTTGAATCAAAAGTCCTCCCGCAAGCAAGACCTTTCCGTCCTCTTTATCTATCAGAACACCGAGCGCGCACACCGTAGGAATTTGCTCCGAGGTTGCAAAATAGCTTGTAATATCTTCAGCAATCTCACCGCTTACAAGCGGAACACGTCCTATATATGGGTCCCTGCTTCCGTAGTCGCGTATAACTCCCAAGGTTCCGTATTTTCCCACTCCTGCGGAAACGTTAATCTTCCCGTTTTGGTAATATTCGGTAGGGCAATCGGGGTTTCCGACATATCCTTTTACATTTCCGCGGGAATCCGCTACGACCACAACTGTGCCTAAAGGTCCGTTACCGTTAACCTGGAGCGTCAGCTTAGCCCTGTCCTGCTTTAGACCTATACCCATAAGTGAACCCGCGCACAAAAGCCTTCCGAGCGCCGCGGTGGCTACAGGAGTAGTTTTATGTAACCTTTGAGCTGTAAAAACAATATCCGAGGCGTCTACAGCCGCCGCCATAACCGCTCCGTCGCTTGTTATACATCTTATAATTTTATCCATAATCTTCAATCCTAAATTTTTCTCGCAACATAAATTACGCGTTGTTCATCGTCTCTCGGAGGCTCAAAGCTCATATCCCCAAAACGACTGACAACCTCAAGTCCCGATTTTTTAAGCATTTTTGAAATATCTTCATCGCTGTAAGCTCTCTCACAAAAATGCTCCTCGCTTCTTAAATACATCTCTCCGTTCGGAATAAAGAGGTTTATATCTATTTCAATAACATTATTTTCTTTTAAAGAATTTTCCCAAACGCAGTACACCTCGTCCATATCATATACAAAAGTATTATCGGCTAAAATTTTTCTATGCTTATAAACGCTGTTAACATCAAACAAAAAGTATCCGTCGGGATTCATAAACAAAGAAACCCTGTCAAATGTCTTTTGAACATCGTCGGGATTAACCATATGATTAATGCTGTCAAGGGTACATATACAGGTATCTATACCTCCGTATAAATCAAGCTCCTGCATTTTTTGGTGCAGAAATAAAACAGAAAGCCCCTCTTTTTCGCAATTTTCAAAAGCACGTGTAAGCATATTCTCGGACTCGTCAACGCCGTAAATGTCCACACCTCTTTTTTTAAGCTCAAGAGTAAGCTTTCCCGTACCGCACGCTAAATCGAGAGTAAGTCCCATATCGTGTCCGAGCTTTTTAAATACGTTTAAAATATATTCCGCACGCTTTTTATAATCTACATTTAAGGTGAGAGCGTCATAATAATCGGCAAACACGCCGTAAGAATCCATTATTTATCTACCTTAATTCCCATATTCTTAAACGCGAGCATATAACCGTCCGTATCCTCGTTTAAGGAACGCTTAACTCTGCTGATTGTCGCTGTCGACGCGCCGGTCTGCTTTACAATTTCGTTATAAACTGTCTTTTCGTGGAGAAGCTTTGCAACAACTATTCTCTGTGACATCGCGTTAAGTTCGGGCTGTGTGCATAAATCCTCAAAAAATCTATAGCAGTCTTCCTTAGTTTTTAACGTTAGAATTGCCTCAAAAAGAAAGTCAGTCTGTTCGTTTTTCAGTTTTGAATTCATAAAATCCACTCCTTAATTTACTGTCGCGCATTAAATTACTAAATTATTTTAACATAATAAAGTGGATTTGTAAACATCAAATTTTGCCCTTTATCTGATTAAGAGCCGATTTTTCAATTCGGCTCACCTGCGCTTGTGAAATTCCTATCTCGCTTGCGACCTCCATTTGTGTTTTTCCCTTAAAAAACCTGAGACCTATTATCTTTTTTTCCCTTTCATTCAAATTTTTAATCGCGTCCTTCATTGAAATTTCATCAAGCCAATCCTTATCATCGCTTATGTCGCCTATCTGGTCCATAACATATACCGTATCGTTTCCGTCGGAAAACAACGGCTCATATAAAGACACAGGCTCAACTATCGCCTCCAACGCCAACACAACCGTTCCCTTGGGAAGTTCAAGTTCTTTCGCTATTTCCTCAATAGTGGGTTCACGTTTTTTTTCATTCGTTAATTTTTCTTTAACCTGCATCGCGTGGTAGGCTATATCGCGCATAGAGCGCGATACTCTTACAGAGTTATTATCACGGAGATAACGTCTGACCTCACCTATAATCATAGGTACTCCGTATGTTGAAAATCTTACGTCCATATCGGGGTCGAAATGGTCAATCGCCTTTATAAGACCGATAACGCCGACCTGAAACAAATCGTCGGGATTTTCTCCCCGGCCCGAAAACCGTTGGATAACAGAGAGCACAAGCCTTAAATTCCCTTTAATCATTTTATCCCTCGCGATTTTACGCTCACGCTCGGAACCGTTTCTGATAATATTTAATAATTCACGTTTCTCCTTTTCTGAAATTACCTTTAACTGCGAAGTATTTACCCCGCAAATTTCAACCTTATTATACTGCAAAATAACAGCTCCCTAAAAATACTTATCTAAATAAAGTATTGCCAAAGGAGCTGTTATAATTCAGTTTTGCTTATTCAAATATTTAATTGTTTTATTCGCTTAGTTCCTCCAATGAGTTAGCGGAAAGCTCTATGCTCTGAACGTCTTTCAGTCTACGCCTAATCTGGCGCGTTCTTACTCCGACAAGCTTGTCAAGCTCAGAATTTGCCTGATTAATCCTCTGCTGGGTGGCAACTAAAACGTCGTTAAATGTGTCAAATTCTGTCTTAACCTGTCCTAAAATATTCCAAACCTCCGCGCTTCTTTGCTGAACGGCTAATGTTTTAAAGCCCATTTGAAGTGAATTTAAAAGCGCCGCCATTGTACTCGGTCCCGCCACATTAACCTTGTATTGGCGCTGTAAAATCTCGACAAGTCCTCTGTTTACGACCTCGCTGTATAGTCCCTCAAACGGCAAAAACATAATTGCAAACTCGGTTGTATTGGGCGGGTCTATGTATTTATCGCGAATATCCTTCGCCTCATTTTTAATTGTGGTGATAAGCGCCTTTGCAGAAAGTTCGATTTTCTCCTTATCGCCCTCCTCAATCGCGTCGCGGAGATGAGAGTAGGTATCCCCCGGGAATTTTGAATCAATCGGAAGATAAATAAAGCCGTCGTCGTCAGCAGGCAGCTTTACCGCAAATTCAACAACATTTTTTGAACCTTTTTTTGTCGCTACGTTTTCATCGTATTGTTCCGGTGAGAGGATTTCAGAAAGAATCGCCCCGAGCTGAATTTCTCCGACTATTCCCCTCGTCTTAACATTAGTGAGAACCTTTTTTAAATCTCCAACTCCGACAGCCAGGCTCTGCATTTCTCCAAGTCCCTTATAAACCTGCTCCAAGCGCTTATTTACAAGCTCAAAGCTCTTGTTCATCTTCTCTTCAAGGGTATTCTGAAGCTTTTCGTCAACTGTTTTACGCATTTCCTCGAGCTTTTTGTTATTGTCCTCCTGAATATAGGTAAGCTTTGTTTCAACGGATTTTCTTATTAAATCAAGCTTTTGCTCATTTTCAAGGGAAAATGTTTTCAGTCTGCTCTCCAAATTATCAAACTTTTCCTGTTGCGTATGGGAAAACTGTTTTTGATTTTCCGAAATCATATCCCCCATACTTTTCACAGACTGTTGAGTGGATACTGTAAGCTCCTGGCGGAGCATACTCGATTGGCGCTGCTGCTCTTCGGAAAGACTCGATATGATTTTTGAGGAATCGTTTCCGTTTTTATTTCTCATACCTAAAACGACCGCCACAATTGATAAAACCGCGGTCAATACGGAAAATACAATAATAACGACTAAAAGAATATCTGTCATACTTCCACCTCCGATTTATGTTTTAATTTTATCATTTTATATTCTTAAAATCAACTTTTATATCTTAAACGTCAGAATAAAATTATACATATTTTTTACATTATTTTGTATAAAATGTGTATTTATTTTTATATATATATTTGATATAATGGGAATAATTGAAGTTTTGAAAGGATGAAGTTTATGAAGAAAAAATTTCTCGCCGCAGCGCTTTCTTTTGCGCTTGCGGTAACAGCGTTTTCTTTCACACCTGTAGCGCAGGCTGTAAACACCGATAAAACGGAATCTTCCGCCGGTACGCTAAGCAGTCCGTCCGACTTTTCGTGGGATAACGCTTCAGTATACTTTTTACTTACAGACCGTTTCCTAAACGGCAAAACATCCAACGACCACTCCTACAAGAGAAGCCTTAACCAAAGCGGTCAGGAAGTTAAAGGCAACTCGGATTCTGCCGCCTTCCACGGCGGAGATTTTGAGGGAATCACAAAGAAAATCGAAGAAGGCTACTTTGATGATTTAGGTGTAAACGCCCTTTGGATTTCGGCGCCGTACGAGCAGATACACGGTTACTGCATTGCGGGTACAGGTAAATCGGGCTCCTTCCCCCACTATTCTTACCACGGATATTACGCGCTTGACTTTTCACAGCCCGATGCAAACTTCGGTGATGAAAAGGAATTTCAAAAAATGGTCGACACCGCGCACTCGCACGGCATCAGAATTGTAATGGATATTGTTATGAACCACGTCGGCTATAACACTATTGAGGATATGAATACATACGGTTTCGGTACCCTTAAAAACGGCTGGCAGGACGGCTATTACAACGCAACATTAAATGACTCAAGTTATCATAATTACATTGACTACAATTCAGACAGCAACGCTTGGGCAAAATGGTGGGGCAGCGACTGGCTCAGAGCAGGTCTTGCGGGATATAAAGAAGGCTCGGGAGATTTGCAGGGTTCTCTCTCATTCCTGCCCGATGTAAAAACGGAAAGCACACAGACAGTCGATATTCCAGCAATCCTAAAAACAAAATGGACAAAGGAAAACACGCTTTCCCAAAAGTACGCTGAGCTTAATAACTATTTCAAAAACAACAATAAGTCAAAAACCGTAAGAAATTATCTTGTATTCTGGCTTACTCAATGGGTTGAGAAATACGGCGTCGACGGTTTCCGTTGCGATACCGCTAAACACGTTGAGTTTGAAAGCTGGAAGGCATTGAAGGAACAGGGCGTTAAATCGCTCCAAACCTGGAGAGCTAACAACCCGTCCAAACCCGGCGCAGACTGGGACGAGGACTTCTGGATGACAGGAGAATGTTTCCCGCACTATTTAAGCTACGACAGCTTTTATACTTCGGGAGGATTTGATTCTATGATTAACTTCTCCTTTAACAGCGAATCAAAAGCGTTTGATTCAAACGGACAGGGTGTCCCGGGCTCCGGTTCAATTAATAACACTTATTCCGACTACGCAAAACAGCTTAATACAAATGACAAATATAATGTATTATCATATCTGTCCTCTCACGACACGAGCCTCTGCCGTAAGGATATGATTTATCAGGGTTCAGCGTTCCAGCTCCTCCCGGGCGCAATTCAGATTTATTACGGCGATGAGAGCAACCGTCCTCTCGAGGGCGGGCTCGCTTCAGGAAAGGACCACAACCTTAGAAGCAATATGAACTGGAATAATATGGATAAAAACCTGCTTGCTCATTGGCAAAAGGTCGGTAAATTCCGTTCAAACCACGTAAGTGTAGGCGCAGGCAGTCACACTAATCTGAGCGCAACATCAGGCGCCGCGTTCGCGCGTTCATACAGCAAAAACGGAGTTTCCGATAAGGTTGTCGCTTGTATCGGCGCTAGCAAAAGCACAAACGTTACAATTACGCTTAACAATACTTTCCCCGACGGAACGGAGCTTAGAAACGCTTATGACGGAACAACGGCTGTTGTATCGGGCGGAAAAATCACATTCAACAGCGGAGCAAACGGAACAATTCTGCTTGAAACAACAGATAAACAGATTGATACACAGACACCTACATCAACTGCGGTAAGCACCGCAACTCAAAATACAACCCCGTCACAAGGCACCAGCTCAACGGATATAGCTACTCCGCCTGTTAACCCCGACGGATTATACGGCGATGCTAACTGCGACGGAGTAATAAATGTTGCAGACGTTACCGTTATTCAGAAGAAAGTAGCGCTTATAAGCAATTTGTCCGATTTGGGCAATATTTTAGCTGACGTTGACGGCGACGGTATAATAAAAATCAAGGACGCGACCTGTATTCAGAAGCATATCGCTAAAATGGCAAATACATCAAGTGTAGGAAAGCCCTATTATAAGCAACAGCCGACAACGCAAACCTCAACCCAGACAACACCGTCAGAACAGCCGACTCAGGAAACGACGGAGTTTGTTACAACGCCCTCCGAGGTTGAAAGCGGAACTGTAGTTTACTTTGAAAACACGGAAAACTGGGCTACCCCTTATATCTACTATTGGACGGGTTCATCGGGACCGCTTCCGTGGCCCGGAGTTCCAATGGAACAGACTTCAGACGGACGCTGGACATTTACAATCCCCGAGGGCTACGATAAATGTATCTTTAACGACAACGGAGGTACACAGACAGGCGACCTCACTCCTCCGTCGAGCGGAATGACATACAACTATTCAAATCAAAGTTGGTCATAAATAACAAAAAATAATGACGGATACAATAATCCGTCATTATTTTTTTGAATTGACAAATAATACAAATGGTATATAATAGTAGTGTTAAAATAATGTATAAAAAATTACATTTTTCCTTAGAATTTGTTATTAGAGGGGGCGAGGATAATAGTTTTCTTGAAAAATATTATCGATGAACACAAAAACTTTGGTAAGCAGATTTTTGTCCTTGCAAAAATGGAGCTTATTAAAACATATAAGGGAGCCGCGATAGGTCCGTTATGGGCGGTAGTTAAACCCGCGTTTACACTTTTCGTGTATTGGTTTGCATTCACAATAGGCATTAAAAAGCTTGGCCACGTGGATGTTTTCATACACGGTCAAACTCTTTCCTTTGACCGATTTTTATTTATGCTTGTCGGATTTATCCCGTGGTTTTTCATTTCGGAAAGTATAACTAAAGGCGCAAGAGAAATACGTCTTAACAGGCAGTTCGTTACAAAAATCAACTTTCCTGTTTCAACTATTATGACATTTACCGCTATTGCCCGTTTATATGTTCACCTCGTACTTTCTCTTATAATGTTTATTATCGTTGCTTTTATGTGGGGGACAAGCTGGTACAATCTCCAAATTTTCTTTTATATGCCTCTAATGTTCCTGTTTTTCGTATTTCTCTCCTGGAGTACGGCTCCTATGTGCGCATTCAGCCGTGACCTCGAAAACGCTATCGTTTCGATTATGTCGGGAATATTCTGGCTTACGGGTGTAATTTACAACAGCTACGACCTGCCGAAACCGCTTGATACCATTATGCTTTTTAATCCGATTAACTTTTTCGTAAACGGCTACAGAAACTCTTTCCTCTACAACAGAACCTTCTTTGAATTTAAAACGGAATTCGTAATATTCCTTGTAGAATTTATAGCCTTGTTCTTCCTCGGTGTTTTCAACTACAACCGACTTAGAAAGAAGATTCCGGATGTACTGTAAGGAGATTAAAAATGAGTGAATTTTTTGATAATATGAACCGCGCTCAAATTGATAAGAACTCCGAGCCGGTTATAAAATTTGAGAATGTATGTAAAACCTACACTCTATATAAAAGCGACCAGGAGCGCTTTCGCGCGCTCTTTGTAAAGCCGAGAAATCCTATTCTTCATAAAGCTCTTGACCATATAAGCTTTGAAGTCCGCAAGGGAGAGTCAGTAGGTATTATGGGTGATAACGGTTGCGGAAAATCTACTCTGCTAAAAACTGTTACGGGCGTGACCTTTCCCGACGAGGGTAATGTTACCGTTCACGGAATGGTTGCCGCTCTCCTGGAGCTTACCTCGGGATTTTCAACCGAAATGACGGGCAGAGAAAACATCTACCTAAAAGGATATATCCTCGGTCTGAAAGATGAGGAAATCAAGGTTATCGAAGAAAATGTTGTCGATTTTGCGGAGCTTGGAGATTACATTGACCAGCCCGTCAGAACCTATTCAAGCGGTATGAGAATGCGTTTGGGTTTTGCTATCAACGTCAACATCTCTCCTGACATACTCGTTGTTGACGAGGCGCTTGCTGTAGGCGACGCGGCGTTCAAGGCTAAATGTAAAAATAAAATCCGTGAAATTATTGAAACGGGCGTAACCGTACTTTATGTCAGCCATAATGCGTCTTCCGTTGAGGAAATCTGCGAACGCTCAATTTATATGAGAAAGGGACAAATTATTTTTGACGGTCCTACTCACGAAACTCAGCTTGTTTATCTTGTTGATAAACGCCGAATGCAAATTGAAAAGCGTAAAAAGCGTATTGAAAAGCTTGAAAATTTGGTTGCAACCTCTAAAAATGAGGAGGATGTAAAGGCGGCGCAGAATGTTCTTCCTAAGCATAAAGTGTATCTTGAGAGATATGAAACGGACCTTGCTCAGTTTGAACAAGAGCTCAAAAAGTACCGCGCAGAGCATTACGAAACCGTAAATCAGTAATCTATTTATGCCGGCAGACAACGCCGGCATATGTTGTATATCAGGAGTTTGGTATGGAATACGAAGTTAAAAATCTATTGAAATCTAACCTTTACAACGATATAGAAAAAATCGCAAAAACCGAAAACGACTTTTCTGAATTTAAAAACAAAACCGTTTTGATAACAGGAGCGGGAGAACTTCTCGGCTTTTACCTTTCGTGCGCTTTTCTTATCAGCAACGACGTTAACGCCACCAACGCAAAGATTGTCGCGGTGGATAAAAGCGACGAGATTTTTAAGCGGTACGGCAAGCTGACCTACAGAAACGATATTGAATTTATCGTAAGCGGGAATTATTCAAACCTCGCTTCCGTATCCGCGGATTTCGTTATCAGCGCTCAAATTCCTGAAAATGATAGTGAAATAATCAACATTTTGGAGCTTATAAAAAATAACAAATCATCTGCAGTCATATGCTCCCGCTCTGAAATTTACGGAGATGTATTTAACGGCAGAGATACAATTTGTGAAACCGATATGGGCTATTGCGACTGCTGTAATCCCGATTGCAGGGATATTCAGACGCAAAGAATTTTTGAAAGCACGGCGCTCGTTCTTGCAAGGGAACATCAACTTGACATCAAGCTTGCGCATATGTGCAGAATTTTCGGATACCGCGGTTTTTATGATAACGACAGATGTGAAAAAATTTTTTCAGATGTTTCAAATAAGCACAATATTGTCATAGAGAAATGTGATAATATTGTCGAAAGCTATATCTATGTAACAGACGCCGTAACCTCCGTTCTTAAAATTTTAAACAGCGGAAAAAGCGCTGAAATATATAACGTTTCGTCGGGAATCGTCGCAAGCGCACATGTCATAGCGCAATATTGCGTTAAAATGTTTTCTGACTTAGCGATTAAAATTGTATATAAAAATAAGCTTAAAACTCTCTCCCCTATGGCTCCGACTTTAAAAATTCTGGAGAACGAAAAGCTTAAATCAATCGGCTTTGAGCCTAAGGTAGATTTGCAAAACGGAATTGTAAACAGCGTAAAGATTTTTTTAGAAGAAAAGAGTAAATGAGGTGAGCGCAATGTTGATGAAAGATATTCTTAATGTGTTTCAGTTTGACTGGGCAATGAGCCCCGCTGTGGCGGAATCTAAACCCGATAAGTTGAAAAATAAATCTATACTTATTTCAGGTCACGAAACGGCGCTGGCGCTCGCTTATACAATACAATGTCTTAACGATAAGCTTAACCTCGGCGCAAAAATTTTCTTATGCTCTCAGGAAGAAAATTTTGAGCAGAAAATTATTCCCGACGCGCTTGAGCGCGGAGATTTGATTTACAATGGCACAGAGCATATTGATGATATTAAACAAAAGATTGATATTGTTATACACACGGGACTTTGCGGTACAAAAATAAAAGGCGGTTTTGAGGAGTACAAAGCGGAAACACGAGCGCTGAATTTGGTAATAGACCTTGCCCAAAGCAGAAAGGCAGAAAAAATAATTCTCCTCTCCGACAGCAGAGTTTACGGACAAGGAGAAAACAAATACCGCGCCTTTGCCGAAACAGAATTTGGATACGCGGGCATAGACGATTACAGCGTACAGCTTTTAAGAAGTATTGAAAGCATTTTTTCTCTAAGAACTAAAAATATAAACGGCGCTACACTCAGAACCGGCGTAATTTTAGGAGCGGGAAGCGGAATATACAACGGACTTGAAAGTATTTTCAGGTCAATCGCAAAAAGTGAGGAAACAGAACTTTACAGTACCGAAAATAAAATATCGTTTATTTATATGAGCGATGTTTTCAAAGCGCTTTACTACCTGATTGATAAAAAATTAAACGGAGTATATAATGTTTCGGGCATTGATTCAGTCGCCTCTACAGGAACCGTTTCAGCTATGCTCCACGATATTTTCGGAAATGATGTAAAAATAAAAATGCTTGACAGCGGAAACTTTGAAGGTAACGAACTAAACTGTGGAAAAATAGTATTTTCGGGGTTTAATCCGACAATTAATTTAAAAACCGCGCTTGAACTTAGCGTTATCAGCTACAAGGGTGAAATCGCCGACGACTTCCGTTTTGAAAATGAGCATTACGGACGGCTTAACGCGATACAGAATGTGCTTATGGCGTATCTGCTTGAGGTTGATAAGATATGTAAAAAGCATAATATTAAGTGGTATTTGGGCGGTGGAACGCTTTTAGGCGCCGCAAGACACAGGGGATTTATTCCTTGGGACGATGATGTTGATATTATGATGTTGCGAAAGGATTACGACAAATTTTTAGAGGTCGCGCCGGACGAGCTCCCTGACGGTATGATACTTCAAGACCCCAAAAAAGATAAAACATATAACTACTGCTACGCAAAATTAAGAATTACCGATACCGTTTTCGCGACCGACTTCTCAAAAAATCATAAAGGAATGAACAACGGGTTTGCGTTTGATATTTTCTGCCACGATAAGACCGCGAACTCAAAGCTCGGACAAAAGATACACAGTCAACTCACTTTGTTCTGGCTTGCAATGGTATTTAATAAATGGAACCACAGAAGAGTCTACAACGGGAAAAAAATCCAGTCGGCAATAAGCAATTTTTTCAAGAATATCTTCCCCCTTCGCTTTTCAACAAGAATGTTGCTGTTTACGCTTGAGATGTTTAAGCACAAGAAAAACGCGAAATATCTTTACGACGGAATGGGCAAAAGCGTTCATAAAGGCGGGTTTGACAAAACTTTTCTTGACGATGAAATTCGCCTTGACTTTAACGGATATAAAATGCCCGTCCCCGCAAAATATAAGGAATATCTGACAAATCATTACGGCGACTATATGGAGCTTGCACCGCTTAGCACAAGACTAATGGGACACGAAATAACTCTGAGCGACCTCAATAAATACGCAGATTTTCAAATTTCTAATAAAGAAATAAGAGCCAAAGGATTTTAAAGAAAAAGTTCTGAAATAACACAATCACAAATTGACAACTCACCCATTATTTGATATAATGGGTGAGTTGAAAATACACAAGTGTGGAAAATTTTAATTTAATTAACACCGCCTTTGTAAACTCAAATTGAAACTAAATTTAATATGCGGATATGGCGGAATTGGCAGACGCGCATGGTTCAGGTCCATGTGAAAGCAATTTCATGCAGGTTCAAGTCCTGTTATCCGCACCACGTCGGAGCAAGTGTCGCTTGCTCCGATTTTTTTGCCTTGCAAAAAAATCAGTCGCCCGCTTGACTGCTCCTCCTTTTTCGCAAAAGGTCACGCTCGGCTCGCCTGCTCGGTTGTAAACGCCCTCCCAACGGCTCGCTGTCGCTAACAACCTTTTGCGATTGCGCCTTCGGCACTTGAAAGTGACATAGTTATAATTTTTTGTGAAATACTATAAAACAAAAGCACTATGTAAATATAACAGGGAGTATCTTTTGATACTCCCTGATTTATTATCAAAATTCAAAGAGATGACAGGACTTGAAGCCGAGCGTTAAGAAAACCGTCCTGTGGAAGGTTTTTATGGGGAAACGTTTAATATTAAATTATTAAAACACTGGAAACAAAACAAAATCCCGACTATCTTTATAAAGAAATTTCGGGAAAATTTTTTTAATTTAATTTTTTTTGCTTATTTTTACCAAATTAGTGTTATAATTTATTAAAAAGTAAATATACGCGCACTAAACGTATATAAAAGATTTTTAAAAATTTATAATCAGGGAGGTAAAAATGATTTACACAGTGACTCTTAATCCCTCAATAGACTATATCGTTTATCTTGACGACTTCAAAAAAGGTATTACAAATCGCACGACAAGAGAGGAATACTATATAGGCGGAAAGGGAATAAATGTATCTTGTATACTTTCCGAACTGGATATTCAGAGTACCGCGTTGGGATTTACCGCGGGATTTACGGGAGATGAAATTGAAAAGGGAATCAAAGATAAAAAAATAAAGGCTGACTTTATCAGGCTTAAAAACGGCATTTCGAGAATAAATATCAAGATAAATTCCACAGACGAGAGCGAAATAAACTGTCAGGGCCCCGAAATAAGCAATGATGAATTTAATTTACTTATTCAAAAAACGGACATAATATCGAACGGAGATACTATCGTACTTGCGGGAAGTATTCCAGACACACTTTCCTGCGACGCATATGATAAAATACTTGAAAAGCTCAAAGGAAAGAACGTCAGAATAGTTATTGACGCAACAAAAAAGCTCCTTGTAAATTCGCTTAAATACAATCCGTTTCTTATAAAACCAAACAGACAAGAGTTATCAGAAATATTTGATACAGAAATAAACAACGAAACCGATATTGAAAAATACGCGAGAAAGCTCCAAAGTATGGGGGCAAAAAACGTGATAGTATCTCTCGGCGGTGACGGAGCAATATTGATTGATGAATTTGAAAACAAACATAAAATCGGCGTATTAAATGAAAAGGTACTTAACACCGTAGGTTCGGGCGATTCAATGGTTGCCGGATTTATCGCGGGATACGAAAAGACAAAATCATATTCTCACGCGCTTGCACTCGGTACGGCATGCGGAAACGCGACGGCATTTTCAAAAGGACTTGCGACGAGAGAAAAAATTTATGATATTTTAAATAAATTACAAAAAAACAAAGATTAATCTTTCACAAAATCGGTATTGATACGCATTTTCGGCTCTGTCCGAATTGAAAACGGAATATGCTTTTTATAAAATCTGTCGGGGATTACAGAAATTGCAGTAATCCCCGACAAGTCTTATTAATTTTTATAATTCGTTTTTACGTTTCATCATTTGTTACATCGGAGGATTTCAGCCACTTTTTCACTTCATCTTCGGCGTCATTTACTTCAGAGCCTAAAACAGACAATCCTCTTTTCATTTTTGCGTTCGGGCAAAGCTTTGAAATATCATCCTCACTACTGCCAAGCTGACTTCCCTCATTGGTACATAGCGGTAATATAGTTTTTCCCGAAAAGTCATATTCCTCTAAGAATGTGGATACAGGCATAGGAATCGTGCCCCACCAAATCGGGTAAATCAGAATTACGGTATCGTAAGACTCCATATTTTTCACACGGTTTGCAAGCTTTGGGCGGGCGTTTTCCTCCTGCTCCTTTTTAGCTTTCTCTGTTGTGTCGTCATATGAGGACGGGTACTTATTAACCGTTTTAATAAAAAACAGCTCTCCCCCCGTTTCTTTCTGTACCATATCCGCAAGAAGCTCCGCGTTTCCATAGACTTTATCGCCTGTTAAATTTACGCTCGCGCTTGAAACAGCATCTACGTTCTCTTTATACTCCGCATTTCCGACGCGTGAAAAATAAGCAATAAGTATATTATTTTTCTTTGAAGCTGATTCTTTCGTTTTCTCACCATTTGAAGCGCCGACAGAGCCTTTTGCGGAATCGGAGGGTGAAACATTCTTATTCGTATCAGCGCAAGCTGACAATAAAGATACTATTATCATAAAGGATAAAAATATCAGGACTCTTTTAATTTTACTTTTATAAATCACAAAACGCACCTCCGCTTATTTTCCCAAACACTTAAAACAGACATTGTGTTTAACTTATATAACAAGCTTTTAATTACAGACACATACGATAAATTTCTTCGACATCATCGGGAGTAAGGTCTGTAAATCCGTGCAGAACATCAAAACGGCACGCCTTTTCTGCCATTGCCTTAAAGTCTTTATCGTCAATGCCAAGCTCGGAAAGTCTGCTCTTTAATCCGAGAGTTTCAAAGAAAAACTTTTCAAGCGCCTTTATAGCATCTTTTGCTCCGTCAATATCCGAAAGAGAAGGATTTACGCCGAGTACATTTACTCCGAAACGCTTAATGCGCGGGGCGGTTTCCTCGTCTAAAACATACGACAGCCAGCGGGGTGTTAGAATGGCGAGTCCGTGACCGTGGGTTATATCATAAAACGCGGAAAGCTCGTGTTCCATCGCGTGGCATACGGTAGACTGACTTAATCCGTCGAATAAAAATCCGTTAAGCGCCCACGACGACGCCCACATAAGATTTGCCCTCGCGTCGTAATCGTCAGGCTTTTTTATGGCAATCGGAGCATATTTTACAACCGTGCTTAAAACCTCCTCCTGCATACGTACGAGCATTTCCATCTGATCTTCCTTTGTAAAATATGCCATATCAAAAACGTGCGACATAATATCAGCGCTTCCGCACGCGGTCTGATAAGCGTTTACCGTATAGGTGTTTGTCGGGTCAAGGAAGGACACATCGGGGTTGTTATCGGGAGCAAAGTAACCGTATTTCTCATTGGTTTCAATGTTGCTGATAACACAGCCTCCGTCCATCTCGGAGCCTGTCGCCGAAAGTGTAAGAACAGAAACTATCGGCAGGGTTTTGTCGACCTCGGCTTTATGAGTAATTAAATCCCAGCAATCGCCGTCATAATAAGCCGCCGCGGCAATCGCCTTTGTCGCGTCAATTGTTGAACCTCCGCCGACAGCAAGCAAAACGTCGATACCCTCTTTTTTGCAGATGTCCGCTCCCTTGTTTACTGTGGTATGGCGCGGATTCGGCTCAACTCCCGAAAGCTCAAAAACCTTCATATTCGCCTTTTCAAGCTCTTTAATCACCTTGTCGTAAAGACCTATTCTCTTAATTGAACCTCCTCCGTAAACGAGTAATACCTTCTTTCCGAATTTTGCAATTTCCTCGTTCAGGTTTTTGATAATATCTTTTCCGAAATAGATTTTTGTTTTGTTGTGAAATACAAAGTCTTTCATAATTTACCTCTTTCTACTTTATTTCTACTTTACTGCGTTTTTTGCCCAATTTTCAACCTGTGAACGCGACGACGGCGCGTTTCCTCCGCGCACTTCAAGCGCCGAGCCGACAGTCGCTCCTCTGCACGAATCCTTAATAGTTTCGGGGACTCCGCCCAAGCCTGAGCCTTCGTGCGTAACAACATAGTGAACGGTCTTGTTTTTAAAATCAAGCTTTTCAAGCTGTGTGTATAAAGCCATAGGATATACTCCCCACCAATTCGGACCTGCAATAAAAATATTTTCATACTCAGAAATATCTTTGAGATACTTTTTTAACTCGGGCCTCGCCTTTGCTCTTAGCTCCGCCTTAGCCTCCTCAGTGCAGGCTGTATAATCCTCGCTGTATGGTTTTACCGTATCGACTTCAAATATGTCCGCGTCAACAGCGTCTTTAATAAAACCCGCGATAAACTCGGCATTACCCTTTTCAAGGCTTTTTATTGTTCCGTTAACGTAGTTTTGTCCTCTTCTTGAATAGTAAATAATAAGATTTTTCATAAGAGCCACCTCGTCAGATTAATTAAATAAGATGTGTATTAAAAAATTCCGTAATTTTATCAAACGGTATTATGTCCTTTCTATCATAAAGGTCTGTGTGAACCGCGTCTTTAATAATCATAAGCTCTTTATTATCACCTTTTAACTTCTTAAACGCGTCCTCGCTGAAATACTTTGAGTGGGCTTTTTCTCCGTGTATTAATAAAACCGCGCTTCTTATTTCATCGGCATACGAAAGAATAGGCATATTCATAAACGAAAGCGCGGAGGTCGTGTTCCAACCGCCGTTTGAATTAAGCGAACGCTTATGATAACCGCGTTTGGTTTTATAGTAATCATAGTAATCCTTAACGAAGAACGGCGCGTCATCGGGCAACGGGTCGACAACACCTCCGCCTAACTGATATTCCCCGTTTTTATAATCCTCCGTTCTCTGCGAATTAAGCTTTTTTCTAAGCTCATAGCGTTCATCGGCGCCCATAGCGTCAAAATATCCGTTCGCGTTAACACGGCTCATATCGTACATTGTAGACACGACAGTTGCCTTAATTCGTGTATCTATAGCCGCAGTATTCAAAGCCATTCCGCCCCAACCGCAGATTCCGAGTATTCCGATACGCTCTCTGTCAACATTCTCCTGAACAGAAAGAAAATCAACCGCCGCGGAAAAGTCTTCCGTATTAATATCGGGAGATGCAACATATCTCGGCTGTCCTCCGCTTTCACCCGTAAAGGACGGGTCGAACGCTATTGTCAGAAATCCTCTTTCCGCGAGAGTTTGGGCATATAACCCTGAGCTTTGCTCCTTAACTGCGCCGAAAGGTCCGCATACAGCGATAGCGGAAAGCTTTCCCTGCGCGTTTTTCGGCTCGTACAAATCGGCCGCTAAAGTTATTCCGTATCTGTTGTGGAACGTAACCTTTCTGTGATTTACCTTTTCACTTTTAGGAAATGTCTTATCCCATTCATTTGTCAACGTTAATTCTTGATTTTTCATTTGTGCCTCCTTATAACTTGACATAGTATTTTTTTAATTATATGATTATTATACAAGTTAAAGTTAACTTTAAGTCAATACTTATTTTATAATTTTTGGAGGTTTTTTATGGTTTATACAGTAGGTGAAATGGCAAAGGTACTGGATGTTAACACGTCAACGCTCAGATATTACGACAGCGAGGGACTTCTTCCCTATGTCGAAAGGTCAAGCGGAGGAATGAGAATGTTCAGCGAAAAGGATTACGAAGCGCTTATGGTCATAAACTGTCTTAAAAAATCGGGACTAACAATTAAGGAAATTAAGCAGTTTATTGAAATGACAGAAAAGGGCGATGAAACAATCGAAGAACGTTTAAAGCTTTTTGAAAACCGTCGAAAGGCTGTACAAAAGCAGATTGACGAACTGCAAAAAACGAAGAAACTCTTAGACTATAAATGCTGGTACTATCAAACCGCCAATAAAGCGGGAAGCGAGCAGTATGTAAAGAATATTTCTCCCGAAAAAATCCCCGAGGAAATCAGAGAAGCTAAAAACACTCTCAAGCTAAAATCTGTTTAAAATCGACTCTGCCTTTATTATCTTCAGGTATCCGAAGTTAGGTTGTCTTATTTTTAAGTTTTACATAAAACGCTCGAATTTACCGCGGGTTTAAGGCAGTTTGTTGTATTCTTCGTCAGTTACAGGCTCGCACCATTCGGTTTCTGTTTTTTCTCCCGGAATTTCCTGGGCGATATGCTGGAACCAGCTGTCCTTTGCCGCTCCGTGCCAATGCTTTACATTTGCTGGAATGTTTACCACATCTCCCGTATGCAGTTCTATCGGTTCTTTGCCCTCTTCCTGATACCAACCGCGTCCGCTTACGCAAATGAGCATTTGACCTCCGCCCGATTTCGCGTGGTGAATGTGCCAGTTATTTCGGCAGGAAGGCTCAAACGTAACGTTAAATGTCGGAACCTGCTCGCTTGTTAAAGGAGCAAGATAGCTTTGACCGATAAAATACTGCGCGTACGCGTCATTCGGCTCTCCAATCGGAAACGGCAGATTTTTTCCCTCGTTTTCGTCTTCACCGTAAACCTCCTCAATCATCGGGAAAGTACTCCAGGCCTTGGGCCAACCGCAATAAAATGCAAGCTGTGTCACAATTTCAACAGCCTCCTGCTTAGTTACTCCGTGTTCCTTGCCTATAATTAAATGACTTTTCAACTGCGGATAAAGTCCCGCTGAAAACAATGCGGAAATAGTAATCATACTTCTGTCGCGGGCAGAAAGCTTATCCTCCCTTGCCCATACCTCTCCGAATAAAACATCATCATTTAACTGAGCGAATTTCGGAGCCAATTTTCCTAAATTTTCTCTGCCTGCCGTTTGCTTTTTCATAAATAACACCTCGATAAATTTTATTTTAATATTATTTTTGAGAGTTAAAATCGGGAGCAAATGCCAAAAAGCCTTCAAGCCCTTCTTTTGTCGCGTTATAATATCGGATATTCTTATCAAGCCTTGCAATCTCCGCGATTTCATCATCTGTAAGAGTAAAATCAAAAATGTTTATGTTTTCCTTAATATGTTCGGGATTTTTCGAGCCCGGAATAACAATATTCCCTGCCTGCGTATGCCAGCGGAGTATAATCTGCGCGCAGGTCTTTTTGTATTTTTCAGCGAGTTTTTTAAATATTTCTTCATTTATAAGCTTTTTATCGCCGTGGCCCAGCGGATACCAAGCCATAATAAGTATATCGGGATAGCGCTTTTTAAGCTCATTCTGCGGAAAATACGGATGCGCCTCTACCTGAAACACCGACGGTCTTATACTTGTTTTGCTGATAATCTCGTCAATCTGCTCAACCGAAAAGTTAGATAAACCGAGCGACTTTACCTTACCGTTTTCGACCGCTCTCTCCATAGCCTTATATGCGCCTATATAATCGCCGACAGGCTGGTGCAAAAATAAAAGGTCGATATAATCTGTATCAAGTCTTTTAAGCGTTTGTTCAACCGCGTTGTCCGCGTCCTTATAAACGCTCGGCCAAAGCTTTGTGGAAATATACAAGTCCTCTCTGCTTTTACCGCTTTGTTTAATACCTCTGCCCACCGCTTTTTCGTTCATATAAGCGTTTGCGGTATCAATTAAAGTATATCCGTTTTCAACAGCGCTGATGACAGCTTTCTGCGCGTCGTCAGGCTCAAGAAGGAATGTTCCGATTCCTGCCACGGGTATTTTTGTGTTATTATTTAATAATAAGTTTTTCATAACAAAACCTCCGTAATTTTATGGTATTATTTTATCCTATTATTCCCTAAAAGTACAATATCAATTCCGCATTGTGCTATACTTAAAACGTATACTGAAAGCAGGTGAAATTTATGATAGAAATATATTTGCTTGAACAACTCGCGGCGGTGAAGGAATACGGTACTCTTTCAGACGCCGCAAAGCATTTAAGAATAGCCCAGCCGTCAGTATCCCGCGCTATGAGAAAGATAGAGAGCGGACTGGGGGCGGAGCTGTTTACAAGAAGTAAAAACAAAATCACTCTGAACGAAACGGGAAAACTCGCCGCCCAATACGCGCAGGACATACTCGATTTAGAAGAAAAAATGCAAAGGCATATAAAGGAATTTGATGAAAGTCTGAATTCTGTTTCAATAGGAAGCGTAGCTCCCGGACCTCTGATGGTACTTCTTCCGAGATTGGCGGTCACCGTGGCTGATACAACTGTCAGCTCAAATATTTCTGACGAGAACGAGCTTATTACAGGATTAAAAAACTCGAAATACAATCTTTTAATCCTTAACCGCCCCGTTAAAGATGAGAAATATGTCTGCGCAAAATACTTATCGGAACACCTTTTTGCGAATGTAAGCCATTTTCATCCTGCCGCCGCTCAAAAGAAAATAAGCTTTAGCGAAATGGACGGACAGAATTTTATTATGTATTCAAGAGTCGGATTATGGGAAGAAATTGTGAAATCAAAAATGCCCGACGCAAAGTTTTTCAAGCAGGAAAATATAGACGCTGTCGCAGAGCTTTCAAGCCTGTCGGACCTCCCCACGTTTTCAACGGATATTACGCAGGAGGTTATAAGCTCGCGGAGCAATACGGGAAGAGTAAATATTCCCTTTTCGGATAAAGAGGCGGAAATGCAGTTTTACCTTATCTACAATAAAAGCGATAAGAAAAGATTTGAAAAAATCATATCTTCCGTCTAAATCGTGTAAAACATTTATTAATATTTTTAAGGAGAAGCTATGAACGTAACAGAAATAAAAAACGAAATTAACAAGCTCGACAAGGCAACCATTCCCGCGCTTAGAAAAATAGCCAAAAAAATTGTTAAAGACGATTACAAGGCTTTTCTCGACAACAATCCTTTAGACAGCTTTGAGCTTAAACTTCTTTACGCCTTTACGCTCGGCTACGCCAAAGATGACATTAATGTATTGATAGAATATTTTGAAAAATTTATACCCGAGGTTTCCGATTGGGCGGTATGCGATTCTCTCTGTCAGGGATTTAAAATTGCCCGAAAATTTAGAAAGCAAGTCTATGATATGCTTATGAAATATAAGGATTCGTATGAAGAATTTGAAACGAGAATAGTTGCGGTTGTTCTTTTAAGCCACTATATGACTGACGATTATATTGACAGCGTTATCGACGCGCTTAATAATTTACATACAGAAAAGTATTACTCAAAAATGGGAGTTGCGTGGGCTGTGGCGGAAGTAATGGTAAAATATCCCGAAAAATGCTTAAAATATCTTAAGAGCGAAAATTGCGGGCTTGATGATTGGACATACAATAAATCACTTCAGAAAATGCGCGAGTCATACCGTGTTTCAGATGAGATAAAGGCAATTACAAAAACCTTAAAAAGATAAACCGTTAATGCTTGTTAAAGCTTAAATTGTTTTTGAATTAATTAAATCAGGTTTTGCATATACTTTCTACGGGAGTGATTAAATGTTAATTTTTATCCTTAACTCAACACTGCTCGGAGTGGGGCTTGCTATGGACGCTTTTTCCGTATCAATAGCAAACGGTCTTGCAGAAACGAAAATGCGAGGTTTAAAGGTCGCAGTCACGGCGGGAACATACAGCTTTTTTCAATTTTTAATGCCGATGACGGGCTGGTTATGCGTTCACTCGATAGTAGAATATTTCAGCGCATTTGAAAAAATTGTACCATATATTGCTCTCGGACTTCTCCTTTATATCGGAATAAAGATGATAGCCCAATGCCTTAGGAAAAGAGAAACGGAACAGGTAAAACGCCTTAGCGTACCACAGCTTTTAATGCAGGGGGTTGCGACCTCGATAGACGCGCTTTCGGTCGGATTTACCATAGCGGGATATGAGCTTGCAATGGCGTTTTTGGCGTCGGTAATTATAGCGGTTGTTACATTTATAATTTGTGTATTCGGTCTTATAATCGGCAAAAAATTCGGAGAGAAATTCACAAAAGCCGAGATGTTAGGCGGTATAATTTTAATAGTTATTGGTATTGAAATTTTTGTTAAGGGGATTTTATCTTAAATAATTTTTCTGCCCGATATGTTATATCGAAGGTGAGATGTAGAAAGAAACGAATGGGAATGTAAATTTCTAATAAAATATATAATATACTCTTTTCAACAGTCTACAGCAGAACCTATCCTTCATATCCAAAACAAAACAGAGGCACGAAGGTTTGGGGGAGATAAATTTCAGAGAGGAACTGCACGGACTGATGTGGATATATAAAAATGACAGGCGACGCAAGATTAAACTTGCGCCGTCTGTCTATTTATAAAAGAATGGATGGTGAGATTATAAAATATAGAGAAATTAAACCGATTGCGGATTATTCAACATCCTGTAAAGCATCGTATCCCTCTTCGCCTGTACGAACCTTTACTACGTTCTCAACGTCATATACGAATATCTTACCGTCACCGATGTGACCTGTGTAGAGCGCTTTCTTGGCTGTTTCAATTACACTGCTTACAGGCACCTTGCTGACAACGATTTCAACCTGTACCTTAGGAAGCAGATTAGCCTCAATCTGTACTCCGCGGTAATATTCGGGCTTACCCTTCTGAATACCGCATCCGAGAACGTGAGATACCGTCATACCCGTGATACCTATATTCATCATAGCTGTCTTTAATGTTTCAAGCTTAGACTCTTTACATACAATTTCAATCTTAGTAAACTTAGGCGTACCCTCGTCGAAAGTCGGAACCTTCTTAATCGGTACAGCGTCAGCGACAGGAATATCACCGTCTACAACAACGGGAGATACACCCTCCTCGATATATTCGGGAGCCATAGCGAAGCCTGCGTACGCGGAAGGCATACCGTGCTCTGTAGAATCAAGTCCTGTAATTTCTTCTTCACGGGAAACGCGGAGACCGACAATCTTCTTGATTAATAGGAACGAAATTGTAATTGTAACCGCTGTCCACGCCGCGACTGAAACAAATCCTACAAACTGTAAGCCTAAAAGCTCAAAACCGCCGCCGTAGAATAAACCTACAAGCTTTTCTCCCGAAGCGTTAGCGATTGAATAACCCGGAGCCGTGTCGGTAGCGAATAATCCTACCGCAAGAGTACCCCAGATACCGTTCATCATATGAACAGCAACTGCTCCTACGGGGTCGTCAATGTGAAGCTTATAGTCGAGGAACCATACTCCGAATACTACAAGCAAGCCTGAAACGATACCGATTATAACAGCGCCCAAGGCATCGGTTACATCGCAGGGAGCGGTAATCGCGACCAAACCCGCAAGCGACGCGTTAAGACACATACTAACGTCGGGCTTACCGTATTTAAGCCAAGTGAATATCATACAGGTTACAGTAGCCAAAGCGGGAGATACGGTAGTTGTCAGAAAGATTGAACCGAGCTGTTCAACCGAAGTTGCCGCGGCGCCGTTAAATCCGTACCAGCCGAGCCACAGAATAAATACGCCTAACGCTCCCAAAGCGATGTTATGGCCGGGGAAAGCTCCAACTTTAGTAACCTTGCCGTTTTTATCTCTCTTAAATTTACCGATACGCGCGCCTAAAATCTTTGCGCCGATTAAAGCGGAGATACCGCCTACCATATGGATAGCGCAGGAACCGGCGAAATCGTGGAAACCGATTTGGCTGAGCCAGCCGCCGCCCCAAATCCAGTGAGCCTCAATCGGGTAGATAAGAGCGGAAATAACGCCCGAATAAATACAATACGATAAGAATTTTGTTCTCTCCGCCATTGCGCCCGAAACGATTGTAGCGGTTGTAGCGCAGAACACAAGGTTAAACACAAAGCTCGAAAAATCAAAATTCGCGTACGATGTAAATAAATCAAATCCCGGCTGACCTATAAAACCTACAAGGTCCTCGCCCATAAGCAAGCTAAAACCGATGATAATAAACGTTACCGTACCGATACAGAAGTCCATAAGGTTCTTCATAATAATGTTACCGGTGTTTTTAGCTCTTGTAAAACCTGCTTCAACCATTGCAAAGCCTGCCTGCATCCAGAATACCAAGGCGGCTCCGATTAGAAACCATACAGCAAAAAGCTGTTCTGACGTAGCTTGTGTGACAAGCTCTTTAATTGCCTCGTTCATACAAATCAACTCCTTAAAATTACCTAATATATTATTAAAATATTAAATGAAATATTAAACTCCGAATAAAAGTTCGCTGTAGGACGGATACGGCCAGTATTCAGCGGAGGTTATTTCCTCCATACTGTCGCCGACAGCTCTTAGCTCCTGCATTTTCTCAAATACAACCTCCCTGAAATAAGTAGCGTATTTAAGATTATCATCGCTGTACTGATGTGCGCCCTCAACAGCCTTTTTAAGCTCCTCGGTCTTTTTAACAAAGTCGACAAGCTTATATGAAAGACTTGTAATCAGCTCCTCCTCAACCGAAGTCGGAATAGCCGAATTGAGCGACTTCTTGGAAAGCGCGGTTTCTGTAAGTTCTTTTACAAATGCCGAAACAGCGGGAGTAATATCTTTATTAGCCATACTAATCATAGTGAGCGCCTCGATATTAAGCTGTTTTGCGTATGTTTCAAGGTCAATCTCATAGCGCGCTTTGAGCTCCTCTTTCGAGCAAATTTTATTCTTAACAAAAAGATTGATATTCTTTTCGGACATAAAGTGCGAGAGAGCCTCGGGCAACGATTTAAGATTAAGCAGTCCGCGTCTTTTTGCCTCCTCTACCCATTCGTCAGCGTAGTTGTCGCCGTTAAAGATGATATTCTGATGTTCCGTAAAGGTTTTCTTAATAAGAGCGGTAACCGCGCTGTCCATATCCTTTGCGTCTTTAAGCTCCTCATAAAACTCTGAAAGCTCCTCGGCAACCATTGTGTTAAGCATATAGTTAGGACAAGCGATATTCAAAGACGAACCGAGCGCTCTGAATTCAAATTTATTACCCGTAAACGCGAACGGCGATGTACGGTTACGGTCTGACGTATCCTTCTTAAAGTCAGCAAGCACCTCAACGCCTGTTTTCATTTTTGCCTTGCCTTGGCTTACATACTCGGTATCATTAATGATAGACTGAACAAGCTCGCCGAGGTCATCACCCAGATACATTGAAATAATCGCGGGAGGCGCCTCGTTTGCTCCCAAACGGTGGTCGTTACCTGCGGAGGCAACCGTAATTCTGAGCAAATCCTGATACTCATGGACCGCCTTGACAACCGCCGCAAGGAAAAGCTGAAACTGAAGATTGTTTTCGGGGTGCTTTCCCGGGTTGAGAAGGTTTTCACCCGTGTTCGTGGAAATTGACCAGTTATTATGTTTACCGCTGCCGTTGACGCCCGCGAACGGCTTTTCGTGAAGCAGGCACACGAGATTATGCCTTTCGGCAACCTTTTGCATAATTTCCATTGTAAGCTCATTGTGGTCGGTTGCAATATTTGAGGTTGAGAAAATCGGAGCAAGCTCGTGCTGTGATGGAGCAACCTCGTTGTGCTTTGTTTTCGCGAGAATACCGAGTTTCCAAAGCTCCTCGTCCAAATCCTTCATATATTCGGAAACTCTCGTTTTAATTGAACCGAAGTAATGGTCGTCAAGCTCCTGTCCTTTGGGAGCCATTGCTCCGAAAAGAGTTCTGCCCGTAAGCTTTAAATCCTCGCGCTGATTGTATAAATCTTTATCTATAAGAAAGTACTCCTGCTCAGGTCCTACTGTTGTTGCAACCCTTGTGACATCGGTTTTGCCGAGCAGATGAAGAATTTTTACTGCCTCTGTACTCAAACGCTCCATAGAACGCAAAAGCGGTGTTTTCTTATCTAACACCTCGCCTGTATAGGAACAGAACGCTGTCGGAATATAAAGCGAGCCGTCCTTTACAAAAGCAGGTGAAGTCGGGTCCCAAGTCGTATAGCCTCTCGCCTCAAAGGTTGCTCTGATACCTCCGCTCGGGAATGACGACGCGTCGGGTTCGCCCTTTATAAGCTCTTTGCCTGAAAATTCCATAATAACCTGACTGTCGCCCTGAGGCGCGATAAAGCTGTCGTGCTTTTCAGCGGTAACGCCTGTCATCGGCTGGAACCAGTGAGTAAAATGGGTACAGCCAAGCTCTACCGCCCAATCCTTCATAGCGTTCGCGACAACATTCGCAACGCTTATGTCGAGCGGTTCGCCGTTCTCGATAGTTTTCTTTAAAGCCTTATATGTAGCCTTGGGTAATCTTTCCTGCATTACCTTGTCGTTGAAAACCATACTTCCGAAAATTTCGGGTACCTTCGTCATAATAATCTCTCCATTTCATAAATATTGATTATAAAGCAAAAGGGCGCCGTAAGCTCCTCAGCTTACAGCGCCTTTGCTGTTTCAACAATGCCATTATATTACCGAAATAAAATTTTGTCAATAGATTTTTGAAAGTTTTTTATTTTTTCTTGCAATTTATTTTTAAAATCAGCTTTAAATAAGCTTATTTTCGGGAATTTTTGAAATTTATTTTTATAATGTTGCAATTTTCTATTGACAAACTTACACTCATGCCTGTATAATACTAATGTATTATTAACCCGCTAAAGGGGATTTTGAAAGGAAGATATACAATGCAGACTAAAGGCTTGTACTCCCCCGAATTTGAACACGATAACTGCGGAATAGGAGCCGTTGTCAATATAAAGGGAATAAAATCCCACGACACGGTCAGCAACGCTCTTACGATTGTAGAAACCCTGGAGCACCGCGCTGGAAAGGACGCAGAAGGAAAAACAGGAGACGGAGTCGGTATACTCCTCCAAATTTCACATAAATTTTTTAAAAAAGAGGCTGAAAAGCTTGGAATAGAGCTCCCGAGAGAACGCGACTACGCTGTAGGAATGTTCTTTTTCCCTCAAAACGAGCTTGCCAGAAATCAGGCTAAAAAAATGTTCGAGATTATCGCGCAAAAGGAAGGTCTTACAATTTTAGGCTGGAGAGACGTTCCCTCAAACAACTCGGTAATCGGAAAACGCGCGCTCGACTGTATGCCGAATATTCAGCAATGCTTTATTAAACGCCCGCAGTCATCGGCAAGAGGACTTGACTTTGACCGCAGGCTTTATGTCGCAAGACGTATATTTGAACAGAGTAACGAGGACACCTACGTCGTATCGCTCTCGAGCAGGACTATAGTATATAAAGGTATGTTCTTAGTCGGAGATTTAAGACTTTTCTTTACGGATTTGCAAAGTCCCGACTTTGAGTCGGCTATCGCACTGGTTCACTCGCGTTTTTCAACAAACACATTCCCCAGCTGGCAAAAGGCGCACCCGAACAGAATGATTGTGCATAACGGAGAAATCAATACAATCCGCGGAAACGCCGATAAAATGCTCGCGCGCGAGGAAACTATGCGCTCCGAACATCTTAAAGGCGATTTGGACAAGGTTATTCCAGTTGTCAACGCAGAGGGTTCGGACTCCGCTATGTTGGATAACACCCTCGAATTTCTCGTGATGAGCGGTATGGATTTACCGCTTGCGGTTATGATTACAATTCCCGAGCCGTGGGATAACAACAACACAATGAGCCGTAAAAAAAGAGATTTTTACCAATATTACGCGACAATGATGGAGCCGTGGGACGGCCCCGCGTCCATTCTCTTTTCCGACGGAGATATTATGGGCGCTGTACTTGACAGAAACGGACTCAGACCTTCGAGATATTATATTACCGACGACGGAAATCTTATACTTTCTTCCGAGGTCGGAGCGCTTGTAATTCCCGATGAAAAAATTGTGGTCAAGGAAAGGCTCCGCCCGGGTAAAATGTTGCTCGTAGATACGGTTAAGGGACGGCTTATCGACGACGATGAAATAAAGGAATATTACGCGTCAAAACAACCTTACGGCGAGTGGCTTGACACAAACCTTGTACAGCTTAAAAACCTTAAAATTCCAAACGCTAAAGTTGAGGAACACCACCGCGACGAAAGAAAAAGACTGCAAAAGGCCTTCGGCTACACCTATGAGGACGTTATGACATCTATTCTTCCGATGGCCCAAAACGGAAGCGAGTCAATCTCGGCTATGGGAACGGACAGTCCTTTAGCGGTTCTTTCAAAGGAGCCTCAACCGCTGTTCAATTATTTCAAGCAGATGTTCGCGCAGGTTACAAATCCTCCGATTGACGCAATCAGAGAAGAAATAGTAACCTCTACAACTATCTACATAGGAGAGGATGGAAACATTCTCGAAGAAAAGCCCGAAAACTGCAAGGTTATAAAGGTACATAACCCCATTCTGACCTCAACAGATATTTTAAAGCTGAAGAATATGCAAATTCCCGGCTTTAAGGTTGCAGTAATTCCGATGCTGTATTATAAAAACACAAGGCTCTCAAAGGCGATAAAAAGATTATTTATCGAGGCGGATAAGGCGCTCGGCGACGGCGCGAATATACTTATTTTATCCGACAGAGGCGTTGACGAAAACCACCTCGCTATCCCCTCACTGCTCGCGGTTTCCGCGCTTCATCAGCACCTTGTCGTAACAAAAAAGCGCACATCTTTAGCTATGATTTTGGAGAGCGGAGAGCCGAGAGAGGTACATCACTTCGCAACTCTCTTGGGCTACGGCGCAAGCGCGATTAACCCGTATTTGGCGCAGGAAACTATCCACGAGCTTATTCACGATGATTTACTTGACAAAGACTACTACGCCGCCGTAAACGACTACAACGACGCCGTTCTTCACGGCATAGTTAAAATTGCCTCAAAAATGGGAATTTCCACCATTCAATCCTATCAAGGCTCGCAGATTTTCGAGGCGGTAGGTTTAAGCGAGGAGCTTGTAAACGAATACTTTACAAATACCGTCACAAGAATCGGCGGAATAAATATCAAGGATATTGAGGACAATGTGGAAAATCTGCACACTGCCGCTTTTGACCCTCTCGGACTTACCAACACGACCGAGCTTTCCTCGCGCGGAAGCCACAAATTCCGCAGTGGTAAGGAAGAACACCTGTATAATCCAAAGACTATTCATCTTCTTCAGACCGCGACAAGAACAAACAACTACGATTTATACAAGCAGTATTCTAAACATATTGAAGAAGAACTCGATACAGTAAATATCAGAGGACTTTTAGACTTTAATTACGCTGAAAAACCGATTCCTCTCGATGAGGTGGAAAGCGCTGAAAGCATTGTCAGACGTTTTAAGACGGGAGCTATGTCCTACGGCTCAATCTCGCAGGAGGCCCACGAGGCTCTGGCAATAGCTATGAACAGACTACACGGAAAATCCAATTCAGGCGAGGGCGGCGAAAGCGAAGAAAGGCTCGCTACAAAGGGAAAGAAAAACAACCGCTGTTCGGCGATTAAGCAGGTTGCGTCGGGCAGGTTCGGCGTCACATCCGAATACCTCAATTCCGCTGATGAAATTCAAATTAAAATGGCTCAGGGCGCAAAGCCCGGCGAGGGAGGTCATCTTCCCGGACAAAAGGTTTATCCGTGGATTGCAAAGACGCGTCACTCCACACCGGGAGTATCGCTTATATCCCCTCCCCCTCACCACGACATTTATTCAATCGAGGATTTAGCACAGCTTATATATGATTTAAAGAACGCCAACGACAACGCGAGAATTTCGGTAAAGCTCGTTTCGGAAGCGGGAGTAGGCACGGTTGCCGCGGGCGTTGCAAAGGCGGGCGCGGGAGTAATTCTTATTTCGGGATATGACGGCGGTACAGGCGCCGCTCCGAGAAATTCGATATACAATGCGGGTCTTCCGTGGGAATTAGGTCTTGCGGAAGCGCATCAGACCCTTATTTCAAACGACCTTAGAAACAAGGTTGTAATCGAAACCGACGGTAAGCTTATGACGGGCAGAGACGTCGCTGTCGCGGCTATTCTCGGCGCGGAGGAGTTTGGATTTGCAACGGCTCCGCTCGTAACTCTCGGTTGCGCGATGATGAGAGTTTGTAATCTCGACACCTGTCCGTTCGGCGTTGCGACACAAAATCCGGAGCTTAGAAAACGCTTTATGGGCAAGCCTGAATATGTAGTTAACTTTATGCTTTTTGTCGCAAACGAGCTCAGAGAATATATGTCCAAATTAGGCGTTAGAACGCTTGACGAGTTAGTCGGCAGAAACGACCTTTTAAAGGTTAAGGATAATCTTTCACAACGGGAAAAGAAGGTTGATTTGAGCAAAATTCTCTATTCAGAGGAAAATGAGAAAATTGAGTATAATAACAAAAATACTTTCGACTTTAAGCTTAAAGAAACCCCCGATGAAAATTTGATTAAGCAACTTTCCGTGGCATTTAAAAGCAAAAAGCCAAAGAAAATTACCATTGACGTTAAAAACACGGACCGCTCGCTCGGAACGAGAACGGGTTCGGAAATCACAAAGAATTTCGGTACCTCTTTAAGCGAGGACACCTACAAAATTGTGTGCAACGGCTCGGGAGGTCAAAGCTTCGGCGCATTTATTCCGAGCGGTCTGACTCTTGAACTTACAGGCGACAGCAACGACTACTTTGGAAAGGGACTTTCGGGCGGTAAGCTTGTAGTCTATCCTCCGAAAAACTCAAAGTTTAAAGCCGAGGAAAACATCATTATCGGCAACGTAGCGCTCTATGGAGCTACAAGCGGTAAAGCGTTTATAAACGGAGTAGCGGGCGAACGTTTCTGCGTGCGTAATTCAGGCGCTACGGCGGTTGTCGAGGGTGTCGGCGACCACGGCTGTGAATATATGACAGGCGGTAAGGTTGTGATACTCGGCTCAACGGGCAAAAATTTTGCCGCGGGAATGTCGGGCGGAGTAGCGTACGTTTTAGACGAGGACAGGGATTTATACACAAGGCTCAACAAGGAGCTTGTTTATTTCTCCGAGGTCAGTGAAAAATACGAAATCGCCGAGCTGAAAAGCTTAATTGAGGAGCATTTCAAAGCGACAGGCTCTCAAAAGGCTAAACGTATTTTAGACGATTTTGACGAATATCTTCCGAAATTCAAGCGTATTATTCCTCACGACTACAAGAGAATGATGTCTGCAATTGCCGAAAACGAAGAAAAAGGCCTTGACCGCGAGCAAGCGAAAATCGAAGCCTTTTATCAGATAATCAATAATAAATAAGGAGGAGTTAAAATGGGAAAACCGACAGGATTTTTGGAGTTCAACCGCGAGGACGCGAAAGCTTCGTCTGTAAAAGAACGGATTAAAAACTACAACGAATTTCACACTCCTCTGTCTCACGATGAACAGAAAAAACAAGCCTCACGCTGTATGGAATGCGGAGTGCCGTTTTGTCAATCGGGAATGATGATAGGCTCTATGTACTCGGGCTGTCCGCTCAACAACCTTATCCCGGAGTGGAACGACCTTCTTTATAAAGACGCGTGGGAACAGGCATACCACAGATTAAAGCTGACAAACAGCTTTCCCGAATTTACATCAAGGGTTTGTCCCGCTTTGTGCGAAAAAGCCTGCACCTGCTCGGCTAACGGCGACGCGGTAACCGTAAGAGCAAACGAGTACAGCATTATTGAAAACGCTTATCTCGCAGGCTATGCTAAAGCAGACCCGCCAAAAGTGAGAACGGGCAAGAAAATTGCCGTTATCGGCTCTGGACCGTCGGGGCTTTCCGCCGCCGATATGCTAAACAGACGCGGTCACAGCGTAACCGTATTTGAGAGAAGCGACCGTGTAGGCGGACTTCTGATGTACGGAATACCGAATATGAAGCTTGAAAAAAGCGTAATTGACCGAAAGGTTCAAATTATGAAGGAGGAAGGCGTCGAATTCAAGACGGGAGTAAATGTGGGAAAAGACATTACCGCCGATGAAATTATGAAAGAATTTGACAGAGTTATACTCGCCTGCGGAGCGTCAAACCCAAGGGACATTAAGGCCGAGGGCAGAGATTCCGAGGGTATTTACTTTGCGGTAGACTTTCTGAAATCAACTACAAAATCCCTCCTCGACAACGGCTTGAAAGACGGTACATATATTTCTGCAAAGAATAAAAATGTTATCGTTATCGGAGGAGGCGACACAGGAAACGACTGCGTCGGAACGTGTGTAAGGCACAAAGCGAAATCCGTTACACAGCTTGAAATGATGCCAAAGCTCCCCGATGAAAGAACCGATGATAACCCGTGGCCCGAATACCCGAGAGTATCCAAAACCGATTACGGTCAGGAAGAGGCGATTGAGGTTTACGGCAAGGACCCGAGAGTGTATCAGACCACAGTTAAAGAATTTGTCAAGGATAAAAACGGCAAACTGACAAGCGTTGTTCTCGTAAAGCTTAAGCCTGAAAAGGACAAAAAAACGGGCAGAATGGTGATGACGGAGGTCAAAGGCTCCGAATACAGCGTAAAAGCGGAGCTTGTTTTAATCGCCGCAGGTTTCCTCGGAAGTGAAAACTATGTAACAGACGCATTCAAGGTCAAAACCAACGCGCGTACCAACGTGGAAACGCCCCAAAATTCCCATAAAACGAACGTTGAAAATATTTTTACGGCAGGAGATATGCGCAGAGGTCAGTCGCTCGTGGTATGGGCGATACGCGAGGGCAGAGATGCCGCGCGCGAGGTTGACGAAGACCTAATGGGATATACAAATCTTTAAATAAAAACGATTATTCAATTTTTATATTTTTGTTCCCTAAAAAAATTCCCTTTATGGTTAATACCATAGAGGGAATTTCCGTTATTTGAATTTTAATGATTGAATTACGCCTTTTTAATAGCTTTAAGCAAAGAGCCGATTTTCGGGGTTGTTCCGTAGAGCAAAACGCCGACGCGGTAAATTTTTGCGGAAATCACACCTATTCCGATTACGGAAGCGACAAGAATCGCAATTGAAATCAATATTTCGTAAAATGGTACGGTACTCATCGCAATTCGGGTAAACATCGCCACAGGAGAAGTAAACGGAATATAAGAGCAGACAACCATCATAATGTTGTCTACCGAGCCGTTTGTCATAGAATAAACAACAACAAAGAACGCAATTACGAATATGAGTGTAAGAGGCATTACCGCAGTATTGATATCCTCAAGCTTTGAAACGGTAGAACCGATAGCCCCGTAAAGGAAAGCGTAAATAAAGAAGCCCAAAATAAAGAATATAACCATATAAACAAGAAGCTCCAAGGGCATATTAAAGATAGATTCTATAAGCGGATTGCCCGTCCAATACGGTTTATTTATGTTATAGAAAAGATAAGCGGAGCCGAAAACGGCGACTAATTGAATTAATCCCGCGAGACACGAAGCTATGATTTTTCCAAACATCATACTTACAGGCTTCGCGCTTGTTATAAGAAGCTCCATAGCTCTTGAGCTTTTTTCGGTTGCGACATTTGTAGCCACCATCTGACCGTAAATAATTATAACAAAATACAGAGCAAAAATCATAATATATGTATAGAAAAAATTCTGCGCCTGATTTTGTCCCAAGGCTTTAGTATCGTGTTCTATAGAGGTGTTAAATACTTTTTCAACATTTTCCATAGGAACTCCGTTTTTCTCCATCTCGTTCATACGGTAAATATTTTCCAAAGCTTCATCGGCAATTTGAGTATTTGAGTCGTAGAGAGAAAGGTTATTTACATAATACTCATAGGAGCTTAAACTTTTTAAAACGAACGCGCATTCCGCTTTTTGAGATATAATCTGATTTTTTACATCAGTAAGATTTTTATCTGAAATCTTTACATCATAATCTACAAAAGCTTTTGCAAAGTATTTCTTCAAAAAGTCCGCGTTTTTCGGACTGTCCGCAACGACAAGAATTACGGGCTTACTCTCACTGCTTTGTGTATCATCGTCTGAAAACATTCCGAAAACTCGAGGCGAAAACATCACAAACGCTATAACCAATACAAGAAATATTGTTATTCCGACAAACGCCTTTTTCTGGAAGCAACTTTTTAATTCAAATTTTAATATAGTTGAAAACTGGTTCATTCTTATTCCCTCCTCACCTTTAATTTTTCGTGTACTCAACGAAAATATCATTTAACGAAGGCTCAAAAACCTTAATTTCGTCAATATCGTATTTTTCCGTGAGCGTTTTCATCATATTCTGCTTTTCATTTTCAGAGTTAAGCTGAATTTTAATTTCCCCCGTTTCTGTCAATGAACAACATTCTCCGAGCTCCTCAACTATTTTGTCCGCATTTTCGGAACGCACAATAAGCTTATCACGGACATAGTTTCTTTTAATATCGTAAAGCTCGCCCTGCAAAGCGATTTTACCGTTGTTAAGAATAGCAATTTTGTCACAAAATTCTTCTATGTAATTCATCTGATGACTTGAGAATAATACTATTTTTCCCTTTTTTATCTGCTCCTTGACAACATCCTTTAATATCATCGCGTTAACCGGGTCAAGACCTGAAAACGGCTCGTCTAAAATAATAATCTGAGGGTTGTGCGCAATGGCTGTAATAAGCTGGATTTTTTGCTGATTGCCCTTTGAAAGAGTATCGAGCCTCTTATCCCTGTATTCAGTCATATTAAGCCTTCTAAGCCAATAATCAACGGACTTTACCGCGCTTTTATAGTTCATACCTTTAAGATTTGCAAAATAAACCAACTGGTCAATAATTTTCTTTTTCGGATAAAGTCCTCTCTCCTCAGGGAGATAACCGATTTGTATCTTGTTATAATCAATCGGTTTCCCGTCAATTAAAACCTCTCCGCCGTCAGCTGAAAATACTCCCATTATAATTCTTATGGAAGTTGTTTTTCCCGCTCCGTTTCTTCCCAGCAGTCCAAACGCTTTTCCGCCCTCTGTACTGAAAGAAATTCCTTTTAAAACTTCCTTTTTCCCGAAGCTTTTCTGCAAATTTTTTAATGTAAGCTCCATATAAACCTCCTTTTAAATGCGATTTTTCATACTGTTCTTGTGTATTCTATTAAAATAAACATCCCCCGATGGTAGTTTTATTTACCATTGGAGGGATTTTTTGTCGTTCATTTTTGTTGTTCTACTTTGTCCTCATTATGTATTTTTTAGGGTCTACAAATATTTTCATAGGAACCTTTTCCCATACATTGTTTTTCTTATATTTAATGGTAAGCTTTGTAAGTCCGTAGCTTTTTCCCGTAACTTTAAAGGTATAACGGTGAAGCTTAAAATCGTACTTACAATTCACCTTTATGTTTTTATTATTGATTTTATAAGTCCAGTCATAGCCGTAGGAGGCTTTTCCCTTAACCTTAAATTCGTAGACCTTTGCGAATGAATTAAGCTTTACGGTAGTTTTGGGAAGAGTATATTTTTCTGTTGCCTGTGATTTTTGCTTTTTTAAAGCGGACGCAGGCACGGCGCAGATTGCTGTTACAAACGAAAAGGTTAAAATTAACGCTGATAAAAATGATGTAAATCTTCTTGTCTTTTTCATTTTTTCCTCCTCGGAGCTTCGGTTTTCTATCCACTTTGGCTATACTATATCACTCCCAAACGAGAATATAATGACAAAAAGTAATTAAATAAAATTTTTTGCAAAAATTTTACTTTTTTACACACCGAATTAACACGAAATTAAATACTTTCGGTTTTAAGCTTGTCCTTAGCGTCAATTACAAGATTTTTCAGAGTTTCAAACTCTCCCCAAAGCTTTTGATTAGTGTATTTTTTCCATACTTCAAAATCATTATTTAAGAAAAGAGCGCGCATTTGCGAGGCTGAAATATCAATTGACTTCGGAATGTAAAGCAGAGAAATATCGGCGCCGTTTTTGCTGTCGAACCAATCAACACGCCTTTCTTCCCTTCCCGAAACAAGCAAATCGGGAGTTTTATGAAAGTGTTTAACCGCATTATCAATGACGTAATCGCCCCATTTTGAGTTGTTTCCGACGCCTATATCGGGCAGAGGGCAGATTTCAACATCGTTTTTATAAATCTTTTGAATCAACGCCTTTCTCATTTCATAGGAGAACGGATTTTTAAATGTTCCTTTCTCCTGCGACGAACCGATAAATATACCTACCTCATCGCAAAGCTCAACGGCTTTGTTTATCATCATTTCGTGGCCCTTATGAAGTCCCTGAAACCGTCCCACCAATACGCCTAATTTGTATGGCTTTTTCTCCATTTAAAACACCCTTTAATTACTGTTTATTTTAATTTTCGCGCAAACACTTTAATGTCTGAGCTAATCAATAAATATTTTTTTTACAAATAATATAGTACCACATAATCAGGTTTTATCCAAGTATATAATTAAATAAACATTGCAATTATTCTGTAGACATCTTTAGAAATATGTATTATACTAATTACAAAGATATGAGGAGTGGTACTATGCCTGACGTATATTACAAAGAAGCCTTAAAGCTCGCGCAAAAAGAATACCGTCTTTGCGTTTCCAAGGGCAAATCTCCCTGTCTGCCCGTACTCGATGATTTTCTATCCTCCGAGAAAGCGTCAGCAGGCATAGATTTGGGACTTGTGCAAATACCTATGGACCAGATAGTCGGAACAAAGTCACGCGGACGCGTAAACGCGTTCGCTCCGAATTTTATGCCGATTATGGAAGAAAAAACCGAATTTGCGCAAAAGTGGAAGCATTTATGTCAGGCTCATATAACCGAAGGCATACGCGACCCGATAAAAGTGTACGAATATATGAACCGCTTTTATGTTGAGGAGGGAAATAAACGAGTAAGCGTTCTGAAATTTTTTGACGCTTATAATATATCAGGCAACGTAATCCGTATTCTTCCCGAAAGAACAGGCGAGGAAGAAGTTGAGCTTTACTATGAGTTTGTATCTTTTTATAAATACAGCAAAATTAATTTTATAGAGTTCAGCGAACGCGGAAGCTATGCGACACTTCAAAAGGCGCTCGGCAAGGAAACTGACGAGGAATGGACCGAGGATGAGCGCAGGGAATTTTCCGCCGTATATTACTACTTTAAGCAGGCGTATATTTCAAACGGCGGTGATAAGCTTCAGTCTACCGTCGGCGACGCGATGCTCGGTTATATTAAGATTTACGGTTATCATGAGCTTAAAAATACCGAAACCGCCGATATAAAGAAAAATTTAAGCAGAATGTGGGAGGATGTCATTTTAAAAGAGGATGAGGCTCCAATTGAATTAAAGCTCCACCCGTCAGAAGAAAAGAAACCCGGCGTGCTCTCAAAGGTTCTGCCTTCTCCCTCCCCTTCTGTCACAAAGGTGGCGTTTCTCTACGACGGCACTCCCGAAAGCTCGGGCTGGGTTCTCGGCCACGAAAAGGGACGGCGCTACATACAGCGTATTTTTGACGATAAAATTGAAACGAAGGCCTATTCAAATGTTATGGATAATGACCCGTTCGCCGTCATAGAGCAGGCTGTTGAGGACAAAAGCAAAATCATTTTTACGACAACTCCAAGGCTTTTACAGGCAAGCCTCAGGGCGGCTGTAGAACACCCCGATATAGTAATTATGAACTGCTCTCTGAACAAATCTCACAGATACATACGCTCTTATTATACAAGAATGTATGAGGCAAAATTTATCCTCGGTGCAATCGCGGGCTCGATTACCGACAGCGGAAAACTCGGATATGTATGCGACTATCCGATATACGGTCAGATTGCGGGAATTAACGCCTTTGCCCTGGGCGCTCAAATGGTCAATCCGCGGGCTAAGGTTTATCTCGAATGGTCGGCAATAAAGGGCGCGCAGGAAGCCTCTCAAGCTCTTAAAAGACAAAATATTCACCTTATTTCTTCGCAGGATACGGCAAGATTTTTGTACGATGACAGGAGCAGTTTCGGGCTTTCCTGTATCCACGGAGATGATATGGAGCTTATTGCGAATCCCGTTTGGAATTGGGGAGTATATTACGAAAAAATACTTAGACGCGTATTTGACAAAACTCTGCAATCCGAATACGAAAACAGCAACAAAGCTCTGAATTATTACTGGGGAATGTCCGCCGGAGTTGTTGACGTAGTTTATTCAAAATCGCTCTCCTTGGCATCCAGACGTTTCGCCGACCTGTTAAAAGAAAGCATAATTCACAATGTATGTATACCGTTTCTCACCCCGATGTACAGCCAAAACGGAGAAAAAATCGGCGAAGGTCAAAAGTCCTTAACTCTTGAACAGATTATTAATATGGATTATCTCGTTGAAAACGTAGTCGGCTCTATCCCGAAATATGAAGAACTGAGCCCTATGGGAAAAGCCACAGTTGATATGGCAGGTATAGAAAAATCACAGAGCGCTCACTCACAAGCCTCCCAACCGAAAGCAGGTGACGAGATATGAAAATTCTCGCTGTCGCCGACATTGAGTCAAAGTTTTTTTATGATTTTTACATACCCGGAAAGCTTGACGGCTTTGACCTTATTATCGCCTGCGGTGATTTAAAGGCGGAATACCTTGAATTTCTTGTCACTATGGCTGACTGTCCGCTTTTATATATTCACGGCAATCACGACGAAAATCAAAAGGAATCTCCCGAGGGCTGTATATGTATTGATGATAAACTCTATGTATATAACGGAGTAAGGATTGTCGGGTTGGGCGGTTCTTACCGATACCGCGAGGGCAAATATATGTACTCGGAAAAACAGATGAAACGCAGGGTAAGAAAAATTCTTCCGTCTATTTTTCGGCACAGGGGCTTTGATATTCTTGTCACTCACGCTCCCGCAAGACACATAAACGATTTTGATACTCTGCCTCACCGCGGTTTTGATTGCTTTAATAAACTTATAGAGCGCTATAAACCGAAATTCTTTCTTCACGGACATATTCACAGAAATTACGGAACAGCCATTCCGCAAAAAACCGAACACGGCAAAACAACCGTAGTAAACGCTTACAACTACTGCGTGATTGAAATATAATGTTCATAAACTGAAATCGCCCTTGTGAATACAAGGACGATTTTTATTGATTTTAAAGTTTTTGTTGTTAAAATTTTACACTTAAGTATCTTTAAAATATAATAAATTCTTAAACAAATTCAATATACAAGTTTTAATATTAAAACATTTTTTAGCAACAAATACTTGTAAAAATTGCTACATATATTCTTAGAAAAAACTCACACAATACTATAGCAACATCAAAGTTGCTTAATTTATAAATTATAAAAAATAAAAAGAAAAGGAGTAGTTTGCTATGTCTAAGAGTAATATCGTAGTACCTGAGGCTAAGGAAGCTCTCGAGCGCTTCAAGATGGAAGCTGCTAACGAAGTAGGCGTTAACCTCAAGCAGGGATACAACGGCGACATCACTGCTCGTCAGGCAGGTTCTGTCGGCGGTCAGATGGTTAAAAAGATGATTGAGTCTTATGAAAAAGGCTTAAAGTAAGCATATAATAAGCATAAAAACTTTAAAATCATAAAAAAACCGAAGGGCAAACGCCTTTCGGTTTTTTTAATCTGAATTTTATACAATACATTTTTTAACTGATGTCCGAATTTTATTTCACTTTTTTAGATACAACCTTCGTTTTATTATCCCGTTAATTATTTGTAACAAAAAGCAAGTTAAAATACTTTCAAGAATCAGAAAAATTAATCCGCATAGAAAACACGGTTTTCTTTTCTTTTAATCGGCGGTTTTTCCTCGTCAGGGTACCCGAGAACACAATGTCCTATTCCCTCGTAATCGCCCTCTATTCCAAGAGATTTTAAAATTTCCTTTCCCTCTTCACTTTCAAATTCCTCTTTCGCGCGGTGTATCCAACAGCTTCCGACGCCCAATGTGTGGGCGGCAAGCATAAGATTTCCCATCACAAGACTTCCGTCGTAAACGCGCGTGGGAACAGATTTATCGGCAAGCACAATTAAAACCGCGGGAGCGCCGTAAAACGGGTCAAATCCCTCGTCCCAACCGCCGATTTTTCTATTCATTTCCATAAGCCTGTCGCGCAGTTTTTTGTCCGTAACCGAAACGATAATTACCGCCTGATATCCTCTGCCGCTCGCGGCGTAAAGCCCCGCTTTTATAATCTCGTCAATAATCTCTTTATCGACCATATCGGGCTTGTACTTTCTTATACTTCTTCTTTCAATCATAGCATTAATAACTTCGTTGTTCATTATATCAATCCTTTCCTCAATTAAATTTTACCTCAACTATATCCTTTGGAAAATCGTTTTTTTTACCGCATAGCATAATTTTGAACCCCGACAGCATATACTCTTTAAAAAAGTATGTACAATCATTGTACTCAAATCTGTCAGGCATCAGGCTAAAATCCAAAGAGGTCGTCTTAAAGTGAAATCCCTCTCCCAAACACTTAATAAAAGCCTCCTTGCGGGTCCAGAGTTTATAAAAATAATTTTGTTTATTTTTTGCTTTTTTAAGAATTTTAATCTCGTTTTCGTGAAAAACAATCTTCCCCAACCGCTCAAATTCCGCGGGCTTTTCCCTTTCAATATCACAGCCCACTTCATCGTCACCAACGGCAAAAATTACATAATCACCGCTATGGGAAAGATTAAAATATTTGCCGTTTTCGCAGTACGGCTTACCGTAATCTCCGATTTTAACGGGCTTGTCGCCGATAAACTTTTCCATAAGCAGACCCGCGCCCAAAGAACGGAGCTTATCGCTTTTATGCGAAAGCCTTTGTATTTTATCCCGGCGGTATGTCGGTACACGCTTTAAATTTAATTCTGATAATGAAATATTATTTATGTTTGTATAAAAAATTTCAGTCATAACAAAACAGGGCGGTAACCCGCCCTCCTATCCTTTATTAATAGCCTTCTTTTCCGATAAGAGAATCGTCGTTAACAATCCAGTCCTCTATGTAGATAGCCGTAAACTCGGTCTTGCTGTTTCTTACAACAACTCTCTTAATTCCCGCGTTAATTATCATACGCTTACACATAGCGCAGGAATTGGCGTTTTTTACATATTCTCCTGTGCCGAATTCTTTTCCGACAAGATACATTGTGGCGCCTATCATCTGCTCGCGCGGAGCGTGAATAATAGCGTTAGCCTCGGCGTGAACGCTTCTGCAAAGCTCATAACGCGTACCGCGCTCAACCTTAAGCTTTTCACGAATACAAGTTCCGAGGTCTATACAATTTTTACGACCACGCGGCGCTCCTACATATCCGCTCGAAACTATTTGGTCGTTATTAACAATAATTGCTCCGTAATTTCTTCGCAGACAGGTTCCCCTCTCAAGAACAGTTTCGGCAATATCAAGATAATAATTCTCCTTATCAATTCGTGACATAACTCCACCCCATATGTTGCTTATAAATTCACAAAATATACTCAATCAAGAAAGCATTATATAAAGCTTTCGTAAACCCATTAGCGCGCACACAATTGGTACGCTGACGCGCAAAATCCTTATATTTATATAATGAATTATTTATCACGGTTTGTCAAGAGTTATTTAGCTCTTTTATACAGCTTTCGCAGACCGTTTTTCCCAAATAGCTTTTCAGAGAAGACGTTTTTCCGCAGAAAATACAGCTTTTATCTGCTTTGGTAATAATTATTTTTCCATTATCTATGTCAATTTTAAGCATATCGTTTATATGCAAATCCATTTCTTTTCTTATATCTTTTGGTAAAACAACTCTTCCTACTTCATCAATTTTTTTATAGCTTATATACGCCATACTATCATTCCTTTCGACATTATTTTACCAAAAAATGACAAAATAGTCAATGATATACAAGAAAATGCCATTATTTGTCACAAAAGGTGATTTTATGCTAAATTACATATTTGCGGGGATAATAATAATTTCCCTTATTTGCGCTGTATTCACGGGAAACGGCCCCGCTCTCGCTCAGGCTGTCGTTGACGGAGCCGCCGAAAGCGTAGACCTGCTTTTGACAATGGCGGGTATGCTCGCGCTTTGGTCGGGAATAATGGAGATTGCCTCACGAGGCGGATTTACCAAAGTTTTCAGCCGTATGCTCGCACCGATTTTAAAGCATCTTTTCAAAACCGCGGACAAAGACAGCAAAACGTTAAATCTTATAAGTATGAATGTAAGCGCAAATCTGCTTGGTCTGGGAAATGCCGCAACTCCGTTGGGACTTGGAGCTATGAAAGAGCTTAAAAGATTAAACCACGACAGCGAACGAGCGTCGGACGATATGATAATTTTTGTAGTTATGAACACGGCGTCTATACAGATAATGCCGACAATGGTAGGAACTTTAAGGCAAACCTACGGCAGTACACAGCCGTTTTCAATTTTACCGTGCGTATGGATAAGCTCCGCCTGCGCCTTGGCGGTAGGACTGACGCTTGCAAAAATACTAAAAACAAAATGAGGTGAGCTTATCGAGCTTTTTATGCCGACATTTATTGCGGTTGTTATCGGATTCGGATTAATAAAAAAGATACCGATTTTTGACACGTTCTTAATCGGAGCGCAGGAAGGATTTAAAACCCTTTACTCATTAGCCCCAACAATGGTGGGGCTTATTGTAGCGGTCAATATGCTTAAAGCGAGCGGAGCGACTGATTTACTTTGCAACGCTGTTACACCCATCGCAGACGCTCTCGGTTTTCCAAAAGAAATAGTCCCTATGGTACTTCTGCGGCCGATTTCGGGAGGAGGTTCAACCGCGCTTTTAACGGGAATTTATAAGGACTTCGGACCTGACAGCTTTGCGGGTATGGTAGCCTCCGTGCTTGCAGGCTCCACGGAAACAACCTTTTACGCCATAGCGGTTTACTTTGGAAGTGTAAAAATAAAAAAAATCCGCCACACCTTAATCTCGGCTTTAGCGGCGGATTTCACCGCCGCGGTTATGGCGGTGCTCACAGTCAAACTTATTTTATTTTAACTTTTTAACAACGACTTTACACTTAAGCTTTATTCCGTTTGTCTTTACGGTAATATTCGCTTTGCCGACGGCAACAGCCTTTAATTTACCGTCGTTATTTACTCTGACAATCTTTTTATTGCTTGATGAAAATTTTGCTTTACCGACCTTACCGGTTATTTTAAGCTTAAATGTTTTACCTCTTTTTATCTTTACGCTCGTTTTATTAAGCTTGGGATTTTTTACCGTGACGGTAAAAGTCTTTTTTATCCCGTTGTTCTGAACGGTGATTTTCGTTTTTCCCGCCTTAACGGCGGTAACCTTGCCCGAGCTGTTTACCGTGGCAATTTTTTTACTTGAAGAGGTATAAGTTGTTTTACCAAAGCCGTTTTTAATGTTCGCCTTAATCTGAACCTTACCGCCGACATAAATTTTCTCCGAGTTTTTTGTGAGAGTTATAACCGTTGTATAGGTATCCTCAAACGCAAACCCGTTTTCCTTTGCGTAAGCTTCGGCAGACGAGCCGACAGCACCGCATATTTTAAAATTCAAATAAGAATAGTCGACGCCATCGTCATAATAATAGCCCAAAGCTCCCCTGCCGATAGTTTTTACAGTCGGCGGAACTGATACAACCGCTAAATTATCACAGCTTTCAAATGCCCACTCGCCGATTTCGACAACGGTGTTTGGAATAACCGCTCTTTTAATATTCGTTGCGAAAAACGCAAATTTCCCTATATATTTTACCGAACAGCCGTTTACTTTGCTCGGAATTGAAACAGCGTCATCATCGCCCGCATAGGAAATAAGCTCCGCCTCTCTGCTTGAATTAATAAAAAAATCCATACCGTCTAAGGTTTCGGCGCTTACTCCTGTATCCAAACTGTAAAAATCAAGCTTATGCTTATCACAATATTCATAAGCGGAGGAATTTTCGTATCCTAAAATCCTGAAATCCGACCTTTTAAAGTCATAATATTTATTTTCAGTTTGCTCCAACTCATAGTAGTAACCGAACGCGCAGTAACCTATTTTCTCAACATTTTTAGGAATAACCGCGTAGGTCATACTCCAACAGTTCTCGAACGCGCAGTCGCCTATCGTTTTTAGAGTGTCGGGAAACTCTATTTTGGAGCTTAATTTATCACAATCATAAAAAGCCGTTTCCCCTATACTTTCAAGTGTGTTTGAGAGGACAACCCTCTCTAAATTTTTACAGTACGCAAACGCGCTTTGCGATATATATTTTACGCTGTCGGGAACAGTAACACTTTTTAAATTGCTTTTTTTAAAAGCGTTCTCACCGATACCCGTCACAATATATCCGTCTACGGCGTCAGGTATTGTGATATTATCCGAAGTACCTTTATAAGAAGAAATTTCCGCCTTATTATCTACAATATTATATTCAAAATCTCCGCTTTCTTTAGCAAACGCTCCCGTCGGGATAATTGAAAAAGCGCCTAAAAGCGCAATAAAGGAGAGCATTGCGCTAAAAAGCTTTTTAATTTTCATAATAATCTCTCCTTTTAGTTTTATTTAATCTGTATCGAGCTTTAAGACGGCCATAAACGCCTCCTGCGGAACCTCTACCGTGCCGAGCTGGCGCATACGCTTTTTACCTTCCTTTTGCTTTTCAAGAAGCTTTTTCTTTCGGCTTATATCGCCTCCGTAGCACTTTGCAAGCACATCCTTGCGCATAGCCTTGACGGTTTCTCGGGCTATGATTTTTCCGCCGATGCACGCCTGGATAGGCACCTCAAAAAGCTGGCGCGGAATTTTCTCTTTCAGCTTTTCAGCCATTTTACGCGCTCTTCCATATGCCTTATCCTTGTGAATAATAAAGCTTAAAGCGTCTACAATCTCGCCGTTGAGCATAATATCGAGCTTTACAAGGTCGCTTTTAACGTAATCGGAAAGCTCATAGTCAAACGACGCGTAGCCTCTCGTTCTCGATTTGAGAGTATCGAAGAAATCATAAATAATTTCCGCGAGAGGGAGCTGATAGTGAATATCAACGCGGTCGGAGTCGATATAATCCATACCGACAAAAATTCCCCGTCTGTCCTGACAAAGCTCCATTATATTGCCGACATAATCAGCAGGCGAGTAAATATGCGCCTCCGTCATAGGCTCCTCGGCTGACGCAATTAAGGCGGGGTCGGGATAATTTGTCGGATTGTCGATATTTTCAACCGTACCGTCGGTTTTCGTTATTTTATAAATTACGCTCGGCGCTGTTGTAATAAGGTCAAGATTATACTCTCGCTCCAGACGTTCCTGAATAATCTCCATATGAAGAAGCCCCAAAAATCCGCAACGGTATCCGAAGCCTAAAGCGACAGATGTTTCAGGTTCAAAGGTAAGCGACGCGTCGTTGAGCTTTAATTTTTCCAAAGCGTCTTTTAAATCGCCGTAACGGGCTCCGTCCACGGGATAAATTCCGCAGAAAACCATCGACTGCGCCTCCCTGTATCCGGGGAGAGGCTCGTTTGCGGGATTATTAACCAATGTAATAGTATCCCCGACCTGAGCGTCGGAAAGGGATTTTATTGAGGCGGCAATATAACCAACCTCGCCCGCATACAGCGCGTCGGTCTGCTCCATTGACGTCGCGTGCATAAGACCGCATTCAACGACATTAAAGGTTGAACCCGTAGCCATAAGCTTAAACTCGTCGCCCGTGTGAATTTGCCCTTCCTTTAAACGGACATAGATAATAACTCCCTTGTACGAGTCATAGTAGCTGTCAAAAATCAGTCCCCGCAGAGGGGCGTTAATATCCCCTGTCGGAGCGGGAATATCGGTTACAATTTTTTCCAAAACATCGTGAATATTAATTCCCTGCTTTGCGGAAATTCTCGGAGCGTCCTCGGCGGGGATACCGATAACGTCTTCAATTTCGTTTATAACTCTGTCGGGGTCAGCTGAGGGGAGGTCTATTTTATTTACAACAGGGACAATTTCAAGTCCGCTGTCAACAGCAAGATAGGTATTAGCGAGGGTTTGAGCCTCAATCCCCTGCGAGGCGTCAACAATAAGTACCGCTCCCTCGCAAGCGGCGAGCGAACGGCTGACCTCATAGTTAAAATCAACGTGACCCGGTGTGTCGATGAGGTTGAGAAGATACTCGTTTCCGTCGTCAGCCTTATAAACCGTAGTTACGGCGCGCGCCTTGATTGTTATTCCACGCTCGCGCTCAAGCTCCATATCGTCTAAAATCTGCGCCTCCATATCGCGTACCGCAACGCTTTTGGTAAGCTCCAAAATACGGTCGGCAAGAGTACTTTTTCCGTGGTCGATATGCGCTATTATTGAAAAATTCCTTATTTTATCCTGTTCAAATTTCAAACTAATCACCTTTTATGCCGAATTGGATTAATTATCATTAATTATTATCATCTTATTATACCACAGCATTTATGTATTGCCAACTGTTTTTTACACAGACTCCTGCCTGTATAATCCTTTTTGAGGATAAAAATTTTGGGAAAACAGGTTGAATAATGAACCTGTTTTCCCAAATGAATTATTTTTTAATTGTTAGCGGTAATCTGCGGTGTGTGCTTATAAGGAATACAAAGCGCGACCGTAAGCGCGTGGTCGCCCACTCGTTCGAGGTTTGTTAAAAGCTCGATAAATACTATACCTGCTTCGGCACTGCACTTTCCCTGCGAAAGACGTCTGATATGATTTTGCCTGAAAAGCTCGCAGTATTCGTCAATCTGGTCCTCCGTTTTCATAACCGCCTCGGCAAGGCTCGGGTCCTTGCTTTGATTAGAAAACATATACAGGCTGTCCTCTAAAATCTGTTCAACCGTTTCAAAAACAGTTTTAATCTCCTTCATAGCAACGTCTGAAAGCACAGCCTCACCGCTGATAATTTTTGACGCCGCCTCGCATATATTCTCACTTCGGTCGCCTATACGCTCCAAGTCCTGAATAGCGTTATACATCGCGCCCATAACCTTTCGGTCATAATCCATAATATCGAGGCCGTTAATTTTAACGATATATTTTGTAATACTGTGGGTAAGCTTGTCTACTTTCTTTTCGTTTTCCTCAACCTTTGAAATTGCCTTCGAGTCCTTGTTCAAAACGGCGTTAAGCGAATAGTCAAAGCTGTCCTTTGCAAGCTGAGCAAGACGCGCGCATTCCTTTTCGGTCTGCTGAACGGCAACAGGAGGAGTGGTAAGGATACGAGAGTCAAGATATACGGTAATTCCGTCTTCTTCCTCGTTTTTATCGGGAATAATAAGCTTGGTAAGCTTGATAAGCGGTCCCGACACAGGCAACAGCATAAGCGTTCTTATAATATTAAAGACGATGTGAACGCCTGAAATCTGTCCGGGTACGTTGTTCGGGATAAGATGAGTAAATATATTCGTTACAGAGAAAGGCGTAGGCTCTAATACCCACGTAACTGCCAAAAGTATAACCGCGCCGATAAAACACATAATGAAGTTAAACGAGGCCGCTTGTTTAGACTGGCGGTTGGCGCCGGCAGCGCTTAAAAACACAGGCATACACGCGCCGACATTCATACCGTATATAATATACACGCAATCTTCAAGCTCTATCGCTCCGCTTAATCCGAGAGCCATAAGAATACCGACTGTCGCTGAAGAACTCTGCATAATTCCCGTTATAATGATACCGATTATAAATCCTACAATGGGAGAAGATATTGTTCTTATAGTGTCCAAAAATATGGTGGAATTTTTAAGGCCGTCAAAGCTTTCGCTCATAAAGGTCATACCCATAAACAGAATACCGAAGCCCGCGGCAATCTGCCCGTAATAGCGATAGTTATTTTTTTTGACAAAAATAATTACAGCCACGCCGACAAAGGTAAATATGGGAACTATATCCTTAATGTTAATCGAAAGCAAAAGCGAGGTCGCGGTAGTACCGATTTTTGAGCCGAAAAGTATTCCGACCGACTGTCCGAGATTCATCAGTCCCGCGTTTACGAAACCGATAACCATAGCGTCCGTCGCCGCGGAGCTTTGAATCACGGCGGTTACAAGCACGCCGACAAGCATCGCGAGAAATTTATTGCTTGTAATCTTTTCCAGAAGCGTTCTCAGCTTTGAGCCGGCGGCGAGTTCAAGTCCTTCGCCCATAAACTTCATTCCGTACAGGAAAAGTCCCAGACCGCCTAAAACGCCTATTATATCATAAACTGACATAATTTCCTCCTGAAATACAAATATTAAATTTTCTTCAGTTTTAAAGTGATGTGCGGATTTTTACACAAAATGTAAAAAATTGCTAAGTTTCACCATTTTCAATAATAATATACTTTTTTGCAAATTTTATTCCTTTGAGGAATAATATGAATATTTTTTTATCAGTCTTTTTCTGATTTGGGGAGTTTTGGGTCTACATACACAGTACGGTTGTTTACAAATATAACCATTCCGGGTTTTGCGCCGTTCGGCTTTGATACATTTTTTACTAAAGTGTAATCCACGGGCACGTTCGAGCTTTCCTTCGCCTTGCTGTGAAAGGCGGCAATCTGCGCGCCCTCAATTACAGCTTTTTCGCTGATTTCCTTTCCGTCTGTTACAACGATAGTGTGGGAGCCGGGTATATCCTTAGTATGAAACCATACGTCGCGCTTATTAGCGATTTTCAACGTGAGTATGTCGTTTTGTCTGTTATTTCTTCCCACAAGAACCTTAAACCCGTCGCTTGTTCTGTATTCAAAAGGAGGAAGATTAATCTGTTTTCTGTTTACGCTTTTATTTCTCTTGATGTACCCCTGCTCCATAAATTCAAGGCGGACCTGCGCAAGCTCCTTTTCGGTTGTTACTCTCGACAGCACGTCATTTAATGACTCGAGATACAAAAGCTCCTGCTCGCCCTTTTTAATCTGAACGCTTAAAACCTGTTGCGCCGTTTTAGCCTTATTGTAGTCCTTGTAATATTTTTGCGCGTTTTGGGCAGGAGAAATTGCGGGATTGAGCTTTATTTCAATAGGAGCGTTATTCTCGTCATAAAAATTCTCAACCGTAACGCTTGAGCTTCCACGCTCTATCTTATATAAATTCGCCTGCAATAAATCTCCCTTTATTCTAAGCTGTTCTCTGTCCGCGCAGTTTTCAAGCTCCTGCCTCTGAATATTAATTTTATTGGAGGTGCGGTGAACAAGATTTTGAAGCACGCGGGATAAATCCGCTGACTTCACCCTCATTCTGTCTATGCTGTCTCGTTCGATATAAAAGCTGTCCAAAAGCTCGCAAAAGCTTTCAAATCTTTTAGAAACGCTTAATGAGCCGTACTGATTTATATTTATAAACGCGGTATCAAAGGGCTTGTCATCGCCCTTATGATAAAGCATATACGGTACGCCCGAACAGGTCAGAACGGTGTCGGAAAGTCTTTCTATTTCTTCTCTAAGCCTGTTTTTATCCTCACAGTTTAAGGTTTTGTTGCTTACGGTTTTTCCGTTTGAAACCTTATGTTCAATCTCACGGCAGATTATCGGAGAAATACCCTCAACAGCAGAAAGAACAGCCTTATTAAGAGGCTTTTCATCGGGTGTACTTATAATTTTTTCTATGACTTTTTCGGACTTTTCAAGCAAAATATTGAGCTTATCCTGCGCTTTTGGAAACTCATATTTAATATTGGGCAGTACAAGTCGCTGTGACGACATAGTCATATCCACACGTTTTAGAGCGTCTATTATAATACCCTCGCCGTCAACTAAAATAACATTGCTGTATTTGCCCATAATTTCAACGACAACAGTAATTATAACCCTGTCACCGAGCTCGTTTGTACATTCAAAATCAAAGCTGACAACCCTGTCTAAACCGCGCTGGCGTATATCGAGCAGTTTCCCCGAACCCAGGCGTTTTCTCATAAGCATACAAAGCATAGGCGGTTTTTCGGGATTTTCAACACTAAACCGCGTAAAATGAATACGCGGAGAATTGGCTCTTGTGGAAAGCAAGAGCCTTTTATTTCCCTGCATTGAGCGGAGATTTATTATAATTTCATCGCGGTTAGGCTGGTAAACCTGCGACACACGCGAGCCGAGAGCCTGCGTTTTCAGCTCGCCGACAACGTGGTGAAGCATCATTCCGTCCAAAGCCATAAAATCACCTACTTATGATATTTGCCGTTGTTTAAAATTTCAAACGCCCTGTAAATTTGTTCTGTGAGTACAACGCGCGCCATCTGATGGGGAAACGTCATCTTGCTCATTGAAAGCTTGAAATCGCTTTTTGCTTTAACCTCATCGCTCAAGCCCCAGCTTCCGCCGATTATAAAATCAACGGAGCTTTTTCCGTTAAGCGTAATATCGCCGAGTTTTTTCGCAAGCTCGGGCGATGTGAGCTGTTTTCCCTCAATACACATCGAGATAACGCTTGAACCCTTTGATATTGAATTTAAAATCCGCTTTCCCTCCGCGTTTAAAATGGAATTAATCTGCGAAGAATTTGGATTGTTAAATGTTTTTTCCTCATCAATTTCGATGATATTAAATTTACAAAACGCCGAAAGCCGTTTTTTATACTCAAATATGGCGTCCGTCCAATATTTTTTCTTAATCTTCCCGATACAAATTAAATTTACAGTCAGCATAATTCCTCAAAATATTATTGACTTACCCTGCGTTTCGCAGGGTACTGTTTCCAATGTGAAATCAATATTGCGTTTCATTCCGTTCTCCGAAAGTACGGAAAGGCTTGTATTAAGCGCAAGCTTGGGAGTATTGTTATTTTCGGATATATGACCGAGCATTATTCTGAAATTTCCGCCTCGGATAAAACCGCAAAGTTCCTCGGCGCAGGCGTCGTTGCAGAGGTGTCCCTTTTCGGATAAAATCCTCGCTTTGACATTCGGAGGATACGCGCCGAATTTTAACATATTTATATCGTGATTCGATTCAACTACAGCGAAATTGCTTTCACAAATAAGCCTGCGGACAGGGTCGGTCATAACGCCCATATCGGTAGCAATTGTCGCTTTTCGCCCGTCGGCCGTCGCAACCTGAAAGCAACAGCTCTCCCTCGCGTCGTGAGGCGTATCGCATCGGACAACCTGCATATTACCTATTGAAATTCTGTCGTATATCACATCAGTGATATTCTCGGGGCAGATATAGTTTTTCTCCTCCATAGCCTCTAAGGTTCCCTCGGACGCGTAAATTTTAAGATTGTGTTTTTTTGCAAACACCCTAAGTCCCTGGCAATGGTCGCTGTGCTCGTGCGTTATAAAAACTGCGCCTATCGAGCGTATATCTATGTTATTGAGGTCGAGCGCGCTTTCAAGCTGTTTACAGCTTCTTCCCGCGTCGATTAAAACTCCCTCTCCCGAGGAGCCTATGTAATAGCTGTTACCACTGCTTCCCGAAAAAAGCGGTACCACCTTAGCCAAACTAATCTCTCCAATTCAATAAAATCAATTAATTATACCACACTATAAATTCAAAATAAAGTAGTATAAAAAGAAAACGGTTGTCTTTCGACAACCGTCTTTTACTAAACATTTATAATTTCACGTTTAGTATCAATCGTGCTTTTCGTGAGCGAGGAAAACAGGCACGCACGCGATTGCTACAAATAAAAGCAGAACCACGGGGCTTGAACCCTCAATACCGCTTCCGAGCAGGTTAGCGGTAAAAAACATCACTGCAATAAGGCAGAGTACAAGCACAAGACTAACTGCCTTAATATGTTTTTGAAACATATTCTTTTTTCCTCCGTTTTTCACACACATCATCCAAATGGAACTTAATTATAATTCGCAGGAAGAAAAAAGTCAAGCGCCGTAACAATAATTTTTTGTTCGGTAACAATATTGTAAAAGAAAATTATTTTTTTATAAAAGAAAAATAATTATTTGTAACCATTTTTGTTTTTACTCTGCCAATTCCAGCTGTCACGGCACATATCCTCGAGATTTCTTTCTGCCTTCCAGCCTAAAATTTTCTCCGCCTTTTCGGGATTAGCGTAACATTCTGCTATATCCCCGCTGCGGCGGGGTTTGATTACATAGGGAATTGTGAGATTGTTTACCTTCATAAACGCGGTTACAATATCCAAAACGCTGTAGCCTGTTCCCGTACCGATATTAAAAATCTCGGTTCCTTTATTTTTAGCGGCGTAATCAAGCGCCTTAACGTGAGCGTTCGCAAGGTCAACAACGTGGATATAATCTCTTACGCCTGTACCGTCGTGCGTGGGATAATCGTTTCCGAAAACGCCGAGCTCCTTTAACTTTCCCGCGGCAACCTGCGTGATATACGGCATAAGATTATTCGGTATTCCGTTCGGGTCCTCGCCGATACGTCCGCTCTCGTGAGCGCCGATTGGATTAAAATACCTTAATAAAACAACCGAAAGGTTTTTATTCGCCTTAGACGCGTCGGTTAAAATCTGCTCATTCATAAGCTTTGTCCAGCCGTAAGGATTGGTACAGCCTGTCGGCATACCCTCAACGAGGGGTACTGTTTCGGGAATACCGTAAACCGTCGCCGAAGAGCTGAAAACGAAGTTATTAACCCCGTATTTCTCCATAACTTCAAGGAGCACAAGAGTTGAGTCGAGGTTGTTTCTGTAATATTTAAGCGGAATTTCACAGCTTTCACCCACCGCTTTAAGTCCCGCGAAATGAATAACCGCGTCAAAGTCATTTTCGCTGAACATCTTATCGACCGCAGACTTGTCGCAAACGTCAATTTCATAAACGGGAACGCTTTTTCCCGTAATTTCTTCGACGCGCTTTACAGCCTCGGGACAGCTGTTGTCGTAATTATCGGCAATAACGGGAGTATGCCCCGCGTTTATAAGCTCGATACAGGTGTGGGAGCCGATATATCCCGCACCGCCTGTCAGTAATACCTTCATATTAACCTACACTTTCTCCGGCTCGGGATACTCTTCCCCGAATGTTTCAACGGTAACCTTTTCCATAATCTGAGGGTCTAAAGGCTTGTCTGAAAAATCGGTATCGCACTGCGCTATTTCATCAACAACGTCTATACCCTCGATAACCTTTCCGAATGAGGCGTACTGTCCGTCGAGGTGGGGAGCAGACTTGTGCATAATAAAGAATTGCGAGCCCGCGCTGTCGGGCATCATCGAACGCGCCATTGAGAGCACGCCCTCGGTGTGCTTTAAAGTATTCGGAAAACCGTTCTGAATAAACTCGCCTTTAATCGAATATCCGGGATTGCCCATTCCCGTTCCCTCGGGGCAACCTCCCTGAATCATAAATCCGTAAATTACACGGTGAAAAGTCAGTCCGTCATAATAGCCCTTATTAATAAGGCTTATAAAATTATTAACGGTATTCGGAGCAATTTCGGGGTAAAGCTCCGCTTTTATTGTTTTTCCGTTATTCATTTTAATTGTAACAATAGGATTTTTCAAATTAACCACCCTTTCTTCATAGGACTATTTTATATTATTTTGTAAAAATTATCAAGTTGGATTTGTATTTTTATAACTGTTATGGTATTATAATAATATGAAACTAAATTCAGAGGTGCAAAAAGCTATGAAAATACAAGAGTCTTCCGAAGATTATCTGGAAACTATACTTGTTTTAAACCAATCGAAAGAGCGTGTACGCTCAATTGACATTGTAAAGCATATGCGCCTTAGCAAGCCGAGCGTAAGCGTAGCTATGAAAAAGCTCAGAGAAAACGGCTATATAAATATGGACAGCGACGGTTATATCACCCTGACGGAAAAAGGAGATAAAATTGCCGAAAAAATTTACGAACGCCACGAGTTTATTTCAGAATGGCTTGAAGATTTAGGTGTAAACCGTGAAACGGCTATGGCGGACGCGTGCAGAATTGAACACGTACTTTCCGACGAAACATTCTCAGCGATTAAACAAAAATACAGCGGACGCCGTTGCCGAGGATGCGACGGCTGTAAACAGAATTTAACTCCCGATTAAAATCGGGAGTTTTTTCTTTTTGTATAAAAACCTGTTTATCTGATAAAATGCGTCGGCGTCCACGGCTCTTTTTCGGGCAGTCCGAATTGCTCTTTTCCGAGAGCTATACTTTTCATCAGAAAAATCATATTCTTAGCAAGAATACGCATTGTCTGCAAGCCTTCCTCGTCAAGCTCAGCCTCTCCCTTTTCACGTCCGTGGACACTGTTCCAATACTGGCTTGAAACTATCGGCATACCTGAAATTGTGAAGAATTTATTTAACTCGTCAAAGGTTGCCGAACAGCCTCCGCGCCTTGCGCAGACGACGCTCGCTCCGACTTTCATCGTTTTATCAAAACCGGTACTGTAAAACAATCTGTCCAAAAGGGCAACAAGCGTCGGGTTTGCGGAAGCGTAATATACCGGACTTGCGACAACTAAACCGTCAGCCTCTTCAAATTTCTTCGCAATTTCGTTTACAATATCATTAAAAACGCACCTGCCGTTTTTAAAGCAACTTCCGCAGGCGATACAGCCCCGTATATCCTGATTCCCGATTTGTATTGTTTCAAATTCAACACCGCTTTCGGAAAAAATATTTTCAATTTCTCTGAGCGCGACAGAAGTGTTCCCGTTCTTTCTGGGACTTCCGTTAATCATTAAAACTTTCATAAATTACCTCCGTTGAAATTTGTATTACATAAAAATTATATCAAACTGAAAGAATTTTGTCTATTATGATATTAATATATTTTAACTAATAATTTTTAATGATTATATTAACAATATTTGTTGAAAAATACCTTTGACATTTTAAAATAAAAATAATAATATATATATAAACGTGTGGCAAGATTGCGTAAATCCAGTTAATTGCCACGCGTTTATTTTTATGTAAAACAATATAATTATCAACGGATAAAAAGATTAAATTTTATCCCGTTTTGAAACTATATTCAAATATTTAATGCGTGTAGCCATTGGTGTAAATCCGGCAAAAGATAGGCTGCACGCCATTTTTATGAAAGGACGAAATCGAATGGAAACAAATCAATTTTTAGGAGCAGAACGCATAGGAAAACTGATGAAAAAATATGCTGTTCCCTGTATTATCTCTCTTTTGGTAGGAGCGCTTTATAACATTGTTGACCAGATATTTATAGCAAACGCCTCGTATCTCGGTTCATACGGCAACGCCGCAAATACGGTCGTATTTCCGCTGACTGTAATTGCTCTTGCTGTTTCGGTAATGATAGGCGACGGGTGTTGCGCCTTTGTAAGTCTATGTTTAGGAAAAAACGAACCCGATAAAGCGAAAAAAAGCGTAGGCAATTCAGTTGTGCTTATACTTGTCAGCAGTTTAATCTTATGCGCTGTTTACCTCATTTTCAGCGACCAAATTATTTCCATATTCGGCGGTACGGTAAATTCGGAAACCTTTAAGTATTCAAAAGAATACTTTTTTTATATTTCACTTGGTATTCCCTTTTATATGCTCGGCCAGGCTATGAACCCTATTATCAGGGCTGACGGAAGCCCAAAATTCGCAATGATGTCTACTCTGGCAGGCGCCGTTTCCAATATCATTCTTGACCCGATTTTCATTTTTACTTTCAAGTGGGGAATGATGGGCGCGGCAACAGCTACCGTAATCGGACAAATTATTACTTTTGTTTTGTCAATTTGGTTTTTATTCAATATGAAAACAGTCAAGCCTGCAAAAACAGATTATCTCATAAACCCGAGTATTTCAAGAAAAACAATTGTACTGGGAATTTGCAGTTTTTTGTCACAGATTTCTTTAGTTGCCGCTATGGCTGCCATTAACAATATGATACGAAAATACGGCGCGTTAGACCCGATTTTCAAACAAGAGCAATTTGCTCAAATTCCTATGGCTGTAGTCGGTATTGTTATGAAATTCTTTCAAATAGTAATCTCTATAGTTGTCGGTATGGCGGCGGGTTGTATTCCTATTGTAGGCTACAATATCGGCGCAAAATTAAAAAACAGAGTAAAAAATTTATTTACAAAATTACTTATTGCAGAAACGATTGTCGGCGCAATAGCTTTGATAATTGTTGAATTTTTCCCTCAACAGCTTATAACTGTTTTCGGCTCCGCAAATGAAAGCATTTATTATACAGATTTTGCGGTAAAAGCATTTCGTATATATTTATGTATGATAGTTTTTGCGTGTATAAACAAGGGGTGTTTCATTTTCTTGCAGGCTATGGGAAAAGCGGCAGAGTCAACATTACTCTCTATGGTAAGAGAAATTGTATTTGGAGTAGGGCTTGCTTTATTGCTTCCTGTTTTTTTCGGATTAGACGGCGTTCTTTATTCTATGCCGATGTCTGACATATTGACTTTTATTATTGCGTTGTTCTTAATTTTACGCACCTATAAACAACTCAATGAAAAACGAGAGTAAAAAACTTTATCAACCTTACAACTATATTTATATCAGTCGATTTCAATAGTTTTTATAAACTTTGCAGGTACACCGCCGACAATTGTATTCTCCGCAACATCTCTGTTAACAACCGCGCCCGCGGCGATTACAGCCCCGTCGCCTATCGTTACTCCCGGAAGAATCGTAACATTTGCTCCTATCCATACATTTTTGCCGATTACGACAGGCTTCGGAAAAAGATTGGCGCGCTCTTTGGGATTCATAGAATGATTAAGAGTAGCTATCACGGTTTTCGGACCTACAAGCGTTCCGTCGCCGATAGTTATACCGCCCTGGTCCTGAAACTGGCAACCCGAATTGATAAATACATTATCACCGATTTTCAGATTTTTTCCGCAGTCGGTGTAGAACGGAGGAAACATATACGCTCCGTCGGGAAATTTTCTCCCTGTCAGCTTTTCCATCAGCTCATTTATTTCTTCGGGCGTGTGATAGGAGTTGTTCAGCTCGCAGGTTATTTTCATAGCCTCGTTTGAAAGATAAGTCATATACTGATGAACCTCGCTGAACGCGATTACTTCTTTTTTGCTGTCCATAAAATTTATAAATTCTTGTAAATCCATAATAATACCTCTTTTCTGACTATATTATATAACCGTATAACAAAAATTACAAATACCTAAACAAAAATAATACCGCAGTGCGTTTTTGCCCTGCGGTATAAAAAATGTTGTTATTTTACTGCGTCAAATGCTTCCTGTAAGTCAAAGAGAATATCGTCAATATGCTCCGTTCCGATTGACAGTCTTATTGTATTCGGCTTTATTCCCTGCTCTGAAAGCTCCTCGCCCGTAAGCTGTGAATGTGTTGTAGAGGCAGGGTGAATCGCAAGCGATTTTACGTCAGCGACATTAGCAAGAAGTGAAAACACCTGAAGATTATCAATAAATTTCTTCGCTGTTTCCTCGTCGCCCTTGATTTCAAATGTAAATATTGAACCTCCGCCGTTTGGAAAATATCTGTCGTACAACGCCTTGTAGGGCGAGTTGTCAAGCGAGGGGTGATTTACGCTTTCAACCTGAGGATGATTTTTAAGGAACTCAATTACCTTCTTGGTGTTTTCCGTATGGCGCTCAACTCGGAGCGAGAGCGTTTCAAGACCCTGCAGGAATATAAAAGCGTGGAACGGCGAGATTGTCGCTCCCGTGTCACGAAGTAAAATTGCCCGTATATACGTTACAAACGAGGCGCCTGGAGCCGCGTCTGTAAACACCGCTCCGTGATATGACGGGTTCGGCTTTGAAAACTGCGGAAACTTTCCTGACGCTTTCCAGTCAAATTTTCCGCTCTCAACAATTACACCGCCGATTGCCGTACCGTGACCGCCGATAAATTTTGTAGCTGAATGTACTACAATATCAGCGCCGTACTCAAACGGTCTTAAAAGATAAGGCGTCGCAAATGTGCTGTCTACAACCAACGGAATATTATGCGCGTGCGCCAAATCCGCAACTTTCTCAATATCAATAAGATTTGAGTTTGGATTTCCGAGCGTTTCAATATAAATTGCTTTTGTATTTTCATCTATTGCGTTCTCAAAAGAGCCCTCCTCATCAGGGTCGACAAATGTTGTTTTGATACCGTAAGTCGGAAGAGTATGCGCAAGCAGGTTGTATGTACCGCCGTAAATTGTTTTTGCGGATACGATATTATCGCCCGCGCCCGCGAGAGCCTGAATTGTATATGTAACCGCCGCGGCGCCCGAGGCTACCGCCAATGCCGCCGTTCCGCCCTCAAGCGCTGATATTCTCTGCTCAAATATATCCTGAGTAGGATTTGTAAGCCTGCCGTAGATATTGCCCGCGTCACGAAGCCCGAATCTGTCGGCGGCGTGCTGACTGTTATGAAATACATATGACGTCGTCGCGTAAATCGGAACCGCTCTTGCGTCTGTTACGGGGTCAGCCTGTTCCTGTCCGACGTGAAGCTGTAATGTTTCAAACCTTAATTTTCTTTCTTTTAATGTACTCATTTATATTACCTCTTTCTTTTATCAACAAATTTAATTATATGTAAAACTATTATATTAAGCTTATTTAAAGAGATTTACATTCGCCCGAATCTGTAATTTCTTCTCAACAGCAATGTTAATAAAATATTCATAGTTTAACTCTCCTTCTAATTCATACTATTTACATAGGTTTAATATGATAATATAATACTATTAAAAAAAACATTTGTCAATATCTATTTGAAATTTTTAAATTTACATTAAAATATCCAAAAATAATACTAAACATTTTGGTAAAACATAGTCTCCACTTGAAAACCTATAAATCATATGGTATTATAGTATAAAATAATACAAGGAGGTACAAAAGTGAAAATTTCAACAAAAGGACGTTATGCGCTCCGTATGCTCTTAGACCTTGCCGAACATCAAAACGACGGCTACATTTCATTAAAAGATATCGCCTCCCGCCAGAATATATCCAAAAAATACCTCGAACAAATTGTACCTATTTTAAATAAATCAGATATTCTTAATACTAACCGAGGCTATCAGGGGGGCTATAAGCTCGCGAAATCTCCCGACAAATATACCGTCGGCGATATTTTATTGCTTACCGAGGGCAGTCTTTCCCCCGTTGCGTGTCTTGACCACGACCCGATTGAATGTGAGCGGAGCGGAGAATGTTATACTCTCCCCGTATGGCAAGGCTTAAAGAAAGTAATATGCGATTATCTGTACGGAATTACTTTACAGGATATTCTTGATACGCAAAGAGAAAAATACACAAACAACTATGTAATATAATAAACCTATGCGCTGTGATTGAAAATTACGGCGCCGTTTTATTTTGCAATAATTCTTCCGCATCTTTCAAAAATAAAAATATCCCTGCCCCATCTGCAGGGATATTTTATACGCTTATTATACGCTTATTCACTAAACATAGGTGTGGAAAGATAGCGTTCGCCTGTATCGGGGAGAAGAGCGACGATTATCTTGTCTTTATTTTCGGGGCGCTTTGCAAGTTGAGTTGCCGCGAACACCGCCGCTCCTGAGGAAATACCCACGAGAACTCCCTCTCTTTTCGCAAGCGTTCTTCCTGTTTCAAAAGCGTCCTCGTTTTCAACAGCAATAATTTCATCATATATTTCGGTATTTAATGTGTCGGGAACAAAGCCCGCTCCGATACCTTGAATTTTGTGCGGCCCCGGCGTACCCTTTGACAATACAGGTGAACCCGCAGGCTCAACGGCAACTACCTTGACATTCGGATTTTGTTGTTTCAGATATTCGCCGACGCCCGATACGGTACCGCCTGTGCCAACACCTGCAACAAAAATATCAACCTTGCCGTCAGTATCATTCCAAATTTCAGGACCTGTTGTAGCGCGGTGTGTAGCGGGATTTGCATTATTCGTGAATTGACTTGGTATAAAGCTGTGCGGGATTTCCTCAGAGAGCTCCTGCGCCTTTTCAATCGCGCCTTTCATTCCCTTCGCTCCGTCTGTAAGTACAAGCTCCGCGCCGTATGCCTTCAATAAATTACGACGCTCAATGCTCATCGTTTCGGGCATAGTAAGAATAATCCTGTAACCTCTTGACGCCGCAACCGACGCAAGTCCTATACCTGTGTTACCGCTTGTAGGCTCTATAATAACCGATTCGGAATTAACAAGTCCCTCCGCCTCTGCGTTTTCAATCATAGCTTTTGAAATTCTATCCTTTACACTTCCCGCGGGATTAAAATACTCAAGCTTTGCATAGATTTTTGCAGACAAATTATTTTCTTTCTCATAATTTTTTAATTCTAAAAGAGGAGTTCCTCCTATAAGGTCAGTAATTTTTTCAAAAACTTTCATAATAATAGCTCCTTTAAAATGATATTGAATAAAGTGTCAGGTGAGTTACGTTTCAGTTTCAACATCGCTTAGTTAAATCAATTTTTCTCATAATTATAACCTCAATTCATTTCATACTATTCCTACCTATTTAATAGGTTTACTAAATTATATCACCATTTACTTATTTTGTCAACACAAAATTCACATTTTTGTCTTAGCGCTATAATCGCTAAAGAAGCTTTCCGTAATTTTTTAAAAAAGAACACTATTTTTATTAACCAAAATTTAATTAGTGAATTGTTTTATAACGATTTAATATGAAATTTATTGTCCTACAGATTTTACTTGCATTTAATATTATTATCATACCAAAATTAATTTACAAAAAATGTATGAGTTAATATTTAAAATCTTATAGAAACTGACCAATTTATATTTTAACTATGAAAATGCTCGTTATTCAGCCTCAAATCCCGGGGAATATTCTTTCTGCCATAGTATATCAATGCCACGCCATATGCCAAGGTAAGAGCTCCCGCTATTCCATAGCTTATCGACCACGGCAAATTAAATCCGATAGCAGCGTTTAAAATAAAGCTTGATATTACGAACATATAAAACATTCCCGGTACAAGTGACATAATAAATGGCTGTTTATTGCGCATCATATAAACCGTAATCATTGCAAATGCAAACACGGCGATAGTCTGGTTTGCCCATGCAAAATACCGCCAAAGTATATTAAATCCGCCCGCGTTCATCTTGGCAAACACCAAAATTGACGCCACAATCGCAAATATCACAAGGGAAACCCCGAGTCTGTTTACTTTCTTCGACTGGTCTATTTTCATCGCGTCCGAAACTATAAGCCTCAGCGAGCGAAGCGCCGTATCGCCGGAGGTAATCGGAAGAACAATAATTCCTATTACGGCTACAATTCCTCCCACTCCGCCGAGTAAATCTTTTGCGATGATACCAACAACATCTGTTGGGCTTGTTTCGGCTGTAGCAAGTCCGAGCTTTATAACTCCCATCGACGCGGCCGCCCATATCATTGCAATAATACCTTCGGCAATCATCATATTGTAAAATGTCATACGGCCCTCTTTTTCACGACGCATAGTACGAGAAATCAGAGTGGCTTGCGTAGAATGAAACCCGGATACTATTCCGCACGCTACAGTAACGAAAAATACCGGTATAAAATGAAGTCCCTGCGGATGAACACCCACAATGCCCGTTGTCCATATATCGTCAAGCGGATAACCTTTTACAAAAAAGCCTATAAACACACCGACTGCCGAGAGAATAAGCAACATACCGAAAATCGGATATACCTTGCCGATAATCTTATCAATCGGAAACAGCGTCGCGATTACAAAATACGCAAAAATCGCGCCGTATACGAGCCATACCATAGGATTTGTTACACCGCTGTCTTGGTTTAAAATTTGCGTTATGAACAAGTCGCCCGGAGTATAGATAAACACAGCTCCGACAAGCAACATCAAAAGACATACGAACACATTATAAATCGGATATGCGTATTTACCTATATACTTTCTTATAAGCTTAGGCATCTGTGCGCCGTCGTTGCGTACGGAAATCATACCGCACATATAATCATGGAACGCACCTCCGATTATGCAACCGACAGGTATTGTCAAAAATGCAATAGGTCCGAAAAGAATACCCTGTATTGGACCTAAAATCGGTCCTGTTCCCGCAATGTTCAAAAGCTGAATAAGTGAATTTTTCCACTTTTTCATAGGTACAAAATCCATACCGTCATTTAAAAGCTCCGCCGGTGTTTTGCGGTCATCAGGTTTGAAAATCTTTTCACATAACTTGCCGTACAAAGCTCCTCCGATTAAAAGGATTGCAAGTCCGATAATGAATGTAGTCATATAAATCTCCCCTTTATTGTTTTATATTTATCTACTTATTATATTATAATTAAATTATATAATTTTTCAATATCCTTGTCCTTAATTTTATAACTATTAACTATTTAAAACTTTTTATAATGGAAGAAGAACGGCTGTGAATAAAGATTGTTTTTGAGAAAGCTACTTCTATCCTGCTATTGACACGCCCGGTATTTAGAGAAATTCAACCCCGCGACACGTTCATAGTTATTCATTAAAATTCTCTTTTAAAAAAACGACTATTAAGATTAAAAATCTCAATAGTCGGCTAATAGCTTTTCTCCAATGTATCATTATCTTTTATAGCTTGGAAAGTGGTCTATTCCAACAAACATTTTAAAAAATTTATTTAATATACTTTTATATCTATAAATAATTGCAAATGCTTTAATAACCATGATCTATATGTTGCCATTGACCGCCATTTGTTCTGACTAATATCCAATTCCAATTGTCATAGGTAGAGTTTGGATTTAAAGAACCATCCCCGCCGGAAGAATCCACATCAAAGGAGGACAGTAAAACAAGCACATCATCAGCATTTTTTCTGTCAGCAAATTCCTGATGGTCTTTAGAAATCTCATCTCCTGCGTAATATATCTCTTTAAGAGTGCATCCGCTCCATTCCCGTCTAAAATCATTCTTGATAACCTCAATGGCGGATTCAATATCCTCCTGAGAATAAATTTTTGAATCCACTTTATGAGTCTTTACTTTACTTACATCTCCACCGCACGCGCATAAACTAATCGCAAACAAAGCACATAGAATTATCCCTATAAATCTTTTCACATTATCCCCCTAAAATTCTAATTTGTTAGTATTATCATATCATAACCATATATAGAAAGTCCATATATAAAAGAGAGCAGATTTCTTCATTCTCTATTACGTTGATACAATTCTCCGTTACGTTGATAAAAAGCCTCCTTGTTCGCTTGAAAAAGCGGTATTAAAGCTTAAAACGGTCTAAATCCAACGGCGGGGAAATGCTCACGCAGGAGCATTTCCTTTTTCCGCCTTTCGAGCCCTGTTGGGCAAAATAAAAATGCGTAGTACTTCCCCTCTGTAAAAACAATAGCAGGCGACATAAAGCTGTCGCCTGCCACAGTCCGCTGAGCTATTAAGGATTTAAGAAAAGCAGGGTTGATAGAAACTAAACAATGTTATTATAGTGAACACAGTAGCTTACACTTTTACTTTTAATGTAAGCTTGTCTTGTCATTATTATCACCTAAATTAAATATAACATAAAAGAGTGATTATTGCCTAGTTATTGCTAAGACACAGAACTGTTCATAGTCATGTTTCTTTTTCTACTTTTTTACAACAATTTTATTGTGTTAAGTATAAACGATATTAAAAGTATTATAAAAATGATAATTCTGGAAACAGAAAAATCCTTGTTAATTATGAATACGTATAAGCAATAAAATATTAATCCAACAAAAAACAATAATTCTAAAAATATCAATATGTAACACTCCACTTCAAGTTATAAATTCGTATTGATTTCTTATTTTTATATTTATCAATCAATGATGAGGCGAGCATTGAAGATAATGATAATACTCCAGAAACAATCCCCACAGCCTTTGATATTATTGGTTCAGGTATATAACAAGCAATAATGCCAATTATTCCGAAAGCGATACTAAGAAAATAATAATCAGATATATTTTCCACGGTAACTTAATTTTTAATTTATAACTATTACCACCGTGCTTAACTGTAGCTGTTATTTTATATCCGTCTGAATCAGCAAAATTTATGGGATTGTTTTCACAATAAGCAAATAGGTTAGTACTTAATGGAGGACAAGTTCCAGTATCACAATAAACATCTGCATTTAAAAATCTGCCTGTTTGCGGGTCCATAGTATCGGCTAATTAAATAATAGAGACCATTTTTCACTATTATAATAATAACCTCTGTAACGAAATGGATTCATTTGACCGATACCCATTGTCCCGAAGTATCCGTCATTCCGCAAGGATTTCCCCACGCGTCATACTTATAGGTTACTACTACATTACCAACCTCATTAACAATATGGCTTTGTCAAAAAAGTGTGTAAGTTTTTTAAAAAAGTTAAATAATTGATGTTTTTGCCCGCCTTTGGAGTGGAGCGTAGCATAACGAAAAAGGCGAGCAAAAACGGTGTTAGATTAAGTGCTCGTTTTTCTCAATACGAGCATTAATTTTGCCGTTGGTTGCGAGATGATTTCTGACCATAGCCCAGTTTTGAATCTTGTTACCGTTCCACTTTTTGTAGAGTTTTGTTATTTTTATCAAGTCATATTACCATCCCTTGTTTTTTTAATCATTATTTTGAAATAACGATTCCAAAAATCTATCTATTGAATTTTGTATCATATCAAAATACGATTTTTTAAATACAAATGTTTCTGCTTCATTAGAAGAATATATTATAATTGGACAACTATCAATTTTATTACAATTTTTTAAAAAACTTGTGTCTTCTTGAAACAATGTAGCGCTAATATAATCTTTCGATGAGTCATGATTCGTTTTAAATAAAAGTATATTAATATCACCAGATATAAAATCCAATATTTTTTGGAGAGAATTAAAAAAATCAATATTAATGTTGCTAACAAATAGTTCAGAAAAATGCCTGACTATAAATTGTTTTTTACTATAACTAAATAATTTTGTATCATAATTAGAGAACCATTTTTTTAAACTAATTAGTTCGTCTTCAAAACCTCGAATTTTAATGTTCCAGCAAAGGCTATTAGAACTATTCAAATACAATTGTTTCAATAATTTACAATGATCGACATTGTTATAAATTTCAACACTTAAATAGTTATCAGACAATGTAATATCTTTATTTCTAATTCTTACTGATTTTTTATATTCGACGCTAATCATTATTTTTCGTCCTATCCATTTTAAAAATTTTTTGCCAATTTTATTGATTTCTATATCAGGTATTGTTTTTCTCCATCGTCCTCCAAATGTTTTATGTTCAATAGCTATATGATAACCTTTACCATGATGAGGATAATGTAGCATGATTTTCAATTTCCCATTAATTACAATACCTATTATACAATGTTTACCTGAAAAAGGCTTAAATTTTTTGCTTAATGATTTTTCTATAGACTGTATCCATTTAAGAGCTTTAGGAGCAAACTTAGCAAGTAAAGATGGACCAAAAATTGCACCAAGTACACCACCTAAAGCGGCAAATCCAGCAGTAATCCATCTACGAGTATTGGTGTCAACCCCAAGCAGTCGGCAAAAAACATTTGCAACTGTTCCAAACACAACCGCTCCTGCTACACCGCAAATTAAACGTACTAACCACTGCCCTTTTGAATCAATATTATTTACTGGATTATTCTCACAATAAGCAAATACATTTGAACTTAATACTGTTTCTGTAGCACCAATAAAAGCAGTATCATCCGCATTGATAAATCTTCCCGTAACCGGGTCATAATAGCGGCTTTGGAGATAATATAATCCTGTGTCGGTATCATAAACATAACCACGATAACGGAGAGGATTGCCTTATCTTCTATTCCCCTTCAAAAGTCCGCAGAGCTATTTAGAATTTAAGAAAAGCAGGGTTTAATAGAAACTAAACAATGTTATTATAGTGAACAAGGCGGTAAGAGCAGTTTATTGTTTAGAGTGAATTATATGAATTTATAAAAACATACATAAATCTAAATGTAACATTGAAATATCACCGACTTTATTCAAATAAAGCGTTTGTCATATGACTTTTCATTTCATTGATATTTAAATGATAACTATGGAATGGGAAATATTTCATTTGGAAAGTAAATTTTCTCTTTAAATTACCATCGTCATAAAAAATGAATGTGCGACCTTGCCATATACATTCTTCAACTCTGTAAAAGTTTTCGGATGGCAGAACATACTCCTTTGTATTTGTCTTTATAATGCAATCATCATTTTTAAAACTTACCGATATTACTATATTACTGTAATATCTTAGTAAAAACACTTCAAGTATAATAAAAAACAACGCTGAAACAAAAAATAAGGAAAAAATTACGTATAATTGCTCGTATTCATTCGTATATACAGTCATAAAGACTAATAAACTGAATATGCCTAAGTAAAATACGTCTACAAGAATAATAAATAAAATTAAAAATTTAAAAAAATATTTCATTTTAATATATCTTCACCTTTTTCCCCTTTAAATATATTCTAATTGTTTTTTTCATTTTTTAACATATACATTAACATATTTAGATTTTTTGTTACTTTTACTTTGCTATTTGGAACCCCACTAATAGAAACCGTCTTCGTTTTTTTACCCATTTTTGAAACATTCCAGTACCACACCCATGTGTATCCTAATTTCACTTGAAAATATGGGATTAGTACCACTGATGCACCTGTGCACCTGCTCCGATAGATGCAGAAATCCGTTACATTATTCTTGAATTTCAGCACTATTGCATAAACTAAGCGCAAACAAAACACATAGAATTATCCCTATAAATCTTTCGCATTATACCCCTAAAATTCTAATTTGTTAGTATTATTATATAATCACCATATATAGAAGTCAACATAGGCAAGCGATTTCTGGCTTATCTATGCGGTTTGTTCTTTGGCTCCCCCCAACTGTTAAGTTGATAAGAAAATAAACTCCGCGCTCGCTTGAAAAAGCGGTATTAAAGCTTAAAACGGTCTAAATCCAACGGCGGGGAAATGCTCACGCAGGAGCATTTCCTTTTTCCGCCTTTCGAGCCCAGTTGGCAAAACAAAAAGCAAGCCCTTTGGACTTGCTTTTTGTTTTGGCTCCCCCCAACTGTTACGTTGATAAAAAAGTCAGTTATTAAAGACATTAGATCTATTATAACTGACTTAAGTGATTATTATTTTTCTCTGTTATTTTCTAATTCTGCTTCTAAATTTTTATTGATTTTCTAATTGTATCTTTATTGAACTTGCAATTTCATATGCTAAATTCACAGGAACAGCATTTCCAATCATTTTATAGGCGGTATCTACATTGCTGTATTTGAAAACAAAATCATCTGGAAATCCTTGAATTCGAGCAATTTCACGAACAGTCATACGCCTATACAAATGCTCCATTCCCTCTACAAATCTACAATCATTTTTTGCTACTTTAACCATTTTAGGTGCTTGAGGGTGTAGTTGACATTGTCTTCCTGAAGCCTGAACAGTATACGCTTGTTCGTTCCATGCCTTAACCCTGTTTCTACTCATAAAAATAGGCGAATAGGATCCAACAAAATACTCGTTATTATTTATTGATTTCTCATTATGACGATTTCCGTTCTTAGCTGGAACAGCTGATTCTTTCAAATCCCAAATGATATCTTTCAAGGTTATTTTTTTATCATCATCTTCAGTAGATCCTTTTGGGAAAGAAAAATCTATATTTAAGTCGGAATGAAATCCGATATAAAAAACTCTCTTTCTTTCTTCTGCTACCCCATAATCTTTAGCATCCACTAATGTTAATGAAACATCGTATCCAGCATCTTTAAAAAGTTTTATAATTTTTTTTACTGCTTCACTATTTCTGTTTGACAACATTCCACTAACATTCTCAGCTAAAAAAAACTTAGGCTTAAATTCTTTCAGAATTCTTATATAATCAAAAAATAACTTTCCTCTTGGATCGTTTATACCTTTCAGTGCACCTGCTTCCGACCATGATTGGCAAGGAGGTCCACCAATTATTCCATCCACTTCTCCATCTATATATGGCAAAATATCATCTTTTGTTATTTTTCTGATATCAGCTTTTATTAATTTAGTATTTGGATGGTTAATTTCATAAGTTTCAAATATTGTTTTGTCATATTCATTTGCAACAGATATAACAAAACCAGCTTTTTCAAAACCTAAATCTAATCCACCACACCCTGAAAATAAACTTATTATATTCAAAATCAATCCTCCTTATCAATATAAAAAGTAATCAACTTTGCTTTAACAAGTTTTGCTGGATTATCTGGACTTTTTATTTTAACATCTGTAATATCAAATCTCTCATCATGGATAGTTTCCAATAATTCTTTGTTTGGAAACTTTTCCCATTTAGTTTGATTTATAATGCACATGAAATCAAACTTCTTGCTATGATCTCTTTGATATACATAGTTAAATACAGTCCATGGGTTCTCAATGACCCACATACCTCTAATTCTTAAATAAGTTATTCCTAAAGGGTCCACCTTATTTACTCGCGCTAATTCATTTGTTTTTGCAAATTCTACTCCACTTATTGTTTCTATACCATTTTTTATGGTAGATTTGATTCGCTGATAACACTTTTTATTAGCACAATAATCCAGTCCATAAACCATAGAAAGATGTTGCAAACTATTGTTTCTAACAACACCAACTGCATATATCATGTCTTTTTTATTCCATTCTTCTGCATCTTTACATGCGTTCGAAATCATAGTACTGCTACTATACAACCTTTGTTTAGGATAACTTGAATTCAAAGCTAATGCAGAATTATCACTCTCTATTTTTTTAATTTCAATGGCATCTCCGCCATGAAGCATTGCATCAGGAGGATTAGAATTATTGCCTAAATAACTAAATTCTTCACTCCATTTTTTGATTCTACTGGTTTCTTCAAAATCAAAAGAATTGGCAAATAAATCTTTTATATATTCTTCAAGTGCATCTCCTGCATTATTAGCCCTATTTTTACCAGAATAACTATCTACAATTTCAACTATAGGTCTGTTTACTAAATTATAAATTGCATCAATAATATTGCTCATAACCACTCATCCTATAACTATAATATAATTATTCTATCATAGTTTGCTGGATTTGTAAATCAAATGTTTAATATCACCTATCACCAGCACTACCAAAGAGTTCCAACTTATACTATAGAACCTTAACCATAAGGAGGAATCTCTCGTTATCACAACAGTAAAAGCAAGTCATTTTTGGCTTATCTATGCGGTTTATTTTTTGACTCCTCAACTGTTACGTTGATAAAAAAATAAGCTCCGTGCCCGATTGAAAAAGCGGTATTAAAGGTTAAAACGGTCTAAACCCAACGGCGGGGAAATGCTCACGCAGGAGCATTTCCTTTTTCCGCCTTTCGAGCCCAGTTGGGCAAAACAAAAGCAAGTGATAGTTAATTCATTTTAATCAATGCAATATTCTATCAATTTTTATAATTAAAATTTAGTTTTACCATTGTCTTTCTTGGGTACAAGGAACTAACTACATAAAAGTTTCTTTTTTTTATTTCATTAGAATTATAATCTAAAAAATGCACCGAAGAAATTGGAACCCCCACTGTTATTTCTTTCACTTCTTGAGGCTCTAAAGTTAAATACATTCCACAATCACTGTAATACAAAGAAATAGGATAAAAAAATTGTGATGAGAAGGAGCCGGATTCCAGATGAAATAAAGTCAAATCAAGATTGATTGTTTTTTTACTATTATTATTGATTTGTAGTTTAACTATTGCTAAATTCAGCTGACCATCATCTAAAAAATCCGAGTACTCGTCAATTGTTTTAACTAGACCTTCATCTTCTCTAATAGTATGCTCATCTAAAAAAGAAGCATCTATAATCTTAAATTGTGCATTTTGGGATGTAAATTCATCCTCTTGTTCATATATTATTCTAATATTTTGTGGAAATTTTAAGTTGACGCTAACAACGCCGGTACAAAACAGACCGACAAGTGCCACAACAGAACAAATCAAAACTATCAATTTTACTTTTTGCATACTCAAACTATACCTCTATAAAATTCTCACGAATATTAACAACCTTGCCTGAATCAATTTTTATAATTTTGTTACAAAGCATATTTATCTCTTCATAATCATGACACGAGATAATAATTATATTATCCTCATTACTTTTTTCTAATATTATGTTTCTTACCTTATTAACTGACTCCTCGTCCAAAGCGTTAAATGGTTCATCTAGAATCAGTAACTTCGGGTTTTCCATAACTGCCGCTACTATACCTAATTTTTGTTTCATCCCTAAAGAATATTTTCTATAGCTTTTTTTCTCATCGGGATTCAATCCAACTTCAATCATCGCTTTTCTTATATCTTCATCTGAAATTTTCTTTTGTATGCTTGCTATTATTTTTAAATTTTTAAAACCACTATAAGACGAAATAAACCCCGGATATTCTATTAATACTCCCGCATTTGGAGGAAAGGATATATCCTTTCCTATAATTTTATCGTCAATCTTCACACACCCCTGACTTGGCAAAATTAAGCCACAAATTGCTCTCATCAGCATTGTTTTTCCTGAACCATTTCTCCCAACAAAACCATATATATTTCCTCCGAATAAATCTAAATTGATATTATCTAAAACTACATTTTTTGAAATCTTCTTCGTTAAATTCTCTATACAAATTTTCATATCTATTACCTCTTTTACTAACTCATATCTTTCTTTTTAATAATAGTACTGCCTATAATTGAACAAAATACAATTATTGATACAGCAATAAAAAATGCCACTTCATTATTGATATTCTTTACTCCCATAAAATTGTCACGAAGGATCATTATATAATTGAACAGCAAGTACGGCTCGCTATAAAACTCGCATACAATAATATAACCAATTACAATAATCAAACTTAAAATTGGTTTTAGCACAAGACAAATCGTCATCTCTACAATTGATATTGCGATAGAAATAATCAGTGGTAAAAAAAACACATCAAACCAAAATTGATAATCTGACAATCCTGTTAAATCCAATTCCCAAAAAGCGCTGGCAATGTTTTGATTAGGAGTAAAGGAAATACTGCCAAACAAACAAGCAAAGGCACAAGAAACAATAAAGAATAAAAAGTAGTATATCAACACAAAAACAGCACACCATAAAACCCGACATAACCACCACATTATTTTTGATTTGATTTTTATAAGAAATATGTACGAGCCGTTTTTTAAATCGCTGGTCGCATAATAGGCTACGAAAGAAAATATTAAAGAATGGAAAACAAACCAAATCATTTGAATGTTTATTCCTTGGTTTTCCTCTGAAGAAAAAGGTGGATTACCAAGAAATAGATTCATAAACATATCAGCAATTCCTACTTTTATGTTTAGTTCACTTTCACTAAAAACATTAGATACATTTTTTACAAATATAAAATCAATAGAGGCAAATAATAAAATCACGAATAGAAAAAACTTCCATTTTTCTACTATTCCTTCCACTATAAAGCGCTTTATTATAACTGAAAAACCATTTTTCATTTTATATAAAGTCCTTTCTGTCAAAAAGCTTTACAAAAATATAAAGAGAAAGTGTTATTAATAGCGGAAAAATGATGAATAGTAAAATCGCAGTAGTCGTACTTAAATAATTTGAGGGATTTATCGCATTATCACAAATAAAACCAAGATAAAATTTTACATAACCAAACACATTTACACCCGACAGTAATACAACGATAAAAAAAGAAATTACCCTTTTGGTTACTAAATTAATAATACATTCCAACTGAGAGAAAAACAAAATTGGTAATAAAATCTTAAAAAAAGTCAATTCAAAAATATAAAAGAAATTGAAATCAAATATGAGTCCCTTACTTAGATAGGAATAACTTGTACGGCTGTTCCAATTAATCAATTCAGATGAAAACAATCCTCCTATTATACTTGATATTAATACCAAAAAAGCAGATATTGTAATAGACAACAAAAGCACTCTGACAAATTGCCTTAAAGCTATTATTTTTCTGGATTTCATACGATAATAATAGTTAATTGTATTTTTCTGAAAATCAGATAATTCTGTAATAAAAACAGAACAAATAGGTATAACTATAAGGTTCATGTAGTTTCCGGCACAAGATTCTTCCAAAAAATCAGCGACACATACTTCTGATGATATTGACATCATGAAAGTATTTATAACAGCAAAATACACGAAATCAGAAAATGATATAAAGAAGGCAAACAATAAAATTGGAAATAAATATCTCCTTATACTATTACACAACATCATTGTTTACCCCAATAAAATAATATGGTATGAAAGAAAACACACCTAGAAATACTGCTAATAACACTACAGTCATAGTCGTTCCTTGTTCGCCGGTTGTTGTTAGTATTTGCCTTAAGCTAAATCCCGGCATATCAAATAATTCAAAAAACATTGAAGAAACTATATAAATGATAAACGGAAAAAGGATTGGAAGAAAACTTTTGCTGGAAAAGTAAGTAATCGGCAAAGACATACATGCAAAAAATCCAGAAAAAATAAAAACTGTAATGCCATATAAAATCGTATAAACAAAAGGATTTTCAAAAAATAAATTTGACCATTTATATATTGGGAAAATATTTGTATACACATATGATACTTCAGGCAACATTGTTGGCAAAAAAGCAGAAGATATCATAAAACTAAAAATCATTGGTATAACTACAGCACATCCGCCACTCAAAAAAACTACAATATATTTTGAAATTAAATAGTTTTTTTTAGGCGTACGTATACATATATTCTTTATTAGACCTTGGTTTAAATCTTCATAAAATGATTTTCCGAAAGGAATGGTAGCTAAAAAAGGAAGAATCAAATAAAAAATGTTTTGCTGTAGATAAATATTGTGGCTTCCAATCCAATTTGTGAAAGATATTTCCAAAAAATCATCGGGATAAGAATTTTCAAGTATCATTAAATTAGATTGTATACAAAACGGTATTCGGTCTATAGAATACCAAATAACTAATGTTCCTGAAATTATCACTGACAACCAAAACCAACGACCGGTAAAATTTCTTTTTATTTCTGTCTTTATTAAGTTAAGCATTTTCTCTCCTTATCTTATTTAGAAATTATAGGAATACTCGCGTCCGGTGGAATATAAGCAAGAGCTACCAAAATCAGTGATTGTTTCTTTATCTGAGCTAAATCATTATCAGCCACTATGAAGACAATTTTGAAGTTTTCTTTTTTCCCTTGCTTTAATTTAACTTTAAAATAACTTTTTGAACCAGGTTGACTTTTTCCTCCTGAATTAAAAGATCTGGGTGAATATAAGTATTCGTGGGTATCTTCAAATGCCAAATTGACACAATTTAAATAAATATAACAATCTTTATCACTCTTATTTAAGAATGAAACATCACAAACTGCATAGGTATAATTATTAGTAATTTTCCCATGTTTATCCTTCTTTTCATATAAGTCCTGGCATACATCAAATCCTAAAACTTTTTTTGAAGTAGAAATGGAATTATATTTTACATATATATCGTAATATTCATTGTCACTACATTTTTCATCAAAATACTGGAGAATTGTATTTGCATCCTTTTGTAAAAAAGCACCAAATGTTGGATAACTTAATCCGTCCTGGTTGTTATCTGAACTATCTGTGTTATAAACATTATTAGTAGGAATTAAACCTAACTTTATTATGAACCCAATAACTAATAACACTATTAATAAAAATGAAATTACTAAAACTGATATTGTATATATTTTTTTTGACACAGTATTCTACCTCTAATTCATAATAAATACTGTTCTCTAAATAAAATTGATTTATTTAGAGAACCATCAAACTTAATAATACGAGTAAAAAATGTTATACGCTTTCAGGACTCCATAACATATGATAGATAGGTTTTATTAATTATAACACATAATTTCTTTCAAATGTTAAATTTAGCAAAAACGATATGAAAAAAGGCCAAAATGATAATTTTATTTGAGATATTACAACAAATATACAAATAAAAATGTAAAAATCTAAAAATAATTTAATATTTTAACTCAACAGTATGTTTTTACACTTTTCGTATGTTAACATTATACGTTTCCCCTTTTAATCTTATAGTAGGAGAGTTAGATAATGGAAATAGATTTTAGTGTCCTTGGAAAACGTATCTCTCAACGAAGACATGAACTATGATTGAAGCAATGCACTGTAGCTGAAAAAGCAGGTATTTCTGACAACTATATTTCTAATATTGAAAATGGTAAATCAATTCCAAGCTTACAATCTTTTTCAAATATTTGCATTGCTCTATCAACAACGCCCGCCTACTTTTTGCTGGAAACTATTCGTACCGATGATGTACCTAAAGTACTCATTGACAACTTAAAACTGTGTAATGATGAAGCAATAGAAATGATTAATGATATGGTGCCTAAATCAGATGACAAATCCCCCATTTTGATGTATAATACACATCGAAAAGGGGGGATTGCTGTGTTAAAGATACTTATTTGTGATGATGACAAACAAATCATTAACCAAGTTCAGTCGCTAATAAATAAAATAGAGAAAGAAAAAAACATAGAATTCAGTATTGATTCTCATACTAATGCTGATTTTATTCTACACGAAAATATTTGTTATGATATCGCTATCACTGACATTGAAATTCCGGGAATCAGCGGATTAAAGTTATCTAAAAAACTAAAAGAACTAAATCCGGATGTAATCGTAATTATTCTTACTTCTTTTTCTGATTACCTTGACCAGGCTATGAAGATAAATGTTTTCAGATATCTATCAAAGCCCATTGATATTAATCGCTTTAATAAAAATTTTCTTGAGGCAATCAATTATTATAAACATATCAGTAAAGAAATTGTTATTAAAAACTATGATGAGATCTATCGAATAAAAACGAGAGAGATTCTTTATATTGAAAACAAAAAACACGGTTCTTTTATTGTAACCGAAAAGCACAAATTTACCACAAACAGGAAACCTTTAGAATGGCTTGAAATAATTAACCAACCTAACTGTTTTGTTTTTTCTCATAAAAGCTTTGTTGTGAATCTACAGAATATAATTAACTTTAATAGAAATGTTATCACCTTTAAAACATCTACTGGTCCATTGGAAGTTAATTGTATATCACAACGTAAATATCTTGAATTTAAAAAATCATTCTTCGACTTTGCCGGAGGTATTCAATGACTACTGTTTGTTATTTCTTTATATACATTTTTGAGACGCTGATTTCCTATATTTATTTTACAAATAAATTTGAAGAAAAGTATTCTTCTAAAATTACCTTTATTTTCTTCTCGTCATCATTTTTATTACAATTTGTATTCAATCAAATAAAAACACCAAATTTAAATTTAATAATGTTTTTGTTATGCAATTTTTTATTGTGTTTTTTATGTTACAAAAGCAGTTTTCTTCAGTCTATTTTCAGTACAGTTATTTTGTGTGCGTTAATGATTGTTACTGAGTTTTGTATTGTTTATTTATCAAAACTGATATTTAACATTGATATTCTTGATTATACCGGAAATGATATTATCTTAATTTTACAAAGTGCCAGTTCGAAAATTCTTTACTTTATTCTTACATATATTATTTCAAAAATCTCGTTTAAGCAAAACAATTTTAAATTTAACGCAAAAAGCTCCCTGCTCTTCTTGCTACCAATTTCATCAATTTTAATGCTAATTGGCATTTTCTATGTAGCAAAAACAAACGACACTGACAATTCTACCTATATTCTATTTTGTATCGCCACCATAATTTTAATGTACTCAAATATAATAGTATTTTGGGTACACGAATCAACAATCAGAGCTGAACAACAAAATGCAGAATTAAGGTTGCAACAGCAAAAATCGGAAATAGATACAGCATATTATTCAATACTTCAAAATCAGTATGAAGATTCTAATATTTTAATACATGATATAAAACGTCATTTGATGTCCATTAAAGAATTATCAGAATCAAACGATAACGATGGAATAAATCAATATATTGAGAATCTGTATGGCAACTATGATATAAAATATATTAAGAAATACAGCAGTAACAACTTAGTTAATGCTATCATCAATAGGTATTTATCAACATTTAAGAAAAGTAAAATTGATTTTTTTTGTGATATCAGAGATATTGATTTCTCTATTATTGCGGATAATGATTTAACTGCGATTTTAGATAATCTGCTTGAAAACGCCTTTGAGGCAAGTAATAAATCTACAGATAAGAAAGTTGAATTGCTTATATATCCTACAAATGTAAATTATGTTACCATTAAAATAAACAATTCATGCAAAGATGCTCCGGTTATGAACAATGGAAAACTTATTACTACAAAGAAAAAATCATCAATACACGGTTATGGAATTAAGAGTATAAAACGAATAGTAAAGAATTATGATGGCGATATATCATTTGAATATGACGAGTTAGAGAATACTTTTTGTGTGAAAATTGTATTAAAGGTAAATAATTAGACTAATATATTACTTCTTTTGTATTTTCATCATAATTGTCATTACAGCTTAGATATAAAGTAATATTATTTAATAGTTTTTCCATTAAATCCTCCGCATTAATTAAACTTAAAATCTATTTTACTATCCATTTTCTAACAATCAATCAAATTACCCTGAATGCCTATATTTTGACCTCAATGCATTTTTATTGACCTTTAGGATATAAAATTTTGTAAAGCAAACTGCTTTTCTCTCCATAATAACGATAGCGCTGTTCAGTTGATATAAAAAACTCCGCGCTCGCTTGAAAGGGCGGTATTAAAGATTAAAACGGACTAAACCCAACGGCGGGTAAATGCTCACGCAGGAGCATTTCCTTTTTCCACCTTTCGAGCCCAGTTGGCAAAACAAAAAGCAAGCCCTTTGGACTTGCTTTTTGTTTTGTCTCCCCTAAACCGTTTATATCAGAACTCAATTCCGATCTTTCAAGATCAAAAAAAGTAATGGTTTTCGTTCCGTCTTTGTAGTTGAAAGTGATAATCATTTTATCGTCATACAGGAATATCGCATTCACAAAACTGTCAATCAATTGGCGCTGATGCTCCAATTTGTTTGTATCCAGTTTTCTGAATCGGTGGAACCAAAATACGATCTGGTCTTTGGTAAGCATCGGCCTTGCCATTTCTTCTTTGCCAATCTGGACCATTAACTCGCTTTTTCTTGATTCCAACTCGTCCATTCTTTGTTTTGTAGATGGAGTGATAATTCCCTGCTGTATGGCACTCAACATGTTTTCAATGCTCTTTTCCGTCTCCGCCAATTGCTGCTGTAGCAGATATGGCTTTTACTCCATTCTTGCGGAGCATAGATTTATAGCGTGCAGAAGCGTATCGATTACGAGCAAAATGATCGAGTTTCCATACAATGACAACATCAAATAAACCCTTGCCACTCTCCTTGATCATACGCCGAAAGTCTAGACGATTATCCGGCTTTGCTGACATCGCACGATCAATATATGGATTTGAATATCATTCTTTTCCGCAAATGCTTTACATTCACGTAATTGCCCCTCGATAGACTCCTATCGCTGACTATCCGAGGAATAGCGGGCATAGATTGCTCCGGTCATGATATCCAACTCCCTTTGTTTGGTAATTCACTCACAATCCCTTTGAAAAATAAGATCAATTTTGAAATCATTATTTGTAGCGTGCGGTTCATGATACTCATACTCAACATCAACATCTTCTAAGTATAACCTAACTAAATTATCCACGCCATGGACACTTATAGGCAAATTACTTATATAAGAGTTTGGTATTACAATATCTTCGGGAAGACATTTTATCTTGTCATAAATCTCGCTTTCCACAACATAAGACACATCGTCTTCAATTTGCTGCGTAACATAATATTCATAAAATTCCCAACCATATTCTTCAAAAGAAGTTGCCATATCAACTGCTCTGCTCACATCAGGAACATAATCGCCGGCATACACATCATCACAATAATCTTCAATAGCAATTTTTACTGCATTTATTGATGTAGTTACAAATCCATCTCGATAAGGTTCTCGAAACAGTTCACTAATATCCAGTAACAGTTTGGGTAAGCTATCAAGATCAAAAAAGCTTAAAAAGTCAGTTAAATTATCCCCAGAGTTTAGAAATTCTAATACTTTGTAGAAAGTATACACACTTTTATTATTAAACAGAATCTTTACTATTTCCTCTGCATGCGTTTCTACACGTCCATTATGATAAAGATTGGACGGATTTGATAAAAAAGAAAGTATAGGTTTAGTGTAATAGCTATCAAGAATAGTATATTTACAAATGAAATATACTATTGTAGCATCTTTTTGCTTGTTGTCACAAAAAACATATGTGTCAATTGTATGTTTCTCTGTCGAAGTTTTCCCCCAATTATCAAATTCATTATTGATTATTAACCGCTTTACTTGCTCAATGTGAGTAGCGTTCTTTATTAAAGCTTGTTTCTCCATCGAATTTTCTTTGAAATGGCCATCCAAATAATCGTTTATAGACGGATTGGCCATAGATAATTTTTTGCTTTTACCATTATCAATTATTACTACGAATCCATCTAGTAAACGATTTAAAGACGCATCAAATTGATTAATAGTTATATCAACATCCGTTTCTAAAGAAATCCTTTTTTCAAAACACTCTTTAATACTCTCTAAATCCGTTGCAGAATCGGAAAATGAGTATATAGTTGAAAGAAGAATGCGATCCGTCTTTTGTAGTTTCCTTTCATACTCATCTTTCCATATTTCTTTAGGATTTTCTAAATGTTGAACAATAAACTGATAGTATTGTTCCGGCTCTATCTTTGCATAACGATTAGGGTTGCATATAAATTCTACAAGTCGAGGATTGTAATTCGGATGATTAATTATTTTTCTATATCTTCGATCTTTCTTTATTTCTTCAAAATATTCACTTTTTATTTTGTTAAAAGACAGATGATTATAAAATATTTTTGCTTTTTCGATGTTCGACATTGCTGTCATATCTATTATAAAAACCCTATATTCATCATTTTCAAAACTTTTAACAAGTTCCACATTTCGATCTTTGGCTTCTTGAAATATCGTAACACGTGAATTCAAAACAAGACGCTTATTAGTTGACATATTTACATATTTAATCAAAGATAATAATTCATTATTTTGGCTATCTTTCATTTGAAAATATGCCTGTCCAAAACAATCATCAATAAGTATAATTTCTTTAGTTTTAGCATTCTGGGCGAGAGATTTTTTTAGCGCTTGCAAATCTGATGTGTTAGTCGTATACCTGACTTTATACCCGTTTGCAGCATAATATAAAACAAGCATCTTTAAAGTAATTGTTTTTCCTACACCGGGATTCCCCGTAATAAACAGAGTTTTGTTGTTTTCTAAACAATTTAGCGACTTATAATAAGCAGATGTTTGAACAAACAGTTTTTCATCCTTCTGTATATTAGAAAGCAACACTTCACAATCAACAAACAAAACATTATTTGCGATATTCTATAATATACCTGTAGATTCAATCCATAGTTTATAATGCTTTTTAAGTATTTCAATATTATCATCTTTATTAAGAAAATCATCTATTTCATTTAATGTGATAATATTAGATGGCGAGTCCATATACTCAGAAAACATCGAATATACCTCTTGTACTTTTTGGGGAGTGAGTTCTGTCGAACAACATATATAATATTGATGCGGATTTAATTTTTGCACTTTAGCGAGTTCTCGTCTAAGTGAAGCAATCAGTTACGCAACTGTAGAACGCATATAATGCTTAACTTGTATTATGATATTTTTTGTGTCTACATTATCGGCTAAATCTATACCACCATCTCGTCCCACAGCGAATCTATGCAATTCAACTCCGAGTTTTTGTTGCATAATATCTTGACAAAGATATTCAAATTCAATTTCGTTTAAATTTCTATAATTTAACACTATATATCCTCCGATATTTTAGTTTATAATTTCAGACTACAATTCCTTACATTTTAATACCTTAATCAAAAGGAAATTCGGCTTGTACAGATCCGTTTCCCAGCTTTTATCATGTTTGATCGTTTCTTTGGTAGGAATAGTTTCAAGCATTTTTTCAATGGTGACGCTTGCTTCGACAAGTGCATTGATAATTTCAGAGAAAGTGCGGTGATACTTCTCAGCCCCATCAACGATCCATCTTGTACTACGCTTCCCATTTTGGGCATAATCAGTTAAGTTGTAATGAAGTATATTGCCTTCAGAACCTCTCAACCAACTTGCTCCTGCAATCGGCGCGGTTGCACCAAGCATTTTGGATTGGGCACAATTTTCGCCGTAATCGCATCCAAGATCAAGAACTGCTTTTTTGTGAAGATTCGGTGCATGATAGAAAAGAGCAAGTTTCTCTTCAAGATTATTTGCACTATACTGATTGTCCCGTAGCTTCTTATATCCATCAAAAAAACTTGGCCATCGTATATGTTTTGCAATTTATTCATTTCACACACTCCTACCCGTTATGGAGGGTTTCCCATTCTTCTCTAAGTTGTTTAATCGACTGTTGTCTGGAAGGCCTGTCATCGCTTACGGCCCTTTCAACAACGGCAAAGAGCTTGTCGCTGATCTGTCATTTGTCTATTGTGCGATTGTACTCTCGCCAAAGAAGACAAAGGCTGTAGCTCCGACAGTATAGACGTTCATAACTTCATCAATGACTGCTCCAAATCGGAATTCCTCTGGAGCCCGGAAGCGAGAACTACCCCACATACTTCCCATATTGTTGATGCACGGTTGCTTTTGGAAAAAATCGATATCACAGATCGTGGTCCTTTCATTCGCAAAATCGTACATAATGCTTCCGTCATAGAAGTCAATGGCTACATAGTTATGAGATGCGATATATTCAAAGAAACTCAGAATATCACGAAAAACATTCAGTTTAGCTTCTACAGGCAGCTGTATGAATCTCTAATGCGCCGAAGGGTACATTCTGTCCCTACAATCGCTGTCCGTCCATTTGAACACCATGGCAAATCCGCCGCCAATATTCTCAGCCTCGGCGAATTAGATCAGGTTATCATCTGCAGATCGCTATACACAGGTAAAGTTGCTTTCAGTCTGGTAATGGCATCTGCCGGATTACCGTTATACTGCTCGGTAGGCGCACCTGCAAACTTTACAAAATAGTGCTACACATTTTTCTCGGCCCCAAAGCAGATATTACCGGTGTCCTGATCATCATAGACCTTAAAACCTTTCCGTACTTACTGACAAACGAGAAATCGAAGGCGTTCTTTAGCTAAAAGGGAATACCGTCAATATACTGCAGATAGTAACCTTTGAAATACCATGTCGGTATGGGGTTGCGCATATTGTCATACCAAACCAGAACCTCTTTGGCTTGATTCAGCATGGTGTTTACCTCATCCTGACTGAAAGGAATCGCCCAGTACACAGAGGAAAGCGTGTTGCTCGAAATATAAAGAGCAAGCAGCTTCCATAAATCCTGAGGAACCTCACCCGTCAAAGTATCCGCTTACCATACCAGATGCAAAGAGAGGAGCCTTCTGAGCGCATCATACGATACGGTTAAATTCCTCCCACGGATCCCCGTAATCATTGCGGCTAAATTCAATGATATGCAGCTACCCAGTTGCATCAATAATCATGTTTCCAATATGATAGTCACCGTGTTGGTATATCTGCGGACGATTTTTCAGCAAATGGCGGTTTGCATTTATGTAGTCGATAAAAGCCTGTCCGTTTCCATACTTGATGGGACATTCACCGTATTCCTGAATCTTATAATCCATCTTTCGATTGAATAGGCTCTCCCAGTCCTACTGCGTTGCAGGATCTGGTATGGAGTAAATCTTGCACAGTATGTGACCGGCTTCAAGACCATACACTTACTGCTCGGTGTCAGACAGAGTGGGCACGACATCTTCTTCTGCATCTTCTCCGTCGATCCAGCTCTGGATAGAATAGACACCATCTTCGCAGGTTCCAAACTCGATTGGCTGACACATAGGCACACCCAAAGCGGCAACCTGTTTCATCATATTGAATTCAGACTGTTTCGTATCGTGCTGCGAAATGTCAGAAACTCGCAAAAGATACCGCGTACCGCTTTCGTCGGCTACACAGTATTTCTTATCGCCTGACCAGCCCTTATTTATTTCTTTTACATCTACGATAGTATCGTATATCATTTTGACCTCTTAAATCTCAATAATCAAAATAACTTCATTTGACAATCTCTACATGAATGAACCTCTCTCTCTTTTACCACATCGTTTTCACGTACCGTGCCAAACAAAAGAGGGGAAGTCGGATCATGCAATAAAAAATTATTATTCACTGTTTTTTCACTGTAATTTGCATAACAATACAGGCATCCGTTTTTACATGTATTATAAGTTCCGATATCAATACTGGAAAAGCAACCGCATTCAGGACGTTGATTTTTATCTTTGTCAACATTTAGAGAGTATTGTCCAAGAAGTTCAAAACGCGGCTTATCAATACAATGCGAATGAATAATTCCGAATTTTTCAAGATCTATTTTTTCTGCACAAGTATCAATATATATACCATATTCAGATGCAATTTGATTTAAATGAGTTACAAGCATTTCGATTTGCTCAATATTGGGAACTTGAATATTAAGTGAGGAGATATTCCTTTGAGTGTTTTTATATAGATCAATAAAGCTGATAGTGCATTTTTCGGTATATCCAGCGAGTTTTGCAGAAAGCATTTTAAAGTATTTTATATGATAATCAATGGTGTATTTTCCGTTAAAGAAGATGGGATCATATCTCCATATAACCTTTTCTTTTCCAATCATTTTTGACAGTCTCTGAAAAGCGGGTATAATCACATCATTTTTTGACGGAATATTCGGTTCAACATCTTTTCCATATGAATTTACTGTAAATTGAAAATAGTATACATATGGGGACAGTTCGTCAAGTCTTTCTATCATTGGCAATGGATTTTTTGTCCAAAAGACTATTCCGTCAACGACTTCCGGTGATAGAGGAATTCTACTGATTTGATGGATATTCATAGGATTCCGCACGTATACAAAGCCTTCTTTAATTCTGTTTAATAGCCATTCTGAATAGTATGTTGGTATATCTGTACGTCTGCTTGCACTAATTATCATTTATTTCACCTCCCATACCTATTTCAGCTCAATTAACATTTGTGCACTTGAGCAAACTCGCCATGGTTCATATTTGTTAAGCTTATTGGGCACTTTGAACAATAACTCATTTTGCTGATGCATCGTTCCATATTTTTGATGATCATTTTGAATTCGGTAATTAAAGTAGAATTGCGAATATGTACCGGTGAGGTTTGATTGTGAAAGTTTTTCGCACAAATCAATAAAATAGTCACGCCCCCTATTATTGCTGTTTACATCATTAATAAGGATAACAAAAGGAACTCCGTCCTCCTTGTGCTTTATAATATTTTTTATGAGGTCGTCGTAAAATGAATCAATAATTGCAATCTGGTTAGTATTGTAAAAATGTGAAATAATATATTGCAATATAAGTACATTCGTTGATTTCACAGAATGTTGATTGAACAACTGAATTGCATCAGCATAATCAAATTGTGCTTTTCCAATTATTGAATTTCTGTATTCACTTATTACATCATGTATCGGTTGCCATAATTTATTCTTATCAATTCCCCAATAAGATATGGTTTTGTCTATTCCTGAATCCATAATGTATCTTTCAAATGCAATAAGATCTGGCGCTCCCCCACAACCAATTGACATAATATGATAATTTTTTATTTCTTTTAGTGCTTCACTTTCACGTAGCAAATAAAGCATTTCAGAAGCATATTTATGTGTATAGTCACAAACATAAAAATTCATTAGATTGCAACAATCATAATCTTTCTTTCCAAGTGGATATTTGTTTGGATAATGAATCTCTTCAAGGCATTGCTTACAACTGCCCGAACAACTATTTTGATGATTACAGTCCGAACAACTACATTTTGTATCTTGAGATGAATAATGGCCATCGCAAAAATCAATTATTTCGTCAATCAGCATTGTATTATTGCTCCTTATTTTTAAGCATTACCATTTGAATCGGTTCTGTTTTTCGTACCGATAAAGTTCCTTTTTGGAGATTAAGCAAAATCTCTAATTCGTCTGGATTCATCGCAAGTCCCATATCTCCCAATTCATCAACAAACTCTTTTGGCGTAAACACATTGTTGACAAGTAGTAGATCAACTGCATCGGAAAAGAGCGATGGGTTCGCAGCCTCAATTGTATTATCCAATGGTTCAGACTTGCGCCATCCCTTATTTTGCATAACACGCATCAGATATTGATATTGTCCCTGAGTAATAATACCGAGGCTACAACTTCTGTAAAGCATAGCCGCAACAGAAACTTTCCATCTGCGTTTTAACTGAACATAATAGTCCAGTTTTTGTGGGTCCAAGGATACTTCTTGAGCAAATGATGTTTCCGGCAAAAGAAAAGCGGCCGCAAATTCGTTCGCTTCCTTTTCTTTTGCTTTAAATTCTTCACGCGAAAGAACTTCCTCATCTTCACTCCATTCATGCAGCACGATGTGTCCAAGTTCATGCGCTATATCAAAATTGATTCTCGCAGCAGATTCTTTGTTGTTGGATAGAGCAATAATATATACATCAAAATCATTCATTTCAACATATTGACTGAATGCATCAATATCATCGGTATCTGTTGAAAAAGTTGTTACGATAATCCCATTTCGTTCAACAATACGCATTATGCTATCAATAGGTTTATCTCCAAGTTCCCAGTAATCACGCAACTTTTTCGCCGCTTCTACGGGTGATGATATTTCGCCTATCCACGCCGGTAAGTTAAGATAAGGAAAGATGACATACTCATTCAAAAAAGAATAAATGGTTGCAATGTGCTCCATCTTGATCTCTTGTGCCAATCGGTATTTTTTGCTTGTTTTCATTAATGAGCGAAAATAGGTTGTCCCTGTCTTAATATTGGAAATATCTTCTTGAGCAAAATATTTGTATGGAAAATTTAAAACATTGGAAATAGCAAGAATTTTTTGAAAAGGAACATCTTCAATTTTGTCGGTTTCATATTGCGAGACAGCCTGTTTACTTACATTTATTTTTTGCGAAAGCTCTTCTACCGTCATTCCTCTGTATTGACGCGCCATTTTGAGGCGATTACCATTAAATGATTTCATAATTTATTTAACCTACTTTCAAAGAAGCGATTATGCGTGCTTTTCACTTTCTTGTTCTTTTAAAGCAACAAGTTCTTTTTCTTTCAAGCGTTTTTCAGCCTTCGGTTTGAGTGAAAGCGCAGGAGCGTCATGATTCTGTTCTGCTGTCTCGATAATATTGCTCATTATAGGTTTAACCGTATTCAGCCAATCTTGTTCGCAAACGACGTCCAAATCACAATCTAAAATATAAGCCTTAAGAGAGCTCAATCCGCCCAACTTTCCGGAAAAACAAATAAGTGCGTGATGTGCTTCTTTTGGATTTACAGAACAATTAAAGTTAGCACAGAGGTCATTTAGAATTTTCATTAGCTCAGATTCATTTTGTGAGGATTCTGCCTCCGTCTCGAAAAGTGTTTGCTGTTTATTGGGAGCTTGAAGTTCCTCATTAAGAGCAATCAACGAACGAACATATTTAGGCTGATTCCCCACCTTAGAATGTCTGACATCTTCAAGACGCGTATCTCTCATAAAAGAAAACAGTAAGCCGCTTTTAACATCATATAAAAGTAATACAGTCCACATACCGCGTACAGTAGCAGAATATTTAACATTTTCATCGCCAAAAGAATTCATAAGATTTCTATAAATTAAATCCCAATTTAAAAATGGTCCAGACACATGAGTCCTTAATCCTAAATGTGCATCAGCTTCTTGCCTGTCTTCACCGACTGCTTGGGAAATGCATTCGAATATTTTTTGCTTTACGTCCTGAGAAATACCATCAAGTAAATTATTCATATGAGACACAACACCTTTTTCTTTATTTTTGTCTATATATTAGCATATTTTTTATTTTTTGTCAAGTAAATGAATTTTTTATTTGATTTTATCCTGTGAATTTCATGTGTCTTTCTAAGATCCTGACAAAACTATTGTTCTCCGGTATAATAAAAACACAATCAAATAGAAACTATTAAAGTCTTATGATACATATCCTGCACATTTATCCTCTGCTCGTATGTACCTCGACAAACGCATAAAGAAAAATGTAATCCCTGCGCGGATACTGTCAAGGTATACCCATACAGTTTTTATTCAGGGATTTTTACATATCAGTTTAAAGGAGTTGACGATAAATATAGACGCAGAGACATTCTATCCCGTAGGGATAGGCAAGCATATTGTTTGTATATACGCCGACCTTATGGCCACCGCAATACAAACCCGGTTGCAAAGCAACCGATGCTGTCGAGGGGGGTGAACCCCGAACCCCATTATTTTACAGCGGTGTGATCTGCAGAAAGAGAGGACAAAACTAAAACCAACAACAAAACAAAAATGATCGTAGTATATTTTAAGTCTTTTAATTTCAGGGAATTTAAGTTTAAGCTTTCGGTCTGTTCTCATCACATATCCATGTAGACGCATATGCGTCTCCGCGGACAGCTTGTCCCCTCTGACTCTGACCTCTACGGGCAGGCGCTTTGTGAAAATATCTTTTATTTCGTCATCAATAACAAGCGGTGGAGTATCAGCATAGTCCGGCTCATCTGTATTGAATGAATATGTAACGCCGTCATCATCGGGATAGTCATTAATGCAGGGTTCAATATATCTCAGTTCAACGACTGCCTGCGAACACGGAGATTGATTATCGAACACGCATACATTGACGTGAATATTCCCTCGCTTCTGCCGTGAATATTCTATATAGTGGATTTTTTTAAAACGAATTATCGGAAAATTAGGCTTTTTATACATTATCGGAAGTGAATGCTTAAAAGCGATATTCAGTTGCTCCGCCGTCACGTTACTGCCTCACTTTCCAATATTTTCTTAGCAATTTCGACATTATCAATCATTCCGAAAACCTGTCTGAAATTAACCAAGAATATCGCAAGCTGTTCGATGTCGAAGCTTTTAATCAACTCAAAGTTCGTTCGAGGCGGTGAGGTCCGGCTCTTTTTCTTTTGATGTTTGACAAATGCACGATTGTGAGATATAATAAAGCTACGATATTCTCTTTTGGTCACTGTTAAGGTTTCGACCTTGCAGTGGCCTTTTTTTCTGCAATTTATTTTCATCTTTTTAAAACTCACTCTCTGTTCACATATTTATAAAGGAAATACCAGCCAATTATAACGGCGGTGGTAAGAATGCTGATTATTATGTACCTGTTCATCGCTTACACCTCACTATATTGATGTCGCTTTATATCTTCCTTGCAGAAGTCCCGCTTACAAGCCAGTTTAATTGCATTTAATATAAAGAGTACTCTTTTTGAAATCATCTTTAGATGAAGTTTAAATTTCGTTTTGCGTGACAATTTAATTTTTCCAAAACGTTCCGAAACATTCTTAACCGCTGCGCTTGCGATTTCAAAAGGAACATCTGAATAGACCTTGCGCACTCTTCCACTTTCAGAAAGTTTAATTATTATTTTTTTACTCATTTTTTACTTCTCCTTTTTAGCTCTTTTGATTTCAAAGTTATATCGTTTCTTGCTCTTGTAAAACGGGCAACCTCCGCCTTTAAATTTCGTGTCATTAAGGCAAATACAAAATCCGTTTCGATAAGCGAAGCAGTCTGTAACGAAATGACATTGCGGTTGTTTTAAATTCATAATTAATCTCCTTTCTACAATTTAGCTTTGCGATTTTTAAAATTCTTATAAACGATACAATAAACTCGCTTGAATATTTCAATATTGTTTTCGACGCAATTCGTAATATCAACCCTCTCCGTGGCTTCGGCGCGATAGATTATCGTGACATAGGATTTTTTGTTAAATTTCGTATTAAAAGTCGATAGCGCAATCGCTTGAATTTCGTCGTCTAATTTTCTTAAAAATTCTGACAAATCGACATTTATAAATCTTGCGAGATTTATTTCGCTTTTCGCTCTTTGTTTTTCAATTTCATTCATAGCATCAGCTCCTTTTTACTTTCGCCATTCTAAGCACCTGCTTTGAGTGATTCAACCATATCAATTAAATAGTCAAATTTAAGGTCACTTGCGTTTTTATAAGCTTTTAAGCGCTCAACTGGTATTAAAAACTTCCATTTGCCTCCTTCGCTTTGGGGCGGAATAGCGCTCCCGAAAGGAAAAATCCCCGATTTTAATCCTGAATACATTGACGGAATTCCTATATCAAGATATTCTGCCGCTATTTTAGGCGGAACGTTCTCATATTCTTCTCCTGTCATGGGGTCAATCAAAATGCTCATAGTTTCACCTCCTCATTTAGTTTAATTTTTCAAAATATTCAGAAATAATGCGGTATTGAGTTTCCTTGTCAATTCTTTCGCCGTCTAAGCTCGCACGTTTAATACATTCGTCAAGCGATGTTTTCATAAATATAATCTCAGCATTTAAACGGCGAGCAGTCTGCTGTCGAACAGTAGAATCGGGCAAACCGCTGATTACCCAAATATTTTCACAGCCTACATTATTAAATTGAATTTCGTCATATAACAAGTCTCTGATTTGTAAGATTTGTTTCTGAAATAGCGAGCTGGTCTTATGCGGAGCACCAAGAGCCTGCCTGATCAAGTCCAAATCAACTACCATATCTCCAGGAGATTTATGTTCGTTCACATATGTTGATTTACCGCTCGCGGGTGCTCCGCATATTAAATAGACTTTGCTCTTTTTGGGCTTTCCTGTTTTTAAATCGAAATACATATTTTTTAAAAAGTTCAAGCAGTTTGAACAACTGGCGTAAAAAAATATATTGGGATGTCCTCGTATCTTATTTTGAGTAGTTCGCAAGCAAGAATTATTTCTGTTTGTTTCCAAAGAGACTTCCCGGCAAGCTTTTCGGACATAGAGTGTTCGGATAAGCCCATTTTGCAGGCAAATTTTGCTTGCGTCTTGAAAATTTCAATAATTTTTCCACGCAATTTTGAGTAGTCAAACATTAGCATTACCTCCTTTTAAATTTTGTTCAATAGTTTTGAACTTTTATTGTATAATAACACTATTTTTATAGCGTGTCAAGACAAAATTCAAAAAAATTGAACATTTTTGTAAAAAAGCCTTGAACTTTTATTCAATTTATGATATGATAACGATACATTCCAATAGGTGGTAGTTATATGAGTACGAAAAAATTTACAACAAGTGAAAGATTACAGTATATTATGAGAACACGAAACCTCAAACAAATAGACATTGTTAACGCTGCTCAACCCTTTTGCGAAAAATATCATATATCCCTTCACAGGAACGACCTAAGTCAATATGTTAACGGCAAGGCTTCTCCTAAGCAAGACAAACTATTTATCTTAGCTTTAACATTAAATGTTAGTGAGGCGTGGCTATGGGGGTTTGATGTCCCAATAGATAGAATTACATATTCGTCAGAAGAAATAAACAATTTAACACCTATACCTAATATGAAGAAGGTTCCTCTTATTGGGACGATTGCTTGCGGAGAACCCATATTAGCAGAAGAAAATATAGAAACATATGTAAATATGCCTGATATTGTTAAGGGAACTTTTGCATTACGGTGTAAAGGAGACAGTATGATTAACGCCCGGATTTTTGATGGAGATATTGTTTTTATTAGACAACAACCTGATGTTGAAAATGGTGAAATCGCAGCGGTTTTAATCGGCGACGAAGCCACCCTCAAAAGGGTTTATAAATATGAAAACAGAATTGAGCTTCGTTCAGAAAATCCTACTTTCCCCACTTTGAATTATGAAGGGGACAGACTCCAGGACATTTGCATTATGGGCAAGGCGGTAGGATTTTTGAGCACGATTATTTAAAAATACAGGTGAAGTTATGAATAAATATTTAAGAATCAAACATAGAATATTTGAAGTTATAGAAGTCGCAGGCGAAGGAGATATTTTAAGTAAAATATTCGACACTACTATAATCGCCCTGATTATAATAAATGTCGCGTCCGTTATTATCGATACTTTTAACATACCTGCAACAGTAACTAAAGTTCTCTCGTACATAGAGATTACATCGGTAATAATCTTCACGATAGAATACGCTCTAAGAATATGGACTGCGGACCTGCTTCGTCCTGAAATGTCACCTATAAAGGCACGTATTCGTTACATTTTCTCTTTTATGGCAATTATAGATTTATTAGCTATTCTGCCGTTCTACTTGCCGTTCCTCATTCCGATTGATTTAAGGGTATTAAGGGCATTAAGAATTGTAAGACTGCTAAGAATGTTTAAAATTAACAGGTATACCACTGCTTTGAAAACTGTCGGCAATGTCTTTAAAGCAAAGGCAAGTGAACTTATGTCATCTATGCTCGTTGTGCTCATCTTAATGATAGTCGCCGCTGTTCTTATGTACAACATAGAGAATGCGGCGCAGCCCAAAGCATTTGAGAACGCTTTTTCCAGTTTTTGGTGGGCGATTGCAACCCTAACTACTGTCGGATACGGTGATATTTACCCAGTAACTATAGCAGGAAAAATATTAAGCTCTATAATTGCGCTGCTTGGAGTTGCGCTCGTTGCTGTCCCTACAGGCATTATATCTGCGGGATTTATGGAACAAATCCATAAGAGTGAAGATAACGACAAGGAAGAAGAAAAAGAGTATTGTCCTTTTTGTGGGAAGAAAATAAAATAAAAATCGCTCTATTCTGCGCCAACAGAATAGAGCGAGCGCACAGCGAAGCTGCACAATAGGTCCTCAAACCTTATCTTATTATACATTTTTGTGGCCTCGCTGTCAATGAAAGCGAGGTTTTTTATGTCTAATAAATGCAAAAATCGGAGATGTAACCGAGAATTAGATGAAGATTTTATATTTTGTCCTTATTGCGGGAAAAATCAGAAAGAGAAAATTAATAGGGCGCAGAAACGTCCTAATGGCACGGGGTCTATATATAGGCGAAAGGATATTAAGAACCAGCCTTATGCTGTTTCGAGCTCAATAACTGGAAAGCGTGTCTACCTCGGGTTGTTCCCAAACAGAACTGCAGCGGTTAAGGCATTAAATGATTATGAATCTAACCCAAATTCCGCCTATAACATCACCCTTGAAGAGTTGCACGAAAAATGGATAAAAAGCAAATCATATACCAAGCTTGGCAAAAGTACTAAAAGCAATTATAAAGCATCGTGGGATAAGCTTGAACCTTTATATAAGAGGAAGTTTAAGGACTTACGAAAAAGCGACTATCAAGCGATTATAGATTATTATGAATTTAATCATCAAAAACGCGGAGTTGACGGAAAGCTTATGTTTATTGATGATAAAGGTAGACATACTTATAATGTCACAAATAAACCCTATATGATAGATGGACTCAAATTTTCGGCTCTTCATAAAATAAAATGCCTGCTTACGAAAATGTATCCTTTCGCTATGGAAGATGATATTGTTAACAAAAACTATGCTTCGTTTATTGAACTTCCCGATAAAAATGAATCAGAAAAAACAAGCTTTACTGACATCCAACTTGAAATTATACGTCAAAATCTTGATAAAGTACCCTATGCTGATTATATCTATTCTCTATGTTATCTTAATTTCCGAGTTTCCGAGTTTTTGGAACTCACGAAAGATAATTATTATATTAGCGATACGAAAATTCCTGTTTTTATTGGTGGCAAAAAAACAGAAGCCGGAACAGACAGGCTGGTCCCGATTCATCCAAAAATCCAGCCTATTGTTGAAAAGCAATTGAAATTAAATGGAGAAACAATATTTTGCGATGAAAACGGAAAGGCTATGAACAAAGACAAGTTCAGAGAGCGTTATTTTTATCCGGCGCTCGATGCACTCGGTATGCCGAGGAGCTTAACTCCGCATAGTTGCCGCCGCACATTTTCCACAAGGATGAGCGCTGCAGGCGCACGCCCTGAAGACATAATTGCATTAATGGGCCATACTTCTTTTGATACAGATGTAAAGCATTACATTAATCAGGAAGCTGATACTTTATATAAAGCAGTTAAATTAATGGCATAAATATACCCCCTTGCATTAAATACAAGGGGGTATATGATATAAAAATCCGTAGCAACCGCGGAGCAACCGAGATTAAATGCACATAAACGCAGTTAAATTAAAACGGTTTTTAGTAGTGATTTTAAAATGGAACAAACCGCATAGACAAGCGATTTTTGGCTTATCTATGCGGTTTATTCTTTGGCTCCCCCAACTGGGCTCGAACCAGTGACATCATGATTAACAGTCATGCGCTCTACCGACTGAGCTATGGAGG